>CALOEH010000247.1:0-9209 GCA_942492195.1 uncultured Planctomycetia bacterium | reverse complement strand
ATCGTTGACAATGATGAAATGCCTTTCGGCTCGATGGGAAGGTATTGACAGAAAACTTGACCAATCCTACGTTTGACTTTACAGTGGAGGCAAAGAACTTCCAACCGATTAATGCATCCAACAAGGACAATGAACTGTTTTATGGAAAAGTCAAAATGGATGCTGACCTGATAGTGGGGGGCAACCTGAAGGTGCCTGTGATCAAAGGAAACCTTGCCGTCAAAGAAGGAACAGACTTCACTTTTGTAGTGCCTGAATCGCAAGTAGATGGGATGGAAAGAGGGCGTAGTGCTTTTCGTCAACAGAGAAAATCCCGACGATATCCTGACCAGGGGAGATACCAAGGCAGCGTCAGCCCAGTCAAGTTGGCTATGATGTAAATACTAGTTTGTCGGTAGACAAAAATGCAAAAATGTTCAAAATTATTATTGACGAGAAGACCGGTGATAATTTTCAGGTGTCCGGCACTGGCGATTTGATAGTGGGGCTTGAACCAAATGGCCGGACAACACTTTCGGGCACTTATTCCATCAGCAGTGGGCATTATGAAGCGAGCCTTTATAACCTAGTCAAAAAAACGATTTGAGATTTCCCCACAGAGCACCATTACCTGGCGTGGCGATCCATTGGACGCTTCATTAAATGTGAGGGCCATTTACAAAGTGGAAACGTCGGCAGCTCCTTTGATGGCCATCAGAACCTCGGGTGAAAGCACGGGCCTCGCTAACAAATACCAGCAGAAGCTTCCTTTCCTTGTTTATCTGAATGTAGATGGGCAACTGCTGCAACCCGAGTTGTCGTTCGCACTGGATATGCCTGAGGATGAGCAGGGGTCGATTGGTGGCGACGTGTATGGCCGGCTGCAACAGTTGAACAGCCAGGAAAGTGAGCTGAACAAGCAGGTGTTTTCCCTGCTGGTGCTTAACCGTTTCTCCGGGCTCAGGCAGCGATGGAAGTGGCGGAGGGTGCGGTAGCCGTCGCACGGGGCAACGTGAACAAGGTGCTGTCCGGACAGCTTAATAATTTTTCAGATAAACTCGTGGGTAAAACAGGACTCGACCTGAATTTCGGTCTGGACAGCTACACCGATCACCAGGGAGAAGCCCCCCAGGATCGCACATTAACCGATATCAATGCTCGAAAGAAGCTTTCAACGACCGATTGATTGTGCAGGTGGGTAGCGCCGTAGATATTGAAGGAAGCAGCCAAACCACAGAGGGAACCACACCTGTTATTGGTAACATCAGCCTGGAGTACCTGCTTTCAGAAGATGGACGGTACCGACTTAAGGGTTTTAGAAAAAATGAATTTGAAAGTGTCATCGACGGACAACTGATTGCCACGGGTATTGCCCTTATGTACAACAGAGAATTTAACAAATTCAGAGAGCTTTGCAGAAAATAGCCAAAGACGAGGGAGTGGAAGAAGAGATTGAAGGAAACAAAGCTGAAAAGAAATAGAATTTGAAGGCATTCATCAAAATACCGGTCTTTGTTGCGGCATGCTTTGTTGTAGGCATGGTCTCCTGTCGGGTGAAAAAATTTGTCCCGGAGGGTGAAATCTAACACCAGGCTAGCGAGGTGAAGGAGCCGCCGAGCGTGATACCTACTTCTTCTACCGAGGCGAACGGGTGATGGCAGTCCGGCGAGGTCCCTGGAAGATGCACCTGGCCACGCAAGACGGTTACGGCCAGCGAACTGCCGAAGAACATAACCCGCCGCTGCTGTTCCATCTCGACCATGATCCATCGGAAAAATATGACGTTGCCAAGAATCACGCGGACGTCATCGAGGAACTTCAACAAGCCGTGGCCGCTCATCAGAAGACAGTCAAGCCGGTCGTCAATCAACTCGAACTTCGCTAGACAGGCAGGCCGTCAAAACCTGGCCGGAGCCCATCATGCCGCCATCACACAACCACCCGCAACTTTCACCCATGCCGCTGTTGTCCAGGCGGGACGCACTGCGCGTGGGGGCGTTGAGCGTGGCGGCAACCACCTTGCCACTGGGGGCTTTGGCAAACAGTGCGACCGCCCAAGACGCAGTGCTGCCGGGTGTCGAGGGGGTGCCACCGCTGCCAAGGCAGACTCGGTCATTTATCTTTGGCTGGGAGGGGGAGTGACACAACTGGAGTCCTTCGCTCCCAAGCCGAATGCTCCGGTCGAAATCCGCGGTGAACTCGACGCTATTGACACGCGACTCCCCGGCGTGCAGTTCGGAGAGTGTATGCCGAGGATGGCGGAAATTGCCGATCGATTCGCGGTCCTGCGTAGTTACTCGCACGGCAGCAATGATCATCTGACGAGTCAGGCCTACACGCTCAGCGGTCGGCGAGTAAAGCGGAACGAACTGTTCGATGAACCAAACCTCGGCTCAATGGTCTCACGCATCTTTGGACCTCGCCAAGGACTGCCGGGTTACATTGCCGTGCCAGGGGTCACACGCCCTGCCGATTTGAATTTGTTCGTCGGTGGTTGGCTCGGCCAGCAGTACGCTCCCTTCTGCATCGGTGGTCGAAAGGTCACCGACTACCGGACGTTCACCAAAGACGACAATCCGCCCCCTGAGGCTGACGAAGATCTCACGCCCAAAGAGCTTGCTCTGCCTGAAGAGATTTCTCTTGCCCGACTGCAATCTCGCCAGAGTTTGCGCGCAACGTTCGATCAGGCATTGGCGGGTGCTGAGCAACTCTCAGCCATGGACGGGCACTACGAGTCTGCGCTCAACTTGCTGACCAACCCTTCGGTTCGAGATGCCTTTGACGTACAGGCCGAGGCTCCTTCGGTCCGGGAGCGATATGGGCAAACGAAGATCGGCGGTCGATGCCTGATGGCTCGGCGGTTGGTCGAAGCGGGGGCTCGCTGGGTAATGGTCGATTATGGATACGACCCGGACTACGGCAACCTATGGGACAACCACTGTGCTCCGGTGCAGAAGCAGCCGCACATTTCCAAGATGTGCCGCCGCGGCTATCACCTGGTCGGGGTGGACCAGGCACTCGCCGCGCTGGTAACCGATCTGGACGAACGGGGAATGCTGGACCGGACGCTCGTCGTGCTGCTCACCGAGTTCGGAAGAACGCCCAAGATTAACGCGCGCGGCGGTCGCGATCATTGGGGGGCGGCCGGAAGTCTGTTCTTTGCCGGAGCCGGTACCCAGCGGGGTGCCGTGATTGGACAAACCGACAAACAGGCAGGCCAGCCCATCACGCGCGGCTACACGCCAGGCGATGTCGCCGCCACCATCTTCGATCGGCTAGGGATTGGCGAAGCCAGGATCCTGGACAAACAGAACCGTCCGCAGCCTGTGCTGGATCATGGTTCGCCGATTTTTGAACTGTTCGGCTAACCGAGTAACGGCTCTGCCGCGTCAATTACCAGCACGTACCAAATGCCAGGTCCGTGGACACCGGTGGTGAGTTTCAATTCGATGTCACCGGTCTTACTGGGCCCCGTCACAAACGCCAGGTTGCTGGGAAGCCCGTCGGGGCCAAGATGCCCAAGCTCGGTAAAGACGTCAAATAGATCCGGCACAATCTGATCCCGGGTCAGCACTGTCAAATAGACAGGGGGAAGCAGGCTCGCCACGCGCGGTTGTTCGGCCTGGGCGGCAAGTGCCATGCTGCCCGTCTCGGCAACGGCCCAACTGACGCTTGTCACGCCAAAGTCGCACTGCACCATGGTCCGGCGCTGTTCGTCTTGGGAGAGCGGTGCGAGTGCCGCAGGGGACCAAACGGTAATCCCCCGCGACGAGGCAAGTTCCTGAACCCTCAGTCGGTCCAGCACTGAGTGCTCCCAGCACAAGAGACTCTTCACCTGATGCTCGGTAAGCAGGTCAGCGACATACGCCTGGGCGGACTCCCAGTCCGGGGCAATGTGCCCTTGCCCTCCCACGGCGATCACTTGCTGGATGAGGGTTTCGGCCGGTTTGGCACCACCGCCAATGTAGCCCGCCTGCGGGTCGATCTCCGGCACGGAGACGCGGTACTTGCGCCCCTCAGCGGCAGCCTGGCGAATCTGTTCGAAAAAGGCTTGGCGATTCACGGCTTCGGCCCGGCAGAAGGTGGTGGGGAACTGGAGGGTTGGGCAGGTGCGGCGTTCTGCGACTCATTCCACCAGTCTCGAAACCGCCGGGGTGCCGGTGCCGGGAAATCACGGTGTTCTGTCCAGCCATGCAACTTGCCAGGCAGTCGGTGCAGCCAGGGACGTTTGCGATACCAACGTCCTACAATCCGCGTGGCCAACCAGGTACTCAGCCGATAGCGCCAAGGGCGGCGTAGCGACCAGGCCCAAAACTTGTAAGCCATCCGCTCGCGTCGACTGCCGGCCTGTTGTTGTTGCGGCGGCGTGGCTGAGGGATCTGCCGTGGACGGTGTCGAAATGAGGTCTTCGCGCAGTTTGACCAACATGTCCGGGATGGCAATCTTGACAGGGCAGGCCGCCTGACAAGCTCCGCACAAGCTCGAAGCATGCGGCAGATGGCTGTTGGCCGTGAGGCCATCGTACAGCGGCGTCAACACGGCCCCAATCGGCCCAGCATACACACCACCGTAGGCATGCCCTCCGACGTTTCGATAGACAGGACAAGCATTCAAACAGGCACCGCATCGGATGCAGAACAGGCTTTCGCGGAGCGGCCCGCCCAGGATCTTCGAGCGCCCATTATCAAGCAGCACCAGATGGAAATGTTCGGGGCCGTCCAGTTCCCCTGGCTGTCGCGGTCCGGTGACCAGCGATGTGTAGACGCTCATGGTCTGCCCGGTGGCTGCCCTGGCAAGCACTTTCAAGAACACCGGCAAGTCGGCCAGGCGCGGGATGACCTTCTCGATTCCCATCACCGCAATATGAACACGTGGCAGACTGGTCGTGAGTCGGGCGTTGCCTTCGTTGGAAACCAGGACGATGGTGCCGGTCTCGGCGATGGCGAAGTTCGCGCCGGTAATGCCAACCTCGGCTTCGGCAAACCGGGCCCTGAGTGTCTCTCGCGCGTAGGCTGCGAGTTCGCCAGCATCTACTGGAAGGGGCCGGCCGGCATCTTTGCTGAGAATGTCGGCCACTTCGCCCACGGTGAGATGCACCGCAGGTGCCACCAGGTGCGAAGGACGCTGCCGGGCGGCTTGGATGATGTACTCACCGAAGTCGGTTTCGACAACATCCATGCCGGCGGATTCCAGCGCGGTGTTCAGGTGAATCTCTTCGGTCGTCATGGACTTGCTTTTGACGATCCGCGTGGCCTGATACCCTCGCACGATGTCCAGGATCAACCCGCAGGCGTCTTGGCCATCGGCTGCAGGAGTATACCTTGCCGCCCCGACGAATCACGCTCGCTTCGAGCGTTTCCAGGTGCTCATCGAGATGGGCCAGCGTGGCATCTTTGATCCCTCGGGCTCGAGTCCGCAGTTCGTCCGACCCGGCCAGCGCCGCAAATGCCTCCTTGTTGCGCTCGCCCAACGTATCTCCCAAGCGAGCCAAGGCGAGTTGCAGGTTGGCGTTCGCCAACGCTTCTTTCGAAGCCGTCATGAACTCGTGATGTTCGTGTTGGGCAAAGTCGGTCATGAACCGCACCTTTTCGAGCGGCTACAGCGCGGCAAAGTTGGCGAGCATCTTAAGCCCATCTGCCTGGCTCTTCTCGGGATGAAACTGCGTGGCGAAAAGGTTATCGCGGGCAATCATCGACGTGAACGGCAGGTGATAGGAGGTCTCCGTCGCGGTCACGCTGGGATCCTTCGGCACCACGTAATAGGAGTGCACAAAGTAGACGTGCGTGTCTTGCTCCAACCCGGTGAGCAGAGCACAGGGCTCGGAGAACTTGAGTTGGTTCCAGCCCATGTGCGGCACTTTGAACTCGCTGGGGAGGTCAAAGCGGACCACTTCGCCAGCAACGACGCCCAGACCTTGGTGTTCGCCTCCTTCGTAACTCTTGTCAAACAGGAGTTGAAGTCCCAGGCAGATCCCCAGGAACGGTTTCCCAGAATCTACGGCATCATGGATCGGTTGCACGAGTTCGCGTTTGCGAAGTTCGGCCATGGCATCCTCAAAGGCTCCAACGCCTGGCAGCACCACCTTGTCAGCGGCGGCAATTTGCTCCGCCTGGTTGGTAATGAGTACCTCGGCTCCGACCTTCTGGAACCCCTTTTGCACGCTCCGCAGGTTTCCCATCCCATAGTCAATGATGGCAATCATATTTCAAACGCTAGGCATCCGGAGTGTTGGAATTTTTGAATGTCCGGCAAAGCTCCACGCGGTTGGATTGCAAGATTCCGAACCCAGAGCTCTTTGATTCTTTGGCGACGTCAACTCAGGTTCAGAGAGTTAGAACCCCTGCGCACGGCCACACCGGCAAATTGTACGCTGTACCCCCACCTGCTGACAGGGGCTCATTGGACGCGGTCAGGATAAACCACGATTTCGATCCGGCGATTGCGCCCTTTTCCGGCGGGGCTGGCGTTGGAAAAGAGAGGGTGATTGCCGCCATGCCCTACCACCAGCATCTGCCGTGCTTGCAACCGACTGCTGTTCGATAAGAACTCGTAGACCGTGGTGGCCTGAGCGAGCGAAAGATGGTGGTTGCTGGGATACTGGCTCAGCCGAACCGGATCGCTATCGGTATGCCCTTCGATCCCGATCTTTTGGTTCGGGTAGTTGCGCAGCAGATCATCTGCCAGACGCTTCATCAACACATCTGCCCCCGGTCTGAGACGCACCCCGCCGGTTTCGAAGATCTGATCCGAAGGGAGCTCAAACCGGATGACGTCTCCATCTCGCCGGACCTGAACGCCTGGCACTTCGATCTGGGGGAGTTCCGTGCTGAGGCTGTTATTCGGAGCAATGATGGCTCCGCCACGACGGCGCATCGAGGCGACCAGGTTCTCCGCCTTTTGTTGACTGACCGAAGAATCCGCCTTGAAACGTTCTACCTGATCCGTGGCACTGGCCAGTTGTTGACGCAGGGCGTCTGCCTGCTCTTGAAAGATCTGAACTTGCTGGCGAGATTGGGCCAGCAGTTGGTTGACTTCCTGGTTTTCCTGATCCAGCGTGCCGGCTCTGGCTTGCAGTTGCTCGAACTGCTGATTCATGGCCAGTTTTTCCTGCTCCGCTTGCGCCAACTGCATACGATAGGGATTCGCGCAGCCAAGGCTGGCGAGTAACAACAATCCCCCGATGCATGCGGGCGCAAGATGCCGCATGAAGACTGACTCCTTAGATTCGGTTCTTTCTGCCATGTCTGGAACGACCAGCGCGGCGAGATGTTAGCAATCCCCTGCCAGTGGCACAACCGAGGTTTCTAGGAGGGCTGGACGATGGGTGCAGGAACGGGCTCAGTGAGCTTGGGCGGTGGCTGGGAGTGCGATTGGTGGATTTGGAGCTGGAAGTTAGATTTGTGGCGGCTGGTAGCCGTTCCGTCATGGGAGGGAACCTTCGATGGATTCGCCGCTACCTGCTGGCAAAGACAGCAACTCCTGAATAACGGCAGGGTCGGCAGGTTTGACCAAATGGTGATCGAAACCGGCTTCCTTCGTTTTCTGCTTATCATCTTCTTGCCCCCACCCCGTCAGGGCGACCAACATCATTGTACGACTCCACGGTTGTTGGCGGATGTGCCGGGCGGCTTCGTAGCCGTTCATCTTGGGCATTCCAATGTCCATCAGGATCACGTCTGGCAAGAACTCGGCGGCCAATTCAATCCCTTCTTGTCCATCGTGGGCTATTTGAACCTCATTGCCAAGCATCTTGACGATCATGCTCAAGATCTTTGCCGCCGCTTTATTGTCGTCCACGATCAGCACTTTTCGTTTGGTGCGGACCGTAGTTGGATTGTCGTTCTGAGCAGGGCGCGGTTCTTCAGCTTGGGGCTCGACAAGGATCGGTAGACGGACGCTGAACACACTCCCGTGGCCCAAACCTTTGCTGCGAACTTCAATCTTCCCGTCGTGCAATTCCACGAGCGATTTGACCAGCGAAAGGCCGATGCCAAGTCCGGCGTATCCCTTCTCCTGGGGACGGTCAATCTGAGCAAAGGTCTCAAAAATCTGTTCGAGCATCTCGGCAGGAATTCCGAGTCCGTTGTCCTCGACCGACACCACCGCTTCACTACCCTGCCGTTCGGCAGAGAGGACAATTCGGCCACCTTGGGCGGTATACTTGGCAGCGTTGTTGAGCAGGTTGGACAAGACCTGAGCCAAGCGGTTAGGGTCAGCATCCAAACTGAGGGACTGATCGGGCGTGGTGACTTGTAGTTGATGCCCCATCTCGTCCATGATGGGACGAGACGCTTCGACCGCACTTTGAATGACATCGGTTAATTTTACCCGACACTTCCGGAGTTTCAGCTTGCCTGTGGTGATGCGGGAGACATCCAGCAGATCATCGACAAGCGAAATCAATTGTTGCGTCTGCCTTTCCATCGTGATGCGAGTTTCTTCTAGCGTCTCCGGATCGTCCTTTGCCAGCTTCATGACCTCCAACCCCGTGCGAATCGGAGCCAACGGGTTGCGTAGTTCATGCGCTAAGGTCGCCAGAAATTCATCCTTACGATGGTCAGTTTCGGACAGTCGGGCGGCAACAACTCTCAACTCTTCCTGGACCTTCATCTGTTCACTAATGTCAGTGTTCGTACCGAACCAGCGAACAATCTCACCGTTTTTGTTGCGAAAAGGCACAATCCTAGTGAGGAAGGGGCGGAAATTGCCGTCCGCTCCTCGCAAGGGAAACACCATATCGAACGGCTCGCCAGTTTTTAGAGACGTTTGCCAACGGCGAGTGACCTCAGGCAACACTCCAGGATCATGCACACTCTCCCAGCCCCAGCCCTCCATTTGCTCGAAGGTTGTTCCGGTATAGTCGTACCAACGGTCGTTGTACCAATCGATGTGTCCATCTGGCTGGGCCATCCATGCCAACTGGGAGATAGCATTTCCTAACTGCACGAATCGTTCTTCGCTTTCCCGCAGCAGTTCCTCAGCTTCCTTCCGTTCAGTAATGTCTCGAACAATCTTGGAAGCTCCAATGATGCGATCCTCTCCATCCCTGATTGGAGAAATCGTCAACGACACGAAGACTTTACTTCCGTCGCTTCGGACTCGCACCGTATCAAAATGTTCCACACGCTGCCCTGCTCGCAATTGTGAAATGATTTGATTCTCCTCCTCGATTCGATCGTCCGGTATCAGCAGGGAAATATGGCGACCGATTGCCTGTTCTGCGGAATAGC
>CALOEH010000246.1:0-14523 GCA_942492195.1 uncultured Planctomycetia bacterium | reverse complement strand
CCTGATCCTGGGTGCTACCTATTGCTGGATGAAAGCTGTGTTACGCAACTGCCGGTCTGGCTCAAAGAAAAGCCCAAAGGACCTGAGCGCGTAGTCCTGCGATTCAGGCTTTCCGAAGCTCTCAAGACAAGCGGTCCCCGCTGGCTCCGCAGGCGTGTTGTTTGTCAGCAGTTCGAGCATTCGCCTTTGGAAGCTCGACGCGTACTCCGACCTGCCTGCCATCAATCGTGGGTTTGGCGGATCCCAGATTGCCGACAGCATCCACTTTGCCGATAGGATCGTGCTGCCCTACCAGCCGCGGACCATCGTGATGTATGCCGGTGACAATGACATTGCCGCCAAGAAGTCTCCGGAGCAGGTTGCGGGAGATTTTCGCACCTTCTGCGAATTGGTCCACGACAAACTGCCGCAGTGCCAGATCCTGTTTGTGGCCATCAAGCCGAGCATCAGCCGCTGGAGTCTCATTGACCAAGTACGGAGTGCCAATGAGAAGATTGCCAACTACTGCGACCAGCAGAAGCACGCGACCTTCATTGATATCTATACCCCCATGCTCAATGCCGAGGGAACTCCCCGTCCTGAACTATTCGTCAAAGACGGACTCCATATGTCCAAGCAAGGGTACGAGGTTTGGGAAAAGGCGTTGCAACCGTACCTGGTGCCTGCGAAATAGGGACGCTGCGATTAGCCGTTTCAAGAGTTGCAACCCGCATAAGTTTGCGAGACGGCCAAATTGCCAACAACGTAGAGAATTTTACCCCCCAGGGCCGATGTTCCTTGCATGAGCGAGTGCTAGCTCGCGGTGAGCCACCAGCGTCGCATTCGGTTGGACGCGTAAAACATCCGGTGGCCTCAGTTGGAACAACCCACGAGATCGGGGGCGTGTCATGACTGCCAATTTGCTAAGTAAGATGGAACGCAAAGTCGTTCGCCTGGTGGCGTTGGGATGCAGCGTGAAGAAGGCCGCCGAGATTCTCGATCGTAGCGTCCATACGATCGACAATCACAAGACTCGCGCCATGCGAAAGCTGGGCGTGCACAATTCGGTCGAACTGACTCGGCATGCCATTCGGTTCGGGATCTCTCCTTTGGAAGATCAGCTCACCGCCGTCGAGTTGGGCGTGGATCAGCCGCATACCGTTGGAAATGGCCCTCATGCCGTTGGCCCGGCGCAACTGCCCGCTCAGGCAGCACCCGCTCCATCGCCGCAAGTGATTCAGCGGATTGAAGTATCTCATCCCGGCAGCGAAGGAGCCTTGCATCCGCACGCCCCCCGGCACGAAACCACTCCCTGGCGTCAGCATACCTGTCCCATGCGGTCCAGTGAGTAGTGAGGTCGGTGACAACTGCTGCGATTGAGGGCATGCCTCACATCGGTGGGAGCACACGAGCGCCAACGTTATTGGGGGCTGCGAGGCAGATCCTGAGCGGCCCGAGTGGATGCTCGCCCCGCAATCGCGATTGGAGTTCGCCGGCAGCCTGGTCCCCGTTGACCAGGGCGAACAAGGTTGGTCCCCACGAAGATTGACCGACTCCGGCGACGCCCCAATCATGCAGCATCTTCACAATCCGTTCGTGTTGTTCGGTCGCAAAAGCGCCATGCTGCTGCGCTGCGAAGCAACTCCCAGCGATTCTTCCGAACTCGAAGAGTGACTCACTGAACACGTCGAAGTCTTGCTCGACGGCTGCTGGAATCAGCTCCAGCACCGCCAACCGGCAGAGCCGATCCGTGGTCTCTTGGGGGACCGGCGGAAGTTGCTCGAAGGCCAACCGCTCGGCTTCGCCGGCCAGCCCCGAATTTCCTTCGGGGCGAATCAACACGAATCGCCACGTCTCAGGCAGTGCCACTCGGGACAAGAGAACGCCCAGGCTGCCTGACTCTCGCTGCCCCGCTTCCAACAGCAGCCCTCCTTGGTCAAACCCATGCAGCCCCACAGCAGACCGGAGTCCCCGGCCCGCCTGCTGTGCCAATCGCTCGATGGGTTGATCTTCCAACTCGTACCACGCGGCGAGCGCTTTGGCAACGGCCAGCGACAACTGCGTGCCGACGCCTAGCCCTGTGTGCTGCGCGGGACAACTCAGGACTTCAATCAAACAGGGAGTCTGTGCGGCGGTTTGCGGCCAGAGGGCAGTCACCCGTTGGGCCACATCGCTGACCCTCTCTGCCAGCGGCCCTCGGCACTCGAGTCGTTGGGAAGGAGTCAACCGAAGCCGCAAACCGGGCGCATCCACCATTGCCCCGAGTCCGCCAAATTGTCGCACGCCAGAGGAGCCGAACGAAAGCATGCCGAAGTGCAGTCGGCTGGGGGCGACCAGTTCGAAGCTGCGCATATGCCTAAGGTTCCCAGGTTTCGTGTGGCCAACAACAGACAGAAGCGGACGGCAGACGATTACCCTTTCTTGCGAATCACGGAGGTCACATGCTGATGATCGCCGTCCCGATCGAAGAGTTCAGCAGACTCGATGTGCGCGGCCAGGTAATCCATCTCAGGTTGTGACATGTAATCACTATAGAAAGACTGTTGCTTCACAAAGGTTTCGACCAATTGGTACGACGTGCAATGGCATTCATCAATGCCTGTCGAATACTGCGACTGCACCACACCGTGCCGGGCGATGCCAATGTACGGCGAGAAGGATGTTTGCAAGTCTTCGAGAATGTAGATCCCGCCTGGCCGCACGTGCGGAAAGAGCATGGCCAGGCTGACTTGCTGCTGAGCCATGGTATGGCCACCGTCATCAATGATCAGATCAAAATCTGAGCCAATCGTTTGGAGCAAGCGATTCAACGACTGCCGGCTGACTTGATCTCCCACATGCAGTTGAACTCGCTCGGGAGGCGGAATATTGGGGGTCGCTAGATCCAGACCGTGGATTGCTGCGTTGGGGAAATAGTCTCGCCACATCTGCACCGAGGCCCCGCGAAAGACCCCGATCTCCAGCAACTTACGCACCTGCTGACGACGATCCGCCAGTTGTTCGTCGTAGAAGTCGCAAAAGCCATGCGTCACCTTATCGGTTCCGTACCGTTGTCCGCACTCATTGAGAGTATCCATAGAAAACTCACAGGAAAAGTTGGTTCGGGCAGCATCTGCGGTAACGACGCCATGGGTCGTAGCGATGCCGTTTACTACCAGTCTCCGACGGCTCCATCGGCATAAAAACTGCGTTGCAGGATCTCTTGCTCGAAGGGATGTTTCTTGACTTCCTCTTCGTTGATCTCAATGCCTAGCCCTGGCTTGGTACTGGGACGGACCAGGCGGCCTTCGCGCTCGATGGCAATTTCTTCCTGAACCACATCGCCACGCCAGGGGACATCATTGTGAACCGATTCGCAAATCAAATAGCTCGGCGTGGCGAAACCTAGTTCAATCGATGCCGCGGTACTCACCGGACCTTGAGGGTTGTGCGGTGCCAGGCCGACGCGGTACGGCTCCGCCATGGCGGCAATCCGCCGGACCTCGCTCAGCCCTCCACAGTGCGTGATGTCAGGCTGCAGGATGCTTACGGCTCGGCGCTCGAGCAGATCGCGAAACCCGTGCTGACTAATCAAACGCTCGCCGGTCGCAATCGGCGTGGAGACAGCCTGTTGCACTTCGGCTAAACCGTCCACGTTCTCCGGCCAGCAAGGTTCTTCGAACCAGTAAAGTCCGTATGGTTCGAGCGCTTTGGCAAAGCGGACTCCCATTCGCGGTGAGGGTCTGGCGTGACAGTCCACCATGATGTCAATCTCATCCCCCACGGCCTCGCGCATGGCGGCTACGCATTGCTCCGCGTATTTGATCGGACGGAGTCCCTCGATCGGCATGGTTTCTGGCACGGCCATGGATTTGAACGCCGTGAACCCTTCGGCCACCACGGACTGCGCCAAGTCTGCGAATCGCTTGGCGTCGGCTGGCCTGGTTTCGTAGAAGTCTTCCATCCGGCCGCCCCCGAGGTGGCAATACAACCGTACATAATCGCGAACCGGCCCCCCCCAGAGTTTATGACAGGGGACACCATGCAGCTTGCCAAGAATGTCCCACAAGGCGATGTCGATCGCGCTGATAGCGGTCGAACGAATCACGCCGGTCCCATGCCAGAAGTGTTGCCGAAACATCATCTGCCACAAGTACTCGATCCGCGTCGGGTCCTCGCCGACGACAAGCTCGGCCAAATCCTCGACCGCCCCCACCACACCTCGGGTGTGCCATTCGAGCGTGGCTTCTCCCCAACCCCAAAGGCCAGGCTGATCGGTGACCACTTTGACGAAGACCCAGTTCCGCATCCTGGCGTGACACACCAGCGGTTCAACAGCCACAATCTTCATCAACCATCAACCTTTTGCAAATGGGGAAAACACGGCACGCTTGGGCGAAGATCCTTCCGCGGGTTCGCCACCCCTGAATCGTATCGCCCAGCTTAGGATAAATCGTGCTGAGAGCCAACGACGCACCGCGAATCTTCTGCCTGTTATTGGCCACCTGGCTTGCGCTGAGAGTTTTCTCCCGCCGCTTTCTCGGCAGCATCAAAGCCTGGCGGCAGCGGAACCTGCTGCGGGCTTTGCAAATAGCGGAACAGATCGCGAACTTGCTGGCTGCTCATCTGCTCCAAAATTTTCTCAGGCATCATCGACAGCGGCGAGACCACGGTTTGCTCAATCTCCGATTTGGGGATCACCAGATCTTCGTTCAGCGTTCGCAAGGTGAGCGTGGTCTCGGTTTCGGCACCTACCAGGCCGGTCAGCGTCCGCCCACTGTCCAGCACCATGATTCGCATCTGGTAATCTCGGGCGACCGACGCGCTGGGGTCGATCAAGTTCTCGAGCAGATAATCGAGATTCTTACGCTGAGCCCCGGTGATGTCGGGGCCCCTGTCCCCGCCTGTCCCAAATAGTTTGTGGCAGGCAGCGCAGGTCTTGTGGAAGGTGGCCCGACCGGCGGATGGATCGGCACCGGCGAGCGAGCGGTCCAGGTCCTTGCGAAACTTTGCCACGAGCGCCTGTTTCTCTTGAGACGTGGGACGGACGCGGCCCCAGAGTTTGGTGATCCGCCCGTTGAGCTGCTCGCTCCCCAGGTTGGCAATCTGCCGGACGGTGTACGCCGTGAGCTCGCTGGCTGCAATCTCCTTTCGCTCCACGGCATCCAGCAGCGCGGCGGCCCAAGCCGGACGTGCGGCGAGTGTTTGCAAGGCATCTTGGCGAGCTGAAGTTCCGTCGAGCGTGGAGTACGCCCTCAGGATGGTCGGTGCCGTCTGCGGATGATCGTACTGTGCCAAACCTCGCAGCACGCTTCGCTGGAGTACCTTGTCGTTGAGTTGTTCGATCAGCCAGGCGTCCAACTGTTTGGGCCGACTTTGCACCAGGTGCTGGACGGCGCGCGTGCGCACCTCGGCAGTTGCCGCAGTGTCTGTGGCCAGGCCCCTCAGCCCCACAATCGCCTCGGGGTCGTTGAAGAGAAGTCCCAACTCCAAAGCCTGTTGGTAATAGGTCTTGTCCTTGGACAGCGCGTGGGCCACTTGATTCCAATTGTCTGGCGTGGTCAATCCTCGACGTCCGGTCAAGCCGATGAGCATGCCAGCGAGCAACTCTCGGCGTGTGCTGGATGGGGCGTCGATCAGCACCGGCACCAGGGCGCTGAGGCCCGCCTGAGGTTCGGGGAGCGAAGCGATTCGTCGGGCGATATGCCGCTGGATCAGCGGGATCTGCGCGGTACGGGCCAATCCGGCGAATCGCGCGAGATCGACATGAACCAGTGGTTCAATCGCGTACCACTCCATCAGCGGGAGGTTCTGATCGTCTTGATCTTCCGCTCTGGCAATCAGGGCTTCGGCAATTCCCCAACGTTGGGAAGTTGCGAGCCGCTGCAAAGCGCTGGCCAAGTGCAGACGGACCAAAGGCGAAGAGCCTTCGGCGGCCAACTCGCGAAACCGGGCCCGAGCCTGCGCTGAGGGAGTCCTGTCTTCGCAGAGCAAGCGGACGGCCCAAGCACGGAGGTGCTCATTGGGATGCGAGAGTTGTTTCAGGAGAAATTCGTCATCCAATCCCCCGGTGACATGCAGAGCCCAAAGTGCACGCAGCTGCCGGGTGATGTCCGGATGGGTGGCCAGCATCTCGTGCAATGCTTGGTGCACGCCGGTCATCTCGATGCCTGCCGCCATGCGCTCCTGCAGGACTCGCCTGGCATGACGAACAAACCAATCGTTGGTGTGCAGTTGCCATTCGACCAGTTGGTCATTGGACTGGGTAGCGACATTCACCGGTTCAAACTTCGGACGGCCGTAGCTGATCTTGAAGATTCGGCCAGTCTGGCGACGCGTATTCCGCACGCTGTGGCACTCCCCAGTGTCCGACCAATCCGTGGCGTAGGCCGAACCATCAGGACCGTAACGGAGTGAGACGCCCATAAACCAGGGGTCTTGAGAACGGAGAAAGTCTGGGCCATGTGAGGCCGAGTACCCTGAGCCGGAGCGGTGCAAGATATCGCGGTTGATCCGGCGGCCGTGCGTGTTGTGCATGAAGACCGTGTTGCGGTATTCGGCCGGCCAACTACCTCCCAGATAGACCATGATTCCGCAGTGCGAATGCCCTCCCCCCAGGGCGTCTTCGGCGGGTGAGCCTAAACCAGACCGTACATTCGAACCGCCGACAAAGTGCAAGTGGTCTGCAATTGTGGTAATTCGCTCGTAGGCAAACCGGCTCGATTCGCGATTCCGCCACGGTTCGTAATGGGCACCTTCGGTGGCGTGGAACAAGTGCGGGTCCACTGTGTTGGGAATAAACGCCTGACCGTAGTCATCCCAATCAATTCCCCAAGGATTGGTGCAACCATCCACGTAGGGTTCCCAAACTTTGCGAACCGGATGGTAGCGATACACTCCACCGTCAAAGCGAGCCCGTTCGTTGTCCGGAGTCCCAGGCTTCCCGATCATGGACCAGTTGGTCCGGCCATGAGTACCGTACAACCAGCCATCAGGCCCCCACGAAAATCCGTTGGCCAGATTGTGCGAATTGGCATGGTTTCCGAAACCATCCAAAACCACCTCCGGCGGCCCATCTGGTTGATCGTCTCCATTGCCATCCGGGATGAAGTACAAATGGGGTGGGCTCATGACCCAGGCTCCGCCGAATCCTACTTCGATGCCTGTTACGTAATTCAGGCGATCGTAAAACACCTGGCGTTTGTCGAATCGCCCGTCGCCATCGGTATCCTCAAAGATCAGGATCCGGTCCGCTTTGGCTTCGGCCGTATGGATTGGATAGCTGTAGGCTTCGGCAACCCAAAGTCTTCCCCGGTCGTCAATGCACATGGCGATGGGCTGTTTCACGAATGGCTCGCCAGCGAACAGCGAGACCTGAAAGCCTGCTGGCACTTGCATGGTTTCCGCGGCCATCAGCGGCGGCAGCGGTTCATCGACCGTCGGTTGAGGATCGGCGGCACATGCCGGGCCGAGCACGCCGAGGCTCAACCAGACGGCATGGCACACGAGCATGAAATGCAGCGGGTTACGTTTCATAGGGCAGGAAGAGGTAAGAGGCAGGCGGAACCAAGTGGCAAGCGGTGCAGCGTCATCCAGGCATCTGCGTCCACGTGCCAGCGCTAGTATGTTTGAAGTGCCGTGGCGGTGCAATTCGGATCGCTGGCATCCGCTGGCATCGCCTACTGCGAAGGCGGGCCAGAGCTGGCAAAACGATTCGAGCGAAACGCAAAATCTCTTTGTGATTCTGCTGGGATTCCCGTATTCTGGGGGGAAGTTAAACTCCGCTGGAGTTTGCCCCGCGTCGGCCGTTTTTGGCTGGCCGCTCCTACCCCACACCCTCCCGGTTTGCCTGCCATGAAAATTCTTCGAACGTGGCCGCTGTTGGTGTTGCTCTCCGTCATGCTGGCCGGGCCAAGTGTTTCAGCCCAGGCTGAGGAAACGATGGCCCGCGAGGAGATTCTGGCCGCCGAAAAAGAAGCCACCGATAGCCTGCGCGGCGCGGCCTCCAACATCCAAAAATATCGGGCAACCGGGCGGGGTCCAGTTTGTCCGCTTCAGCAAACCGGTTGTCACGGATGATCATCTGGCCACGTTGCAGGCGTTCGAAACCATGGATTATCTGGCCGTGGTCAGTCCTGGAGTTACGGATGCAGGCATTGCGAATCTCGTCGGGCTCACCGAACTCGGGACGCTGGTCCTATCCGGTACGCAAGTCACCGACGCCGCCTTGGTGCATCTGGCAGGGATGGGGAAACTGGAGCAACTGCACCTGGATGATACAGCCATTACCGACGCCGGACTGGCTCAGATTGCTTCGCTCAAGACGCTCGAGGTACTCTCGCTAAGGCGGACCAAGATCACCGATGCTGGCCTGGCCGCACTGGCACCACTTGAGAATCTCACTGTGTTGCATCTGGAAGGAACCGCGATTACCGACGCTGGGCTGGCCCATCTGGCCAAACTCTCAGCACTCAAATCGCTGCACCTGGCCGAGACCAAGATCAGCGGCACCACGCTGGGTGAACTCACAGCGCTCGACAAGCTGGAACATCTGGCACTCGATTGCACTTCGGTCGATGACGCTTCGCTGCCACAGTTGGAAGTTGCCAAACAACTGAAGCACGTGTTGCTCTACCGCACCAACGTCACCAAACCGGCCGTGGCAGCACTGCGCAAGAAACTTCCTAAGCTTGCCCTGCATGTCGATCCTGCGGCAGACCCACGGTTGACGGCACACGCCGACAAAGAGGATCCTGCGAACAACGCACCGGGTGCCAACGTGGCAAAGGCAGAGATTCTCAAACCGATGAAGGTTCGCCTGGCGGCCGAACGATTGACGCCAGACTTTCAGCGGCACGTGACTCCGTTGCTCGGTAGGTTGGGCTGTAACGGCAGGGCCTGTCATGGTTCGTTCCAAGGTCAGGGTGGATTTCGCCTCTCGATGTTCGGCTACGACTTTGACCTGGACTACTCCAACCTGACCGGGGGTGAGTCGCCTCGGGTGGATGTGAAAGATCCCCACAAGAGCCTGATCCTCAACAAACCAACCAGCGAAGATGAGCATGGTGGTGGGCTGCGGCTGATCCGGGACTCGTGGGAGTTCGAACTGCTCCATGCTTGGATCCGTGACGGAGCACCCGCCCGACCTGAGGACGCCGCCGACCTGGTCGAGTTGGCCGTAGAACCTAGCCAGATTGAATTTGCCCAAGCAGGGCAAGAGGTCAACCTGCGCGTGATTGCCAGCTGGTCCGATGGAACGCAAGAAGACGTCACCTGCCTGACCCGGTTCGTGTCGAATGACGACGGGGTGGCTCAAGTGGACGGCGATGGCAAAGTCACTGCCACAGGGCCAGGGGACACCTACGTGGTGGCGTTCTATGACAACGGCATCACCTCGATTGAAGTGGTCCAACCGGTTTCTAAACTCGTTGGCAAGCAGTTCCCCAAGGTGCCAACTCCGACCAAGATTGACGAGTTGGTGGTGGCCAAACTTGCCCGGCTGGGCGTTGAACCTTCGGACCTTTGTACCGATGTCGAGTTCTTGCGCCGGGTGAGTATTGATATCACCGGCAGTCTGCCCACCCCGGTCGAGATTGATGAATTCTTGGCAGATACGTCCGCGGACAAGCGTCATCGCAAGATTGACGAACTGCTCGAACGCCCGACCTACGTGAGTTGGTGGTCGGTGAAACTTTGCGATTTGACCGGCAGCAACTCTGGCTACTTGGGCAGTACCGAGATGGCCCGACTAACCAGCCAGCAATGGGAAGCTTGGATCGAACGCCGCGTGCGAGACAACGTGGGCTGGGATCAGATTGTGGCGGATATTGTTTTAGCCCGCAGTCGCAAACCAGGAGAACGATACGAAGACTACGTGGCCCGTCAGAGCGGGTTTGCTCGCAGGGTGAAGCCAGAAGACATTACGGACCCTGGCAATCAGCTTCCTCATTTTTGGTTCCGCAGCAACATGGCCCAGGCCGAAGACAAGGCCCTGGCGTTTGGTTACGTGTTTTTAGGGGTTCGGTTGGAGTGTGCTCAGTGCCACAAGCACCCCTTCGACCAATGGTCCCAGCAGGACTTCAAGCAGTTCACGCAGTTCTTTAGCCGGATCAAGACTGGCATCGCTCCGGACGCCGTGGCGACGCACAAGCATCTGGATGACATGCTGGGAGTGCCCAGTCCGCTGAACACCGCGGCCTTGCGGCGGCAGATGTACATGCGCGTGGCGGCCGAAGGAAACGCGATCCCCTGGCGCGAGGTTTACATTGCTGAACCTCGCAACGCCAAAGATGGAACTCAAGCCCAGGTACTTGGCGGCGAGGTGGTAGACCTCACCCAGTTTGCCGATCCGCGCGAGCCGCTGGCCGAGTGGTTGCTGAGCAAGCAAAATCCTTACTTCGCTAGGGCGTTTGTGAACCGGATTTGGGCGCACTATTTCAACGTCGGAATTGTCGAACCGCCAGACGATATGAACCTCGCCAATCCCCCCAGCAACAAGCCGCTTTTGGAGTACTTGGAGCAGGCATTCATTGAAAGTGGCTACGATATGCGATGGCTGCATCGGACCATCACGCAGAGCCGCACTTACCAGCTCTCGTGGCGACCCACCGAGACCAACCGCAAGGACTTGAAGAATTTTAGTCACGCCGTCGTGCGTCGTCTGCCGGCCGAAGTTGCTGTAGATGCCATCAACCAGGCCACGGCCCCCAGCGCCACGCTGGCCAAAGCCCACGAGACCTTGGTTGGGCGGCAGATTGCCCATCATCCGGTCTCCTATCAAGCCAGGAGTCTTTCGTACTCGCTGCTGATTTTCGGCAAGCCGCTGCGTTCGACCAACTGCGATTGCGAACGGCAGTTTGACCCGACCATCTTGCAGGCTCTCTACACCCGCAACGATGCCGAGATTCAGGCCATGTTGGCCAACAACAAAGGATGGATGGCCGAAGTTACCAAGGCCGCGGCTTCGGACAACCCTCCCGATCCAGAGAGCCTGATCCACGAGGCGTACCTACGCGTACTGAGCCGGCATCCCGACAGCACCGAGCTGGCAGATTGTCGTGAACACTTTGCCTCCAATCCAGATCTGGTCGATGCTTTGCGAGATCTGGTTTGGGCACTGCTCAACACACAGGAATTCATTACCAACCATTAGCGCGCCGACCCTCGCCCCACCGTCGTGCAACCCGGGCGATGCTCCGCACGGTCGATGACACGCGGGTTCCTCTCGGCAGCGATCCATCCGGCCAGACCGATTCCGGCAGATTTCTCGATTCTCCATGCTGCACGCAAGTTGTTTACGAGAAATGGGTTGCGGTCAAAGCTGGCGGTTCCTGGAGTCTTTCGCGCCCAAAAGGCAGGAGTTTCCTGTCCAACTCAAGCCATCAATTCTGATTACCTCACGACGCAAGTAGCACATCCATGGTGAGCATCGAGCGTTCGCAGCACCTCGTTCGGCAGGCAACTGCGACGTATCACCGATTTACGAGCGAGAGTTGGGGAACAGTTGAATGGCATTTCGCACCCAGCGAAGTCGTAGGCGGAATCCAGTTCGGCGTCGAGCCAGAAGGTTCGAATCGTTGGAGAATCGCCTGCTGATGACGGCAACGCCCGACGCGTACGAGTCCGATGACACGCCGGAGATGGCGTACGATATCACTGGGATCGTTGGCCCTCAGGCGCGTAGTATTCATGCCGAAGACGATGTCGATTGGGCCAAGTTCACGGTGAGTGCGGAGTCGCTGGTCACCCTGGAAACTTCCGGAGCCAGTGGCGATACACGAATGTGGCTCTACGGCCCCGGCAATGCAACTTCGCAAATTGAGTACGACGACGACAGCGGCCCTGGGTCCTTCTCCTCCATCACCCGCGTCCTCTCGGCCGGTGAGTACTTCGTCAAGATCGACGAGTACAGCCAGAACGACACCATCGAGAATTACGCGCTCACGCTAGATGTCGTGGACTTGGACGAACTAAAAGACGCGTACGAACCCGACGATGATTCGGCCCATGCCACCTTGCTGACGCTCAACGCCGCACCCCAGGCCCACAGCATCCATCATGCGGGCGACATGGACTGGTTCACGTTCACGCTTAGCGAAGATTCGCGTGTGATTCTGCAGACCGATGGTCTCGCAGGGGACACGTACATGGAGTTGTTCAACAGCCAACAGAGCCGGATTGAGTACGACTATAGCAGCGGCAACGGAAACTTCTCGCGTATCGAAGCCTACCTGCCAGCAGGCACCTACACGGCGAGTGTTGAAGAGCGGTATCAGGATGAACTAATTGATTCCTACATGATCAGTGCGCAAGCGACGCCGTTTAGCGAACTGGTGGACGCGTACGAATCGGATGACACCTACCAGCAGGCAACTCCGCTCGCCTTGGATGGTACGCCGCAGGTGCACAACATCCACCAACCGGACGATGTTGACTGGTTCACGTTCACGCTGACCGAAGACACCCGTGTGATCCTGGAGACCGACGGTCCCAGTGGATCCACGTATATGGAACTGTTCAATAGCCAACAGATCCGGATTGAGTACGACTACAGCAGCGGCAACGGAAACTTCTCACGCATCGAGGCCTACCTGCCAGCAGGAACATACACCGCCAAGGTTCAAGAGCCGTACATGGACGAAGTGATTGAATCCTACACGATCAGCGTGCAGGCGACTCCGCTCAGTGAACTGGTGGATGCGTACGAGTCGGATGACACGTATCAGCAGGCAACTCCGCTGACCTTGAATGGTACACCGCAGACGCACAATATTCACCAACCGGCCGATGTTGACTGGTTCACGTTCGCGCTCAGCGAAGATTCGCGTGTGATCTTGGAAACTAATGGAGCCGAAGGTTCTACCTACATGGAACTCTTCGACGGCCAGCAGAACCGCCTTGACTACGACTACAGCAGCGGCAATGGGTCGTTCTCGAAGATCATTGCCTGGCTCCCGGCGGGCGTGTATACCGCCAGCGTTGAGTCTCGATACCAGACAATCGACGCCTACAGCATGAGCGCAACGGCCGTGCCGCTCGTGCAGTTTGCGGATTCATACGAACAAGACAACTCGCCAGAAAACGCCACCCCACTGATTCCCAACGTTCCGCAGTCGCACAACCTGCATCACTGGGAAGATGTCGACTGGTATGAGTTTACGGTCTCTGAGCATTCGAGCGTCTCCATCAATATCAATGGTTCTCAAGGGCCGGGAACGCCCGCTCTCACACTCTATAAGGATGGAGATGCGACCGATATTATCGCAGATCGACAGTATCGAATCTACGACCAGATCTTGTCACCAGGCACGTATTACCTATTCGTCAGCGACACGTACCAAGACGACGTTATCGAAGCATACGAGATCGAATTAGAAACGGTCATTCTGCCTGATTTGACGGTAAGCGAGGTTGCTTTCACGGCACCCGCTGGGATTGAGCTGGGAAGTCAATTGAATGTCGCCTGGACCGTGGACAATTTTTCGTCTGGCACAGCCGAGTCCCGGTACGATCGAATCTACTTATCGGAAGATGGACAGTTAGATGGCGCGACTTATATCGCCAGCATCTACTACAACGAAGATATCCTGCCTGGTGAATCTCGACAGTTCTCCGCCGATGTGACGATTCCGGACAACTACAACTGGGCGGGTCGTAATGCCTATTTGATTGTTGTTGCGAACAGCAACGGCTATATCGATGAGATTGACGAGACGAATAATCAGTACTCCATTCCCATCACTATTGATCCAGTCATTGAGCTCCTAAGCCCTAGGATTGGACCGCGCGTCAATGCCGGCAACTCCTTTGATGTGCAGTGGCGAGTGATTGACATGGACGAATCAGCACCGGTTCGGATGGCTATTGATACCGACGACAATCCCGCCAACGGAGTTGGGCATACTTACCTGGCACCAGAAGAGTTGCTCTTTTCCACGAAGCCGAATCTTCGTTCCGGCGGCAAGCAGGCAACCACCGTCCAGATCCCGAATCTTCCAGCCCGGGCCGAGCCGTACTATCTTTGGGTTCGCGTCACCGGTTCCAACGGCGTTGAGTATTCTATCCCGCAGCCGATCTATATCAGCGACTCAGCCGCATCTTTTACGGAAGACGAATACGGGGATTCTGTCGGCAGCAATTCCACCTACGAAGTGTATGGACTGGATGCCCACCAGGAAGACAATATCCTGCACTTTCGCGTCTTCACCAACTACGACCCTGAGAAGAACAACTATACCGGAAACTCCCAGGGGGGTGGAGACTTTCGTTTCGTGATCGGAGGGCAACAGTACGGACTCGCGGTCAACGATCATCAAGCTGGGACGCAGCAGGTGACCACCGGCGATCTCTATGTAGGAGCCACATTCTTAGAGGGTACGACAAGAAGCGAAGTCCCCTCATTTATAGATACTTACACATCAAGCATTGCTGGCGGCTTCCACCGTGTCGTACGTTCAGGTCTCTGAGACGACGGACGAGTTACAGTGGAAGTACGAAATCTCGGGAACGCTCGATCTCGATCAGTTGCCCGACTATGACTATGACGAGCCCATTGAGATTTCTTCC
>CALOEH010000245.1:0-13308 GCA_942492195.1 uncultured Planctomycetia bacterium | reverse complement strand
CCGCCTGTGGCAAACTGTTGCAATACTTCCGCAACAGCGGTCCACGGTGCCGGCATAGTCCGGCCCCGCGTCTGGATTCACGTTCTTTGCCGGCTCGTCCGCCTGCGACTGGTTCGGGCAGACAAACAGCGTCAGAGCCAGCAGGCAAAGGAGTGGCACTCCGGCGTTCGTCTTAGAATTCATCATTGTGGTAACTCAGACTATGCCTGCCAACTAGTGGTCGAGGCTTGTGGGCGGGAATTGAAAAAAATCGCATCTAACAAAGTAGGGCCTCGAACCAATTTGAGCGGGCATGACACCCACACCAAAACTTGACTCCGGTCAGCGATTGAACAGGAACTCCTTGCTGCTCAGCACGCTCCAGTACAAGTCTTCGATCTGTTCGCGGCGAAGTTGCTCCTCAGCGCCCCCTTGTGGCTTCTCTCCGTTGAGCAAGGCCAGCAACTGCTTGCGTTCGGACTCTTTCGGCAGTCGGGCGAGTGCGGCCAGGTAGAGCTCTTCGATGATTTCTTCCACTGTCTGTTTCGACGTGAGGTGCGTGTCGATCTGGTTGCCTGCCGCCGCGATCTTTTCGTTGAGCGTGCTGCCGTTGGAAATATGCAGCACTTGCACCATGCTGGGCTGCGAGGTCCGTTCGCATTCGCAGGTGATCACGCGCTCTGGCCGACCGAACGTCTTGAGGAAATAGTTGTCGACCGCCACATCCGGCAATTGCATGGCGCGCCAGCCAGAGGGGTAATTGCCAAACTTGGTGGGTGACTGCGTGACCTGGCTCATGGCATCCAGCAACACCTCAGCCATCAGACGCTCGGGGTAGAACCGCGCGTAGAATCGAGTGTCGGCTTCGTTGCCTGGCACCACCTGACTGCTTCGTTGGTACGTGGCTGACTGCAAGATCAACCGCATTAAAGCCTGAAGGTCAAAGTCCTTTTCCACCAGATAGTCAGCCAAGGCATCCAGCAGCGGGGCGTTGCTGGCTGGATTCGATAGTCTCAGGTCATCCACGCTTTCGACCAGGCCAACATTCATGAAGTTGGCCCAAACTCGGTTGGTCACCGCCTTGGCAAAGAATCGGTTTTGTGGCGAAGTCAGCCAGTCGGCCAGGTGCTCGCGGCGATTCTTCGCTGCGCCCGGGGCAAGCACCTGGCCATCCAGCGGTTGCGGCGGTTGGGCAACGCCTGTCAGTGGTTGGATCACATCTCCACTACTGGCATCAAAGATGGTCTTATTGCCGTCGCCGGCCGCTTCTTTGGCACGCACGCGGGCAAACAAGTTCGCCATGGCAAAGTATTGCCGATTGGTCCATTTCTCCAGCGGGTGGTTGTGGCATTTCGCGCAGCCAATGGACAGGCCTAGAAAAGCCTGACTGGTGGTTTCGGCCAGATCCAGCGGGTCATCATGCAGCACGAAGAAGTTGGTGGCTCCCTGTTCCAACGTGCTCCCCTTGGCGGTGACAAGCTCTCGAGCCATTTCGTCCCAAGGAGTATTGGCCGCCACGTTGTCGCGAACCCAACGGTTGTAAGACCACATGGCCGCTGGCTTGAGCTTGTCACTGCTGACGAGCAATACGTCCGACCATTTGTACGTCCAGTAATCGACCAGTTCGCTCCGCTGGAAGAGTTGGTCAATCAGTTGGGTGCGTTTATCGGGGTTAGTGCTCGCGATGAACTCTCGGGCTTCGGTGGCTGTCGGCAACCGCCCGATGGTGTCCAGCATGGCCCTGCGCAAGAACTCTCCATCACTGGCAAGTGGCGAAGGGGGAATATTGAGATCTTGGAGTTTGGCCAGCACATGAGTATCAATGAAGTTGTGCCGCGGGGCTTTGGCAAACATTTGCGGATCCAGCTTGGCATCGAATGGCACGGTCACGCCCGCCAGCGCCACCTGGCTCAAGTACCAGACCGTGATGGCTCCTTCACCCTGGCCCACCACCTGCACCAGGCCATCTTCGGCAACTTCAGCCACGGTCAAATTGGCCGACGTGAACTTGGCCCAAGCCGTGACGTCTTCGGTATGTCCATCACTGAAGTGTGCCACCACAATCAAACGTTGCTCGTCGCCAGGCTTGAGAACTGCTTGCTGCGGAAAAACCTCCAAGTGGTCCAGTCGCGGATCGTTGTCGGCAGGAGAAGGTGTACCGGCGGCAATCCAGCCTGCAACAGCCTGATAACTGCGGCTTCCGACGTCGAGCCGCATCCCGCCGCCATGCGCAACGGCACCGGTTGGCTTGGTCAGCAACAGGCTTCGACCAGGGTCGCTCGGCACAATCCGGCGACCACGCGCATGGCGAGTGATGGCGGCAAAGTCCCCGGTGGAGTCGAACCCTCGCAGTGACAAACGAAAGCCCGCCTTGCCAGCCTGGGCTCCATGACAGGCACCAGAGTTGCACCCGGCTTTGGTAAGCACTGACTGCACGTGGTTGCGAAAACTCCAAGTAAACACCTCGCCGGTGCCCACCACGTTCACCTTTGCGGTCACGGTCCCTTGTGGGGTGGCGGCCGTGAGTTCGGCGATGCCGTCTGCCACCGGCAGCGCCAGGCCATCTTCAACGGTCACGACATTCGGATTACTGGAAGTCCACTGGTCCACCTGCGCCGGGCCGCGGATTCTGCCGTCAACCTGTTGGGCCACGGCGAGCCGCTGGATTGCCTCGGGGCCAGAAAGCGTAAACCTGGCCGGAAATATCACCACAGAAGCATCTGGTGACTCAGCCGCTGGCAGCAAGTCCGGCAGCTGCAGCCAGAGCAAGCTCAGTGCGATGCGTGCGAAGATCGAACGCCAATAACGAGGGGCAATGCGGGGCATGGTGGATTCGAGGAAGTTTGAAGGAGGGGCGGTGGTGTAACCTGCTTCCATTATGCGATACCGCCAAGACGGTTGCTAGAACTGTTCGTACTCCGGGGCCGGGTGGTGTGAGATGTCACATTTCAGCTTCGCCGTGCGCTGGCGGTGAACCTTGGTTTTTCCGGCTCAACCCCGAAGTTGTTCTTCGCGCGTTGCTAGGCAGGTTAGCACCGTGACGACCGGCATGGTAAAATATCCCGTGTCGCGGACCAGAACCCATTCTTCGCGCAGCTGGCCAATGAACCGTCCCTCCCTCGCGAAACGTTGAATCCTTACCAAAGCCCTCTGGCTGACGATATTGGGCCTAGGGCTTCGTTTGCACGCCGATTGTTTCGTGGGCTCAGAAACGGCACTCAGGCCTATTTTCGAGAACTGCGTCGATCGAACATTGACACCATCGACCATCTCGGGGCCTGGCTGGCCATTGTTTTCTTTGCAGCACTGGGAGCATTGGTTCTCGTCTTCTTGGCGATCTCAGTCTGGGAGCATCTCACCCCCTAGTGATTCATTGACGCTGGTTGGATGATGCAGTGCTCGCGGATTGCGATGGCTCGCGCTCCCTGGCCAGCTGGGCTCTGGTGGCAAGGTGTTGTGCCATGGCAGGTCCAGCAGCCTGATGCAGGGGCGGGAGAACTTGTCTGGATTTGACAGGTTAGAGCAACACGGATTTAATCGGTGATGTGTTCGCAACACGTTATTCATCCGCGTACGCTTACCCACCAAGCAGACTGACCACAACATGAAATACTTTGCCTACGGTTCGAACTGCAACCCAGCGATCATGGAGAAGAAAGGGGTTCACTTCTCTTCGCGTCAGCAAGCCAAGCTGTCAGACTACCGACTGCTGTTCAACAAAATGGCCATGCGAGAGAACCTGCCGCCGCGGGTTGGGTTTGCCAACATCAACGAGTACCCAGGCGGTACGGTCGAAGGGGTCCTGTACGACGTTGTGGACGAGGACCTGGGGCGATTGGACGAATCGGAACGTCATCCGGATCATTACAGGCGAATCGAGGTCACCGTTCATACCGAAGCGGGAGCGGTTGCGTGCTTTGCCTATCAGGCTTGCCCCGACAAGATTGCTTCGGACCTGAAACCATCTCGCAACTACCTGAACCATATCTTGGCAGCCAAAGACTTTCTCTCCTGGCAATACTTCGACGCCCTGGACAAGTCCCAGACCTACAGCGGGGAATGTGCCTGCTGTCACAAGACGAGCGAGGTAGTGTTTGTCAAAGAAGAAGTGCGAATGTACATGTTCTGCCAACCGTGCCGCGAGGCCCGCTTAGTGTGGGGAGACACTCTCGGACGGCAACTGACCGTCGCCGAGTCAGAAGCCATCATGACTCAGCTTGTTCAAGGGAGTGCCGGATTTCCTTCGATCCGAAAACTCATTGATGAAGCGATCGAAGCGAAAATTATCGAACCCTGAACCGCTTCCATAAATATGCGCGGATCAATGATCGTTGAGCGGAGTTTTGGAGGTTATGGTGGCATTTGCGCAGCGTCACCGTCAGTCATGCTCGTTCGGATATCACCTTAGCTAACAGGTACTCCATCATGTTGATCCGCCAAGTGTTTCTCAAAGTGGCATTTTGCTTCGCAGTCGCATTGGCTCTTCTGCCCACGTTGGCCGCCAGTGCTGCTGAGAAGACGGTCAAGGTGTTCTTCCTGGTAGGTCAATCGAACATGGAAGGCAAAGGGAATCCAGCGCACCTAGATACCTACCAGGAAGACCCGCTGATCAAGCCCACCTACGCCGGACTCAAAGATGGCGAAGGTTGGATGGAGCGTGACGATGTCTGGATCACGTATCCTTCGAAGAATGGCGGGGCCAAGCACGGCCCGCTCACAATTGGCTATGGAACCAAAGAGCCAAAGTCCATTGGGCCGGAGTTCGGCTTTGGACATACTGTCGGCAATGCGATCGAGGATCCCGTGCTGTTGATCAAAATTGCCTGGGGCGGCAAGTCATTGGCCGTTGATTTTCGTCCTCCCAGTGCTCCTCCCACAGATGCCGAGATCGAGGCCATGCTGGAGCGAATGCGGAAGAAGTCACCCAAGGTAACCGCTGAAGAGGTCAGAGCCCGCTACGGTCATTACTACCGCGAGATGATTCGCCACGCGCGAGAAGAACTTGCCAAACTGGGAACCAAGTTCCCCAACCTCCAAGGCTACCAACCGGAGATTGCCGGATTCATTTGGCATCAGGGGTTCAATGACGTCATCAACCGGGATCTGCGGGCGAACCAATACGCAGACTACACCAAGTGGCTAACCCAGTTCATCCAGGACGCGCGCGAAGACCTGGGTGCTCCGGACATGCCGTTTGTGATTGGTGAGTTAAGTACCGGCGGAATCCCCAACCGGGGTGATTTTCAACCCGCCCAGGCGGCAGCCGCCAAGGGCTCTAAGAACGCGGTGTTTGTTCCCACAGCTGAGTTCTACGACACCAAAGCCCATGAACTATACACCAAGGGCTTTTGGAAAGGGACGGACGAAGAGAAGGCGCAGTGGCGCGCAGTGGGAAATGATCGCCCTTACCACTACCTCGGTTCCGGCAAGACGTATTACCTCAAAGGGGTTGCCTTTGGTGATGCGGTGTTGAAGCTGCAGAAGTAGCTTGGTTGGGAGCAATCGCAGAATCACAGTCGGCACGGGTCGCACGTTGTTGCCCCAAGCATCGAGCTTCTCAATCGCGTCCGCCGGTTTGGTAGACCCCCATCGGCTGCCCTGGCTCGCACTTCAACAACATGATCTTCTTCGGCTCCTCGAAGCGATGGCCGACCTGGACCTGGCCGGATACAAGCAGGTTTTCGAGACCGGGTTGGAAAGACTGCGGCAGTCGGTCGGTGACCAAGAAGTTGCCGCCAAAACGTGAAGGTCTGAAAGAACTCGACTGGTCCGGCTACATCGCCAGAGAACTACGAAAGGCCGGATTCCGTGGCGATGAACTCGATGAGTTCGTCCATGAAATCGTGGTCAAGTTGCTGGTCTCGCCGGGGAAACTGTTCACCGGCTGGAATCCACGCCATCATGGACCGCTTGATCGACGATTTGGGGCCTCTGTAAGGAATCAGATCGCTAACATCATCTCGAAGCGGGCGAATCGGCGTAGGTACTTGCCATCGGTGAGCATTGGAAACGATGGTGATGGAGTGCCTGAGGACTTCTTGCCTGCTTCCTCGGATGATCGCACGGTCGCCGACTTCCGTGACTTACTGGCACAGCGACTCGGCCGTGACCTTGTTCGATGCCAAGATGCGTGGGGAGGATATGGCTTCGCTGGTCGGCGATCCGAAGCTTGGCAGCCCGACGATGTACAAGTTGAAGAGGATGGTGAGGGCGATGAAGGGGGTGGAGGCACATTGGACTAAATGACTGTTGCTCAGAGGCCCTGGTCTACCGTTGAGCCTTGAGCACTCGATAATCGTGACTTCAGAATCGGCAGCGTGCGCCCCGACAATCAAAGGCCCCGCCAAGCTGCTCTCTATTGAAAGTTCTCTGAGATAGGGGAATCTTCCTGAATCAGCCAAAAGACGTGATCCGGAAATCGTCATTTTCCCACCTGCAATGCCCAGACTTACGATCTTTGTCGTCTCCGATTCAGATGCCAAATGTCGTGCCCCTTCATCCCCAATGCTGCAATAGTTGAGGTCTAATTCTAGCACCGGTTCAAGAAAGCCCTTACTTGCCAATGCACGAGTGCCCTCAGCCCCAAGGTTTCCGACAATCTTTAGCCTTCGAAGGGAGCAACAATGGAAGCTGTTAAAGAAAGACTCGGCAAGCTTCGAGCCAGAAAATCCCAATGTCAGACGGACCAAGTTTTGCAGTGAAGCAGACTTGGCTACACCACTCATGTGAGTCCCGCATTCAGGTTGAAACGAGAGAAACAACTCCTTCAAATTAGCGGTGTGTGAACCTGACTCAAGGATTTGACTTCCACCATCGCACACCTTTGACAGCGAAAGTTTACGAAGCGAGGCAGATTTTGGGCAATTGACGATAGAAGCAATACCTTGCATGCCTATTGGATTGCCGTGTAGCCCTAATGTTTCCAGGTCTTGATAGACTGGCGAAGACACGAGGGCTCGCATTCCAGCGGGGCCTATCGCATTCCCAGTGAGATCGAGATGGCGAAGACCACTTAGCGTCTCGTTTCTCGAAATCGACTCAATGCCGACATCCCCACCTGAAGTATGTGCCAGACATAAACGCTTTAGTGAGTCAAGTGGGCAGTTTCCCAAGTGTGACCATCCGGAGTTTCCAAGCTGACGGATATTCAAATCCAGGTCTACGAGGCTGCGCACTACGGGGATTCGTTCCAATCCCCGGATTTCTACGCCCTCGCCTGAGATGCTCAGTCGCCTCAAATTCTCCAGTGGGGCGTCCACCAAGACATCGACTATGGAGATTGCAGAATCTGCTTCGATTGTGAGCGACGAGATTTTCCGGGATACCGCTTGATTTGAAATAAGGGAGTTTCGCACAGACGAAAGAGGGTACTCGTCGGCCCTAAGTCGTAAATTGACTTTGTTTATCAAAGGATGTGCATGTAGTGAATCGAACAATTCCTCAGAGAAAAGGCAGGAAATTCCCGTCAATGATTGGGAGTAAGGCGACTGGAGGTAACTCGGCCATATCGGATGAATCTCTTGGGCGTACTGAAAGACGTTCCCTGCATCCAAAGATGATCGAGCCAAGTGGGATAGCCCAGACGAAAAATGCACAGATTTCAAATGCGGAAAACCTCCGATGCATGCCTGGAGGTCGGCAATGTCGTTCTCGGATAGTGGATCGCCGTCAAGTGTCAGACTTTCAATAAGGCTGAGATCGAGTTTGCTGACACTCATCAGCGGAGTATTTGCGTCCTTGACTAGGGTGAGTTTTCTCACAAGGGGCCACCCGTTGGACTCTGCAAGAGCTTGCAACGTCCCTTCTGTAGCAATTTCATGTACCATTTGCCCCGTCAACCGGTGCCGCATGACTCGTAGTAACTCACTTGCCTTCGCTGCGGGAACAACGTCGAGTAGCGAAAGGATAAGCCAATGTGCAAAATTCGAGTTGTTTTCGGCATCCGTTAGCTCAGATGAGCAGGTTCTTAACAGTTCCAGGGCCTCGACTAGCTCGGCCGTTAGCTCTCCGCTCATCATGGGCTCCCACGTCAATCAGCCGACTAGTTGAACCCCAACTCACGCCAACGTCGTGCCACAGTTTCCTGGGCTTCTATTCTGTCAGCAGTTGTAGAAGGGTACACAATGCCAAAGCTGCATACTTGAATGTCATGTTCCTGATTCACTTCTCGAGTGTCAATTGCCGTCTGACATGAGGAACATGGTATTCGTTCGCTAAAACATGTGCGTAATCTTCGCCTTGCATGACGGTGTGTCGAAATGTTCTTCGACGTATCTAATTACGGCTTGCTCCGCATCCGTTAGCGGACGAGCCGAGATCGGCTGGCCGCTTGGTTCGACTATAATTTCCGATCGTAATGCAACTTTTCCTCCCGCAATATTACCTCTTGCCCGCTCAACGTCGCCGTCCATGACTAGATTCCCCCTTCGCAGATCCCAGACGGCTTGAATCACGGAACGCACGTCACCGGACTGACTCTGGTAGGTCGCTACATTTACAATGTAACATGGAGTGGAAGGCACCGACTGATTATGCACCAACACTCCGCTTTCACCCACCCGGTAACAATGGTCGCCTTCGACTTCAATGTTGTAGACAGCTTCGGGCGATGAACGACGCACCAGACTCTCAACAACCGTCGTTCCCTCCAACGTCTTTAGCGTCTCGCCGATCTCCAGGTCAAGCACCGAGACCCAGGCTTGTCGGTCCACTGACCAGAATGGGTGCGTGCCGGTGACGCCTATGGGCTTTGGATTTACTTTCCAGCTTCAGGTCGTAGATCTCACCTGAGGTATGACGGAAAGTTCCAGTGACCAAACCGGGCCGGACGTCGTAGACCTGGGCAGGGCCGATGTCGAGAACTTCGGCTTCGCCTTCGACGCCCATCTCGGGCATGTTGAGCCACACCGTGCCGCCGACATGTGCGCCGTAGTCGGCGATCCACGGGGGACTGCGGAGCAAGTGTGCACGGGCTATTCGTATCGTAAGGGGAACTATGTCTCAGGCGAATCTGCCTACCCCTTGGCCTGTTTGAGCAGCATCTTCGCCAAGTCGCTGGTTGCCTGATCCAGGTCACTGCCAAGCTGTTGGAAGTTTTGGCGAATCCGCCCGGCGGCGGCCTTGAGGTAGTACCGGCCCACCTGCAACTGCCGACGTTGCTCTGCTTCGTCCAAGTGATGGTCGCTGAGCATCTGCTCGAGTCGCGAGAGCACGCAAGTGGAGACATACAGTTCCGTGGCTGCGTCAGAGATTCGGGCCAGTTCGAACTGCCGGTCCAGGACCGATTCACGGTAGGTTCGCAGAAGTTTCTCAACCTGGCTTCCCAGGCTGCCGACCAGTTTGCCTAACCCTCGGGCGTCCCCTTCGAGTTGGGCGTTGCGAACCGGCACGTCAGGATTGGCGACCAGGGAGCCAAGTCGGCGAACGGCAAAATTCCCCAGCGCTCCGAGACCTCCCCAGGGGTTCTTGATGGCTTCAAGCACATCTTGCAGCTGGAGCCCTACATCTCGCATCCCGACCAAGGCGACAAAGACGCGGAGCACATCGTTGGCACCTTCGCCAATGAGGTTGATGCGGGCGTCGCGCATCATGCGTTCGTAAGGCTCATCGGAGAAGTAGGCTTTGCCGCCGTAGATTTGGATGGTGTCGTTGACGATCTCCCACAACGCATCGGTCGAGAACACCTTGAGCATGGCGGTTTCGAGCATGTAGTCGTCGCTGCCAGAATCAATCAGCTGAGCGGTCTGGTAGGTGGCCGCTTCCATGGCGTAGGTGTTGGCTGCCATGTTGGCGAGTTTGCCTTGAACCAGTTCGAACTCGCCGAGCGTCTTGCCGAACTGGACGCGGGTGTTGGCGTGTCGCAGCGCCGCTTCGACGCAGAATTTTGCCGAACCTGTGCAACTGGCACCGAACGTGGTCCGTCCAAAGTCCAGCACGGTGAGCGCTACCCGCAGTCCACCACCTAAGGGCCCCAGCACATTCTCACGGGGGACAAACATGTCATTGAAGGCCAAACGCGAGGTTGCCGTGCCGCGGACGCCACACTTGGGCATCCGTTCTTCGACCACCTCGAAACCTGCCATGTCTGGCGTTACCAAAAACGCGGTGATCTTGGTAGCGTCCGAACCAGCAACCGGCGTCCGGGCCATGACGGTCAAGACGTCGGCAATTCCGCCGTTGGTGATCCACCGCTTCTGCCCATTGAGGATGAACCCGGTGCCGTCAGCCGTGGGAGTGGCCATGGTTTGGACGTTGCCGGCATCACTGCCTGCCTCGGGTTCGGTCAGGGCAAAGGCGCTGATGGCTTCACCGCTGGAGAGCGAAGGAAGCCAGCGTTTTTGCTGCTCGGGGGTTCCGAACAAGACAATCGCCCGAGGGCCAATGGAGTGATGCGCGTTGACAAACAGGGCCGTGCTACCGCAATGCCCTCCGAGAACTTCCAGCACCCGACAGTAGGAAACCTGGCTGAGTTCCAAACCGCCGGTGCTACGAGGCAGGCATGCCCCCAACACTCCCAGATTTCCTAAACCTCGAATCACTCGATCAGGAATCAGCGCTTGCCGGTCGATTTCATCCGGATCGATCTCGTTCTGGCAATAGGTTGTGAGCTGGGCAACCAGTTCGTTGACTTCAGGGATCGCCTGCTTGTCCGGATACGGAAGCAGTTTGTCGCCGAGGTACTGGCCAAAATACAAACCTTTCACGAAACCAATCGATGCCAGGCGATCTCCCAAGATCTCCTCGGCTTCGGCCATTTGCTTCTGTTGATCGGTAGTAGCCATGTGTTGCGTTCCTTGCCGGTCGGATCCAGGGCATATTGATCGTTTGGTGAATACTAGCGCCCTTCTATTATAGGAGAAGACCAGCCAAGCCGCGATGGATGCTGCAGGCTCTACGTGCGCTGGCGCAAACCTGTGGCAGGCGCGGCAGCAAGAATCCAACCGTCAGAAGCAGCGGGCGAGATCGATGATGTCTTCGTCCGTGCCGCAAGACACGACATCGCGGATTTCGTCGCGAGCGGCAAAGAAGGCTTGGATGCAGACCGGGTCCCACTGGGTGCCAGAGCCTTCGCGTAGCAAGCGGTCCAGTTTCTCTTCCGGCATCCCCTGGCGATAGGGACGGTCCGAACCCATCGCATCGAATGCGTCCGCCACGGCCACAATCCGAGCCAAAAACGGAATCTCTTCCCCTTTAAGCCCATGTGGGTAGCCTGATCCATCCCACGATTCGTGATGGTGCAACACGGCAGGCAAGGCGGGGGTCAACTGCGGCACATCGGCCAAAATGTTGTACCCAATCTGAGGATGCTGCTTGATATGTTCGAACTCGGCCAGCGTCAAGCGTCCAGGCTTGCGCAAGACCTGATCGTCAATTCCGATCTTGCCGACATCATGAAGCAGCCCAGAAAGGTAGATGGTATCCACCACTTCTTGGCTGCATCCGGCATGCTGTGCGATTCGGACCGCGACGCGGGCCACCCGGTCGCTATGGCCACAAGTGTACGGGTCTTTCGCGTCAATGGCAGAGGTCAACGCCCGCACCAGATTCGCCGAGAGCTCCGCCTGTTGGCTGTACAGTTCGGTATTGCCGCGATGGATTCCCAGGATGGCCGTGACCGAACTCAACAGGTCTGCCTCGGACGTTCCGAACTCCTGACCTCGGGCGTGGTTGATCGCCGCCAAGAACCCGAACAGGTGGTTGCCTTCGCGAAGCGGTGCCAAGATCAGTTGCCGGACAGTGCCAGGCGATTCGGCATCAAGGCAGTGATTCACCACCACGGGGCGCTGCTTCGCTGATTCGCAATGGGGACGAATCAACTGCATGAACTCGGCACTCGTCTGAATGGGCGAATCGCCACGGGTCAACAGTTCAGGCAGCTTTTGGACAAGTTCCGCGTCGAAGTACGCCTGCTGAGGCACTCCGTCCAAGACCTGAATCGCTACCGCTTCGATCGGCATAATCTCAACGAGCCAGTCCAGGGCGGTATCGCACAGGTCAGTCTCTCGCTTGGCAATCGAGAGGTGCTGGGTCAGTCGGTAGATCAGACTGATCTCTTCGTACGTGTTGCCCAAGTGCAGCGAGAGGTCTTCGACTTCGTCGGTCAGCCGCTCAATGCGCGCTTCGTCCGTAAACTTCTCGCTGGCCAACCGTGCCATGCGTTCTAGCGATTCTGCCGTCCAGGGAGTTTGTTGCTGAGCCCAGTCGAAAAGTCGCTGCGGTTGTATGCCGAGTCGGCGGCCGGCATCGGCAAGTTCGCCTGGTGCCTGAACCCTGCGCTGGAGAAAGCTGGCAACGCCCACCCCTTGGTCCTTCAAGGGGAGAGCCAAGGTCAACAGTGGATCGGACTCGAAGATCAAGGCAGGCTCGTTGCGTTCGAAGACCTGCCGACAAAGCGCTGCGGCTGATTCCCATTGCGAACTCGGAATGTCGAGGGAGCCAACCATCTGATCGCCCTGGCCAGGCCACCATCCAAACGAGGTTCCAAACCATCGTTCGAGTGACTCGACACACGCACAGACCGACACCATCGGTTTGTGCGGTGCCGGAGCAACGACAAACTCGGACGGTTCCGTGATTGAGTGAGTTGGAAGACTAAGGCTCATGTGTCGTCCGCGGCAAAACGGTGAAAGAGCGCAACAGCGCCGCAGAAAATCTACTTCACGGTTCTGCAAGCGGCAAAGCCGACTGGGTAGTTCTTTCCCCCCCTCTGATGGTAACAGGGTTTGTTCCCTGTGTTGCTTCCTCAGATTATGCAGCCACTAGTTGCCTTAAGTCTATTCAGCAAAACATCTTGAGGCGAACTAAAGAGATTGGGATGGATGGTCGACGCAAGACGCGTGGCACAGGTAAAAAGCAAAGGAACGGTAGTGCGGACCATGCCGAAAGCGCTCGTCCCGCAACCGTTGCCGGTAGCGCCCACTGACCGGTCCAGCAAAGCCTGACCTTCGTGAGAAAAGCTCGTGACGGAGTCACTTGTGTAGGCACTTAATACGAGAGAACTCGTTCAATTTGAGCTACATTTTTCGCGAGACGACTACTTTCCCCTGTCAGCAAGCTGCGAAAACTTTTGGCTAGGCTCTGTCCCGAAACCCGTCGTCGCGCCAGTAACTCTCGGGAAAACGTAAGCTACCACGACGTTTCTTGGCCTTTAGGGACAGAGCCTAGCTTTCGAGCCGGCATTGGGTATTGATCTAAGTCACATCACGCACGATACTATTCAACTTCTCGGCGGCAATCCCCGAGAACAACACTCGCCGGAGTGGCGGAATTGGCAGACGCGCTGGATTCAAAATCCAGTGACCGCAAGGTCGTGTGGGTTCAAGTCCCACC
>CALOEH010000244.1:0-11425 GCA_942492195.1 uncultured Planctomycetia bacterium | reverse complement strand
TGGCGAGCGCCATGGCGATCATGATGCGCTGCTGCTGGCCGCCGGAAAACTCGTGGGGCAGGGCATGAAGCCGTTCCGTTGCGCTTTCGAGACCGACCAGCTCCAATAGCTCGAGCACCCGGGCCCGGGCGGCATGGCCGTCATGTGCTTGTGGGACCAGAAGCACTTCGGCAATCTGCTTTTCGATGGAATGCAGCGGGTTCAGGCTGTTCAGCGGTTCCTGAAAAATCATCGCAATCTGGTCACCACGCAGGACCCGCATCTGGTTGTCCGGCAGGCCGACCAGTTCCTCGCCGTTAAATGTGATCGAGCCGCTTGGATGATGGGCCAGCGGATAGGGCAGCAGCCGCATGATCGACAGCGCGGTAACCGATTTGCCGGACCCGGATTCGCCAACCAGCGCAACGGTTTCCCCTTTTTCGATGGTAAACGAAATGCCGCGCAAGGCGTCAACCGCACCGTCGCCATGACCAAAACTTGCCGACAGGTTTTCAATTTTCAAAAGCTCGCTCATCGGTACACCTTCCGGGGATCAAAGGCATCACGCACCGCTTCGCCCATAAAGACCAGCAGGCTGAGCATCGAGGCAATCACAACAAAGCCGGTAATGCCCAGCCACGGTGCAGTCAGATTGGCCTTGCCCTGGTTCAGCAATTCACCCAACGACGGCGAACCGATGGGCAGGCCAAAACCCAGAAAATCAAGTGCTGTCAGGGTTGTTATCGAACCCGACAGGGTAAACGGCATAAAGGTAATAGTCGCGACCATGGCATTGGGCAGAACAACAGGTGTTTGATTTGCGTCGCTCACAACTCAGGCGACTTGACACTTAGATAATCCGTGGAGGCGTCTGTCAGGGGACAGAGGACGCTGCAACGCCTCCATCTGGATCCAAACGCCGGGCGATGATCGCCTTCCGGGCGTTTCCCAAGCGTGTCAGCAGTACCACGGCTGCCGGGTCGCCCGAGCCGGACCAACGGCGTTGAAGTGGCAGAGGATCCACGTCCACGCCCCGCCGCTTGACCTCCACCCTGCCCATGCCGTGTTCTCGCAGCCAGGCGATGATTGACTTGGGGCGAAGTGGCAGCACGTCCAAAATTTCGAAACCTGCCAAAAGTCCGTCGTTCAATGCTACATCACCCGTTAGGTAGGCAACGTCACGTGCCAGGGCAACCAAACCATGTTGTTGGGCCAGCGCTCCGGTCAATTGGGCTGCTAGCACGGCGGCATCCGGTTCGTAAAGATACCGCCCTAGACGCGCGGCCAGCGGTAGTTCTTCCTCGCCGGTGCCAGAGGTGCTGCCTTGCAACAGGCCAGCGGTAGAAAGAGCGGTGGCCGTCCGCGTGGCAGGCTGCCGTGCCAACTCGCCAAACCAGGCTACCAGCTGTCGGCATTCTCCCTGTCGGCTGATCCACTCGCACTCGGCCGCCGACTGCCACGAATCTGGAATATCTGCCGCCGGTGCCAATTTCAACGCCGCGTTGCCATTGCGGGCCAGCAGGCTCTCTAGCACTTCGAGCGATGGTGAACCAAATTGCACCTGCGACGTTCGTCGCGAGCGGCTGCGGCGGTCCGGATCGGCATGCCAGGCCCAAGTCTCTTCAACGGGAAACTGTGCGGCGTCCATTTCCAACAGCTTGCAGCGAGAGGTCAGCCCATGCGCGGCCGCGTTGGCTGCGGCCAGGTGCAGCGTCACCGGATTCAGATCCACGGCATGCACGGTCGCCGTGGGTGCAACGTGCGCCATCGCTAACAGGTCCCCTCCAATACTGCAGCAGAGATCCGCGGTGGGCCGATCCAAAGCGAATCGCTGCGCTTTCCAGCGGGCGACCATGGCGTCGGTGGCCTGTTCGTACGTCTGCTGGGTGAAGAACATCTCCGCTGCTTGCGGGAACTTGGCTTGCGCAATCCGCCGCAGTCGTGCGGTTTCGAGCACCAGGTGGGTTTGCTCAGGCGCAAGATCGCGGCGCAGTTGGGCAACGTCTCGCGGCCTGGCAGGAGCGGGAAACTCAGCGGCCGTTTGCAACCAAGGTTCGGCGGCCGAACTGGTCAGCCACTGCACGTCCGCTAGGGTCCACGAGTTCATGAAGCGGCCAGAGTTCAACGTAAGAAGGTTTCGACAAATCGCCGCAACAGCGACTCGGCCAGCGGAGTATCCTGGCACATCTCGGCGAACTGCTCTTGCGGCATGCCTGCGATCCGTTCGATGTACTCTGGATAGGCGGTCACTCGAGCCAGCAAATCCTGCCGATTCAGCTCGGGATGGAACTGTGTGCAGTACAGCGGATGTCCGTCCATGCAATAGGCCTGATTGACCACCCGCGGACTGGACGCCAGGAGAATTGCGTCTGGTGGAAGTTCCAACGCGTGATACTCATGCCCCATTTGCCCTGTGAACTGCTTCCCCAAGACCGAAAACACCGGGTCTTGCCAGGCGGCAGGTGTGGTTTCTAGCTCATGGGTGCCGACTTCAGCCTTGCTCAGGTCATGCACCACGCTTCCACCCAAAGCCCTGCTCACCGCCTGAAACCCCCAACATGACGCAAAGGTAGGTTTCTTCGCGGCGTGCAATTCGCGGATCAGGTCCAATGCTTTCAGCAACCAAGGGTAGTCTTCCACGGCCGAGTAATGTCCGCTTCCGCCGAACAGCATCACATCGTGCGATTTCCACAGCGTCGCGTCCGGCGCTTGGGTCAGTAGATCAACAATGCTGATCTGCTGCGTGGGGACTTGCAGCGCTCGGGCGAACGAACGTACTTCTGCCTCGCGCATCGGGTCGCCTGGATTGCGAACCTGGAGCAAAAGAAACCGGAGTTTTTCGAAACCGTGAAATGTTGCCATGATCAGTAGATGCAGCACATCCAGAATAGGAACATTGCCAGGGAACCACTTGTAAAAACGTCATCGGCGGGCCAGGATTACCAGACTACGCGATGGCCTTCCACTTGCTTAGTGTCTATCATCCAGTAAGTTGACGAAAGATGGTTCCATTCTACAAGCTGGGTGTTTTTTCTGGCTGCAGAATCTTGTCCATCCGAAAACTCACCCAAGCGGGGAATGCTTACCTGGATCCCTGGCACGCAGTCCGCGGGCAACCTGATCTGACGCCGATCCAAATTGCACGGGCAACTCTCATTTTTCTCTGGCAGGCGGTAGCACCATGAAACATGGTCACCACGTCGAATCGACCATCTGGACGTTGGTTGAGCGCGCCGCCGCTGAGGACTCGCACGTCCGCCGCGAAGCCTTGGAGAAGCTGCTTCGCCAGTACATGCCACCGCTCAAGGCGCACCTGATTGCCCGGCGTCGGTTCGATCCGCACACCGCTGACGATCTGTTGCAAGGGTTTATCCAAGACGTCGTGCTGCACCGGCGGTTGTTCGAACATGCGGATCGGGCCAAAGGAAGATTCCGCAATCTGCTGCTCACCGCCATTGATCGCTATGTGATTGATCAGCAACGCAAGAGAAAACTGCCCACGACCGAACTCGGGCAGCATGATGAGATTGCCGACCGATACGCAGGGCAGTCAGATGTGTTCGATCTCACGTGGGCGCGGTGGGTGGTTCACGAAACTCTCTGCCGGTTTCGCGATCAATGCCGGGAGGAGGGACGCGACACGGTTTGGAACGTGTTCGAGTGTCGGATCCTGCGCCCTGCGATCGAAGGAACCCAGCCACCGCTGTACGAAGAACTGGTGGAACGTTTCGAGTTCAAGTCTCCCAAGCAAGCATCCAATTTGCTGGTCACGGCACGTCGGCAGTTCCATCGAATTCTGGCCTGCATCATTCGTGAGTACGTAGATAATGACGAACTCGTTATTGAGGAGGAAATTGACAACCTCCGCCGAATTCTCTCTGCTCCGGGGGCCTTGGATGTTCAGGCGTTGATTGACACTTCGGGGGCTGTGGCACCGCCGAAAGCTGCCCCGCTGCCAGTGCTCGGGGAAACGAACCCTCACCTGTTGGGGCAAATGTTGGTTTGCGAGGACGAGCGGCAACCGCTGTGGCGGCAGGACGAACTGGGGGGTCTGCTCCGGCATCAGTTGGCTGCCCCATTGCGCGAAGCGTTGGGTACCATTGATCTGACCTTCGCCCCCGACTTGATGGCGGCCGTTCAGGACACACGTTATCCGTTGGGCACCATTCACGATCTGTTCGTACACCCTCGACCACCACTCGAGCTGTTGGAATTCACCAAGCAGCTAGGTCGCCGCAACACCCAGTTGAACGCATCGGAAATGCCGCCGGAAGTGGGTGCGGTGATCTACTTCGGCAGCATCGCCCTGGCCCTGGTCCGCTGCAACGAACGAATCACCAGCTTTGACGACGAGCAACTCAGCTGCGGATTCGAACAGCTGTTGGGCTGGGAATGGATCAATCCCGAACTCCGCCAAGTGGTGCAGCAGGCCATGGGCAAGCTTTCCACCTCAATCTAATGCATTGTCACGGCACAGTTTTCGGATGCCACGGCCCTCGCTTGCGTGGGCATGTTCGGATGCCAGTGGCGAATGTAAATCCTTTTCCCTCTGCGCATCTCGGCGGAGTGAAGCACTAGGCGAGCAGTGATTCAACCGGCCGGTGTGCGGTGCCGTTGATGGGCATTCCGAAGTCCTGGTACTGCTGGCCAGCGGCGGCTAGCAATGTGGACCAGATGTCGCCTAGGCGAACATAGCCAGACTTGCTCCGGTCCGGCTGGTCATTGCCTGGGGCAAAGTATCGATGTTTGGCCAATCGGCCTCCCAGATCACCGAGCAACAGGATGGGATAGTTCACACCGCTGGAGTGATGCGTTTCGCCGTTGTCGCTGGTGTAGACGAACACCGTGTTGTCCAGCATGGAGCCATCCCCTTCAGGAATGGATTCTAACGACTTCGCGATTCGCGCGATCTGCTCGAAGTGGAATCGGCAAATCGCCCTGCGCCCTTGCGCGATGTTCTTGACCTGACCATGCCCAATGCCGGCATGTAGCGAACCGATCCCTTCGTACGACGTGGAACTGAGCAGGTCGAAGCGAAGCGTGACCACGTTGGTTAGGCCGCTGGCGAGCGAGGCAATGGCAATGTCGGTATTGCCAGAACCAACCTTCATGGTGTCGGTGGCGCTGATTTCACCCGGTGGCGTGGGGGCGAACTTGCGAAGCCGGTTGCTGATGGCTTCCACCTCCTGGCGACTCTTGCGGATCGATTCGAATGCTTCCAAGTAGCGGTTCAACTGGTCTCGCTCAGGACCTGCCACGGCGGTTTCGAGACGCTTGGCATCCTCAACGAAGAAATCCAGGATGTCGGATTGCGTGTCGTAGCTCTTGCGAGCCTCGCCTTGATCTATCACGCCGAACAGCTCTTTGTAGGCCCTCTTAGGTTTGGTGAAAAACGGGATCGGCTTGTCTTTTCCGGCGGCCGAGGTGGGCACGTACGAAACACCTGACGGAGACTTGGGATCATGCCCTAGGCAAACATGCGAGATCGGACCAGGCAGGGCTTGAGCCAGGATGGAGTCGACCGTTGGGCCTGCCGCTTCGTCCGAATCGCGTTTCTTGGCGGCAAAGCCCCCGAGGGTTTGATACCCGGCTTTGTGATACACGCTGAAGCCAGAATCAATCCCTTGCAGGATCGAGACCCGATCACCGAACGGTTCGAGCGGTGCCATGACTTCGCTCAGTTGGACACCGGCATCCAGACTCAGGTCCGCAGCAGGTGTCGGCAGTTTGCGAATCCCCCCTTGGTTGCCGTCAACCAATCGGCCTCGCTCGTCGTACGCAACTGCGAATGGCAAACGATCCAGCATCCCTTGTGGCTGGATCATCTCCGCCCACAGGCCATTGGACTTGATGCAGAACACAAAGCGGAGTGGGTGGTTCTTGTCACCGCCGCCAGCTCGGGCTGCAATGCCTGCGGCTACCGCGCGCATCAGTGGAGACATCTGCAGGGAGCCAAGGGCCGTCGCGGCACCGGTCAGTAACTGTCTTCGGTTGATAGGCATGGCACGCCTGTTGGCTGTGGAGTTGTTGGCTACTTGCGATACAAGAACGAATCGGACGTGAGCAGCGACACGATTACTTCGTTGAAGCTGCCTTGGTGCTGCACATACGCGGCATCGGCGTCCATCAGCGTGGGCGAATCATCCAACGTTTCGTTCCGCCCCATCCAATAGCGAAACGCATGGCGGATGATGGATTGCCGCACTCGGGGAGAGCGGGCCAGTTTGTGAACCAGGTCAATCGCGTCCTCCACCGGGCCGTCAAGAGTCGGATCGCCGCTGGCAAGGATCTCTCCGCTAGGATCAATAGGGCGGGGCTGATTGTCCCGCTCGCCGACCATCTCCTGTTCGCGAAAATGACCGTAGTGATCGTAGATCTCGAAGGGGAACCCCAACGGGTCCATTCTGCGGTGGCAGCGAATGCACTTGGAGTCCGTGGTCACACGCATGCGCTGCCGGAGCGTGCTGTCTGGCTCGTCAGGTACTGACGCATCCACGTCAATCGGCACGTCGGGAATTTTGCCAGCCAGGAGGTTCTCACGGATCCAATGCCCTCGCCCCACCACGTAGTTGTCAAAGTTCGTCGATTGAGACACCAGCCAGGCGGGGTGCGTCAAGATGCCGGCTCGGCGGCCAGGCACTTCGATCGGCTGCTGGCTCGTCCAGTTGAACGTGGGCCCATCAATTCCATAAACATGAATGTAGGACATCTCGAACGAGCCTCGATCATTGTGGACCGTTCGAGGAATCAGGTCGAACCCCTGCGTGTAAGCCCAGCTTCGATCATAACGGCCTCCCTTGCCAGGCTCGATCTTGCGGCCGCGCTGCTTGGCTTTCTCGATCCCGGACTTGGTGGCTTCGATGGTGCTACGGATGATCGCCGCGAATAGCTCTGGATCTTTGATGTTCGGAAATGCGACGAAGTACCGGTCCGTCGTGAGCAGTTCCGCAAAGACGTTGCGATCGTTTTCCAGCACGTACTCGATGAGCATGTCCGCATCGCGAATCAGGTATTGAACTTCCTGTTCCCAGCCATTCTGGTCCTTGAAGACGTCCAGCGCGCGGGGATAACCAAAAAACTCTTGAAAGAACCGCAGCTTGCGATGTTTCTCAATGGCATGGTCCGCAAGTATTCGGCGAACCTCCCGCTGAACATCTGCCTTGGTCTTCAAACGGCCAGCCTGGGCTGCAGCCCAAAGCTCTTGGTCGGGACCGTCATCCGTAAGAGCGTACGCGATGGCATAGACCAGTTCGTTGGGAGCAAGCATTCGCCGACCATGTTCGTCCGCATCGCCCAACCCAACTTCCATGCGAAACACAAATTCCGGACTCACTTGCACGGCGGTAATCAGGCCACGCAGCGCGGCGAGCGGACCACTCTTCTTCAAACTCCGATTGAGCAACCCGTCGTACCGCTCGGCTTCGTCAGGTTTAGGAGCCCGGCACAAGAACAACTCGAAAACACTTTGCACCGCCGCTTGTTGTTGGGACTCGGTCGGAAGTCCGTCTTGTACGAGAAATGGCTCAAACGCAGCCGGGCGACGTGGCGGGTCTTCTTGAACTTCTCCCACTGGCTCCCTCGACGGATGCTGGGAATCCCGACGGCGTGCGGCGGTTGAAGCTCTTTGGCGTATGCGGTGTCGTCGGAAGTGAGTCGCACGGCGATCTCCCCTCCGGCATCCATCAGGGCACGCAGCACAGCGTCGTCGGCATGCACGCTGCCGGAGTAGTTGGTGAAACTGGCAGGGTCCAGCGACGGAAACGGTTGACTGTAGCTGTACGCTGCCCAATCAGGATCGTTGCGCTGGTGTGCCTTCTCGTATCGCAACTTGGGAATCACCCACAAGCGTTCCATCACCGCATCGTACTGCTGTTGGCTGCGCCGCCAGAATCTGGGAGGCGAAGCAGGCGGTCCGACATGTTGGCCACTAAACAACCGCTCATGATCAATCAAGTTGCCATCGGCAGGCAGCGGTCCGCTGGGGATGCGCGGCGAGATGCCTGCCCTCGTGAGTGAGGTTGAAATCCAGCGGATCACCGCTTCGCGGCTTGCCAGACTAGGGCGGGTTTCGCCGTCCGGAGGCATCTCACCGGTGGCCACTTGAGCCAGCACACGCTGCCAAAGCTTGGCGTCCTCTGCGGCAATGCCTTCCCGGTTCGCAACTTCGGCCAATTGGTGCAACGCCACGCCGCCGGTCGGCTCTTGGTCGCCGTGGCAGGTGACGCAGTGCTGCTGCAAGAACGCTCCGATCACCGGCGGCTGTTCCGCATCGCCGGCAAGCGAATGATGGGTTCCCAGTAGCCACACCAAAAGCGCTAGAGCAATGGGCAGAATTCGATGCATGACGGAACCCAGCATGAACGAGAGGAATCTCAACACCTTCTAGTATATGCCAAGGTGCGCATGATTTTCCGCCAATCACCTACGAATCCGCGCCGGAACTATGTAGAACAGTTGTCTCAACTGTTCACGAACCAAGCAGGATGTTTTGGGTGCCACCTGTTCCTGCTATTTTTGCGATGCCAGATATTCAATCAGATCTCGCAGGTCTCGCTTGGAGAGTTGTTTGACGAGGTCCTCCGGCATGGAAGACTTACCGACCAGGCGTTCGTCGATATGCTGCTTGGCAATGGTCTCGAGCTTGCCAGTGGCGGTAAGCAGCATCACGTGTTCGTCGTTTTCTTGTTTGACGATGCCGGTGTGGATCAGTCCGGCATCGGTTACCAGGATGGCCGTTTCGAATCCTTTGGCAATCACTTTGCTGGGGGTGATGATGGATTCCAGCAAGTACTGGCGCGTCTTGTCTTTGCTGACCTGGCTCAACTTAGGACCCACCTGTCCACCGGCACCTTCGGTGGTGTGACAGCGTACGCAGGATACCGAGGCTCGATGGAAGAAGATGTCTCGCCCTCTCGCGGCATCGCCTCCTGCCAACGTCTCCCGGTAGGGAGCCAGTGGGTCGTCTGCCGGCTTGCTGGCAGCGTAAGTGGCCAGGCGTTGTTTGACCGCAAGGGTATCCAATGCCTCGGCCGCTTCGAGCACATCCAGCTGAGTGTCAGGGGGAATCTGACCGGCAAGCAGTCGATTGAGTGCCGCCGCAATGGCCGGCTCGCCGGATGTTCCCAACTTGGCCAACGTGGCAAACGATCCCTGCCGTTCGACCAACTCTTTCGATTCGGTCCGAATTTCCAACAGCGTCAACGCGATATCGGCATCTTGCCGGGCCAACAAGTCCAAGCTGGCGACGCGAACCGTCGCGTCTTGGTCATCCACCAAATCATCCAACAGCCCTCGAAGTTGGGAGTCCTTGAGAGCTTCCAAAGCCGATAGGGCAGAAGAACGAACGTCCCCCGCCCGCTGGATGTCGGTGGCCAGCTCTCGCAGGGTGGGAATCACCTGCTTGATTCCCAAGGCGGCCGCGGCTTGGGCACCTGCCGAACGAACCGCGTCGGGGCCTGTCAGAATGAGCGGAAGGACCGGCTCGAGCGCCGTTTGTGCAACCTCCACGTTGCGAGCTTCCAAGGGCCGCCACATGCCGAGTACTCGGTCTCGACCGTCCGGTTGCTGCCAGGCCGTGAGCATGGCGAGCGCTTCGAGTCGCAGATTCTCGGCCGTTTCACTTTGCCCTGCCACGGACGCCAATCGCTCAGCAGCCTGCGTGTCTCCCAAGCGATAGTTGGCATTCAATACTCGCCGCGCCAAGGCATCGTCGGTCAATGGCCGGTCGGTGCAGTTTGCCAGGTCCGGCATGGCTGCTTCGATCGGTAAGTCATGAATCCCCCTGGCCGCTTCGACCACCAGGCGTGGGTCGACATCGTTCAAGAAAAACGCCAGGTGCCTACTTTGTTGCCTCCGCAGTGCCAACAGTAAACCCAACCGCACCGAAGGCACCAGATGTCCTGCGTGCTTCATAAGCATCTCAGCATTGGCCGAGCCTGCCAGTCCCATCACCGCGGCGTGCCGCAGCACCGGGTCCACGTCATTGTTCTGCTGCAACAGATCCAGCAGCGGTGGTACGGCGTCGGGATTGTTCAACTTGCCGAGCGCTTGGGCTGCAAAGTACTGCACACGAGGGCTGGAGTGTTTGAGGGCTTGAATGAAGTTGCCAAACCAGGCGGGGTTCGCGCGCTCACTCAACGTCGCAATGGCTTGGGCTTGAACTTCTGCGTCGTCATCCGCGAACAATGCCGCCAACTGCTGGTCACTCTCGGCATCGCCGGTTCGCCCTAAGATTCCCAGTCCCCAGATGGCATGCACCCTGGCCAGCAGGGAGGAATTCTCTTTAGCCACTTCGGCCAGTGCGCTGCGTTCTTCGCGGCGGACGAGTGCTAACTGAGCCGCTTGCCGAATGCGACGATCCGCATGGGACAGCAGCCCAACGAGTTGGTCGGTGGGAAGTTTCAGGAAACCTCCGGCCAGCAGCGTCTGCACCCGTTGGCTGACGTCGTCGATGGCGGGCGCGTGCGAAATCCGGTACACGCGACCTTTGCCAAGTCCGTTCCAGCCGTCCACCCAATCCGTCAGGTAGAGGTTGCCATCTGGTCCGAACTCGACATCGGTTGCCAGCGTGTTCCAGGCAAACTCTTCGGCATTGGCAAGTTCGAACGTGGCGCCACGAGCGCGATTCGTAAAAGAGCGAATCCCACTATTGGCCGGACCGCCGCGGAAGTCGCATAGAAAGAAATGCCCTTGGTATTTTTCCGGCAATCCGGTGCCAGGATAACAGGCAAGCCTTGAGGGGCCGTCGGCAAAGTTGGCCAGCGGAGGAACGATGTAGGCGGCCTGCCCTGCATGGTACGGATGCCAAAGTTGCTCGCGATTCCAAGGTCCACGATCTTTGAGATACTGGTAGCTCATCCGCCAACCGCTATCTCCCCCTGCGACCAAATGTACCCAACGGGCTTTGTCCCCACTGTCTGAATTGTTGTCCGCCGTGAACAAGTTGCCTAAGTCATCGAAGGCCAACTCCTGAGGGTTACGCAAACCGGTGGCAAGTACCTCCAGGTGTGAGCCATCCAGTTCGCAGCGAAACACCGCGCCGCTCTCGGGATTGTGAAACGTCTTGCCGTCTGTGGTCACGTGATAGCCGCGGTCACCGATGCTGTAATAGAGCCGACCGTCAGGCCCTAGAATCAGGCCGTGCATGTCATGCCCTCGGAATGCGACGCGTACGCCGTATCCCCGGTGCAAAGACTTTCGCATGTCCGCCTGACCATCCCCGTTGGTGTCTTGCAACTTCCAGAGATGTGGGATGCAGGTGTAATAGACAGAATCACCGGAGACCAGTACGCCGGCGCCGGTACCATCCAGTGGATGGTTGAAGTGATCCGCGAAGACCGTGCTCTGATCTGCCTTGCCATCGCCGTCGCGATCTTCGAGCACTCGAATCCGATCGTCCTGTTCGGAATACTTGGCAATGTCTGCCTTGAGATGTTTCTGGTAGTAC
>CALOEH010000243.1:0-32664 GCA_942492195.1 uncultured Planctomycetia bacterium | reverse complement strand
TGCGAGTGCCGATTGTCGGTATGGAAGCAGGACCGGAGAATCGCCAACTGGCTACACATCTTCGACAGGTTCGGCAGCAACTCGCTCACGCGATAGCCTGGCAGATCTGTTGCGATGCTGGTGAACTCGCCACGATACTCCACCGGCGCGTCCGGCTTCATATCCCACATGTCCATATGGCTGGGGCCCCCTGGCATGAAGCAGAGGATCACACTGAGTTGATCTGCCTGGGCAGATGAAGCGGCCGCAGCTTCTTGGCGGAGCAAATTCTCCAACGCCAGGCCGCCAACGGTCAAGGCTCCCGCCTGGAGAAAACCTCGGCGGTTGATCGAGAGCGAACGATGTTTCATAGATCGGTTCTCAATGGTTGAACAAGAACTCTTTGGAGTTCATCAATGCCCAAAGGATGTCTTCTAACCCAACGGCAACACTCTCACAGCTTTCGACCACGTTGACCGCTTCGGCAAGTTCAGCAGCGGTGGGTTGTCGGGAGAACGTTCGCAAGAACAACTGTTCGATCGCCTGGTTGACGGGCGTGCTGGCCTTGACCAATTCGGCCACCACACACTCGGCGTCGATCAGCTTGCGCTGGAGTTCTTCGGAGTGCAGCAGGTACAGCACTTGCGAAAGATTGGGGGCCAGACGCGTTTCGCACTCGCAAGGGGTATCGCGAGGCGAGCGGCCAAAGATGTCGAGAAAGTCACTGCGGAACATCTCGTTCGGCAGTTGCACGGCCTTCTTGATATCCGGATAATCATCAAACTTATTGGCGACACCGGTCGCAGATGCAATGGCATCCATCAGCACGTAAGGAGATAGCCGCCGAGGGTAGTGCCGGGCGTAATTGCGAGTGTCGACGGCGTTCTGCTCGGTCGGCTCCGAACTCAAGCCGTACACGCGAGACGTCAAGATGGCACGCATCAATTGCCGCAGATCATACTTGTTTTCGACCAGATAACCGGCGAGCTCGTCAAGCAATTGAGGGTTGCTGGCCGGGTTGGTTGCCCTCATGTCATCGACCGGGTCTACCAGTCCCAGGTGCATGTAGTGGCCCCAGATCCGATTGCAGACGGACCTGGCGAAGTACGGATTGTCAGGCCCCGTCATCCAGTCCATCAGTTGGTCGCGAGGATCTTTACCTTCTTCGAACTCGAAACTCTGGCTGCCGTACGCGCGGGGCGTCATCTTCTCGCCGGTGCGAGGATTCTCGACCGTGCCTTTCTCGTTCAACGTAATTTCGTCAATAGCGCCGTAGGACTTGGAGCCAAGCTTGGCAAAGAATGCGGCAAACTGCCAGTAGTCGTTCTGGCTGATGTTCTCGAACGGGTGATTGTGGCAATTCGCACACGAAACCCGGAGTCCTAAGAACACCTGGCTGGCGTCTTCCACCCGAGTTTGATTGTCGATTGCCTGGCGAAACCAATCCATCTGCGGATGATCGGCCCGCTTGCCACGAACGGCCAGAATATCTCGGGCGAACTCGTCGTACGGCTTGTTCTCTGCGATGGATTTGCGAATCCAAGCGGCGAACTGCGTGGTTCGTTCTTGGTTGCCTTTGTCCTTGGCCTTGACCCGCAGCACTTCGCCCCATTGGTGAGCCCAAAGATCGGCGAACTCAGGTCGGTCAAGCACCTTGCCAACCAATCGGTCTCGCTTGTCGGCATCCTTGTCCGTGACAAAGGCCAACACTTCCTCAGGCGTCGGAAGCGCGCCGAGCGTGTCCAAATAGACACGGCGCAAGAACTCGGCGTCCGTAGACGGGCCACTGGGAGCAATGCCGAGCCCCTTCCACTTGGCCAACACCAGGTGGTCGATCCAGTTCTTCGGCTCGAAATGCTCGTAGGCAGTCTCAGCAAGCGGGGCAGCAAACGGTTGGGTGAATCGGGCGATGGCGACATGGTTCTGGTAGCGGATCATCACGAACCCTTCGCCAGACCGCCCGGCAGTCTGCACCTCTCCACCAAAAGAAACCTCCAGCAGTTCAGGCGTTTGGCTGTCATAGCGAGCCAGCGAGGTGACGTCGCGTTGGGTTCCGTCGGAATAGTGGGCCGTGGCAGTCAGCTGCGTGGCTTCCGAGGCTTGCACGATGGTATCGGCCGGCTGGACGTCTAATCGTACGACTTCCGCGGCATCGTCAACTCCCCAGGGAGCCGCCTGACCGATCCAAGTCTGCAGCCGTTGGTACACCGCTGAGTTTGCTGTGAACCGGACGCCGCCACCGTGAGCGATCTCGCCAGTGGCTTTCGCCAGCAACAAAGACTCGGCCGGGGCAGCCACCATGACGCGCCGGCCATGGCTCTCGTGAACGATCGACGCGTAATCGAACGCCGGATCGAAACCGTACAGGGAGAGCTTGAAGCCGTTTTGCCCGATCGCCTTCCCATGACAACTGCCGCTGTTGCAGCCGTACTTGCTGAGTACCGGCAGGATGTCGTTCGTAAAGTTGAGCGAACCGGCCGGGTTCGCTGCAGGCTCTTCTCCCAGTAATGAACCGGGAAGTGCCCAACTGGCAGCGAGGAAGATGGCAGCACAGCAAGCATGACGCATCGGTCGTGGGTTCCGACACAAGGGGGCGGGCGGGGAAGGTGTGACGACTTAACCTCGTAGTATATCGGACCTTTGGGCAAGATCCAAGAAACTTGCAATCTCCCGACCAGCAGAATCCCTGCGAACCAGTCCGCTCCCCAAAGTTCCCCAACGCTGCGCCGGGGTGCCCCCCCCCCCCCCCCCCCTTCCCCCTCCCCTCTCCCCCCCCCTCCCCCCCCCCTTACCCCCTTCTATCCCCCCTCCCCTCTCTCCCTTCACCCTCCTCTCCCTCTCCCCCTTCCCCCCCCCCCCCCTTCCCCCCCTCCTCTTCCCCCTCTCCCCCCCCTCCTTCCATCCTTATTCCTTCCTCCCCTCCCTTCTTCTCTATACCCTCCCCTCCCTCCCCCCCCTCCTCCCCTCCTCAACACTCCCCCCTCCCCCTCTCCCTCCCCCCCTCCCCCCCTCTCCCCCTCCCCCCCTCTCCCCCCACGCGCTCAATCCCTTCCCCAAACCTTTTCTCCCCCCCTCCCCCCCCCCCCTCTCTCCCCCCCCCCCCCCCCCTCCCTTCTCCCCCTCTTCCTCTCCCCTCCCTCCCCTCCCTCTCCTTCTTTTTCCCCCCCTTCTCCCCCTCTCCCCCCCAAATCAACCCCCCCCCCTCTCCCCCCCCCTCTCCCCCCCCCCCAAAATCCCCTCCCCGACTCTCCTCCCCCCTCTCTTGTTCTTTTCCGTCTCTCCCCTCCTCTTCCCGCTCCCTCTCCTCCCCTCCCCCCTCCCCCCCCCCCTCCCCTTCTCCCCCTTCCTCTCTCTCCTCCCTCCCCTCCCCCCCTCCCCCCTTTCCTCTTCTTCCCCCTCCCCCTACCCTTCCCCCCCCCCTCTTCCCTCCTCCCCCCCTCCCGCCCCCCCGCTCCTGCCCTCCTGCCCCCCGGCCCCGGCGTCCACAAGTCGGCGTTGAACGTCCGGGGCATTTGTGAGACAACTCGCCAGCGCAGGTCAGGTAGGTAGCCGCGATTGCGCTGGTTCTTGAAGTGAACACGAAATGATCCACTTCTTCCCTGAAGGAATGTATGGCCACAGGTTCTGGATATCGCCGGAGTAAGCCACGCGGCTTCGCCCCGTTTCAGATGCTCGTTGATTGGATCACCGATCTGGGCAGTCTGCTCATCAACTGGATGGTCTCCATCGGTGATGCGGCGTTGTTCTCGCTGCAGACCATGAGCTGGCTGCTGACGCGAATCCCGCGCAAAGAAACGCTGCTCCCCAACTTCTACCAAATCGGTGTGTTGAGCCTGCCTGTGGTGGCTCTGACAGGCACGTTCATCGGCATGGTGCTGGCTGTGCAAAGCTACGCGCAGTTCAGAGCGATGGGGCTGGAGACTCGCTTGGGTGCCGCCATCAACATGGCATTGGTCCGCGAGCTCGGTCCGGTACTTGCCGCCACCATGCTCTCCGGCCGAGTCGGAAGTCGGATGGCCGCCGAACTCGGAACCATGCGAGTGACCGAACAAATAGACGCGTTGGCCAGCATGGGGACCAACCCAATTCACTACCTGGTAGTGCCGCGTTTTCTCGGCTGCCTGGTGTTGATCCCCACGCTGACCATCATGGCTGACTTTATGGGAGTCGCCGGTGGTGCCTTCTACAGCATTGTCCTGCTGGGGGTCGATTCGCATCATTACTGGGTCAACTCGCAAAACTTCGTAGGCAGTTTTGACCTGTTCATCGGCGTGTTCAAGAGTTTGTTCTTCGGAGCGGCGATTGCCTTGATCAGTTGCTATCGCGGATTCAATTGTGATCCAGGGGCCGAAGGGGTCGGGCGAGCCGCTACGCAAGCGTTCGTCTATTCGTTCGTTGTCATCTTGATGATCGATCTATTCTTGGGAATCATCCTCGACTCGGTCTACGTGCTCCTGTGGCCTTATCAGATGCGGATGCTGTGATAGCGTTGGAAAAAACGACTATGGAAGAACACGACCGTCCTGACCAAGACGCACGTTTTCTGAAGGACGAATCGTCCGAGGACGACCCGGCGAGCGAAGACGCTACGCCGCTGGTGCAAGCCGATCAATTGACGGTCACGTTCGGTCGGCAGAATGTGCTACGGAATCTCACGTTGGAAGTTCCGAGAGGGCAGACGCTAGCAATCATTGGCGAAAGTGGTTGCGGCAAGACGGTGCTCTTGAAGTGCATCATCGCGTTGGTGAAGCCGACCTCCGGCATGATGCACTTTGATGGCCGAGACCTCAGCACGCTCAATGATCGAGATTTGACAGCCCAACGACAGCCGTTTTGGTTTCTTGTTTCAAAACGCCGCGTTGTTCGACAGCCTGACCGTGGCGCAGAACGTCGCATTCCCCCTGCGGCAGCATGGGGATTACACCGATCAGGAAGTGCATGACATGGTGCATGCACGACTGGCGCAAGTAGGGCTACCGTCCAGTGTGATCACCAAAAAGCCAGCCGAACTCTCGGGAGGCATGCGAAAACGGGTCGGTTTGGCCAGAGCTTTGGCAATGTGCCCAGAAATTTTACTCTATGATGAACCTACGACCGGTTTAGATCCGATTATGAGCGACGTGATCAATGAGTTAATCCTGCGCACTCGTGATCGCGAGCACGTGACCAGCATTATTGTGACCCACGATATGCGGACCGTGCAGAAGGTTCCGGATCGTGTCGTGATGCTCTACCCCATCCCCCGACTCGATCGCGACGAACCGCAGATCATTTTTGACGGAACACCTGACGAAATCTATCGCCATCAAGACCCAAGAGTGGCGCAGTTCGTACGTGGTGAAGCCGGACAGCGGCTGATGGAAATGGAAGAAGCGGCGTCGTAACGCGAGGCGTTGTCCTCGGTCTGCCAGTGCGCGCCATGCTTTCGTTTCCCGGTGTTTCTTCAAGGTTTGAATATCGGATCGAGTGTCGAACGGCCAGCGCCCCTAGGTGGCAAGTTTCACCGGGGAGTTGCTGTCATCGCTTTCGCAGGACGCAGAAGGTAGAGCATCATGGACGAACGTGTCATGCAGTTTCGGGTTGGGGTGATCGTGTTCGCCACGGCTATCATTGCTGGCTTGCTGGTGCTGGTATTTACGCCAGTTCGCTCATTCCTGGAAGAGTACCAGACCATCTACATCAAGTTTCCCTCTGCGCCAGGGGTGACCCCCAACACGCCGATTCGCAAGTCCGGCATCCTGATCGGCCGCGTGACCGATGTCCAGTTGACGGACGATGGAAGCGCCATGATCACGGCCGCCATCCAGACCAAGTACACGCTCCGGCATAACGAAGTGCCGCGCATCGGCGGAGGATCGCTGCTGGGGGATGCCGTGGTGAGTTTCATCCCCACCGGCGGGACCGATACAAAGCCCATTGTCGAAGGTGACGTGATCTTGGGGAAAGTGGCGTCAGACCCCTTCGAAGTCATTGCCAGTATGGAACAGCGGCTGGATGAAGTGGTGGTCTCGTTCACGCACACCTCCAATCAGGTTGGGAGTCTCTCAGCCAAATTGGAGCATCTGGTGGATGAGAATGACGAACAAGTCACCGCGGTCATCAGCAAGGCGAGTACGGCCATCGACCGGATCTCTGACGCGGCAACGAGCGCCAATAGCCTGCTCGCCAACCAAAAGATGCGGGACGAGCTCGAACAAGGAATCGCCGAACTTCCCGTCGCCATGAAAGAAGCCACCAACACCATGCACAAAGCCCAAGCGGCCATCTCGCGGTTCGAAGTGGCTATGGATGGACTCAATGACAATGTCGAAGAGATCAAGAACTTTACCAAACCGCTCGGCGAGAAAGGCCCCAAGATTTTGGAGAAAGCCGAACTCCTGATGGGTAATTTGAACACCACGTCCAACAATCTCAACCGGTTCACCGATCAGATGGTGGACGTGGGCGTCGCGCTGCAAGACCGCGAGGGGACCATTGGCCGCCTACTGTACGAAGACGACATCTACGAGAACATTGATCAGGTGGCCAAGAACGTCAACCGGTTGTCCAGCCAGATCGAACCGATCTTGCGAGACGCCCGAGTCTTCTCGGACAAGATTGCCAGACACCCAGAACTGCTAGGCGTCAGAGGGCGCCTTGAACGGCAGCAGCGGTTTGAAGTCGAACCCGTTGTCACCTCGCACCCAAACTCGTACCTCGTACGGCAATTCGGGTTCCAGCAATCCCAGCATGCTTCCCACCGGTTGGTTCAAACAGCGCTAGATCATTGGTGCGACCGCCGAGCAAGAACCAACCAATGGGTGCGATGCCCTCGCTTAGGTGGGCATGTTCGGATGCAAGAGGCGGCTCTGACTCCGCTTCAGCATGGTCACGCGAGCACCATATTCCTGAGTTCCTAATTTCTGCCGCTTCGATTTTTCTTGTCGATCCTGGCCAGGCGACTGGTTACAACAAAGTATCCACACAGCTTCACACCAAGGCAGAGTTTACGTGGCGATGGCTATGTAGAGAGATTGTCCCCAACGGTTCGGGTTAAAAGAACGTTGCGGGGCCTCTGCGGGTGAACCGTTGAGACAGTTCGACACAGGAAAACTCGGGCAATTTCGTCCTCAGGCATGAATCGGCGGGGGACGAAATCAATACAGGTCGAAAGGGCAACAGATGACCATCGAGGCAGAGTGCCCCTGTGGGAAACGGTTTCGGGCGTTGCCAGAGTTGGCAGGCAAGCGGGTCAAGTGCCCCCGGTGCGGCCAGCACTTCGTGGTTCCTGCCCCCCAGTCCGACGATCTCTTCGAACTGTTGTCGGACACATATCCCGGCCATGAGCAACTGCCAACATCCAGCATGCGGGAGACCGCTGGTCCTACCTGGAAACGCCCTGTCCGCCGCAGGCGAACGAATTTTCTGCCGTGGTTGCTCGGGGGCGTCGGTGTCACGGTCGCGTTGCCGATCTTCATTGTTGCTGCATACTACGCCGCCACGTATTTATCACGTGACGAGCTCGAACGGGAACTGCGCAAGCAGGGCTACAAGCCGTCGAGTATTGGCATGCAGGGGCAAGGATTTACGATTGCCATGCCCAAGCCGTACTCTGAGTTCACGCGGAGGCAATACTCACCCTCTGGAACGATCACGTCGACCGCGTTTGTCTCCAAGCGAGGCGAACAGGGAGCATTTCTGTTCGAATTCACTCGAATTGAACAAGAGCCAAGGACATTCCTACTTCACCGGCAATTCCGAATCAGCGACGAAGTCCTGGACGCCATACAGCAGCAACTCTGTTCGTCGCAGAATGCGTACAACGTTCGCGTAGAAGATTTGAATCAGGGCAACTTACGAGGAAGAGAGATACGGTATCAGGGAACGATTGAGCAGGAGGCGATCGAGGGACACATACGCATCTACAGCAATCAAAATCGCGTGTACCTCATGGGCTGGATGGGCATCCCGAATGCCGAACCCGAGACCGAAGCCCAGCAATATCTTGACTCATTTCGGATCCAATAGTTGGAACTCGCCTCGCAGTACCAAACCTTTGGCTACTTTGATCGACAGACGTCTCGCGTGTCGCAGGCGGTACACTGATAGTAGGTAGTCATGCCGTAGTCCCCTTCGACCACGCGATGAATCCTCATCCGCGCTCCGCACGAAGGGCAAACAATCGGGATGACGTACTGCCACGCGGTGCGAAGCAAGAACCCGCCGATCAGGGCGCTGAGAAACAGCACGGCCGTGCGCTGCCAATGCTCGTTGATAAATAGCGAACAGACATAGTACGCGGCACCAAAGCACAGCACCGCGCCAAGAATACCCATCAGTCCGGCAATCTGGCTGTGCAGGTTGGGATTCATCATCCTCCCCAACGATTCATCTTCCTCCCCAACTGCGCCCACCGCGCAAAAGTTGAGCCGGATAGCGGGGCAGGAACTATCCGGCTCGTGGTCTCACGGCGGGGCAATCGCGTGAGACCAACTAAAACATAACTCTCTCCCAGTCCGCTGACAATCAAATCTCAAGAAACTTCGAGGAACTTTCGGGGGGTCGGATGTCATCTGGGTGCCTGGCAAACCACAATCCAGCCGTTCGCCCGCAATCGCCCCAACCACCACGGGTGCGAGAGTGCATGGCGGCGGGCCGTATCCAGCGGCACCACACGCTGAATCTCCAGCCCCGCTTTGCGGAGGTCGCGGCAGAGTTCGCGACGGGTAAACACATGCAATCGCATGTTGGGAATGCCGCGGTAGTCGTAAACTTTGTCCCCTGCTTCGAGTTCGCTACCCAGCCAGGCTGAGAGTTGATTGGCAACCACCCAACGGCGTCCCTGGGGATCGTACAGATTGCGCCAGCGATTGTGGACGTGCAAGGCAAACAGCCCCCCAGGCTTGAGCATCCGGCGAATGTGCAGCAACGCCTGATGCCGATTGGCCCTGCCTGCGATCATGCCGAGCGTGCTAAACATGCAGATGGCGTAATCCACACTCTGGTCGGCCAGGCAGCCAAGTTGCACCATGTTGGCGGCGATTCGGGCGATCGGGAGATCTTCGCGCCGCGCCTTTTCACCAACCACACGCAGCATCGGCAGCGAAAGATCGACCGCCAGAACCGGGAAGCCATGCCGGGCGAATGCCACACAGTGACGCCCTGAGCCGCACCCCAAGTCCACGAGCAATCCCGGCCGCGTGAAGTGCTCACGGAGGATCGCTTCGTCAAAATCAAAAAGGCTGTTGCCGACAAAATAGTCATCGTAGTCGTCAGCAATGTGAGCTGCCTTGGCGTATTGATCCAGCGATCGGGTTACGCCGAGCGGGAGTCGCCACGAAGGAGTGGAACCATTGGCCGCCATAGTCTCTTTTCCAAATACCTTCCATAGGACAATCAAATGAGCCAGCACTCTACGCCAGGTCCATGAATGATTTACTTCGTGTCTAACAAGACAATGTACCCGCACTCGCTCGTTTGGGCAGTCAATCTTCAACCTCCCAGGCAACAACCGTAGCGGTTGCGGTGACTATAGGGCCTGCACCCCCCATCTGCTCGTCAATAATACCGAAAATGCGTGCTATCAGGGCAAGTTCGGTTTTGGCTCCTAACGTGCTTGCTCCGATGAAAAGGAATAGTCAAGTCCAGGAGCGGCCACTTCTGGGGCAAATCAAATCTACACGGAGATGTTCGGATGTTTACTAGAGCGACTCTGGCAATCTTCGCCATCGCTGCCATGCAGTTGATCGCCGTACCCACCAACGGGGCAGAACCGTCGGGACGTACCTCCTTCAACCAGCAACGTGGCAGGCAGACCGCTTCCAATTCCTCATTGTCTCAGGCATTGAGCCAACGGGCGAACAATACGCAACGCAAGGTGACCGCCATCTCGCCGGTCACTATAGAAACAGTTGGCCCGCAAGGGATCGAACTGGGGCGTCCGGCCAGATTCGTACTCAAGGTCTACAACACGGGACAGACTCCCACCGATGCAATTGTGGTTGTCGAGGTTTCCGAACACGCAAAGCTCGAAGCGATCGAACCGAAACCGCAATATGCACAAGACCAGGTCATGCAGTTCCTGGTCAAGCAGGTGCCTGCTCGCGGCCTCTCGGAGTTGGTGATCGAAGCCACGACCGACAAGCCAGAAGCCATGGAAGTAAACGCCAAGGTGGTTCTGACCGGCACTACGGCGACCGTGGTCCAGATCAAGCAACCAGATCTCAGCATCGTGTGCGAAGCTCCCCAGGAATCGGTGGCTGGCGTGCCTGTCCAAGTTCGCGTTCAAGTCACGAACCGCGGCTCAGGCACGGCCAATCAAGTCACCGTTTCACCCACCGTTTCTGATGGCGCGCGGCTTGTGAATCCGCAGAAGTACCCGCTGGCTGTCGGTTCGATTCCGGCAGGGCGTGCCATTGAGACCATGCTGGAAGTGATCCCTGGTCCAGAAGCCACGTTGAAAGTGGATGTGCAAGCCGAGGCCGACAACTTTGAGACCGTGAAGCATGCCGCTACCCTACCGGTGCAGCATCCTGGCTTGACGTTGAAAGTGGAAGGTCCTGCGCTGCGATACATCAACCGCACCGCGATCTACCAGATTTCTGTGGAGAACCCTGGCGATTCGGCCACCGAGAGCATCACGATCACCGCGACCGTCCCGACTCAACTGCTGGTGACCGGCATCGAGTCTCGCACTGAATTCGACCGTCAAAAACATACGCTGACTTGGAAACTTCCGGCGCTCAAGGCAGGGCAGACGGAGCTGCTGGGTTTCGAAGTGAAAGCACTCGAAGAAGGTAACCATGCCACGGAGATTACGGCGGTTGCCAAGCACGGGATCGCTGCTCGCACATCGCAGCCCACCCACGTGATTAGCCGGGCAGATTTGAACATGACCGTGGTCGATTCCGAAGAAGCCGTGGAAGTCGGCGGCGCGGTCAGCCTGTTGATTGAAGTTGCCAACCGCGGCAGCAAAGCAGCCGAGAATGTCCAGGTGAGTGTCAAGCTGCCTGAAGGTCTGGAACTGGCCGAAGGAAGCAGCCTGACCATGGAAGACGGCGTCGTCCACTTCCCCTCCTTGGCCAAGCTGGATCCGGACGAAAAGCATCAACTCAAACTAAGCGTGGTTGGCCGCAAGGCGGGCGACCATCTCACTGAAGTGGTGCTTCACAGCGACTCGCTGACGCATGATCTGATCGTGCAACAAAACTCGTTCTTCTACGACGGAAAGTCCGAACGCGTGGCCCGCACCCCTCAGAAGCCACAACCTTCGGCTCCGGCTCCTAAGCCGACTTCCAGCCGTCAACCGGTTCCAGAAGCGGACCAGCAGTAGTAAACTCTGTTGATCAATCGCAGGTGCCACGCCTCGGCCACCACGTTCAAGCGGACTCTTCGCTTCGATATGGCTTGCTCAGCCGTGGCACCTGTTTTTGAGAACACCTGCTGTTAGGCGCACCGGATGTTTCCCCGAAGTCCGTTTTCTTCAGGGGCCTTGGCATCCAGGACTTGCATGATCGCACTATGGTATGACCGCACCGCGCGAACTTGGATTTTGGACACTCCTCCAACGTAGCCTGCGTCTGCGCTGTCCCGTGTGCGGTGAAGGGCGCATCTTTGGCGGCTGGCTAAAGATGAATCCCAAGTGCAGCCATTGCGAGTTCCGTTTCGAGCGAGAGCCCGGTTACTTTCTGGGCTCTATCTATTTCAACTACGGTCTGACCGCCCTGCTGGTCACCATCCTGTTCTTCAGCTTGAACCTCGGGGCAGGCGTCAAGGCAGATGCGCTGCTGTGGTCGCTCACGGCATTCTGCGTGATCTTCCCGCTGTGGTTCTTTCGCTACGCTCGGGCACTCTGGCTAGGAATGGACCAGTATTTTGATCCTCATCAGCCTGGTAGCCAGCAGTCGCAGGCCGTGCATCGCGTCAAAGAACCATAACTGAGGGGGAAGTAGACCTTCCTCTCCCATCAGGCGTCAGCTTCGCAATTCCAAGCCGCTGAGCGTTCCGGTTGAACTTCCAAACCGGTCGGTTTCGATCCCCATCCGCTGCAACATACTCACGAACAGGTTGCACAGCGGCGGGTGGTTGTTTTCATCGAAGGCCAGATGCTGGCCATGTTGGAAACCTCCGCCAGCGAGTAGGACAGGCATGTTCTTAACACTGTGCTTGCCGGCATCTCCCAGGTTGCTGCTAAAGAACACGGTTGTCCGGTCGAGCAAGCTTTCGCCATCTTCTTGCGTTTGACGCAACTGGGTCAGGAAGTCGAACAGGGTCTTCATTTTCGCCAGTTCAAGGATCTTGAGTTGAGCGATCTTGGCCGGATCTTGGCCATGGTGAGAGAGGTCATGATGCCCCTGGCTGACCCCGGGAATCGGCGGCACGTTGCTGGTTCCCAACAATTGCAAAGTAACCAAACGAGAGGAGTCCGTCTGCAGGGCCAGATGAATCAAGTCAAACCAGACTCGAGTTTTGCCAATCAAATCCGCGCCGTTGCGGATATTGACCGGAGGTTCAACACTCACCTTGGGCTTGGGCCTCTTGGCCCAAAATTCCGCTTGGGCCAGTCGCCGCTCCAGTTCGCGGATGCTGGTGAAGTACTCTTCCAGTTTTTCGCGGTCTCCAGATCCCAGGCCACGCTGCAAACGCCTGGCTTGATCACGGACAGCATCCAGCACACTTTGCCCATCAGCCAACCGCCGCTCTTGGGCTTCGACCTCGTCAGGACGACCTTCCAGAAACAGTTGGGCAAACATGTTCGCCGGCCAACACTCAGTCGGCACACGCGCCCCGCTACGGGTCCAGGCCAGTCCCGATCCTTCGCACGACAACGGCAACGTGGGAAATCGCGTTTGGCCGTAGATTTGCTCGGCCGCAAACTGATCCAGCGAGATACTGTTCTTAAAGCCAGCTCGCCGTTCGGGATGCGGGGCTGCGGTCAAGAAACTCTGATTCGAATCGTGGCTCGGACCGACGTCCGGGTGCGATAAGCCAGAGATCACCGTGAAGTCATTGCGGAAATCCTTGAGCACGTCCAGATACGGAGACAGCACGTAGTCTCGTCCCGCTTGCTCTGGGAAGAAGTGCGGGGGATGCACTCCCAGCGGTGTATTGATACACACCATCCGCCGCGGAACCGGCGTTGCTGCTGCCGCGCGTGCACGGCGGGGAGCGGCAGCGTCCAGGTAGGGCAAAGCCATCGCGACACCTGCGGCGCGAAGGAACTTTCGACGGTGAATCCTCATCACGAACTCCTCGTGAAAACCGCGATCACTGACCGTGGTGCCATGGCCCGTTCAAAGACGATCGTACGGAATCGAAAACGTATCCGCTTGCCCCATGTCCCCGGTCTTGAAACCTTTCGAAAACCATCGTACGCGCTGCTCGGACGTGCCATGCGTGAACGACTCTGGCACCACGTACCCTCGCGACTCCATCTGAAGTCGGTTGTCACCGATGGCATTGGCCGCGTTCAAAGCCTCTTCGATGTCTCCTTCCTCTAGAATCTTCCACCGCTGCTGCGCGTAGTGCGCCCAAATCCCTGCGAAAAAATCCGCCTGAAGTTCGAGCCGCACCGATTGTTGATTCGCCTGCGCTTCGCTAGCCGTGCGCCGCTCGGCGTGAACCCGATCACTGATCCCCAGCAGGTTCTGCACATGATGCCCTATCTCGTGGGCAATCACGTAAGCTTGCGCGAAGTCACCCGGCGCGTTCAACTGGTTCTTCATCTGGTCGTAGAAACTCAGATCAATATAAACCTTCTTGTCGGCAGGGCAGTAGAACGGGCCGGTTGCCGCGGATTGAAAACCACACGCAGAACGCACCTGGTCACGAAAGATCACCAGCGTCGGATCTTCGTACTGCCTGCCCATCTGGGTGAAGAGATCCTGCCAGACTTCTTCCGTATCTGCCAGCACCACCTTGACAAACTTGGTCTGGTCATCCGTCGGAGCATTCGGATTGGCGGGTGCCGCCTGTTGAGCTTGCGGGGCCTGTTGGACCAGATTCATCAAGTTGCGGGGGTCCACTCCCATAAACAATCCGATCACCACCACGACGACCATGATCAGACCTCCCCCTCCGGCGATAGCGGGGCCCCGTTTCCCGCCGCGCTGATCTTCAACATTGCTGCTTTCGCGTCGACCACGCCATCGCATGACTAGATACCTTGTAGGGAAGAAGGGGGTCCATTCGAGCCGAGTATTAGAAATCCTGGTAATCCATCGGCAATGCCAAGCTCCAGCTTACGCCGTCAATGTCACCGAGCGAAGGATTTGGGCGGTCGCGGCAGATTTGTTGAGCACGTAGAAGTGCATACCTGGCACGCCCGCTTCAATCAATTCGTGAACCTGACGCGTTGCAAATTCCACACCAATCTTGAACTGATGCTCCGCGTCGTCGGCCCCCTGCTCCAACGCTTCGACCAGATCACCTGGCAATCGGGCTGCGCACATCGAGCAGATTCGTTTGATCTGTGGCAAGCTGGTCACTGGCAAGATCCCCGGGACAATCGGCACTTGGATCCCCTGCTGGTGGCAACGATCGCGGAAGCGAAAGAAATCTGCGTTGTCATAAAACAGTTGGGTGATCACCACATCTGCCCCGGCATCCACCTTGCGTTTCAGGTTGGTCAGGTCGGTATCTTCGTCCGGCGCTTCTTGATGTTTTTCGGGATAGCCAGCCACGGCCACGCCAAACTGCGCAAACTCTGCGCGCGAATCAGAGCGACCAGCTCATTCGCGTATTGCAAACCACCCTCAACCGGTCGAAACGCCGTTTCGCCGCGCGGCGGGTCACCTCGCAAAGCCACCACGTTCTCCACGCCACGCTGGTCCGCTTCGACCAGAAAATTACGCAGTTCGTCGCACGTCGAGCCAACGCAAGTCAGGTGCGTGGCGACAGTGCAGCCAAACTTCTCTCGGACTCGCTGCACCACATCCAAGGTTTTGGTGCGTGTCGAACCCCCGGCGCCGTAAGTGCAAGTGATATAGCTCGGCTCGAACCGGACAAGCTCTTCCAGTTGCGCGAACAACATCGTGTCGGCTTCCGCCGTTTTGGGAGGAAACAATTCAAACGACAGCCCAAACTGCCGCGAGGCATAAACGTCAGCAATCTTCATGCAGTATGTCCTGAACTAAAAAATCTTCTCAAGCAGTCGCTGCCGACTCGCGCCGACGACGCCCTGCCGATTCTAACGAGGTAGGACCTCGAACCAATTTGAGCTTCCGTTTTTTCAATCTTAACCCGAAGCGTCAACGAGAAAGCATGATAGGCGATGCCGCCACGGCTGCGGTGTGTAGAACCGATGTCCCAACTGTTCACCTGTGCTGGGACAACGGTTCTACATGGTTATGGTAACAGCAGGCTCTCCGAGCGATACCCTTCCAACTCGGCAACGCGTACATGCCCATCGGGGGACTTCAGCCAAACGTAGGCGATCTGGTCCACGTTGGTCGGTTCGAACGTGAACAGGTTGAACGGACTTTGGTTCCCGACAACCACGCCTGCCTGGCTCCAGCGATCGGTTTCGGGATCATGGAGGAAGATGCCAAATGTGCCGGTGTAGCGGTTCGCCGCTGTTGGATCTTCGTAGACTGCCAGTGAGCTCAGCGTGAGGGGTTCTTTGAACTCCAGCTCGAGTCGAGCATGCGTGCTGCCGTTGGCTGGCTTCTTGAGCCAGGAAGTCTCCTGTCCTGTGATCCGACCATCAAACGGAGTGGTAAAATCCAGCACCTGTTTGAACGGTGGGGCTCCACGACTTCGGGCGGTCAAGTCAACATCGTTGGGGAGTACAAATCGAATGGATGGTGGAGTGACCTTGGCACCAATCCCTAGCAATCCTCCCAGGTTGCGCGACGGGCGATCTGGATCCGCAACGGTCAACTCTCCGCCCGGTGCATCTGGGACTCGTTGGGCCAGTACATTCTCCGAACGAAACTCCATGTGCATCAACTTCGCCCCGCGCAGTTGAACCGACGTGCCTGGCAACTTCTCCGTTTCACCCTCTTGAGCGTCTGTTGCCAAAGCGTACTGCAAGCTGACTTGATAAGTGGCGTCCGCCGGGGGACGAAAGGCCAGTGTCCGCTCTGCCCAGCCGGCCGATAGTGGTAGCTCAAACCGTTGTTCGAATTTGCCGGACTTGTCGGCAAACGTGACCAGAAACATCCCTGCCTCAGCGTCAGCCGCCAAACCTTCGACTTGGCCCGTCACACTCAGCACGTAGGTTTGCCCCTTCTCCAGGCGTGGAGTACCGAGCCGGATTGCTTCGCTACCTACGCTTGCCGTCGAAGCGTCTTGTGCAGGAAGCAAGTTGGCCGAAAACTTCACGGTCTCCCCCGCCCGCTGCTCGATGGTCGGCGGCTGATTTGGCAAAGGTTGCCGCATCGGCACATCAGGGCGAGCGGTGTACGCGGCCACGTACGCCTGGCGATCTTGCACCAGGTTGTGTGGCATCAGGTCCACGCGGTTTTGCACTTGCCCTTGGGGATCCAACCAGAGAAGTTCTCCTCGCGGCGTCCCGACGGCAATCCGGCCGGTGCGCGGATCGGCCACGGCGCGCGCCTCTCCTCCCACTTTCAATTGCCAGAGTTGTGTCGTATCCGGGGCGTAGCAACGCAGGACGCCGTCATCGCAGCTCACCAGCAGATTCCCAGTTTCCCCTGGCACCACACTCCAAGATAACAACCGGCCAGGCAGCGGAAATGGTCGTCTGATACCAGATTCCAGATCCAAGGCATCAAGCCCTTCCGCTTCACCAAGAATCTGTTGACTTTCTCCCCGTGGAACTTCCGGACGCAGGGCAAGCCAACGACCCTTCGGGCTCAGCGCGGCGGCGGACGTTCGTTGTGGTCGCTCCAGAGTCCGGACGACCTTGACAGCGAGATCACAGATCAGCAGTCGCTTGTGCTGGGGAGTTGCGTCTCCCAGTAGAATCTGATCCCCTGCGAATTGTCAGACCGAGTGGTTGATCTAGACGCCCGGCTTCTCCCAGAGCAACGTACCCTCGGTGGCATCGAAGAGCATCACCGTGGGGCGGACAAACCTAGCCACCAATCGGGCATACGGCTCAATGCCATACGCGGCCACCAGCAACCGTTTGCCGTCGGCACTGACATCGTGCAGCATCATGTCGCGGGGGAAGCGGAAATGGTACGCGTCGTCCACGGTGGGCAGGTCGTCGTAGCGCCACAGCACCTTGCCGTCTGGGTCCAGCCTCATCACTTGATGCTGCCCCCCGGCGAACAGATCGTCACTGGCCGGATCAATCAAATGCCGCTGGCCGGGATGTCGCCACGAGGAATAACTGCCTCCGAAGCGCGAGGCTGGCATCAGCCACTGCGGCACCGCGTTGGCATCCGCGCGAACAATGGTATTCACGAATCCTGGCACGCCGTACCAGTTTTCGATCCACCCAACCTGTTCCTGGCCTGAGAGTCTGAGCCCGTATTTGCCGAGCCACTTGCGTTGGAGTTGACCGTCCGCGTCAAAGCGAAAGTAGTTGGCCGCTTGAGTGCCTGCCGAAGCGAGCAGTCCGCCGTCGGCGGTGAAAGCAATGGGATGCACCGCCACCCCGAGTTCGGTTCGCCAGGGATTGGGAAGTTCGCTCCGTTGGCTACTGGTGACCGCCACAGGTTTTGCTGCGCCGTCCGGCTTCGAGTCGGCTTTCGATGTGGTGTCGGCAGCCACGGCTCTCACCTTCGCCCTGCCTGCCTGTTTGGGAAGATTTCCCATTTGCGCCAAGGCCACGTCAACGGCATCCGCCAGGGCAGAAACTTCGCCCCCTTGGATCGAAAGCGCGTTGTAGCGAGCGCAGAAAGCATCCAAGACCACCTGCACCAGGGCACAACCAGGAGCCGGATAGTTGGCGCTGGCCGGTTGCCCCACGGTGGCGTGCAAGTCGGCTAGATAGCGGTTGTTCTGCGGAGTGCCTAACAGAATGACTTCGTCAAAGATCCGATGTCGAGGGCCTGGCTCGCCGTAGCCGGACTCGGGATGGATGTAGTCTGGTTGGTTGGTGCGCGTCCCAACGGTGCCAAGCTTGGTGGCCAGTGGTTTGGCCACCAGGATTCGCTGACCCTGCTGGGCCGAAGCCAGGTACGTTTTATCCCGAGCGGTCAAACGCCAACGCTGCGAGAACTCGACATGGTCCAGCGGATCAGGCATCCACACCTTGGCCACTCGGCCAGATGCGTTCAAGCGCTGAGCGAACGACTCGGCCAACTGCTGCAGCTCCGGCTGCTCAGCCACTTGGCTCGGATCCAGCAAGATTACAAACCGCTTTTCAGCTGGCGGAACCGAGGCGTCATCCTCTGGCAACTGGACCGGCTTGAGCGGATCGAACGTCTGGCTCGGTTCGGCTTGACGCCGCTGAGCATCGGTAGCCACTCGCTGTGGTGCGAAAAACTGCCGGACTTCGCTGCCGCGCGGCATCAGCACTTGCCGCGGTTCGCCCACCAACGGAGTCTCGGCAATTGGGGTGGTGATGGACTCGGCAATCAGGCCGGACACTAGCTCTCGGACTATGGCCCGATAGGTTGCACCCGGCTGCGACGTCGGCAACCGCAGCGTGAGCGTCTCACCCGGTTTCAGGGCACGGTACAGGTGTTCGACCGTCTGCCGCTGCTCATCAAGCAGGCTAATCTCAAACGGCACGGCATCTTCGATGGTCCTCCCCTTGGTATCTTGGACCGCCGCGGCAATTTGCCATGAGCCATCTGCCTGGGGAGCGGCACCGGTCAGGCGAATGGACTCCAACGGTGATTCGCAAAACACGTAGGCTTTGCCGGCCAGGCGGTCGAACTGGACAGGCAGGGTAAAACGCCCCTCGCCGTTGGGTTCGGCCTGAGATTGCCGACCACCATCGAGGAGATCATAAACAACGTACGGCTGATCAAACTGGAGTTCGCTTTCACTGGCCAGGATGGTGGCCGACCAGAAGTTCCAAGGGTGGTAGATTCCTTGCGGCGTGTGGGTATCGTTCACCGCAAAGGCAACCGAAAGCTGCCGTCCCCGGAGACTGGCGACCAGGGTTTCGCGCGAGGGAGTCTCCACACGCGGAGGATCCAACTTCGCCAGAATTTGCGACAGCGACGCCTGAAGCGCGTCGTAGCTGGCTTGAACACCTACGAACATTCGATCGCGAGTCTGCACGTACTTGTCGAATTCCCAAGGCTGCTCGGCTTCCACACTCTCCAGCTTGTAAACCGTGCCAGGGTAGTCCTGAGCCGTGTGTTCATCTTTGAAAATCTGTCCTCCACTCGAAGCGTAGTCGCGGAGTGCCTGCATGGCAGCAGGCGGCAGCGGCTCTTTCTGCTGCACGAGAAAGACTCCCTTGAACTTCTTGAGTCGCTGGGGAGTGATTTCTTCTTCCAGCAACATGGCGGGCGGGCGGCGGGCGTACCAGAGGTTCTTGTACAGTTCGTAGTAGTCGCCACCGGTATAACCCATCCAACGCCCAACGAGTTTGCCATGTCCAATCTGTTGCCGTAGCGACGTGACAATGGCCACGTCACTTTCGACCTCGAGGCGGCGAAACATAGGACCGTAGGCGGCCATGAACTGGGCAATCACGCGCGAGGCGTTGTCGTCCAACCCTTTGATATCGATCCCATCTGCCCCGCGGCCCGCACAGAGCAATGCGTGCCGGATCATGATGTCCTGACCGTTGCTCATGGTGGTCACCCAGGTAGGATTATTCCCCCGACCTGCGGCCCAATAGTCGATACCCCACAGCGGCTGGTAGGCAGAGAACCCATAATCTGTGTAGGCATGCACGCCTGCCATGGGGAGCGTGGAGAAATAGACGCTGGGGTAATATTGATGTTGGTCTTGCCAACTCAACGGGAGCATGGAAAGGTATTTGTCCCCCTGCCCAAACCGGCCGGAGTCGGTGAGCCCTCGGTCCAGCGACTTGGCACCTTCGAGCCACGCTTGATACGCTCGGGCAAGCGCGCCGACGCGGTACTTATGCAGCATAGCCGCCTTGGCGAGTTGGTCCTCGTTGACCGCCTGTTTGAGCGGCAGTTCTGTTTGCCCTAGTTGGGCGAGTTCGGCACCCAGACGCTGTGATCGACGTTTGGCATCTCCGTCGGTGGGTGGGTGATTTTCCCAGTAGCCGCCGTAGGTGGGGAACCAGTTGAGGTGCAGTCCGCCGAAGTTGGCGAAGTCGCGATGTCGCTGAGTCACCAGGCTGCACAATCTCCGAATCCGATCCAAATCTTCCGGCAAAGTATGCTTGGGGTTCCAGGCAGACTCCTGGCCGTTGAGACCCCAGCCATAGGTCGGGCAGTAGCGAATTCCTATTCGCATGCCGACCGCCATTTCTCGTTCTGTTTCGGAGTCGTACGTTTCGGTGGCTTCCACCGGCGGATAAAGCGGATCGGCGGCCAACACCGGACGAAGCGACGCTGGCAGGGTCTGCTGCGCGGTATGGGTTTCTTGTTCGGCAGGAGAAAGAAACTGCGAAGGGTTTTGCCCCAGCACCCAATCGACGAGCGTTTCGCCGTGGGCACGAACCGGGCCTGAGAAACTCGCGGTCATCCAGGCGAACCGATCAAAGCTGGTCGCCAAGCGATCTGCATGGACCGTAAACTCCAACGGGTGGGAGACCAGAGCAGGAGCGCTGCCACTTAGCTGATACCGGCCAGGTGCCAACCCGGCGGTGTCCAGCGTGACAAACGTTCCGCGAACCCCCGACGTTCCTTCGATGGATACTTCGCCTACGGACCGTGGTTCAAAAGAGCCATCGCCAACGCGCTGCAAGCTCAGGCTGCATGTCACTCTGGTTGGGGGGCCCAGCGTGCGGCGAATCAACTGAACATGAACCTCTTCGCCTCGGAGGTAATCGCAGCGATTGTGATACGTGAGCAATGAGAGCGAGCCTTGCACGTCAGGGCGAGCCACAATCACTGGCAAGTCGAGATCGCTGGCAGGTTCGAGGTCCAACCGCAAGGCATACATGCCTGTGGGGATTTCGCCGATCGCGGCCTGGTAGGTTTGCCGATCCTGGCGTTCGAACGTGATCTGAATCGGTTCCGTCGCGGCACTTCCCCAACGGGTGAGTTGGCCTGTGAAGGTGTCCGGCGTCGTTAGCGGTCCGGCCAGGTTGGATTGCGTGACCATCAAGCGGAGCGATTGAGCTAAGCTTTGGGCGGGCGTTTGTAACAATCGCCCCCAGGGGCGGACCCCTTCGGTGCCACCCCCGAGCAAGGCTACCTGGTGCCAGCGGCGCGCGTCACCGGTCGGCTGGGGAGGTGCAGCGAGTTGCAACACCCAGCGCTGGTTGGCTTCGTTTCGTAGCGGTAAAGACAGAGAGGTTCCGCGCAGCGGGACGGTTTCGGCAAAGTCCGTTCGCCAGGCGGCGGAGAGATTGCTGAGCACCGAGACTTGTGCCGGCTCGGCCTTGGGTTCGGCTGGCGTGAGCACGATTTGAAGCTGGAAGGGACCGCTGGCTTCGACACGCTCTTTCAGTGATTTCTTGCCTTCGAGCAACTTAACACCACGGGCGGTCACGGTGAAGTCACGGCCGTTGAGCCGATACGGCTTGCTCGTCGTGTTGGCTGGCAAGTAGATGGTCAACTGGCGAAACTCGCGCTCGCCCCCTTTTGTGGCGATTAGCCAATCGTTGAGAGACGCTGCTGATTGTGCCTGGGCAAGGTGCCCCAGCGGCATATCAGGGCTGTGCTCGAACAGGCAATCTGCCAGCAAGTCCACACCATCGCACGTCAGTTGCGGAACGAATGTGGTGGTGCGGCCAAGTTGACCATCCACGATCCCCCTGATCACCACGGGATAGCAAGGCACCGCCACGGTGGACTTGTTGGCGTCCACACGCAGTCCACCTGGAAAAAGCTCGGCCGAGCGGGCCAATGTCAGGTGCTTGCCACTTACCCGAGTTCGGTGAATCTCCACCTTGCGGTTGTCCGAGAGAAAGGTCACCTCTGCATAGATGGGGTCAATCTGTTCTACCGGGCGGGCGGGGTACTTGGGCGCGTCTTTCTTCTTGATCTCATTGAGCAGATCATTCACGTCATCGAGCAGGTCGCTGCCTGCGGTGGGCTTGGCGGCCACTTCGCCTAGGCCAGGGTTCTGTGGAATTTCTCCCTTGAGGCTTGTCGCGGGGAAGAGCAACTGCTCACCCAAGCGAACTCCGGAGATCCACTGCGTGGCAATGAGTCCCCCGTCCGGCGAACTGCGAAACTCCACCAGATGACTCACCAACGGATGCTCTTGATGCTCCGCCGCGACCAGGGTGACCTCAACATTGCCAGCGGTCGCAGGCCGGACCAGCGGGATGAGTATCCAACAGAGCGTGAGCAACCTCACCAGCAACTTCGGGAAGCCTGGCACGAGGCGACCTGGAGGGTCAGCCAGAGAGAACGAGGGCATTTGATTGCCTTGAGTTATGGGTAGCAATGAGGAAGGTCGGGGCGCAGTTTGCCGGGGGGCGATTCCCCCCTAAACCGTGGGTTCTATTGTACGCCACCTGACGCGCGGACCCAAGCTAGAAGGAATTGAATCGCCACCGACTGAGCCGCCCGCGGCTGCCGTTGCGATCCGTGTACCGATCCGCCCGATGAGCTCTGGGAAGACTTTACGCCCACGACTGACGAAGTGGCAATCGTCCTGGAAGGTCCAACATCCGCAACCGGGCGAGGAGTTGTTTATCCCGGCCGGCGGCGACAGGTGTTCCCGCTCCATGTGAGCTCGGCGAGTATGTAAACTCGGCTCGGCCGCTCATCGGCGCGAGTGTGGTGGCGAAGACGCGATCAGTGCACCAAAAAAAAGGCGTCCCCGCCAGTGAATAGCGAGGACGCCAGAATGAACCAACTGCTGGTCACTCGTTTTGACTAGTGACCGTAATGACCGCGGTGGCCGTGCCCGCCACGGTGGTAGTCCCAGTGGCCTGAACGATGGTAGTCGTAGTGGCCAGGCACATAGTGATAGTGGTTGTTGTGCCGCTGGAAGCCGCCTGGGTGGTAGTCGTAATGGCTGGTGTCGTGCCAGTCATAATGACCGCGGTGCGACCGATGTCCGTAGCCGCCATAATGCCCACCGCTGTAGCCATAACGAGGACCGATCTGGATGCCGAACCCCCAGGGAGCGGCTTGTGCTTGCGAGGCACCCCAGAGTCCAACGCTCGCCACCACTGCCAGGGCCAATGCTAGTTTTTTGGTCGTCTTCATTGTTACGTCTCCGATCAACTTGTGTTTGGGGGGAGGGTCGCTTCGCAACCGCGAAGTCGTAACAATACAGATGCACAACGCGTGCCAAAACGAGATTAAAACATAAATCCCTTACTGTAGAATGACTTGCGTAAATCAAGTGCAGTGGGTGACAGCAGTAGAGTCATCGTTACGACAGCACGTGACGTCAGATTGACGACGCTCGTGGTCATCTCGATCAGAAGTTGATCTGCGTCAGGGGACGTCAACCGACTCAATTTCCAACTGCCCCATGACTTGGGCAACCGGGAGGAAACTGGCCAGGCTGATCGACCCGCTCAGGTTGGAGTCTCCCAGCTTGAGATGACCGGCACCGATGCCGCCTCGGGCGAGTGTGGCATCCACGGGGATCCACTGCTCATCCACATAGACCTCGTTCCACATGTGGAACGCAAAGCCTCCGGCGCTGGTGCTGTAAACCAGGCCGATGGCAACTCGGGCGGGTATGCCTGAGGCCCTGGCCAGTGCTGCCAGAAGCACGGAATGTTCGGTGCAGTCCCCTTCGCGTGACTGGGCCACTTCGGCGGCCGTGGCAAACGCCTGACTGAAATTCTTCTCTTGAATCGCCTCGTGCACGTAGCTCTCGATGGCCACGGCTTGCTCCCAAGGGGTGGACTTGCCGGCCGTCGCTTCTTGGGCCATCGCCTGAACCGTGGCGTCATCACTCTGGATCAAACTGTTGGGTGCCGAATCTTCCGGCGTCGCTGTTTCGGTCGAAAGTTTGGGACCCGCCGTCGGTGGCGAGGGCCGCAGTGATTTGACCGTCACCTCCGCGGTGCGTCCATCAATCTTGCGAACCTGTTGCGAAGGGCCGCTCAGAAACGTTTCTGTCGGGTCGGCGTTGTCCAACCGCACGCGATAACTCGCACTGCTGGCCGAGTGGATCTGTGGCAACGGGCGTTTCACCGGCACCGTGGTTGAAAAACCAATGTCCAAAGCGGGCGCGTCACTCACAGCCGTGGCAATCTCACGCGTGGTGCGATAGGTCTCCTGCTCCATGGCACTGCTGCGGGTTTTGACCGGGATGCCATCGGCATTGACCCACAGGGTAGTAGGAATGGTCGCCGTGCCAGGGACCGCCAGGGTGCTTTCGACACGCAGTAGCTGCTCGCTGCCATCGAGCAGTTTGGTCGTCTCAAACTGCTTGGCTTCCAGCGTCACGTCCGCCACTTGATGGAATACCGGATGCAGGCTCTTGAACGCCCGACGCTCGCCAGGCTTGAGTGGTTGGTTGCGGAGCGACTGTTCCATGGCATAGAAGCCGCGGATGACTCCGTTCCAGGCAATCTTGTTGGTTTCCGTTCTCCCTTGGCTTTGTTGTTTGATCACCAGCTGATCTCCTTGCACTTTGCCTTCGGAGATCATCGGGGTGGGGCCCAAACTGACCAGGCTCTTGAAACGGAGCAGTTCACCGGTCGGTGTTTCCCAACTGGTGAAGGACATGCTGGGAGCGCTCTTGTCGCCGAATCGATTGACGAACAGATGAAACTCGAAATCCACTTTCACCTGCTGCTGGCCCTGCTCGGTCTGCGGCAATTCGGTGGTATGCGCGTACCCAACCTTACTCCCTTTGATAAAGACCGCTTCCCATTGCTCGTGCTCACGAAGTTGCGGACTGGCAACTTGTGGAGAGTCTTGCTGCTTGGTATCCGTGGCCGAGCTGTTGGGATGGGTCCCGCTCACATCCTTGCTGGAAGTGCAGCCGGCAACCAATAGAAGCACGCAGCATGTCAAAACGGCGTCAAGTCGCACAATCACCGGGACCTCCTTGCAAGATGTTGGGTGCCCCACTGGGGACACTCCGGACAAGCTCCAGTATACCAAACCGGGCATTGACCCAAGAGGTGAGATCCGCAGCGACCGGGCAGCGGCAGCGGAGTCCTACTCCACTACTTGGACTTCCGCGAACGCCGAGCGGGGCGAGGCACCAGTTGCAGCTTGGGAAAGACCGTCGATCCGCCATGAAACGTGCGGCCACGGTCCAGGTAATGATCGAAGACAAAATGCCCTGTGGGGCGACTGGCCGAACGTTGGCAGCGGACAATGGCGGGCAGCCCACACTCAGGGCAGACCGCTCGCAGTGCGTTGGCGTCCAGCAGCGAATGAATCTGGGCCGCGAACGATTGATTGTCAGCCAGCGATCCAAAGTTGCGTCCGGCGTGTTGTTGCACGGCTTGCTGGATGTGATTGCGAATCGCCAGTTGATGCTCTTGAATCTTGTGCTGAACGGTTTCGAGTCGGGCCAACGCCTGCGGCAGAGGCATCATCTGATTGAGTAAGAACCGCAGCATCGGTTCGACCAGACACTCGAGCAACAGCGTGTACCCTCGGCGGGTCTCGGCACTCAGCCCTCGCACCGGTCGTGGGCCGAGCAGCACTTCCACCACACCAATGGCTTCGCCATCATGCGTCAACGAGCCGAGCACCAGGAACGAATCGCTAGGGTTGCTCACCCCTGAACCGGCCGAGGGGGCAGACTGCGGGCCGACCCAAATCGCGCCTGGTTGCAAACTGGCGTGGCGCAGCAACTCCTGATGCGGTTGGTCGTATTCGCCGGTGAGACCCAGCGGGGGGAGTCCTTGTTGGGCGGCACAGCGAAGCTGCTTGCGTTCGGCAACAAAGAACCAGGTGGCCACCGCCGTGGCACCGTAGATCTCGGCCAGTTGTTCGACATAACGATCGCAAAATTCTGGCACAGTCTGCGCCTGCCCTGCGGCCAACTCGATCTCGCGATAGCAACGTTTCACAAGTTGCCGCACATCCACAAAGTGATCGGCAAGGACTCGGTCAAGCGTGGCGGTTGAGTCAGGCATTTGCTCACTCATGGGCGTCACCTGACTCCGAAGATGCGGCTGCGTTGGGGTGTTCCCAGGTGGCAACCTGAGCCATAAAGCCATCAATCTGGCGGCAGAACTCCGTGGTCCAAGGGACTGCCACGGCCGCCGTATCATGCTCAGCCATGACATCCCGTAGTTGGGCGTCCAGGTACGCTAGCAAGTCTTGTGAGGAAGAGTTCTCGTCAGCCACCCAAGCCGTGGTTTCCCAAGCGGGAGGCGCAGCAGGAGCGTCTCCTAGCAGCGAAGTCAACAACTGCTTGGCTTCCAGAGCTTCGGACCGCAGCGGGCGTTTCCGTCGACTCATGACCGGGCCTCGGCGAATGAATTCACAACGGGGTCGAACGGGTGGATGGCAGAACGACAATCGCCATCCGCTCTATACTCTTAGTATAACTGTCACCAGAGCGGTTCTGAATGGCAAATCTGAACTACCTGAGCACCCGCCCCGAAGCGTCCCCACCGGCAAGACGTAGCACTTCTGCCTTGCTGACCTTGTTGAAGTCACCTGGGATGGAATGCTTGAGGCAACTGGCGGCCACCGCAAACTCCAACGCCTCGCCGGGTGACATTTCGTCCAACAGGCCCGAGATCAGCCCTCCGGCGAAGGAATCACCGGCCCCCACCCGATCCACAATGTGCATGGAATATCGGTGGCTGAGATAGAACTCATCACCGGCCAGCAAGCATCCGGACCAATGGTTGACACTGGCCGATTCTGACTCGCGCAGCGTAATGGCCACCATCCGGGGTCCGTACTTCTCGCGAATCTGCTCGGCGACGTGTCGGTAGCCTTCGTGATCAATCTGGCCGGTGTTGACATCGGTCTTTTCGGCGGCAATCCCCAGCACGTCATGTGCGTCGGCTTCGTTTCCAATTACCAGGTCCACGTGCTGAAGCATGGGGCCCACCACACTTTGAGCTTGCTGGGGAGTCCAAAGTTTTGCCCGATAGTTGAGGTCAAAACTGGTCATTGCGCCCAGCTGCTTGGCGGTTTTCAGAGCCGCGGTGGTGGCCACGGCGCAGGCTTCGCTAAGCGGTGGCGTGATGCCTGTGGTATGGAACGCCTGACGCCCGGCGAGTAGCTGCTCCCAGTTGTAGGCATCCGGCGGCATCAGCGAAATGGACGAGCCTGCCCTATCGTAGAGTACCTGCGAAGGTCGCTGGGCCGCGCCGGTTTCGAGAAAGTACAAACCCAACCGGCCTTGCCTGGTGCGGACAATCTGCGAGGTATCCACGCCGTAGAACCGGAGATGGGCGGCAGCCGCCTCGCCGAGTGGATTCTCTGGCAAAGCGGTGACGTAGGCCGAGTCATGACCAAACGCAGCCAGCGAAACCGCCACGTTGGCTTCTCCTCCGGCATAGCTGACTTCCCATTGGTTGGTCTGTACGAACCGTTGATGGTCAGGGCAAGCCAACCGCATCATGATTTCGCCGAATGTCAGCGTCCGCGCCATATCGTGTTTGCCTTTCGTGCTGCGTAGGTCCGCTGGGCGGCCATTAAGAAGGATCGAAGTTCTTGCTGGGTTGGAATGCGACCGAAGATGGTCAGGCATGCCCGCAAGTATACCCCAAACCCAATGGCCTGCAGAGCGGCCCCATCCTGGCATATCGCGGCATCGCGGCGCAGCGACGAGCCGTGGACTACCAGCAGTGGTAGCTGTTGCTGAACTGCTACCAGGACGCGAAGCGGGAAAAGTAGTCGTCACCCCATGTAGAACAGTTGTCTCAACGGTTCACAAACCCAGAACAAAGTTTCGGGTACAGCTGCAGATCAGGCAACTTGAACCGTTGGGAGAAGGTCCTATCGGAGGGAACTCATTCAACTTGAGTCAAGTTCCAGCGACGATGGCTATGTAGAACCGTTGTCTCAACGGTTCACCTGCCGAGGCCCACAAGATCCTTCTTGGTTCGTGAACAGTTGGGACAACTGTTCTACATTTTCGAGATGCTACCTCGTTAGTTCTTGCTGAAGTTCAATTGTGGCAACATGTCGCGCCCGAGTGGGCTTTTGACGAACTTCTGGCGGCACTTCGCGCAAAGATCGAACCGCATGTTCTGGTAGATATCATCGGCAATGTCATCGCTATCCGCGTCATCCAGTCGTTCGAGAATCTCGTGCATCTCGAGCAGGTGGTCGCGGTCATCCTCCGCTTCGTCCAACTCCAGGGGACTCATGGCCGCAGCCACTTCGATTCGAACCACATAGCGCAAATCGAGCTTGGAGTCGATTTCGCACTTACACAAGTCGCAGGAGTAACGAATCATCGTAGGGTCCCTACCGCTTTGTAGTCGGTCGTAACTTGGCACCAAAATGCCGCACGAATTGCTTTCGTTTCACCTCACCCCGATCTGCCATCGCAGATAGCAATCAAGTCACTGCCTCGGCCGGTCAGGTGAATTCAACGACACGTTGCTGTTATGCAGGTGTCATTCCAACAAGATTCATCGTAATGTGACCAACCAAAGCAGGGCAAGTCGTGTTCGACGAATTTTCATAAGGAACAAAATGATGCAACCGGCGGCAATCGGCGTAATCGACGAAGTTCGCGCCGCTTGAAACCCGTCACAGCCAGCACGCTCATTTCGTTCAACCGCCCGGATGGGGAACTGGTCGGCATCAATCTGGTTGGATACAACTTGCGCTGCAGCGTCTTCGAGCCAGGCAGTACCGGCAGCTACCCATCAGCGCACCTCACCTCCCTTTTTTTGATCAGGCGATCATCCATGGAACGAGTGTTGGTCACGGGCGTAACCGGATTGCTCGGCAACAATGTCGTACGTCAACTGCTCGCGGCGGGTCGCTCGGTCCGCGTACTCGCTCGCTCCGGAAGCGACCCACGACCTTTGGAAGGTTTGTCCGTCGAACACGCAACCGGTGATGTGTGCAACCCGCTCGATGTGGCATCCGCCTGCGACGGGGTGACCGGCATCGTTCATGCAGCAGGGCACGTCACCATTGGTTGGTCCAACTTGGAAACCGCCAGGCGGACCAACACCGAGGGTTCCCGAAACCTGGCCATCGCCGCACGCGAGGCTGGGATCAAACTCGTCCATGTGTCCACGGTCGATACGCTAGGGCTGGGGACGCCTGAGCGTCCATCGAACGAGGAGAGCCCGTTCACGCAAGAGAGTACTCCCTGCACGTATGTGGTGACCAAGCGCGAAGCCGAACGCGCCGTGTTGGACGAAGTGCAGCAAGGTCTTCAGGCGGTGATCGTACACCCTGGGTTCATGCTTGGCCCCTGGGACTGGAAACCCTCTTCGGGACGGATGCTGCTTGAAGTGGCTCGCCGGTTCACGCCGATCTCGCCTCGTGGCGGATGCAGCACCTGCGATGTTCGCGACGTCGCCGTGGGAGTCATCAGCGCCTTGGACCGTGGGAAGTCGGGAGAGCATTACATTCTGGCAGGGCACAATGTGCGGTATCACGATCTTTGGAACCTGTTTGCCAAGACCACCGGCGGCAAGCCTCCCTGGTTTCGAGCTCCTGGTCCTGTGTTCCCCTTGATTGCCGGCGCGTTCGGTGACCTCTGTGGAAAGCTGACCGGACGCGAACCAGACGTGAACTCGGCCGCGACTCAAATGGCAGGGCAGTACCACTACTACACCAGCGAGAAGGCAATCCACGAACTCGGCTACCAAATGCGTCCGCTGCAAGAATCCATCGACGACGCTTGGGCGTGGTTTCGCGAATACGATTATGCCGTCTGAGATGTCATGCCGCACGACGATCACCTGCTTGACTCGCTTCGGCTCGCGATCCGCGTCACGTTTCCTTGCCTTCGTTCATTTCCAGAAGGTGGCACTCCAACCAGGTGGGCGGCTCGCACTTCTCAACCAGTTTGCGGATCACAGACTCAGGCACAGGATCCTGCCGGTTCGCGTTCTGCCGAATGATCTGCGCAAGTGGCGGCTCGAGGTAAACGATTTCGATGCGTGCGTTGTAGTCGGCAAAGAGTTCGAGCCAGCGACCTCGGGTCTGCCGCATGGTGTTCGTGGCGTTGAAGGCAAACGAAGTACCGGCACGGAGATGTTCCCGGCAACGTTCTCGTGCCAATTGCACAACCCGGCCTTGATCTTCGGTAGGCTCCACATCCAGTTCGCCACGGATGTCATCCAGCGAAACGACCGGCAGATGACTGCGGTTTCGCGAGAGCCAGGTATCCTTGCCGACGCCGGGAAGTCCGGCCATCAACGTGACGGTGCATGCAAACTGCTCATGGGGAACGTAGTGCAAGTTGGGCGATGACTGCCGGAAGAACGTGAAACGGGCGTGGTCGGTGGCAAACGGATAGGGCTTGTCGAAGCAGTCCACTTCCTCAGCCATCAGTTTCCAATAGTGCAAGTTTTCTTCCGGACGGGACATCGAGTCCGTGTCTCGACCTCGCGTGTCGGCAATGGCGAACAAGTACAACAGCCGGTTGTTGACCAGCCACGATAGCCGGACCACTTCGTGCGCAGGCTCTTCCCGCTCGAGCAAAAACGCCGGACGCCCATGGTAACGGACAAGCCGAGCAATCTCCTCCCGGGTTGACAGATCGCAGTGCAAATCACGCAGCACAGCACGGGCAACCTGTTCCCCTTTGACGGCATGCTTGGGTGAGCGGACTCGGCCCGTTTCGGCATCAACCTCGGTGGTCAGTGGTTTGGCGACATCATGAAACAAAGCGGTGAAGATCAAAATGGACTGTTCGCGAGAAGTCAGCGAAGGCCACTCGGCCAATTCGACAAGCTGCCCAACCACCATCTGCGTATGCGTCCAGACATCTCCCTCCGAATGCCATTGGGCATCTTGAACGCAGTCCGCCATCGCTTGGCACCAAGGTTGGACTTCGGCCCAAGCCAGAATGTCACGGATCGATCCTTGATTGAGTTGTTGCCAGTTCATGACCAGATATCCACATCATCCGCCAGCAGGTTGGGCACCACCTGTTGATGCTGCCAATGCGTACTTTGCTTGATTCCTTTCCCCGACATAGACACACACGACCATACCGACCATCAATGCCACTTCCACTTTTCTCAACGAATTCCGGCCGGACGATCTTCGCTCGACCTGTCACCACGCCACTTGCTTCCGTTCGCAAATAGAGACCTTCCATCAGGTTGTCAGGGCGTTTGGTCATTGGGTTGTCAAACTGACTGTCGAAGCGCTGAGGGTCCAATCAATCCCTTCGAGTTCGTCCCGTGCAAGGCCCCGGTGTGAACGACCGGCACGGTCTCGACATTGGCTCCTTCCAGCAGGCCCAGGCGTTGCTGAAGATCAAGAAACGCTTGTTGCTGTTTGTCGTAGATGTCGAACTCGAAGAAGTAGTGCGTCAGTTTACGGTAGAAGATGGAGTGCCGGGCATAGACCCATTCTCCAAACAAGATGTAGCGACTCAGCAGTTGGGTTTCCAGCGCGTACCGCTTGACCGTTACCCATTGCTTGAACAGGTCGTACTGCGGGTGCATGCCTTCGGTAATCAGATGGCCTCGACATTGCAGCATCATCTGGCCAGCATCCGTAAAGTGGATGCCGACATTCGTGCCGTCAATCTTTTCTTCGACAATCAGCGACTCGTCAGCGATGAACCGTCGAGACTCCGCTTCGCCGAGATGTTTGTCATCGTCCGTTCCCTTCGACCCAAACAGGTGCGGAGTCCGAGGGTATTTGGTGAAGTCACCGTGTGACGCACCCATCAGGAGTCTCCTTGTGCTTGGGATGGGGAGGAAACGAGCGAACGCACCAACTGGCCGTATTCGCCCTTCATCGGAAGTTCGAAGTCTCGCTGGATCCTGCGACGCCGGGCGACAGTGACGGTACCGGTTTTGGGATTCTTGCCTTCCTTCTCGTACGTTTGCCAAAACAGTCCAACGCCTCGCTTCTGCCAATTGGGGAGGTCGTTGAAGTTGATTCCGAACCTATAGAGCAACTCGTTCTTCGCGCTCGTGGACAATCCTGACAGTTGCCTGGTCGCTGCCTGCTCATCCAGCCCATCGTTGCGGAGCGTCCAGTAACAATACGCATTGAGAGCGTTACGGGCAGCATCCTCATTCCGCCAACGGAAATAGTCCACCACGAGTTCGATGTTCCACTCGCTAAAAATAGTGTAACCGTGAAGGGTATTGGTCAGGAATGCCATTACGGTACCTGATGTATTGAAGTGCGCTTGTAAAACCTGAGATATCGCTCGTTCTTTTTATTGTGGCAATGGTAAAGCGAAGCAATTTTCAACAAAAAGTGGTGCAATCCAGCTCCTGATTGTTTATAATCAGTTTTTCACTATCTCCCAATTCCAGTGTATGTGCTTTATAGGCTGTTCCCACAAATAACTTTCCTGCTTCGATAATAATTTTACTGGCAGGGGACTTTTGCATGTTTTGCAGAATAGCAAGCTTTGTTTTTATAGACAGGGAGTCGGTTGGGTTGGAAAAATATACCTGCTGACAAAATCCTGTAAAATTTATCAACATTACTATTATAAGAAGGAAGTGTCTTTTATTTTGCATTGTCAGATACGCTTTGCAGCCTTAAAACAATAGTTCGTTAAACTTTTTCCAAAGTTAAAGTTCGCAAGGCGCTAACAGGTTGATTGTCAGTCATGTGACTAATTCTGGCAAGCTTTGGAAAATTTTTTGATATTCAATCAGTTACAAAAAAACAACGA
>CALOEH010000242.1:0-73143 GCA_942492195.1 uncultured Planctomycetia bacterium | reverse complement strand
CGGTCTTCGGCCAAAGATCCACAGAAGCACGCCGCCCAAGACAATAATCTCGACTACGATGGCCCACGATTGCGCGCGTGATCCGGCCAACAGAAACAACAAGACCAACAACGGAATTGTGTTGGCGATAATGTGACCCAGATTGGCATGTAGAAAGGGCATGGTAGCGATTCCAATCAGCCCTTTTGGGGACCGCGGTTGCAGTCCGTACTCCCGTAATCGGCGTGAACAGCCAACCAAGCAAGAACACCGCCCAGATTTAAGCCAATAAAGATCAAGACACTGATCAATGTTTCGCGAACAGAATCGGCCAAAGTTGTCATGGCGAACTCGCGTTTCTAAGCGGAGGAGATCCAGTGCAGCGCCTTGGGATTCTGGCGGCCCTGCCGCCTTGCGCTCTATTGTTGTCGAATTCAGCCACCAGGGAAATGCGCGATCGGCAAGCGCCACATCAGGGGCGGTCACTTTCAAGTTTTCCGGACTGTCTACTCGTCGTTCTTCACCGGAAAATGTCCGCTCGGGCAGCGTTCTGTAATGGTAACACGCACATTCCGTGCGGCTCAACATGGAGCATTCGGAGATTTCGGCGGAGACAGACGGCACGCGGAGACTGGCTGATTGTTCTTGCCACGGCGGGGCGCTGTTGCGAAGTCGATTCCCGGAAAATACGCTACCACCGAATCGGAAATGTCCTATAATTAGCGGCATTACCTGTGAGGTAACGTCGCTTTTGGATCTTAGTGGGTTTGGGCCATGAGTGTTCTATCTAAAATGTTTGGGGGTTTTTCCTCTCGCGGAAAAGCTACGACTATTTATAAGCGAGGCATGCAACGGGCGAGCGATCGGGATCTCAAAGGAGCGATTGAGGATTACACGGAAGTAATCGAAATGAGCAAAGCGCCGACCGATCTGAAGGCGATGGCTTTGATGAACCGGGCGCTGGCGTTTTCGAGGTCCGGCGATGACGAAAAGGCGCTGTCCGATCTCGACAAGGTGCTGACGATGCCCGACGCAGGAGCACAGGTGAAAGCCGCTGCAACGGAGAAGCTGCATCGAATGAAACGTCGCGACAGTCAACCGGAGTAGCTGAAGCCGCCGAAGCTTCAGGTGCGATGCGGATCGTGTTCCGGTTCGTCTGAACCCTGGCGGGTTCAGCTACGACGATCAGTTACGACACCTACGAGCACAATCTTGCAGATTCACTTGCGCGCTTTCCGCGCGTACAGTGAAGTATTGCGAGACTCGAATGCTCGAACATCTCAACGCCGAGGTGACCTATGACGGTTCGTCGCACTTCACGCAGGTCCTTTCTGCAGACAACAGCTACGGGCGGAGCATTGCTGGGGCTGGGAGATTTTGCGTTCTTGTCCAGCCTGCCATCGGTATCGGCCGAAGAAGCCGCGCCTCGGCCCGGTGTCGTTCAGTTCCGCCCGGAAATCGAGCCATTGGTTCGGTTGCTGGAGGATACGCCTCGTGGACGGTTGCTCGAGGAAATTGCTCAACGAGTTAAGAAGGGACTGTCGTATCAACAGGTCGTCACGGCGCTGCAGTTGGCCGGAGTGCAATGTCCAACCGAGACCGAGCGTCGGTTTCAAATTCCATGCTGTGTTGGTCGTCAATTCGGCGCACCTGGCAAGCCTTGCAGCACCGGCGTCGGATCGCTGGCTGCCGATCTTCTGGGCGTTAGATTACTTCAAGAGTTCGCAAGCTCGAGACGTGCGCGAAGGTAACTGGACGATGAGTCCGGTAAGTGCGTCGAACGTCCCAGCGCCCAGCAAAGCTCGCCAGGCATTTGTGAAAGCGATGGAAACGTGGGATGAAGACGCCGTCGACTCGGCCATTACTGGTCTGGCTCGTTCGGCTGGGACGAATGAGGTATTTGAACTGTTCTACCGATTCGGTTGCCGAGACTTCCGCTCGATCGGCCACAAAGCGATCTTCGTCGCGAACGCGAGGCGTACTCTGGAATGCATGGGCTGGCAGCATGCCGAGCCGGTCTTGCGTTCGCTTGCCTATGCGCTGTTGAACCATCAAGGCGAACCAAGTCCGGCCAACAGCGACTTGCCAGCCGATCGCCCATGGCGTCGAAATCAGCAGCGGATCACCAGCATCCGCGACAACTGGCTCGACGGCAAGAAGGATGATGGTGCCACACAGGAATTGTTGGCAACGCTGCGTGACGGAAGCACCGACGATGCCTGTGACTTGGTCGTCGAGCAGCTTAACCGCGGCGTGTCGACCCAGTCGCTCTGGGACGCGCTATTCGACGGGGCTGCCGAATTGCTGATACGTCAGCCGGGAATTGTGGCGCTGCACGCGCTGACTTCATCTAACGCGCTACACTACGCCTTCCAGGCCAGCGGTGAAGATCAGACTCGGCAATCACTCTTGCTACAGAACGCCGCCTTCCTGCCGATGTTTCGTGAGGCCATGCGAGGACGGGGAAAGGTTGGTTCGGAACAGTTGGATCAACTCGAAGCGATTCCCACGCCGCCCACCGCTCAGTCGGTGGAAGAGATCTTTGCCGAGATCAATCACAGCCGTGCTACGGCTGCCGGTAAAGCCTTGGGTTATCTCGAAAAGGGTGATGCCGTAACGCTGATTAATGCGGCTCGCCGTCTCGTTTTCCTGAAGGGCGACGACTCGCACGACTACAAGTTTAGTTCCGCGGTGCTCGAGGATTATTATCACATCAGTCCCAAGTGGCGCAACAACTTCCTCGCCGCTGCCGTATTCCAATTGAACGGTTCCGGGAAAGCAGATAACCCGCTCGTTCAACGCACACGTGAAGCGCTGCAGGGCTAGAAGCCATTTCAGAACCGATTTCCGGGAGGGCGAAGCTCCTGCTGAGCCGCGTCTTGGCGCGATGCTAGCTCGGCGGGAGCCTGGCCCTCCCAGTTCTGCCGCTGCTTCAAGGTGTCGCCAAAACGTCGTGACGACTTTCACTTCTCAAACGGCACATCTATTTCTTGCGAAGTTGCTTGGCGATGGTCTGGTCTTTCTGACTCAGGCGATCCAACGGAATGGATAGCAGTTGACCGTCCTCCCGTTTCAGGACGACTTTGTCCTCCTTGACCTCGACGAATTCTGCTTTGACAGAGAATTTACCCGAGTTGTCTGACCAGGTGCGCATACCACGGTCGGACTCGACGACAAAGGGATTGCTCTCCGTTTCTTCTTCCTTGCTGGCCGACATTTCTTCCGCCGGTGCACTGCCAACCCCTTTACTCCATACCTCATACGCCTCTTTCGCCATTTTGCTCAACATGCGATTGTTGTCATCGCGTAAGGGAGCAATAGCACGAGCGAGTTCTCGATCGCCTTTCGCGGGCTTCTTGCCCTTGAGGCGTTGCAATGCGCTGATCTTCTTCGCGGTGTTACTGGACTTCAGATCTTCCACGAATCGCTTCTTGTCGTTTTCGCTCAGTGGCTTGGCAGCCCGTTCTTTCGTAATTTGCTCATGCCGCTTCTTTGCTTCTTCCAGCCGCTGCTGCTGTTCTTTCTGATGCTTCTGCCATTCCTCTTCCGACATCCGGTTGTAGGTAATGGTCATCGGAATGGCGGTGGACGAGTTGCCTTCGCGCACGGTCAATGTTTGCTGGAAATTGAGAGCTTCGGGAATCCCGAGTTTTCGGTTGAAGGTCCATGTGCCGCTACCGTTGATGTCATAGCCGCGGCCATCGGTTACCGGCGAACTCAGACGATAAGTTTTTTGCACGACGACATTGTCACCATTCGCCTGCTTGATGGTGAAAGATGTGTTATCTGATCCAGTCGTACGTCGTTCGGGGTCCTCTCGGTCAAACGGTGAGCCTGGGAAACCACGTGGTCCAAAGAAAGGTGGTCCGCTGCGTTCTCGCTTGTTCGTGATGGTCACGCCGGAATTGACAGTCCATTGATTCTGTGGTTCGTCTGGCAGAGGCTCAAAAAGCATGATCGATAGGTTGCCGATCAAATAGGGCAATTGCGAGGTGCCTTCAAGACTGCGGATTTCGCCAGTTGGAGTCATGGTGATTTGGTTCGTCGTCTGAGTCGTCCCCGTCATGGACGGCCGGTCGAACGGCGATGGCGGTCGTGGAATGTTGAAGCCAGGGCCGAAGGGGCCGCCAAACGGTCTTCCTCGGCCGGCGTTGGCATTCGGTTTGTTCTTCTTGTTTCGGCTCAGGCCGCCACGGTAGGTAACTTGGATTTCGTCGTTCGACGCGGACTTCACGGCATAGGAAATGATGCCGCTGAGAATGTCTTCGTGGTCGTCCCGGTCGGCCTTGATGTTGACTCGGTAAGCAAACGTCTGCCCTTGCTCAAAGCCATATCGCAAGGGCACCGCAGATCCGGATTGAGCCGTTGCCGTGGCGCAGATGCTCAGCACCGCGATGACCGGGACAAGGAACTGGACCAGCTTGTTCTGCCATGAGATGTAGATCGCGTTCATTGGTATTCTCCAAAGTCCTCGCGGGCTATTTGCATGTCTGATGATGAGCTGACATGCGGTTCTGTGGTTAACCGCTTTCGATGCGTTGAGTTTGTGTCCGCGTCGTCACTTGCGGTATGTGGCACAAAGACGCCAAGCGACGCAGCATGCGTACGTTTGCGGTTTGCTGCAAAATGCGTCGACTCAATTCTCCTTCAGAATAGGCGGTAACGCGAGCGATACAACAGATTTTCTCGTGCGGGGACGCCAAGGCTGTAAGGTGCCTTTTTCGCCGAAAACGCCGAATTCGGAACGATTGCCGCCAGGCGGGCGACTTGCGGCAGCGACCGTCGACGTCCGGCGGATCGACTTGATTCCCGCGGGGTTCCCGCGGGTTGCTCTTCTAGATGCGAGCCGGCAGTACGATACAATAACAACCTGCTGTGTGGCATTTTGGCCTGTAAGTACTGGGCTACAAAGACCTTCAACCAAGGAGACACTTGATGAACGACTCGAAGCCGAATCAGACATCACGTCGTGGTTTTATCAAAACGACGGGATGCGTTGCCGGCGCATCTGCTTTGCTGGGAGGGGCGTTGCCGAGTGTCCACGCAGGCGAGAACGGCGAGATTCGTGTAGCTCTGATTGGTTGCGGTGGTCGCGGCTCGGGAGCCGCCGCCAATGCGCTGTCGGTGCAGGGCGGCCCGATCAAGCTGGTGGCGATGGGGGATGTCTTTGAAGACAAGATGAAATCCAGTTACACGAACTTGAAGAAACAGTACGGTGACAAGGTCGATGTCCCAGAAGATCGTCGTTTCCTTGGTTTCGACGCCTACAAGAAAGCGATGGACTGCCTGAGTCCGGGCGACGTTGCCATCTTTGCCACTCCTCCGGCCTTTCGCTGGGTGCACTTCACGTATGCGATCCAAAAAGGCCTGAACGTCTTCATGGAAAAACCGGTCACCGTAGACGGTCCCACGACCAAGCGAATGATCGAATTGTCGAAACAGGCCGACAAGAAGAACCTGAAGGTAGGCGTGGGCCTGATGGTCCGCCATTGCCGAGGACGTCAGCAACTGCATAAGAGAATTCAGGACGGCGAGATTGGCGATATTGTTGCCATTCGGGCGTATCGAATGGGTGGTCCGTTTGGTGCGGGTCCGAAACCAGACGACATGACCGAGGTCATGTTTCAGGTACGTAGATTCCACAGCTTTATCTGGGCCAGCGGTGGTGTCTACAGCGACTTCTACATCCATCAGATCGATGAATGCTCGTGGATGAAGAATGCCTGGCCGGTCCAAGCCGAGGCGATTGGTGGCCGTCAGTATCGCGGGAATCAAATCGACCAGAACTTGGATACGTATGGAGTGGAATACACCTATCCGGACGGTACCAAGTTGTTCTATTACGGTCGCAATATGGGCGGCTGCCCGACACCATTCTGCAGTTATGCCCACGGTGCGAAAGGAACGGCGGTGATATCAACCAGATCTCACCATCCCGGCGGCGTTCGCTTGTTCAGCGATCAGAAGATGGAAAAGGACAAGATGATCTGGCGGTTTCCCGGCACGGAACCGAACCCGTATCAGATGGAATGGAATGATTTGATTGCCGCAATTCGAAATGACGAGCCGTACAATGAAGCCGAGCGTGGTGCCATCGCCAGTCTGGTGACATCGATGGGGCGGATGGCGGCACACACCGGGCAGATTATTACCTACGACGACATGTTGAATTGCCCCCATGAAATGGCACCCAATGTCGACAAGCTGACTCCGGACGGACCGGCACCGGTCCAGCCAGACGATGACGGAAAATATCCTCAGCCGCTTCCTGGGTTGAAGAAGGATCGCGAGTACTAAACAACGTCAAGGGACTCGGCATTTCCGCTCGATCCAAGCCACTACATCTACAGTGGCCCCTTTGCTGGTGCCAACTACGAAAACCTGCTCGGCCACGTCTACCACGTGCGATTGCGTGGATACCAGCAAAGAGAATCAGGTCCAAATCGGCCAAGGCGAAGTTGAATATGGCCGCCTGGTGACCTTGCTCGCCAAGCACAAGTACCGCAGGGCATTGTGCGTGGATGTCCGCGAGCAAGAAGACATCGACGACGAAACCCACATGGGCGAACTTCGCAAGATCCGGCTCTTGCTCGAGAGCTTGCTCTAATCAACAGGCGAAGAATAACTTCCGCATCGGCGAACCGGAGATGCTCGAGCGTCGCTGGGACAGCGGTTCAGCGATTGCCCCCTGTTGATTCAGCTGATGAGAGATATTGTGTCGGACCCGAACGTTGAATCGGTGCAGTTGGGGCCGATTGTTGAGGAGTAGTTGACAATCGGTTCTGCAGCGGTGGTAACGTCGTTCGTCCGAGTGATGTAGCCTTTTCGATTCCGTTCCGTTGCGGAGTGCTGGCGGCGTTCTGGCAGCCGTTCCACTTACGTGGTGCACGGTGACGAGTACGCTTCATTGAACCAAGGACAGTATTCTCAGCCGTTGTCGCTGCTCTCATGAGGGGTTGAGAGTTTTTCCACGAGTTGTTCCACCTCTTCGTAGGCGGCGTCCAAGCGACTCTCAAGATCGAAATCCTTCAACGGTTGTATTTGGGCGGCTATATCGGCATACAGTGTCTTGATTCGATCTGCAACCAACAGCTTTTGTCCCTCGTCCAGCGAACTATTACGCAGCAAAGTAATTGTCTTTGTGTGAAAGCCAAAAAGTGCCTCAAACAGTGTTCGCTCGACCGAGGCAAGATTCGGTTTGTCGGGTGGGTCCTGTTTTTCGTCTGGCATGATCGTCCTCCCGTTGGGGTTGGTGGCTCGGTCAACTCCAAAATCCATTCCCCAGCCGAATTTCATTGTAGCCTAAGGGCGAACTACACCGAGCAGGAGGCGGTGACGGGTGGTATGAGGGGAACACGATCCCTATGAACGACTGATTCTCCAGGATCTCCAAGCATGGATAAATCGCCGAAGGACCAGATTGAGACCATCGTTCGCAGCCTGGAGGAACGAGGAAGCCCGGCTGCTCCGTTTGCCGAAGCAATTGAGCTTGGGACAACGCACCCAGAGGCGGTTGGCAACCTTGCTCGGGCTGTGATGCAACGGTTTCCGAAAGGGGGCACGTTCCTTGATGCCGCATTCACCTACTTACCACAGGAAGAATGGCCTGAGCTTGTCCGAGACGCTTTGGATTACCTGACAACTTCTCGCAAGAACCCTGCCGCAGAATCGGTGATTGAATATGCAGCCTTGCAGGCCCCTTCAGCTTTGCATGAGCATCTCAGCCGGCTCTTCACCCTACGGCCCAAGGCGTATGGATACTACACTGTGTGGCCTTGGAGGGAATCGGGGGAGATCCATTTCGAGTTCTTGAAGTCTGTCCTGGAGGACGACTCTGCGACCGACGACTCCAAACGGCGAGCCTGGAGGGCAATGCTGGAAACACGATCTTCCAAGATTCTGGAGTTCGCATTGGGCTACTCCGAGACCGTGCGAGACAAGGATTCTCGATTCACACCAGTCGAATGGCAGAACATACATTTGCACTTTGCCGGATACCATTGGGACAGTGGCGATCTGCGTCGTATTTGCTCCGATAAGCTCTACCACATTCAGTTCCCCGAGTCGTACTTCGAAGGTGAATCTCGTCCACCCTGGATGGCAAGGATTCATCCGACATGGCGACTGGCTCAATCACCAGGAACGTTGATGCCGCTCGGCGGCAACAGTACGAACAACTGCGCCTTATGCAAACAACAGCTACATCGGCTGCTGGTTCTTGACCCGATCCCAAGTGGGTTGGGGGTCTCAGGGATTGCACGCCTCGAAATTGCAACGTGCCTTTCCTGCCTGGGATGGGAACAGCAACCGCTGTTCTATGAACATGGTACGGATGGTATTCCACAGAACGTGGGCTACGAAGGTCCTCAGGTAACACCACAATTCCCAGTCGGTCCGCTCCGGTCGACCGAATTTTGGTTAGCAGAGACACCTCGTCGCTGGTATTGGCAGGATTGGGGTTCCAGCAACAGCCGGGAGAACCTGAATCGGATCGGGGGCGAGCCTACTTGGATTCAGGACGCTGATTATCCAAGTTGTCCGTCCTGCCAGCGAGTGATGACATTCTTGTTGCAACTCGATTCCGACTTGGTCGTTGATGACGCTCCCGAATGGCTGTGGGGAAGCGGTGGGATCGGTTATTGTTTCTGGTGCGACGACTGCAAGATCAGCGGGCTCCATTGGCAGTGTACTTGATGGCGAAGGTGGAAAGTCGGAAAGTCATGACCGAAGAAGAATGGCTCAACTGCGAAAACCCACAACCGATGCTGGAGTTCCTTCAAGGTCGAGCCAGCAGTCGCAGACTGCGGCTCTTCTCTTGTGCGATTTTTCGGCGGATTGTTGGCCTGAGCTTGGAGGGCCGAATCAAACGGGCTCTAGAGATTGCCGAGCAATGTGCGGAAGGTCACATTTCGGTTGAAGAATCGTTTCAAGTGGGGGCATCACTGAACCTCAGCGACGACTGTCACGGATCGGAGCCTTTGAATGCGATTATCAAAGCAACTGGCGAACCGTGGGAGGCGTGGCATCGAATCCTCTTTGCTGCCCACCTCCTATGTGGCTGGATAAGCGGCAAGTATCGCAGAGAACATTCAATGGCCGTCGCATTCCAGAGACTGGGAGCACCGTCCGATGATGATGAGGATGATGACGGCGAAGCGGTCAGAGCCGAGATTCTCCCCATAAGGACAGTGAGCGTACCATAAACTGCATCTTGCATGCTGGGTTAGCACCGTTTGATCGTTCGATCAACAAATGTCGGATTTGCGTGTTGGCTGTTGAAGCGTGATGAGCGAAGATCGCGCGTCGCAGACCATGTTTGACGACAGCTGTATTTCGAGTACTATCTGGGGGGTGCCCCCCGCCACTCCACCGCTCATTCCTTAGAATCCCAATCGCTTTCGCTTCTTCCCAATATTTAAGGATGAATGATGCTGCAACTATTCCGAGCGCACGATGGCTTGCAAGCCAAGGCAACACGGCGTGCGGCGTTGCAGATCGGTGGATTGAGTACGTTGTTTGGATTCGGCGGCGCGACGCTGAATCTGGGCGCCGCAGAGGCGACACGCGCGCGAAGCTTCGGTCAGGCCAAGAGTGTGATCATTCTTTCGCTTTATGGTGGTCCTCCGCATCAAGATACGTTTGACATGAAGCCTGACGCACCTCAGGAAATTCGAGGTGAGTTTGAGCCAATCGATACGACCGTGCCTGGCACACGGATTTGTGAACATCTACCGCTGCTGGCCCAACTGGCGCATCGCTATGCTTTGGTACGTTCGATCTCGCACAAAGATGGAGGGCATTACGAAGCTCTCTATACATGCCTGACCGGTTGGCCCTGCCCACGTCGCTCAGTGGACGGATCGCCTGAACCGACCGACGATCCGCATTTGGGGTCCATGATGGATCATGTGCGGCCGACAGAGTCATTGGTGCCACCGTTTGCACTGTTGGGTGGAAAGCATATCAATGGCATTGGGCAAGATGGTGGGCTGCTGGGTTCCGGCTACAACCCGCTGCTGGTGGATAAGAACGCGGACGCTCCGGATTTTGAACCACCGGAAGGGCTCTCCATCGAGTCCAGATCTGATGGAAAGATTCGACTCACCGGTCGGCGGAATCTATTGCAAAAGCTGGAGCATGCCGCTCGCGCGTTCGAGCGGGATGCGAGCGTGCAGGGATACACGGCCATGCGGCACCGCGCCATTGAGATGCTCTCGGATTCCGCGGTGCCCAAGGCGTTCGACATCAACAGCGAACCTGCCGCAGTACGGGATCGTTACGGCTGGTTCCCGGTAGGGCAGAACTTGCTATTGGCGCGTCGGCTCGCCGAGGTGGGAGTGCCGGTGATCCATGTCAGCTACGACACGAGCGCCGGTTGGGATTCGCACAGCAACAACTTTAGTGGACTTAAGAGCCGCCAAATTCCCTCACTCGATCAAGGGCTATCGGCGTTGCTCGAAGATCTTCAACAGCGTGGCATGTTGGACCAGACGCTGGTTGTAGCCTGGGGTGAGTTCGGTCGCACGCCCAAGATCAACGCCAAGGCGGGGCGAGATCATTGGCCATACTGCTACTCGGCGTTGCTGGCAGGCGGCGGAATCCGCAGTGGGGTGACTCATGGTTCGTCCGACAAGACGGCAAGCTACCCGGCGACCGATCCGGTGGGCCCTTGGGACGTGATGGGAACGGTCTTGCACTGTACGGGAATCGACCCCGGCACGGAGTACATGCACCCCTTCCAAGTCCGGCCGTTTCCAATTTGTCGGGGGCGCGAGATCAAGGCCATCCTGTAAGTTTGCGAGACAACCAGAAGATGAACAACGAGGCTGACGAACCCCGTACCATGCTGAATCCGCAAGATGGGCTTACGCTCGTTTACATCCCAGGCGGTGAGTTCACGATGGGGCATCCACAGTTCGGTATCGAGCGGCCACCGCATCGAGTTCGATTGCGTCCGTACTGGTTGGGCCAGGTGGAAGTCACCAACGCTGCGTACCGAAAGTTCGTCGATGATACCGGCCATGCTCCTGCAAACTACGACAGTGATGACGGGTACAATACCGACGACCAACCAGTAGTCGGCGTGGACTATGCTGACGCCGTAGCGTATTGCCAGTGGGCTGGCGGCCGATTGCCCACCGAGGCCGAATGGGAGTTCGCCGCGCGCGGAACCGACGGGCGGTTGTATCCCTGGGGCAACGAACCTCCCCAGCCTGACCGTGCAGTCTTCGGCAAGACAAGATCTGACACCGCAACCACACACAACCCGTTGGCAGCAAACCCAGGTGATCGAAGCCCATTTGGCGTTCTCGATCTGGCGGGACAATGTCTTGAGTGGTGTGCCGATTGGGCAAGCGCTGATCCAAGAGGTGCCCTACGTGAGAACCCAACAGGGCCAGAACAAGGCACCGAACGCATCATGCGGGGTGGCTGTTATCGGTACCATGCCATCACACTCCGCGCTCCCCAGAGACTCTTTACGTTGCCCAATCAGCGGCGCAACTACGGCGGTTTCCGAATGGCCATGGACGCTGAGTGAAGGTGACTCTCCGAATCGGATCGCTACTAGCCGCACTCAGTTTCGCGCGCGCCGCGGTGGGACATCGTTCAGTTTGTGAAATGGCGATTCAACGCGTGGAGCGCGCAGGACCGTAGGTCGCGCAAGGTTTGCCGATCGGGGGCAGTTTAGGACGCGCAGCCCCCAGGCATCCAGCGTTCTTTATGGTTGAAATGATCCGCTGATTATTCCACAATGGCACCACCTTGGGTGGTTCGATGGGCTTCGTTTTCGTCCATCCTCCAGCAAGCCTCGTCGTCCCGCCTCGCAGCAGGTTGCTTCGTCATCAACGCCCTTTGAGGATTCTTCCATGCGTCTCTCCGGCACGCTATGGTACTTGGTCGGTTGTGTTGTTATTGGGTTGGCGATGGTCCAGCACGCCCAGGCATTCGAACAACCCGAACAGGTGCCCGGCGCGTCGGAGCGTTGGGGAGCCGAGGGTGTGGGTGGAACCCCGCAATTCCAACGTCATATTGTCCCACTGATTGGCAAGTTGGGCTGCAACAGCCGAGCATGTCATGGCTCGTTCCAGGGACAGAATGGTTTTCAGCTGAGTCTCTTCGGCCATGATCCAAAGATGGACTACGAAGAACTCGTCAACGAGGCAGGCGACTCTGGCCAGCGGATCAACGTGAAAGAACCCGCCAAGAGTCTGGCGCTTTACAAACCGACGCACGCGGACGAGCACGAAGGGGGCGAGCGACTGAACGCCGGCAGCTGGCAGTACCGCCTGCTCTTGGAGTGGGTCCAGGCAGGGGCACCATTCGACAAATCTGCGGAGCCAAAGATCGAGCGTCTGGAGGTTCTTCCTGCCGAAGTTCGCCTGGAAGGAACCCAGCAGTCAGCCCAACTCAAAACGCTGGCCTATTTCTCAGACAAGACCGTCGAAGACGTGACGGCCCTCACGCTGTTCTCTACCAACGACGATGCCGTCGCCACGATCAGCGAGTCGGGCGAGATCCAGCGGCAAGGAACAGGCGATACCGCCATGGTGGCTATCTTCGGCGGCGTGGTGGTAACCTCGCAAGTGATTGTCCCGGTCGAAGCCGGCGCTTCTGAAACGCTGGCTACTGACTTTGCCGCTAACAACCGTGTGGACGAACTGGTCCTGGCCAAGTTGCAGAAATTGGGAGTGCAGCCTTCGGAACTTGCTTCGGATGCAGACTTCTTACGGCGCGTCTATGTGGACGTGATCGGCACACTTCCCACAGCCGAAGAAGCGAGAGCTTTCCTGACCGATACCAGTGCCGACAAACGGGCAAAGCTGATCGATCGCTTACTCGAGCGAGACGAGTACGCCATGTACTGGGCCACTCGGTTCAGTGACTGGACCGGCAATGACAACCGCTTCACCCCACAACCCCGGCCGCTCACTGCCTGGCTCTGGCACAATTGGCTGCGTGCCAAACTTCAAGACAACCTCCCGTACGACGAGATCGTGGGCGGCATGCTTACCGCCTCGACGCGCGAAGGACGTGGCGTGGAAGAAACGGTCGAAGAACACAAGACCGTCGCGGCCAACATTGCCAAAGACTTTGATGACCCCACGTACTCCACTCGCAAGACCAACGACATCTTTTGGAAGAAGGCCGGCAACTCTTCCCCCAACACCATGGCACTGCGGGTTGGTTACGCCTTCCTGGGAGTTCGCTTGCAGTGTGCCCAGTGTCATAAGCACCCCTTTGACCGCTGGACGCAGGATGACTTCAACAGCTTCAGCGCCATCTTCTCTGGCATGGGTCGCGGGATGCTGGACGATGTCCCCAAGGACGTCAATAAAGGAGTGAGCCGAAAGGTCTACAAGTACGGCGAGGTTTACTACGACGCCAGCGAGAAGAATATTGAGAGGCTCAAGAAACAACCTCCCCGTGTGCTCGGAGGGGAGGAGATCCCCTTCGAAGGCGGAGAAGATCCTCGCGTCGGCCTCTGGGATTGGATGCGGTCTCCCGAGAACCCGTACTTTGCCCGAGCGATTGCCAACCGGCTGTGGGGGCATTATTTTGGCGTGGGGATTGTCGAACCGGTCGACGATTTCAATGCCGCCAATCCACCCTCGAACCCGCAGTTGCTCGATTGGCTGGCGCAAGACTTCATCCGGCATCAGTTCGATCTCAAGCACCTGCACCGCACCCTGCTCAACAGCCGGACGTACCAACTCTCTTGGGTCCCCAACGCCAGCAATCGGCTCGATGAACGAAATTTCTCACACGCGCTGCTGCGCCGCATGCCGGCCGAGGCGGTCTTGGACGCCATCAATCAGATTACCGGCGGCAGCGACAGTTACAGCTCGAGCAATGCTCCAAACGGGGTGAAGACCATTAACCTGGCCGTGACAAGACTCCGTGGCGGCGGGCCAGAGTACGTGCTGGGAATCTTCGGCCGCCCACTCCGGACACAGACGTGTGACTGCGAACGCAGTGCCGAAACCGGCCTGGCTCAGGCCATGTACCTGCTCAATGATTCTGACGTGAACCAAAAGATCAGCAATCCCCAAGGCCGGTTGGCTCAACTGCTTAAGGAAAACGAAGAAGACCCAGCGCTGATTGAGGAGCTCTACCTCTCCGCACTTTCGCGCCTCCCCACCAAGGACGAACTGCAGCAGGCGCAAGCGTTTGTCTCAGCGTCCGAGTCCCGTGAAGTCGGGATGCAAGACATCATGTGGAGTTTGATGAATCTGCGCGAGTTCATCTTTTTGCACTAACGCTCAGTTGAACAGTTGTCCCAACGGTTCGGATACAGCTGCCGGTGAACAGTTAAGACAACTGTTCTACACAGGGTTCGAAGGCCTACTTCACTGGAATCGGATGAATGCCATGAAATCACCGTACTGCGATGGAATCACCCGACGTGACCTGCTCAAAGCAGGCGTCTTGGGTGGTCTTGGCGTTAGCCTGGCAAACTTGCTGCGTTGGGAAGCCGAAGGGGCTATTGCCAGCGGCGATGCTGGCAAGAATGCCATTTTCGTCTACTTGCCAGGGGGACAGTCCCACCATGATACCTGGGACATGAAGCCGGACTCCAAAGATGAGATGGTGCGAGGTGAGTTCAAACCCATCGATACCAACCTGCCAGGCTTGCAGGTCTGCGAACACTTGCCGTATCTGTCACGCCAGGCGGACAAGTTTGCCTTGTTGCGCAGCGTGCATCACACGCTGGCCGCGCACGCCCCGGGACAGCAGTACATGCGGAGCGGCAACAAGCCCAGCCCTGCGCTGGAGTATCCCAACCACGGATCGGTGGTGGCCAAGGAACTCGCCGCGCCGGTCGGCATTCCGCCGTATGTCTCGTTGCCCGTCAATCGCTCCAATGGCGGAGTCGAGACGCCTGGCTATCTCGGCGTGAAGTACAGTTCGTTTGCCTTGTCAGGCGATCCCAACGCCAGCGATTTCAATGTCCGGGCCCTAGCCACACCAGACGGTTTGACATTTGACCGGATTGAGAAACGGGTCAAGTTCATGCGCGGCCTGGATACGGCATTTCGAAGTGCTGACCTCAATAGCCAGCAGCTCGAAGGCATGGATAGCTTCTACCATCAGGCCTACGATATTCTCCGTTGTGCGCAAGCCCGAGAAGCGTTTGACCTGAGCCGCGTGCCGGACAAACAACGCGAGCGGTACGGGCGAACGCCGTTCGGCCAGGCCTGTTTGCTTTCGCGGCGTTTGGTCGAGGTGGGGGTGCGCTGCGTGGCCATTGATTTCGGCAGTTGGGACACCCACCGAGACAATTTCAATTCGCTGAAAGACACGATGTTGCCGCCGTTCGATCAGGGATTTGCCGCGCTGTTAGAAGACCTGCACGAGTCAGGGTTGCTGGACAATACGGTAGTCTGGTGCACCGGCGAATTCGGGCGAACTCCCAAAATCAACGAGAACGCAGGGCGGGACCATTGGGCTCGAGCCATGAGCATGATCATGGCTGGCGGTGGGATCAAGCCAGGGCAGATCATCGGTAAGACGGACGAGAACGCTGCCGAACCGGTCGAACTTCCCTACTCGCCGGACGACGCCGCGGCGAGCTTCCTGCATGCTTTGGGAATTGACCACAAGAAGGAGTATCATACTCCGACGGGTCGGCCGGTGATGATCAGCCGCAACGGCAATCCGATCCCTGAGTTGTTCGGATAGACCACTCAGCACGACGCGCCAATTTACCCACGCCACGCCGAATCCCTTTACCCGTTGAAGTCCATGACTGGCGACAAACAAGAGAACGCCGGAACCGCCCAGGTTCCGGTCGGAATCGACTTGGGCACCACGTACTCGGCCGTTGCGTTCTTGGACCCTGCCGGACGACCTACGTTGATCCCGAATCGGGCAGGCGACCTTCTGACTCCCAGCGCCGTTTTGGTCGAAGATGGCGAGGTGGTGATTGGGCGCGAGGCGGTCAAAGGTTCGATGTTGAGCCCTGCCTCTTATGCCGAATGTTTCAAACGGGAAATGGGATCCGACGACCATCAGCGCAAAGTCAACGGGATTGCCGTCCCGAGCGAAGTCCTCAGCGCCCTGGTCTTGGAGCGTTTGAAGGACGACGCACAACGCAGACTTGGCGATGTGCGGCAAGTGGTGGTGACCGTGCCTGCCTTCTTTGACGAAGCTCGCCGCAAGGCAACCCAAGACGCGGGACACATGGCGGGTCTCGACGTGCTGGACATTATCAACGAGCCCACGGCCGCTGCCATCGCCCTGGGATACCAGCTGGGGTTTGTTGGCAATCAGGAGCAAGCCAAACGCGAACCTCCCAAGCGATTGCTGGTTTACGATCTGGGGGGCGGAACGTTTGATGTCACGCTGTTGGAGGTGGAAGGAGAAACGTTCAGGGCGGTGGCCACCGACGGTGACGTGCAGCTGGGAGGCAAGGACTTTGACCAACGGATCGTCAATCACCTGGCCAAGGAGTTTCATGCCGCCCATGGACTCGATCCGCTTAGCGATCCGGAAGATGCGGCCCAGTTGTATATCGAAGCCCAACTGGCCAAACATGCACTTTCCGAACGTTCCAAAACCACCGTGGTGACGACGCACGCTGGCATCCGGATGCGACATACCTTGACGGTCGCCGAGTTCAAAGAACTGACGCTCGACTTGATCGAACGGACGGAGTCCACCACCAGCCTGCTCTTGCGAAACACGGGTTATCAGTGGAGCGATGTCGATCGCGTGGTACTCGTCGGCGGTTCGAGCCGGATTCCGATGGTGGTTGAAATGCTCAGGAATCTCACTGGCAAAGAGCCGGATCAATCGCAAAACCCGGACGAAGCAGTCGCCCAAGGTGCGGCGATTTATGCCGGGATGTTGATGCAAGGTTCCAATTCGCCGCTGTCCAATTACCGCTTGGTCAATGTGAACTCGCACGCCTTGGGCGTGGTGGGGATCGATCCGCAAACGCGCCGCCGTGTGAATGCCGTGGTGATTCCCAAGAACTCGCCCTTGCCGCACCACGCCACCAAAGATTTCTGCACGGCCAAAGCGGGACAACGGAGCGTGAAAGTGCCGGTGGTGGAAGGAGAAAATCCACGGCCTGAAGAGTGCATCGCCCTGGGGGAGTGCATCATCCGTGACTTGCCGGGGGATCTGCCGAAGGGGAGTGAGATTGTCGTTGAGTTCAAGTACGCGGCAAATGGCCGGATCTCGGTAACGGCCAAGCTTCCCAAGACGCGGCAATCTGCGCATGTCGAAATCTCGCGACAGCGTAGTGAGCCGATGGAGGATCTCGGCACCTGGAAAGCTCGGTTGACCGGCCAAATGCCTGCCGCCCAGCCTGCGGGAACAACGGCGAAACCACCAGATCGGGCTGGCGTACTCAAGCGACTGGATGATGGTTACCGGGAACTTGGTCGAATGGCCATTGTGGCCCAACTCCCGCAACCGCTTGCTCGCAGCCAGGCAGCAGCACAAAAGGCCGAACAGGAACTGCATACGGCCCGAGACAAAGTTCGGCAGGCGGAGATCGAGCGCCACAACGACGTCGATCCACAACATGCCATTCGCCTCAATGCGCAGCTCTCGACCGTCAAAGCCGCCGAGGAGCAAATGCAAGTGCGCAGCGAGTTTGCGCTGCTGGTCTTGGGAAGAGATTGCCTCGCGGCAAGAGCCCGGATCGCTGGCTGCGAGAAGAAGCTGGCCGAACTGGAGGGGCTCCGCGCGGAGTTGCAGGCGATGGGATGAACTCCTTGTTCTTTAACGGCCGCCTCTTGCAACTGCCGTCCACCAACCCCGCCTCAACTGCCATCCCTCGTTATTCAGGCAAAAGGCATTACCTCATTGGAAAGCAATCCGTTCATCGAGATCGACGCCCCGCATCTGTGCGTCATGGAAGGCGAGTCCGATGAGCTCTGCAACGATGGCATTTACGGAAAGGCACTGGCTGAATACCTCCGGTCGAGCCTCTCCGCGATTGGCTACGAGGTACCGTGGGTTGTGTGCGAAGACTGGGGCTGGTACGTCCCTGCTGAGATTGACGGTTTCCGGATGGCGATCTGCATCTATGGATTCCCTCGGGAGAATGATGAAACGGCCGATGCCATTTACGCGAAGCAGGGTGAGCCACCGAAAGGCATCAACTCAGAACCGGCAGGCATTCCTCTGTCGCTCTGCGTGACCGTTGGGACTCAGCCACGCAGATATTGGGATTGGCGGCGATTTCGCCGCATTGATCGTTCCGGCGTCATCGCTAGACTCAATCAGGATTTGATTTCTGTCTTTGATTCAGATGCTCGAATCCAGATTGTAGGATGCACGGATGAGTTTCCACTTGGATGATCGACCGTGAATGCCCCACACCAATAAAGGCTTGACGTCGCGAGGTGCTATCCGATGTTGGCATGGTGCCAGATGGTGACAGGCCGAACTACCTCACCCATCAAGCTCATGTTATATTGGAAGCTGAGATTTGACGCTTGATCCATACCCGTCTGACGGTGGAGAACGACGCGTGAACAGTGCTGGAAACCAAACTCGCCGAGAATTTTTGGCAACCACAGCAGCGGCAGCTGGTGCCACTTTGGCGACCGGCGCGCTCCAGGGCAATCGCCCGCTGTTGGCCAGTGACGGTTTGGCAGAGTTTCCCATGGGCAAGGCCGAACACTGTTTATTCATCTGGCTCGGAGGGGGTTCGGCTCAGATTGATACGTGGGATCCCAAACGCCGAGGAGATGCCGCGCGGCGGATCGCCGGTTCGTACTACGACCCCATCGATACGGCCATCGACGGCGTACAGGTCTGCGAGCATCTGCATCGTTCGGCTCCGCTGCTGGATCGAGCGACCTTGGTTCGGACCGTCAACCATGACGTGATCGACGAGCACGCCGCGGCCGCCAACCGCATGCACACCGGCCGCAATACCAGCGGGACCATTGTTTACCCGTCGCTTGGCTCACTCGTCACCAGTCGCAAAGCCCCGGCCGCGGACAACGTCCCCGGTTATGTGGTGATGGGTTACCCCAATCTCACCCGTGGTCCAGGGTTCTTGGGTGCCAAGCATAGCTACATTTACCTCACCGAAACCAAGTCTGGCCCTCCGGGCTTAACCCGTCCGCCAGGCGTGGATGCTGGCCGGCAGCAGCGGCGTGAGGCCCTTTGGAACAAGCTCAAGTCAGGGTATCTCAGCCGGCAGGTGGATCAAGCGGCGATTGCCAACTACGCGGAGGTTGCCGAGAACTCTTACCGCCTGGCCGGCCCTGAGTTCATGAGCGTTTTCCAGTTGGATAAAGAACCGGATTCGCTCCGCAATGCGTATGGTTCGGAGTTCGGACAGCGCTGCCTGTTGGCGCGCCGATTGGTGGAGCGCGGGGTCCGGTTCATTGAGGTTTCGCACAATCTCAACTTCATCAACGGCACCGGCTGGGATACCCACAACGAAGGGCAACTCAAGCAGCACCTGATGATTGAGGAACTCGACAAGGCGTTCAGTACCCTGCTCTTGGATTTGGAACAGAAGAAGCTGTTGGACAAGACGCTGATTGTGATCACCGGCGAGTTCGGACGCCCCGCTGAGTTTGATGCCGGTGGGGGGCGAGGGCACCAGTCCAGTACCTTCAGCGTGGTATTGGCCGGCGGCGGTTTGCGCAACGGCCGAGCCGTGGGAACTACGGACGAACTTTCGCAGCACCCGGTTGAGCAACCTGTCTCGGTGCCGGATCTGTTCGCCACGATCGTCAGCACGCTCGGAATTCATCCGCACGAAGAACTCTATGCCGGCGACCGGCCCGTCCCGATCACCGACATGGGTCAGCCCATTCGCCAACTGTTCGGCTAGTGCCGGGTCAATGCTTGAAACTCAAATTGAGTTTTGCGTAAAGGTCTAGACACTGGCAGACAAGCTGCCAGTGCCATCCTAATTTTCAGGTGCGACGGTACACTAGCGGACCTCGGCAGGTATTTTGTGCGCGCCGCTGCCGGAGATCCGGTAATAGATGCCGGTGGTCCATTCGGCATTGCCAGGCATGACCCAAATACTTTCGATCTTGCCGGACTCGATCACAACGTCGCAGTGCAACAAGTACTTGAAGTTGACCCAGTAGTAGACCAGACCGCTTCCCTGGTTGAGGGTGCGTTTCTCATGGCCAAAGTTGTACATGTCTTGTTGTTGCTCGAACTCGCTCGCGTCGAACTGCTTGAGATTCTCCGCGATCGCCGCATCCATTTCGGCAACGGTCATGCCAGCGCGGATCGGAAACTCTTGGGCGATTGCTGGCAGTGAGTAGTTTTGGAGATACTCGGCCCGCTGCTCTTCTCCATAGCTAAGAACCCAGGCATGGTGCGCGGCGACCGCCTCTTCCGACGTTTCATCGATCGTCAGGGCGTCGAAATCGAACGGAGAATACGACCTCTCTTGATGCCAAATCTCCCACCTAGCGGCCAGCCCTAGGGCTGCCGTGATGGCGAGTACTGCGGCAATCACGCCGATGCGGCGACGCATGATCCATTCCTCAAGCTGGCGTGCGGGTGCGCGACCAAACGCTTGGTCAACTCAAAAACATTAAGATTGAGTGCCACGGCCTCGCTTGCGTGGCCATGCTGAAGTGGAGTTAGAATCGCCACTTGCAGTGGCACTACGCCAACACCGCACGGATGGGCTTTCCAACGATCAGCCCATGGGGGCGGCCGACCTTGTCCATTAGCGTGGTCTGAGGCGGAACACCGAGCAGGTGGTAGATCGTGGCGGCCAGATCGGCCGGATCGTACGGTTTGCTGGCAGGATAGGCAGCCAGTTGATCCGAGGCACCTTCGACCACGCCACGGGCAAAGCCGCCACCAGCGATAGCCAGCGAATAGACGAACGGCCAATGATCTCGACCGGCGTTGCTGTTGACTTTGGGCGTCCGGCCAAACTCGGCATTGGCCACCACCACGGTCTGGTCCAGCAGACCGCGCTCTTCCAAATCCGTGACCAGCGCAGAAAACGCCTGATCCAGTTGAGGTGCCAGCACGTCTTTCATGGTGGTGAAATTCTTGCCGTGCGTATCCCATGAGCCGCGCGGTGTTTTACAGAAGTGCACGTTGATAATCGGCACGCCAGCCTCGGCCAGGCGGCGGGCCAACAGGCAACCTTGGGCAAAGTTGCCGCTGCCGTAACGTTCCCGAACTTGCGTTGGTTCGCTGGCCAAATCAAAAGCGTCACGCGTGGCCGTGGAGGTCAACAGGTTGAACGCCCGGTGGTAGTAATCATCCAAATCCCGAGCCACGGCAGATTGGTCCAGCATCCGCCGCTGCGAATCGATGGAGGCCAACAAGTCGCGCCGTTGCTTCACGCGCAACCTCGGAATCTCCTCAGGCACCTGTAGCGCCTCGACGCTGACGTCAGCCTCGGTGAGTTTCTGATCGATCACAAAAGGACTGTGTTTGCGTCCCAAAAAGCCTGGCAACTGGCCATGCAGCACCGTCGTGTTGCTACGCGTCATCTGCGGACCCACCTGCACCCAGGTCGGCAAGCCAGATGCCGCCGGCCGCATGTGATCCATCACCGCGCCAAATGGCGGAAAGTCCGTTTCCGAAGGAGGAAAGTCACCGCGTCGGCGTTCTGCTGGAGAATGTTTGTGGCCGGTCATGGCCGGCAGGCACGCCTGAACGTGATTGGTGTTTCCGTGCGACATGCTGCGGATAATGGATAGCCGGTCCGTCATTTGGGCGATTTGTGGAAACAGTTCGCTGATCTGCACGTCTGGCACGCTGGTCGAAATCGGACCAAACTCACCACGCACTTCGGCGGGAGCCCTCGGCTTGGGGTCCCAGGTTTCGTGCTGCGGATTGCCACCGTGGAGGAAGAGGAAAATGACCGACTTCGCCTGACCAAAATGACCGACTCGTTCGGCTGCGGAAACCGAGTCGCGAACACGCAGCAAGTCCGGCAGCGCCAGCCCTAGGCCGGAGCAAACCCCAGCCGTCAGAAAACTACGGCGGTTGGCTGCTGCACGACGGAACTCCGCACAGCCATCGGGACGAGGTTCGGAAGGTTGCAACATGTTCACTCAGCAGTAAATGGCCTCAGGCATCAACCTCTTTTTATCCGTCTTCAGGTCTCGGAGCAAGGCAGTTTATGGCGGACGCAAGGTTCTCAGGAGCCCTGGATCCACGCCTTCGCCTGGTCAAGCTCGGCAAAGGGAAAACGCTTGATCTCAGCTGCCACAAAGTGGCTGCCGAGCGATTCTGCGATGCCACCGATCTTCGAATCCGTGACGAACGCCAGGTGACGGATCTTACGGTGATGTTCCTTGACGAACTTGATGTGAGCGGTCAATGCCGCGAAGGAATCCCAGCCAGGAAACTTCTCCACATAGATGATCAGACCGTCCAGGCCCCCATGCTCGGTAATGACCGGATCGATCTGCCGGGCCGCGGCTTCAAAATCTTGTTTGTCCAGCGCACCGTCCGGTTTCAGGATGGCCCAGCGATGGTCTGGCGCAAGTTCGACATGCAACATGGCACACTCCAATCTGTGATGAGTCGAACAGTGTCTCAACGATTCAGGAACCACGAGGGACGTTTCCGGCCTCGCTAAACCTGCCCCAGTTTGAACAATTCGTCTCGTACCGAGGTCTCTAAGGACTCAGCTTGGCAAGCGGAGTTCGCAAGAAAAAGACGCCTGATCCGCCAGGCTGGGACTTGTCCACATCGTAGAACACGGTGCCCAAGGTCTTGGCGTCCAACTGGACGGTCTTGGGACAGGCCCTTCCCCCAATTGGCCGACCGGGGTTGTAGAATTCTACGGCGTTGTCGAAATCCCACGACCGTCCGTCGTCTCGCGAGACCACATATCGCCAGGAGTTACCGCCGACGCCAGGCCCTGCGACTTCGGCGGTCACGATCCAGCCATTGTCAGCAACCATCATGTCGAAGCGCCAACCATCGCTCCCAACCGCGGGAGCGGGTTTGATCCGCGTCCAACTCTTGCCGCCATCGGTCGAGCGATCTCCATACCCGGTAATCAGCGTTCCTTTGGGAGTTTGCACCATCGGAGTCAAACCGTGATTGCGGCCATCAGCAAAGGGAAAGGTCTCGCCTGTGCTGGGCTGGTACACCAGGGTCTTATCCATTAGGGCAAACAGCCATCGGTCTGGCGTGAGTTCGATAATCGGATGCCGCAGCACGCTTTCGGCATCTGGGTTTTTCGGCAGCGACTTCGGCTCGCTCCAGGTCTCCCCTTCGTCGTCGCTGATGGAGAACTGCGCGAATCGCGACTTACCCCGTCGGGCGTCTGCGTCCGGATACCACACGTTCCAAATGTGAACCACGCGTCCATCGGCCAACGTCTTCAACGCGCCGGGGTAAATGGCAATGTCCACGGTGTGTGGAAATGGCGTCGGTGTGGTCCAACTCCGGCCTCCGTCGGTCGAGCGGGTCAAACGCAAGTCGCGCATGTCCGACTGGCCGAAAATCACCAACACCGTCCCTTTTTTGGTCACGCAGGCTGCCGGATGGATATGTCCGTTGACACCGCTGGCAATGCGGACGTAGCGAGAATCAGGCTCTTCGCCGCAGAGTACAGCCCCGCCTGGCCCAAGCACCCCCCAGACAGCCAACAGCAGCAGGACCAAGATCGATCGAGTGAACATTTCGCATATCTCCAAGGCATCGCTGTGGTGAACGGACAACAACCGGCGATCCGAAAACTTCGCACCTATAGCGGGTGACTATACCACAGCCAGCATGGGGCTGATTGTCTCTTCTGCTGGAGAAATTCGCGCATCTGACGTGGTTGCAAGATTTTGCCGCGAGCGGTACGATACTTAGTTCGCTGCCTGAACGGTCCAGGCAGACCCCTGTTATGGGTGGCAGGTGCCACGTTGGCAACTACCCAAATGTGGGAACTACACGTTTCGCCAGACCGAATTGTGTCACAACGCTGGACGCCCGAAATCGCGTGCATGGTCCACAGGGACCGGTCGCTGCCGGGACATAGCCAGTGTGCCTATTTGGAGGAGCTGCGATGTCGAAGATCTTGGTCAAGGATTTGATCGAAGCTGGCGTGCATTTTGGCCACCGCGCGAGTCGGTGGAACCCCAAGATGCGTCCCTATATTTACGCCAAAAAGAACCTGATTCACATCATCGACGTTCGCGAAACCGTGAAGGGTTTGCTGCGAGCTCGGAAGTATGTATCGCAAGTGGCCGCCGGTGGCAGCTTGGTTTTGTTTGTCGGAACCAAGCGTCAGGCGGGCGAGATCATTGAACGCGAGGCACTCCGCTGCGGCATGCCGTTTGTCAACGATCGTTGGCTCGGTGGCACGCTCACCAATTTCCGCACCATTCGCAGTCGGTTGACCCGTCTCGAAGAACTCGAGAATCTTCGCACCAGCGATCAGCTGAGTGCCTACAGCAAGAAGATGCAATCCGCCCTCAACCGCGAATATCGCAAGATGTATCGCAACCTCAACGGTATCCGGACCATGAACCGGTTGCCTGAGGCGCTGATCATTTTCGATCCGAAGAAAGAACACAACGCGGTGAGCGAAGCCCAAAAGCTGAAAGTCGCCACCGTGGCTTTGATCGATACGGACTGTGACCCGGATGATGTGGATCTGCCGATCCCCGGCAACGATGATAGCATCCGCTCGATCGAACTGGTTGCCAGCTTCCTGGCCGATGCCGTGATCGAAGGGCGAGCGATCGGGAACGAAGGGCGAGCAGACGCCACCGCGGAACAGGCAGCAGGAGGCTAGCGGGCTAACGCCAGGTAGAACCTCAGCCCAATTTCCTGTGTCGCACTGTTGTCCCAACGGTTCGACATAGCCGCGTTTGCTAAAACTTGACTGGTCCGAGCGGATGGTCCATCGCGGCTCTCCGCTCCGGCCCCTTGCTTTCGCTTGTGAGTACCGTGCCGCATTTGGGACGCCTGATCCACAGGCGATTCCTGTGTGCCCACAACATTCACCGAAACTTTACTTTGATAACGTAGGCTGTGCGACAAATGCACAGTGCCGTGAATTCTTAGGAGAACGGAAGATGGTTGAAATTACCGCAGCAGCCGTCAAGGCGCTCCGCGATCGGACGCAACTGCCCATGATGAAGTGCAAGCAGGCACTCACCGAGACAGGTGGAGACGAACAAGCTGCCGTGGAGTTGCTGCGTAAAGAAGGCGCCAAGTTCAGCGAGACACGGGGCGACCGAGAAACCAGTTGCGGCCGGATTGAGATCTACGCCGATATGGATTCGCCCAACGGAGCGATCGTCGAGTTGCTGTGCGAAAGCGACCCGGTTGCCAAGAATGACGACTTCCGCCAACTGGCCACGGATATTGTCCAGCAGTTGGCCACCGGACCTGGTGCTGACTCGCCTGAGGCGCTGCTGGCCCAAAAGTCCCCCAGTGATGCGTCCATGACGCTCCAAGAGCAATTGAACGATGTCACAAACCGGATTCGCGAAGTGATGCGGCTCAAGCGAATCGAACGCGTATCAGGCCGCTGCGGTGGCTACGTCCATCACACCAGCACCACCGGCGTGCTGGTCACGGTCGAAGGGGGCAATGCCGAAGCTGCCAAAGACGTGGCTATGCACATTGCAGCCATGCGACCCGACGTGGTCGCCATCGAAGATCTGGATCCCGCAGCGATCGAAAAAGAACGCGAGATTCTCACCGAGGCCTCACGTCGCGAAGGCAAGCCGGAAAATATCATCGAGAAGATGGTCGAAGGTCGGCTTCGCAACTTCTACGCCGAACGAGTACTCAATGAGCAACCGTTCGTCAAAGATGACAAGACCACCGTCGGCAAGTTCGCCAAGTCAGCGGACATGAAGATCCTCAGCTTCCAGCTTTGGGAACTTGGCCGCGAGTAGGCCCTGCCCTACGTTTGCAGAAGCTTGAGGCCCGGCGCCTCATTCGAAGACCCCACGGGGTGCCATGGCGGAACTTGACTGGCTGCCTGGCACCCCGTTTGTTTTTGGAACCTGCCCAGAGACCACGCACGGCAGTTCGGATGTCGGAACTCGATCACTACCATTACGAACTCCCGCCTGAGCTGATCGCTCAACGCCCCACGGCGGCTCGCGCTGATGCGCGTTTGCTGGTAGCCAATCGCCAGGGGGCAAGCCTGGCCCATTATCATGTTCGCGACTTGCCTGAGTTGCTGGAACCAGGCGATGCGTTGGTGATCAATGACACGCGCGTGGTCCCGGCTCGCCTGGAAGGTTTCCGGACATTGACCAAAGGGCGTTGGGAAGGGTTGTTCCTGGCCGCTGATCCGGACACAGGGCATTGGAAGCTGCTCGGCAAATGCCGGGGAAAACTGCAGGTTGGCGAAACCATCACGCTTCGCAATCGCCGCGGGGTCGTGTCTGGCACGTTGCGATTGATTGAGCAGCAAGACGCCGGTGTGTGGGTGGCAGCCATTGATGACGATGCACCCGCGATCGACATCCTCGAACGCATCGGGCGAGTGCCGCTTCCGCCCTACATTGCCGAAAGCCATGATCCCCGGCAGGACCAAATTCGCTACCAGACGGTCTATGCCCAACGTCCCGGCTCGGTGGCAGCGCCGACCGCTGGACTTCATTTTACGGACGAATTGCTGACCGCGTTGATCGATCGCAAAGTGCATATCGTCCGTGTCACCTTGCACGTGGGGCTGGACACATTCAGACCAGTCAAGGTGGACCGTCTCGAAGAACACACCATGCACAGTGAGTGGGGGCAAATTTCAGCCGAGGCCGTTCAGCAACTCAATCGGGCGAGGCAACATGGCGGCCGGGTGATCGCCGTCGGAACCACCTCGGTCCGGGTCCTCGAAACGGCCGCAGCTTCCGGCACACTCACTCCCTGGACAGGCCAGACTCAACTCTTCATTCGCCCCGGCCACACGTTCCACGCTGTCGACGGGATGCTGACCAACTTCCATTTACCCCGCACCACGTTGTTGGTCCTGGTTCGCACGTTCGGCGGTGACGAACTCATCCAGCAGGCATATCACGAAGCAATCGAAGACCGCTACCGATTCTATAGCTACGGTGACGCGATGTTGATTCTGTAGTGTAGAACAGTTGTCCCCAACTGTTCACGAACCAGAAACCCGCTAAACCATGCGAGATGACTACTATGTAGAACAGTTGTCCCAACTGGCCACGAACCAAGAAGAAGACTTCGAATGCCTCGGCGGGTGAACGGAACCCTCTAACCCCCATCCGCTGCCGCGGTCCAGTTCTTGATCATGTCTCGCAGGCGCCGCATTCCGGCCAAGGTTCCCGGCAGCGTCTCGTTGAAATGCTCCAGGCACCATGGCCCTCTGAATCCAGCATCCCACGCGATTCGGAAACAACGCTCAATGTCGTACTTCGGGTGCGAACCGTCAGGCTCGAATTGGAACGCTTTGAAGTCGCACGTTACCGCGTGCGGAAATGCCTTGGCGAGTCCGGCATAGCGGGCTTGATCTGTCCAGTTGCCTGTATCGGGGCAGGCGGCCAGTCCTGGGCCGACGAGTTTCAAGACATCGGGGATTGCGTCCGGGTCATCGGTCAGCCAACGCGTGTTCTCCAAAAGCAGCGAGATCCCCTTCGGTTGGGCGTAATCAATCAACTCGCGGTAGCTCGCCTTGAGGGTCTTGTCATTCGCACGCGTGGTGCCAGGAAACGGCCGCACCCAGCGGCAGCCCAGTGCCTGGGCAATATCAATCGTTCGTTTGTATTCTGCCAGAGCCTGCTGCCGCTTGGATTCGTCAGGGCTCGCAATTTCCAGCTCGCGCTGATTCATCTTCAGGTTGGTGATGATGCAGCCAGCCTCTTCGCTCCGCTTGCGAAGTTGTTCGACATACCGGGGTGTCAGGGAGGCCATCGTGTAGGTCATCAGATCCAGCACGCGCATGTCCAGCTCGTCGCGCATGCTCTGCGGCAGATCGAGCAAGCGAAGTTTGCCTGGCTGACGCTCAACCGTGTAATGCCGCATGAAGGATCCGGTGGTCAACCCAATCTCGCCAGTCAGCGACCTGGTCCTTTCAGCCTCGTCGGTTTTCTCGGTTGAAAGTGCAACCGTCGAAGAGGCAAAGGCCGTGGCGGTTGCAGCCAACATGGTTCGGCGCGTTATCGGAACAGGCATGGTTTCTCGCTCAGCTGTGAACGGCAAACAACTCCAGACCAGGCAGGTAGGGCACGCCCCATTACCCCAGAATCCGATCTGACTACAGCGTAATCCTGCGCGAGAGAGATTGCCACCTTGGGGGAACTGGAGCCGGTTGCGCTGATCGTAACCTGTTTGTGAGGCTGGCGGTTGCGAAGGGGTGAAATTTGGCTTCCCCGCAGGAGCGAGATTTTGCCCCGAGTTTTAGCGAGTTGAGAGGGCCAGGGAACTTTTTTCGATGATTTTTCGACCATTCGCGTAACCAAGCGGGTATTTGTTGCGAAGTTATAGTAGGCGAATCGCCGTTCCCTCCAAACTTCTCACAGGATGATGCCGTGCGAATTCAAAGAACCAAACCGCTCTTCGCCTGGGACTGCTTGGAAGACAGCCCAACACTCAAGACGATCAAGCTGTTGCTGGATGTCATTCCGGATGAGCCGCTGCTGGACTCGCTCCAGCAAACTCGCGGCAAAGGACGCAATGATGTGCCGCTGCGGACGGCGTGGGGCATACTCGTGTTGAGCGTGGCCTTGCGGCATCCGTCCATCGATCATTGCCTGGCGGAACTGAAACGAAACGAGTCCCTGCGGAAGTTGATTGGCATTGAGTCCGAAGAGACCGTGCCGCGCAAGTGGAGCCTGTCGCGGTTCCTCGAGCGGTTAGGCGAAGAGCCGCACCTGACGCGTCTGCACGAAGTCTTCGATGCGATGATCGAGCGACTCGGCTCGGTCGTGCCGGACTTGGGGCAGAACACGGCCGGCGATGCGACGTACCTCAACGCTCGCCGCAAGCGTAACCGCGAGGACGCCCAGACCAATGACTCTGGTCTTCCTCAAGCCAGTGGTGGACGCAAAGAATACCTCGATGAGGAAGGGCATGTTACTAAGGTGATTGCCTGGTTTGGATTCAAGCTGCATCTGCTGGTGGACGTGAAGCACGAGGTTTCGCTCGCCTACAAGATCACGAACACCAAGGCAGGCGACGGCGAAACGCTGCCGGACTTACTGACCGAAGCGAAGCAGAACTTGCCGGAGAGCCGGATCGAAACACTGGCCTACGACAAAGCAGCCGATTCGACCGAAGTTCATCAACTGCTGCATGAAGAAAAGATCAAACCGTTGATTCAAATTCGTTCGATGTGGAAGGACGAACAAGAACGGATGCTGCCAGGCCACGATGGAAATTCGAACATCGTCTACGACGAAGCCGGCACGGTCTATTGTTACGACCGCGCGAGCGAGCCGATGGTGCGACACAAGATGGCGTATATTGGTCACGAGCCTGCCCGCAAAACCATCAAGTACCGTTGCCCCGCCATGCACGAAGGCTGGGAATGCCCGATGGCGTCTGTTTGCAACGCCGGCAAGACGTATGGGCTGACGGTTCGCGTGCCTCGCGAGATCGACTTGCGTCGGTTTCCGCCAGTGCCTCGCGCGACGAAGAAGTTCGAGCGAATGTACAAAGGACGGACGGCGGTGGAGCGTGTGAACGCGCGGTTGAAAGTATTTTGGGGAGCCGATGATGGGAACGTGACCGGCAGCCGGAGGTTCTTTGCGTTGTTAGGCGTGGTGATGGTGGTGCATGCCAGTTTCGCGACGCTGTTGGCAATGACACCCCGGCGTGAAGGCACCCTTAGCAAGATGCGGCTCTCACCGATTGCCGACGCGTTGTACGGCAAGGTTCGTCCCAAGCTGCCGCGCAGGAAACTCAAGAGCAAGGACCGCCAACTCAAGCTCAAGCTAGCCAGCTAGGCACGCCACATCGGCAAGATTCTCAGGGTTCTCACACTCGCACCGCGCCCCTCTGCGCGTGCGCCTCATCTCGTGCGCGGCCTTCGCGCAGCCCCTGATTCTCCATCGCAACCATTACCCGCACCGGGCACCCGGTACAACGCAACCGACTCGGGGAACTGGCTGACTGGCTGCCGGTTCCGATGGGGCCGGTTGTAGCGATCATTCAGTTTATACGCGACTTTTGGTTCCTGCCGGAACTGCGGCTGCCTACGGTATTTCTGACCGCACGCATCCTGCCGGTCCGATGCTTTCCAACACGTGGAACGAGAAACCGCCCTACGCTGGTTTGCTCGGCTTCCATCACGCATTGGTGGTTCAGGAGTCCTGGCAGCACATGGTTGATTCGCATCCCGTATTCTTTGTTCGCAAAAGAGTTTGCATCGTCACGGTCCTTGCTTGGGTGGTGCTGGCCTCCGGCGTGTTGGTCACCGCTCAAGAGTTGCCGAGTGGCGAAAGCTCATTCGTTCGTTCGCTCAACGCACCGGCCGGTTCCGCCCATGCCATTTACCAATCGCCTGCTTCGTCGTCGAATCAGGATCAAATTCAACTCACAGCTGCCTGCGAACTTGGCTGCTGCAACACCTGCGGGCAACAGAACTGTGGCGGCGGTTGCTGCTCAAAGCCGGCATGCAATGACTGCCTCCATGGCACGTTGTTCTTGTGGAGCTACTCGCCGAATGTGCGTGGCGGCCCAGAGCGGTACGCCCCGCTGGTGAGTGACCGTCCGACGTTCACCGAGTCGAGCGTTACGGTGGGCAAGGGGGTGGCACAGCTCGAGATGGGTTACGCCTTCTTCAGCGACCGCAATAACGGCCAGACCGTCCAGCAGCACGTGGCTCCGGATATCGACCTCCGGTTGGGGCTCCTGGATGATTGGCTCGAATTCCGAATCGGTTGGGCCTATAGCTATGTGGACGCTGGCGGGTTCGACATCGACGGTGCCAATGACCTGCAACTGGGGTTCAAGATTGGCTTGACTCCGCAGGATGGAATTTTGCCTCAGATGGCCCTGCAGCCGCAGATGCTGGTTCCGACGGGGAGCAACAACTTCACGTTCGGCGAAGTCATGCCAGGTCTCAAGTGGATCTATCACTGGCGGATGAACGACTTCCTCACCACCGGCGGAAGCAGCGGTTTCCAACGATGGCGAGACTCGGACACCTACTACGACTTCACGCAAAGCTGGATTCTCAAAGCCGAAGTGACCGACTCGCTGCAATGTTTTGCCGAATGGTACGCACTGGTTCCCACCGGTGCCAGCACCGACACCAACCAGCATTACTTCCGCGGCGGAACGATGCTGCACCTTACCAACAATATTCAGTTCGACTGGTACTCAGGGTTCGGCCTCAACCAGGACGCTTGGGACTTCTTCACCGGTGTTGGTATCACCGCCCGGGCGTTTTAATGAAGTAGGACCACGAACCATTTTGAGCGGGTGTATCAACGGAGTCATTTCGCTAACTCGATGACGCCGGCCGGCAGCGATTGGATCAAATCCTGCAAGTCGTAATGTTCCAACGCTCCATGGACCACGTTGACCATTTGTCCTTGCGTGGCTGGCTCGGTGATGGCGGTCAGCCATGTGGTCTGGCACTCCCTGAGCGTGGCCTTACTGAACAGGCTGGGCTCGAGCGCCACGGCATGCAGTGCGATGGGGCCAGCGGTTCCGACACCAATGACTTCAACCGGCGCGGGGGTTTTGCTCGGTTCGAGACCTTGATCAGCCAGGCGTGCCAACCAGCGAGCACTGAGCAGGGCGTCTTCCGTTCGCAAACCCAACAGTGACTTGCCCAACAGGTAGCTGAGGAAGAAGTCGTCCCAACTCCCTCCCCATTGGTTGTTGCTGCTGGGTCCGGTTTCACCGGTTCCGCGCAGGTCTACCGCCAGCACCGTGACGCCGCTGTCCACCAACTTGGCAACCGGTTGCTGTTCTGCGAAAGCGGCGGATTTGCCATCTCCGTGCAGGTAGAGCAACCGGCGACCGTTCGGCTTCTCAGGTCGGAACAACAGCGCAGGCAGCAAGATGCCTGGCTCTGGCTGGAGCAGGAGCTTCTCGACTTTGCCGGACGGTGCCACTTGGTTCTCTCTGGCAACGGTGCCTAGTACGCGGAGCAACGGCTGGGGGATTTTTTCAAGAGGCCGAATGCCGGCCAGTTCGCGCACCTTGGCGGTCGCCTGTTGACGGTTCTTGGGCTGCCAGGTTTTGCGGCGGGCGTCGGCAAACTGTTCAGCACGGGCAAGATTAAGATCCATCACGCTCAATGCATCGGGCAGAAGTTGAACTTGTCCCTGTTTCGTACAACGCGCATCGGCCGTGCTGAGGACATCGAACTCGGTTTCCCTGATCGGTTGGTCGATGCCGAGCAGCCATCTTCGCATCCACTGCACAATGGCTTCGCGTTTGAGCTGGGAGAGTCCATGCTTGCCATCGACTTCAATCAAGTCCACACGTTCGGCATAGCCCATTCGCGTATAGAGTCGTTTGGCTTCGCGAAAGATGTCCCAAGACCCGGTGATATCGACAAAGTCATGCGTGGCCGCGCAAAGCAGTGTGGGGCGGGGAGCGCGGATCAATGTGTAGTCAGCATGGTCCAAGCCGGCGGCAATCTGGCCGAAAATGTTTTGCTCGGCATCACCAGGGCCAATGGTTTGGAGTCTGCGACGGAAGGTCGTCACGCAGCAACTGGGGGCTGCACAAACAACCCGGTCATCCAAGGCCATGAGATACTCAGTCAGTGTGCCGCCGCCGGAGTTGCCGGCACACCCTAACTTTGTCTCATCAATTTCTGGACGCTGCGCGAGAAAGTCGAGGGCTCGAATGCCGTCCCAAACCCGGTAACTGGCCGTGTTGCGGCCAACCAGAATACTTCCCACGCCAACCAGCGTATGCTCGGTGGTGCAGTTGAAGGGAGGTCGCCCTTGGGCATCCAGAATCTGATACCGCTCACCTTGTCCGATCGGATCGTAGCAGAAGGCTGCTATGCCGTGTTGGGCCAACAGAATCGAAAACCGTTGGTAGGCGGCTGCTCCCTTTCCGTTGGGAGCGTGTCCGCAGGGAACAATCACGCCTGGAGACGGAGTCTTGCCTTGCGGTAGGTACAGCAACCCGGTGACGTAGTGCCTGGGGCGACTTTCGAAGAGGATCCGCTCCACTTGGACACCAGCCACTTCCACCTGGCTGAGAGTTTGGGCATCGAGCGGAGTTCGCTCTGGCATTTCGCCCAATCGCTGCCAGAACAGTGCTTTTAACCGGGCCTGGTACGCCGCGATTTCTTCCGGAGTTTTGAGTTTTTCATATTCGTCCGTCCGTCGGTCCATGGCCGCGGTTGCCTGACGGTGCAAGTGCCGCGCGAGCATCTGATCGGTTGGCCCTTGTTCCATGACCTCAGGCAGCACATCCCAGTCCCCCGCCCACAGTTGTGCTGGCACCGTCAAACATCCAAGCGTGAACAACAACAAGATCCAGGGGCGAAACATCTCAGCATCTCCGCTGTGGCAAACATCTGTGAGATCCGGAACTCTGCAATCGCAGTTCTTTATGGATACTATACGAGCTGCGCGGCCGAATTGCTTGCGGCGTTCGAGCAAGTGGCAAACTTAGGGAGACGTATCTAATGGACAACAAAACGGGAACGCTGCCGTATTGCGATCGTTGTCGCTCCAGGTGAGAATTGGATAGCCTATAAGAGAGAACTCGTTCCATTTGATTCGAGTTTTAGTGTGGGTGTCATGCCCTCGCTTGCGTGCGCATGCCGATCCAGTCTGGCACCCGCGCAAACTGGTTCACCTGCCGTGGCACCTGCGGCATCCGAAACATCCTTCTTGGTTCGTGAACAGTTGGGACAACTGTTCTACACTCGCGAAAGCCAAACTTCGCTCACGCTCACCGCCGGAAACTTTCATGCGCTACGCTGCTTGGATACTTTGCTTGTTGGCTATCTTGCCAGGCACCCTGAACATGGCACCTACGGCAATGGGTGCCGAGCCCAACGCCGACGAGGCGGCACAATTCAAAAAGACCAAACAACTCGCTGAAGCGGGGGACATTGATGCCCAATACCTGCTGGCCAAGCTGTATAGCAAGGGAGTGGGAGTTGAGCGGGATGAAGCCGAAGGAGTCGCCTGGTTCCGGCGCGTTGCTGCCAAGAATGACCCCCGAGGCCAGAGCATGCTTGGCGTGATGTACACCAACGGGCGAGGCGTTGACATTGATTACGCGGTGGCTTTGAGTTGGTTTCGTAAAGCCGCGGCCCAGGGTAGTGCGCACGCTCAATACAACCTTGGCTATATGTATACTGCCGGCAAGGGGGTCACGCCTGATCCGGTTCAATCTGCCGATTGGTACCGCCAGGCCGCCGAGAAGAACGATACCGGTTCGCAGCGAATCCTGGCCCATCGGTACGCCCAAGGTGTTGGCGTGAACAAGGATCTGCGTCAGGCGTTTGCTTGGAATTCTGTTGCTGCCGCCAATGGGGATGCTGCTGCCAAAAAACAGCTTGCCGCGCTCAAGAGTGAGATGTCTGCAGCCCAAATTGCTGAAGCGGAAGTTTTAGCCAAGACGCTCACCGCGCAAATTGCCGCGCGGAAACCATAGCCCGATCAACGGCACGGCCAAGGTGAATGGATGTCGAATGCGTTCGTAGTGAGAATGCTCCCGGGCACCCGAAAAACTTTGCCGTGACAAAGCACTAGGGTGAATTCACCCCATACCGAGCAGCCATGATGACCAACAGCCAGCTCTTCTCTTCCCGAAATCGTCGATTTCGGTATCCCGTCACCGCGATCCTTGGGCTGTTCCTCGTCACAGGCAGCGCCTTCGCGGATTGGCCACAGGCGGCCGGTCCTAACAACGATTACCAGGTCAGCGGCAGCGCTCCGACGGCATTCAGCGTGACGCGCAATCAGCATGTCCTCTGGAAAACGAAACTTCCAAACACCGGCGAAAGCACGCCTGTTGTCGCAAGCGGACGAGTTTTCGTCACCTGTCACACGCCGATCACGGCGGATGCCGAAGCCGGTCGGGAGATCCTCGCGTTGTGTTTTGATGCCGAATCAGGCAAGGAACTCTGGCGTCGCGAGCTACCTGCCACTCGGTTGACCGACATGGCCAGCGGCTTCAGCGACAACACGGCTGCTTCCCCGGTCACGGACGGCAAGTATGTATGCTTCGTCAACGTTGGCGGATCGATCCGAACCTACGACTTCGCAGGGCAACTGATCTGGAAGCACGATTGGGTCCCGTTTGGCCGCCACCACGCGCGTCAGCAAGAGCCGATTCTCCATAACGGCAACGTAATCCTGCTCAAGTCGGTTGCCGAGAACCTTCCCGTCTCAGCGACCACCAAGGCAGGTGCAAAACCACTGGGTCGTGACGAGATGTATTGGACGCGGCTCCACGCTTTCGATCTGGCCACCGGCAAACTCCAGTGGGTTGCGGAGTCCGCGACTTCAGTGCATGCCGCCTCGCTGCTAAACCGAACCGTGGACGGAACGCCGGCTATTCTGACGGGTCGCGGCGGTGGCCATCAACCTCCCGAGGAACCGTACGGGCTGTCATTGATCCATGCGGATTCAGGCAAGACAATCTGGGATCTGCCGATCCGCGGCTATGCAGCGCACCAGAATGCGGTATGGCGAGACGCCCACGGGGCCGTTTTCATCGGAATGCAGCATCATCTGCTCGACATGCAGCAGGGAGTCTTGCAGGCGGCCGTTTCGCTCGATGAGATGGTGCAACTTCGGCAATACAACAATGACCGCTACGTCAGCAAACCGAACACCAAACTGACAGGCAACAAGAAAGCGAAGGCTCTCACCTATCACACCAACTGCATGGTTGGTGATTTTCACTATTTTCGAACACACAGCGACTTTCACCTCGGCAGGGTGAACCTCTCCAGCGGCGAGGTGGAATACCTCCAGGTGCCAGTGCAAGTTGTCCGCAGTGGTGACGCGGAAACGGTCTTGTGGAACAAGGCAATCGACAACGACGTCAAGAACAACGACGGCTTTGTCGTCTGTCAGGACAAGCGGGCCAAGCTGAGCGGTTGGGGGCATGTCTCCGCGGCCAGCCCAATCGTCGTTGGCGAGTACCTGTACATGCCAACCATGCTCGGCATGGTCTACGTCGTCCGCTGGAACGCGCCGAAGCTCAACGAATCAGCACTGGTATCCGTTAGCGACTTGGGACCCGCCGGCACAACGTGGACACTCTCGAGCCTTGCCTACGACCAAGGCAAACTCTACGCCCGGACTCTCAAGGAACTGATCTGCATTGGAGAGTGAGCGTCCATGATCCCCCGACCTCCATCTAATGTACTGCTTACGGTTTCGGCCGGGCCGCCTCGCTTTGGGCACGTAGCTGCCGCGCAGAGATGCTGCGGAATTCCCAAGGCAATTGCGCATTGGGGGGAAGTCGGTCTAGTACGCCGTGGAGTTCAGCGTGGGCTTCTTGTGCGGCCGGTGCACTCATGGCTGGTGCGCCGCTGAGATTATGCCGCTCGAGCGGGTCTTCCGAAAGATCGTAAAACTCGCCGGTCGAGTAGAGCTTGAACCGCTGGCCTCGCAGCACGCGTGTGGTGTGGTACTGACTGAAGCACCAAGGCCGACGAGATTCGGCCTGCGGTTTCCCTAACAACTGCGGGGCGAAAGAAAGGCCGTCTAGGGTTACGCCGGGCGGAGTCTCAGCACCCGCCAGCGCGGCAAGCGTGGGCAAAATATCACTGGCGTCCATCAGGTCATCGCTCTCGCGTCCTGGCGGCACCAACTTGGGACAGTTCGCAATCAGCGGGACATTGATTCCCCGCTCGGTAAGCGAGTAGATTCCTTCACCGGAGATTCGCCCATTGATCCGGCCTCCCAAACTTTGGAACGCCCTCTGATCGGTTCCGTTGTCGGTTCCGTTGTCGACAGCAATGAACACAATAGTATTCTCGCGCTGCCCTTGTTCTTCCAAGGCGTCCACCAGGCGACCGATCAAATGATCGGCGTAGCGCAACATGCCGGCGAATTGCTCACGCGGCGTGAGGTTCTGATCTCGATTGTGCGGAGTTTTGACAACAGGGATGTGTGTCAGAATCGTTGAGTAGTAGGCGAAGAACGGGCGATCTCGACGGCGGCCCATGAAGTTGATCAGGTAGTCGGCAAAGATGTCTGGCCCAAACTTCCCCGCTGTTTCCAAGCGTTCTCCGTTCTGTAACACGTAGGGATCCCAGTACCGCTGCTTGTGCGCGGGATGTCCTGGCTTACCTTCGGGGAACAGGCAATATTCATCGAACCCGTGCTGCTCCATGGCATGTTGTTGGGCGGGATCAAAGAGATCATTGATCTGCCACTTGCCAGAGATGCAGGTGTCATACCCTGCGGATTTCATCACGCGTGCCAGGCAGACTTCTCGATTCCAATCAAAGTAGCCACCGCCGTAGATCGCCGGATCATGGTGCGTGTGCCAGCCGGTGCGAAACGGATAGCGGCCGGTCAGCAACATCAATCGAGTGGTACTACACACCGGCGTGACGTAAAAGTTGCGGAACTTCAGCCCCGTACGGGCTAGCCGATCGATCCTTGGCGTTTGATTCTCCTGGCTGCCGTAGCAGCGGAACCAATCTTTGCCCACGTTATCCAGGAGTATGAACAGCACGTTCGGGCGCTGCCCCTTGAGTTCAGCCGAACGAGCATCGCTGGTCCGCCCGAGTAAGACGAAGCTACCGATCAGCACGAGGAGAACGGTTGAAGAAAGGTGGCGCTGCATGGACGTTCCACTTTCGAAGCCAACGACAAACCCTCACGGCAAGGGTTTCCTTCTGCGTTCAAGCATAGCCCAACCGCCAGCAGGTTGCATGTTTCAGCTACCCGAGGACGTTGCGCGCCACAAACTTGTGGAGAGAGCGATCGAACGGCGATACCGCAATCCGTGGCATTGCCGGATGAACCTACTGCACGCTGGTCGAAAACCGGCTACGCTATCACTCCAACGTCACTTCGCGCGGTTGCCGGTTTGCGCTAGAATCCACCACGCTGAACCCCAGAAGAGACCCGACACGTGAAAATTGCCTACCTCGACTGTCCTAGCGGAATCTCAGGCGATATGACCCTGGCCGCCTTGGTGGATGCTGGCGTTGACCTGGACGCCATCAATGCTGGCATTGCTTCGCTCGGAATCCCCGGTGTGCGATTGGTCTGCGACGAAGTCAAGAAGCATGGCTTTCGTGCTTCGCACATCAATGTCGAACATCAACCGGAGCACGCCCACCGGCACTTGCACCACATTGTCGAGATGATCGACGGCAGCATCTTGACCGAACGGCAAAAGGATCTGGCCAAGCGGATTTTTACCCGATTGGGCGAAGCCGAAGCCAAGGTGCATGGTTCCACCTTGCAGAAAGTTCACTTCCACGAGGTGGGCGCGGTGGACTCCATTGCTGATATTGTGGGGGCTGCCATCGGCTGGGACCTGCTAGGAGTCGATCGGATTGTGGCGTCGCCAATTCCTACGGGGCAAGGGACTATCACCATCGCCCACGGTTTGGTGAGCATCCCCGCTCCGGCTACCGGCGAACTTCTACGCGGTATCCCCATTGCGGCCAGCAATGTCGAAGCGGAACTTACCACCCCCACTGGCGCGGCGATTGTCAGCAGTATTGTCGACCAGTACGGCCCGCTGCCGGCCATGACCATTTCGGCAATTGGATACGGCGCCGGGACGCGTGATCTCCCGGCTCAGGCCAACATGCTGCGGTTGTTTGTTGGAGAAGCGGCAGATCCGCTCGGGACCGATCAAGTTTGGGTGGTCGAAACCAACCTGGATGACACCACGGGCGAAGTCATCGGATACTGCACCGAGAAACTCGCCCAAGCAGGAGCCCTGGACGTCTATACGACCAGCATTCAAATGAAGAAGAACCGCCCTGGCACGGTCCTCACCGTCTTGTGCCAAGGCAACCACGTAGCCAAGATGGAGCGGATCTTGTTCCGCGAAACCAGCACGCTCGGCGTTCGCAAATGGCCCGTCACTCGGCATAAACTCGAGCGTGAACCGCATGCCGTGGAGACGCCCTGGGGCTGCGTGCAAGGCAAGCTTGCCTGGATCACAGGTCAGCCGGCCAGTTTCTCCCCTGAGTTCGAAGCCTGTCGGGTGATTGCCGAGCAGCAGAATGTGCCATTGAAGGAAGTTTACGAAGCGGCCCAGCAGGCCTTTGCCGATAGCCAACCGTCCGGTCCCGATCGGTGACGGTTTCTCCCAACATCAAGGATGATGTGCATGTTCCTCCTGGCCGCCGAACTCCCCTCGCTGATTACATTTTTTGGGCTGTTGCTGGTCGCCGCTTCTGTGTTGTACCAGACGCGCAAACGCATCAATCGGCAGCGGCGAGCGAAGGCGCAGGCACCAGCGGTGATGCACCATTCAAAAAGTTCTTCGGCACGTGGCAACACGCGCGAAGCGGATCGTGAACTGGTGGAGATGTACGATCTTGCCCGCGAGGTCACGGCCCAGATTGATAGCAAGATGAGTGGGCTACGGCAGTTGATTCGCATGGCCAACGAAGAATCGCAGCGGCTGGAATCCGCCATCGACGAAGCCCAACGACGGGGAATTCTGGACCAACCTCCCAGCACGCCCGCTTGGGCAGCGGCCGCTGAGATGCCGCTCCCTTTCGACTCGGCCGCTCCGGCAGAGTCTGCCCAGGCTGCGGAGAGTGCAAGAGACGCCGAAGCTCCGGCCCAGTCCGAGACACCTCGTCGGCGGATCCCGGAAACTTCTCCGGGACAAACACCGACCGAGAGCGTGGTTCAGCGGCGCGCGGCAATCGTGGCTCTGGCCGAAGCGGGGCTCGACCCAACGGCAATCAGTCAAAGAGTGCAGCGTTCGTTGTCCGAGGTCGAGCTGATCCTCAGCATGCGGAATCAAGAACTTGCCTGACCTTTTGGCCGTAGGTGGAACGGGGTTGCCTGCCACACTTTGCTGGGATTGAATGCCGGCGAATTCGGCATGATCCCTGCCTAATTGGCAGTCACTCTACATTTCCCTCAATCTCCAGTTAAACTAAACTACCTACTCTTCCTTGGTCGATACGGATTATTGTGCTACAAGGTATTTACTGGTCGGCACTTATCGACGTTCGACAGGTTTTGCCGTCGCAATGAGGTCATCTGGTATCAGATTTGCAAAGGCATAAGTGTAGACTGTTTTCGGGGCATTCAACGAGTGTGTTTCTTTGCGGTAACACGAGATGAGCGAACGATTTGAATTCGATACGCCATCGTTGTTAATCACCGACGATGACCCAGCATTCCGCGAGACGCTACAACGCGTCTTGGAGCCGGTCGGGTATCGCACACTCTTAGCGACTGATGGTGAGCAGGCGCTCGAGATTGTCCGTACGCAGCAGGTCCATGTGGCCTTGTTGGACATGCACATGCCGAAGTTGACCGGCTTGGAGCTCTTGCCAATCCTGCATCAATTCAAGTCCCTGATGCCCTGCATTTTGATCTCAGCGGACGCGGACGAAGTCCTCTGCCGCGAAGCTCGCCGGGCTCATGCCTACTCGGTCTTATCGAAGCCAGTGAGTCGACGCAAGATCCGCGAAGTGGTCGCCCAAGCCCTTCGCCTCGCCTACAACTGGCCTTGATCCCTAGGCGCGATCGGCACCCCCCTTCGCACACCCAATTGCCAGGATCCGCTCATTCGCCAGACCTGAGCGGTTTTGGCGCTAGCCACCGGTGGTCGTAGCGATCCCCTAACTGCACCGGCGGCTAGCGCCTTACCGCTCACAATTGCGCTCGGGGAATTGATTCTCGATTTCGGAATTCGACAGTTATTGTTCGAACGATCCCGCCTGGCAATTTCTTGCTGCGCATTGTCCCGCGGCCAATCTCTTGCCTGCCCAGTCCGGTCAGGTTGTCGGTTCTCTGCCGAAGTCCTGGCGATGGTTCGCGTTGCCGTGCGACAAGGCTTATATTATCGGCAACCGTCGTAAGGGAAACGGCGTGGCACTGCGTATTACGCCTGCGATCTGAGACGTGCAGGCGACTTGAACTCCCCCCCTTTTATGGAGCGTTAGAACATGCGTTTACCCCGTTGGACATGGATTCTTGTACCTTGTGTGCTGGCGAGCCTGATGGCAACCGCCCAGGCTGAGGTCAAGCTGGCCTCGATCTTTGGCAACTCCATGGTGCTGCAGCGTGAGATGCCGGTGCCGGTCTGGGGTACGGCCGACCCGAATGAAGCAGTCACCGTGAAATTCGCCGGACAAAGCCAGGAGGCCGAAGCAGACAAAGACGGCAAATGGCAGGTCAAGCTCGACGCCTTGGAGACCAATGCCAAAGGGCAGACGTTGACCGTCACCGGCAGCAACACCCTGACGCTCAACGATGTGCTGGTAGGCGAAGTCTGGATTTGCTCCGGTCAATCCAATATGGAATGGGTACTCCGTAACGCGGTCAATGCTGACGCGGAAGTTGCCGACGCAGACCATCCTCAGATCCGCCTGTTCAACGTGCCTGGCCACAACGTCGCACCCGTGGCACAAGAGACGACCGCCGGCACTTGGGCGGCGTGCAGTCCTGATTCTGCTAAGAATTTCTCCGCGGTCGGATATTTCTTTGGCCGCCGATTGCAAAAGGAACTGAAGATCCCAATCGGGCTGGTCGGTTCGAACTGGGGAGGTACGCGGATCGAACCCTGGACGTCGCCTGAAGGATTCCACAGCGTGCCGGAATTGAAGGACATTGCGGCAACGGTCGATGCCTACACGGAGAACACCAAGGTCAACCAGGTCGCTCCTTCGGCAATCTACAATGCCATGATCCACCCGTTGGCTCCGTTCGCGATGCGTGGAGCCATCTGGTATCAGGGCGAATCCAACGGCAGCGAAGGAGAATCGTATTTCCACAAGAAGCAAGCGCTCGTCAACGGCTGGCGGAAACTCTTCAATCCTGATCTGGCCTTCTACTGGGTGCAACTGGCCAACTTCCGCGATCCACTCGACGTCCCAGGGGGAGGAAACGCTTGGGCAACTCTCCGTGAAGCTCAACGCAAAGCCTTGTCCATCAAGAATACCGGGATGGCGGTGATCATCGACATCGGTGAGGCCAAAGATATTCACCCTCGCAACAAACAGGACGTAGGTGCCCGTCTGGCACAATGGGCACTGCACCAAACCTACGGCAAGTCAGACCTGGTTCCCAGTGGCCCCCTTTACAAGAGCCACAAAGTCGAAGGGGATTCCATTCGCCTGACCTTTGACCACGTCGGTAGCGGATTGATGGTCGGCATCAAAGAAGGGCTGGAACCTACCAAGCAGGACGAGAACGGCAAGTTGGGCCGATTTTCCATCGCCGGTGAAGACAAAATCTGGCATTGGGCCGATGCCACGATCGAAGGCGATGAGATCGTCGTCAAGTCGTCGGAAGTCCCCAAGCCGGTGGCGGTCCGCTATGCCTACTCTACGAATCCCGTAGGCGCCAACCTCTATAACAAGGACGGCCTGCCAGCCTCGCCGTTCCGCACGGACAACTGGTAAGCCAGTCGCCTTGGATTCAAGTACCATCGTCTGATCAACCGGATTTTGATCAACTCTCGTTTGACAGATAACGATTGTGCCAGGACTGGGAGCTGATAGACACGCTCCCGGCCCTGGCACTTTTATTGTCTCTACAATATTTCTGAACGGATCAGACAATCTATAGATACGTCGGCGCGCCGATCGATGCGATCCTTCGCTCTCACTTGGCGCTGTTCGTATCATCAGTATCTGGCTCGCTCAACGGTGCCTGGCGTCTCTACCGGAAGTAGGGATCTGAAAGCGAGTCGAGATTCCTCAAGGTTCCGTGAACTCTCAGCTCAGCGCTCGCAGTCGAGCGTTTGCTCGCCGAATGCGGAGACGCCGGATGGCAATTGCCTGACGAAAGGCAACCCCCCTGGCAGCGCGAATCCCGAGGCCAGCGCGGTATCCCAATCGTCCGCCGCCCGCCTGAGCCTCACCGGCTGCCGCCATCAGCACCAGCACCAACATGGCACAACTCACGATTCGTAGCATTTCAATCCTCCTCAAGACATTCCACCTAAGAACGAAGCCTTGCTGTTGTCACCCCGCGACTAGTCGCCTATTCCTTTCCTGTCAGAATGCTGTTTGCCAACGCATTGCGAGCGTCGTCGTCAAGCTTGGCCCCCTTGGGCATCTCGCCACCAAGCACGAGTCGCGCGGCTTGTCCCCTCTGGTGTGCGTTCAGTTCGGCAAACGACGAGAACCCAACGCCGCCGCCAAGCGCGGCATTCTGCGGAGCATGACACGCCGCACACTGTTGAAAGCCAGCACCCCGCAGCAGGTCGCCAGGTGCCGGACTCTCACGTTCAAATCGCAAGCCGAACAGGCTCGTTGGATGCTGCTCGGCCGCTAGAACCTGTTGCAGATCGAGTGCCACTTGCGTCCGGATCTTCTCCAACTGCGAGGCATGAAAGGCCGCCCGATCACCGAATGACGGAACTTGCACGTCGTACGCATAGAGCGACGGATAGGAATGCGGCACTGCAATGGCCTGGACCACAACCTGTTTGACGACACGCGTGCGGTGCACGTTCGCATCGCAGGCGTTCTCAGCACGGCCTACTCCTACCACCAGTGGCAGCATCACAACACCTAGAGAACATGAACGAATCATAGATAGATACTCCTTGGAATCAGGGATCAAATAGAGACAGATATATTCATTTACAAAGTGACGACAAAAAAACAACGAAGCTCATCTATCGAGCCCCCAAAGCACACGCCAGGCAAAGGGATAAGTAGATTCCCAAGCGCCGCGGCTACACGGTTGCCCATCGACGAACAGTCCAAACGCGTAGATCTCTGGTTGGATCTCATCAGGTCGGGCGGCAGCATAACTGGCGAAGACGTGTTCGGCGTTTGCTAGCGAGATCCCCAGTTCTTGGGCGGCAACCTCTGGTGTGACAAGTTCGTACTGGTACTCAGCCACGCGTTCGCTCCAAGCGGCGGTCATTTCATACGGTGACGTCCCACTCGCTTTGCTGACGGCTTCGGCGTAGGCTTCGCGTTCTGCAACGATCAACTTCGACAGATTCGCTCCATAGAACCGCTCAGCATCAGCGGCAACCACAGGATCATGGTAGGCCTTGGAGAGTTGGCCACGCATGAACCGGAGTTGGTCATTTGAGAACGCTTTGAAACCCGACTCTTCGCGCGTCATGTTGTGGCAGGTCATACAGGAGAGCGGGGCCACGATCTGCCTGCTCTGGGCACCACGCGGCATGCTGTAATCTTCGGGCGCAATCTCGGCAGGCACCAGGTTCACCCGTTTGCCAGCGGCATTGCCTGTCCAGAAGCGGAGCAGTCCATTGGCACCTCGGGCGAACGCTTCGGTTCCATCGAAGACAAAACCGTGTGGGTTGCGAATGGGGTCGCGTCGCGGATCGGCATCACTATTGGGATCTCGCGTGAGTAGTAAGACGCTGAAGAATGCTGTCGAACGAAAGTTGATTCGTCGCGGCTTCTGGGTCACGTCACTCTTCAACACATTAGCCCCCACCTCAGCGCGGAGTCGCTCGTAGGCTTGCTGGTCCATGCCAAACGAAGCACAAAACTCTTGCTCCGTGGCAGGTATGCCGGCCAGGCGAAAGTAGTTGTCCGCCTTGAGTCCCACAGCGGTCAGCAACCAGTCCGCCCGCACTAACGGAACCTGCGAGCCAGTCAAACGCTCTAAGATCTCTGCGTTCTCAGGGCTGATGGAGATTCGCTCATCAACGCTCTTGGGCCTTGTTTCGAAACGCAGGGTTCGGCCGGTTCGCTGATCGAACACACGTACGCGCTGCAGCACGTCGCGCGAACTCCGAAGCGTGAAGTACGGTTCCTGATCGGCCAACGCTTCCCAGGCGGCCAGCATCTCCTTGAGCGTCTCAGGACGACAATACCAGGAGAGATCAAACCGCAGCAGTTCCGTAGTCGAACCATCCGGCATGACGCAACGCACCGATTGCACGCGGCTGATCCCATCGGCACGGCTGCAGTGATTCAGCAGTCCGTCGATGGCAACTCGGGCCGCTTGGCGCTGAACTTCGTCAAGATTGAACAAGCTCACGTATCGCCAATGACTGCGAGGCAATCTCTTGACGTCATTGGCCGCCGCTTCGAGTTCGCCCGCCGGCGACGCCAGACCACAAACGAGTGACAACAAAACCATGGGTATCATGCGTATCCTCAGCCCTTTAGGGCACGTAGCAATGCTGCCAGGAAGGAGCCCAAGAGCAAGCTCCAGTCAGGTACACCGGGCGAAGTTGTTGGATCGGGAAGGTTCGTAAACAGTTGCGTGGGAATCGGCACCCCCCAACCAAAGCTGGGGTCATGCCCAACTCTTCCCAGGTCCGCGCAGGCGGATCTCATGCGTTCTGCAAACGCGCGTGTGCCGCGGGTTGGCTGGGATGTCTGGTTCTTGACTTCCCACGAGATCAACAGCGCGGCGAGTCCGCTGAGCCAAGGTGTGGACATCGACGTTCCGGAGAGAGTGGCGTAGCCAGATCCGCGATACGTCGAGAGGATGCGCACGCCAGGCCCGACAAAATCCACCACTTCGCTTGTGCTGCTGAATGGTGCCAATTGCCGACTTCGGTCCACAGCGCCGTTGGCAATGGTTGTCGGCGAGGCTGCCGGCCAGCTCTTCGAATCAGGCCCCTGGTTGCCGGCGGCACAGATCACAATGATGCCAGCCTGATTGGCGCGAATGACCTCGCGTTCGATCAAAGGGTCTGGTTGCGGGGCACCGAGTGAACAATTGATGACGTGGCAGCCTGCATCAACACAAGCGCGAATGGCATGGGCCACATCACGAGAGGTTCCGTTCCCATCGTCTCCCAGACCTTTGGCAACAAACAACTTGGCGGCGGGTGCCACACCGACCACGCCTGTCTGATTCCGCCGAGCGGCAACAATGCCAGCCACGTGCGAGCCATGCCCGTTGATGTCCTCGACGCTTCGAAAACGCCCAGAGTAGGCACCATCGATGGCCGCCGTCAGATCGGGATGTTGGGTTGAAATGCCGGTGTCGACAATGCCCACCTTGCAGTGCATCCCGTATCCACAACGTTCCCACAATTGCGGTAGGTCGTAATCGGCAAGGGACCATGGAATCTGCTCGCCCACCTGCTGAGGTGTGAGCAACTGCTCCACGCGATACGGCGGTAGAAAGATCGGTAGACTCACCGTGGATTCCTAGGCAAGAGAAACTCGGGCCAAATAGTTACGCGCAGGCCGTGGGGCTCGCCGCAGCGCGATACCGCCGCAGGAGTTCGAAGATCAGCGGCAGCAGAGCGGCCAGGACCTCTTGCCAGGCAGGCGAGAGTTGCTGCGTGAGAGGACTGCGAAACTCCGCGCGCAATGCGATCACGAGTTTGTACGTGCAGATGACCCAATCAACCATCAAGGGGCTTTCGACCAAGGCGGCCAATGTTGCCCGACCCGCAAATCGGGCAACATTGCCAATCACCGCAAGTACTCCCTGCACGTCGGCCGGCTGCGTCAGGTCCAAGTTGGGCATTAGGCCACGAATCAGATGGATGAAGTCCAGCAAACCGTCTGCTTGAATATCCTGGCCGGTTCCGAGCGAAAAGCGAATCGTCATGTTTTCTCCCTTGGTCACTTTCCAGTTTCCAGTTCACGTTGTGAGATGTAGGGAGTGATATCTGAGCAAGTGACATCTACCGATAGATGAAAACTCGCAGGCGACTGGGGTTCTTGCGACGGGAGACACGGTAAGAGAGAATTGCCATCGGTCATGCAACAACAGGTGCTTTGACGCGAGCGGACTCATTCTCTAGGCGTCAAGTTCTCGCGACCGAAAGCTCAAATTGGTTCGAGGTTCAGCACATGGAGAACAAGATGGACCGGCCGACGCGATATGCTGAGTTCGAAGTCTCTGGCACCCCTCGTGAACTGGGGCGTCAGATTGGCGAAGCCGGCGGAGAGAAAGTGGCCGGTTTCTGCGAAATCGCGCTCACCCGAGTCAACCAGTCCATCAAAATTTCGCGGACCAAGGCCAGGGAGATTGCTGACGGGTGCATCGCATTTGCCGAAGCCTACAGTCCAGACATGATGGAAGAATTGCGCGGCACGGCCGAAGCGGCAAAGGTCAGTCTGACGGATCTGATGTTGCTGCAGGTGCGCAATCAACTGCGTGCCGAGGCGGACGCTGGGTGCACTTCGTTCTCGTTGACCTCCGCAGTCTCGCCGACAGGGGGAGCTGTGGTAGCCCAGAATTGGGACGCCGATCCCGCGCTGGACGAATTTACGATTGTGTTGACCCGTCGTCCGACCGGCAAGCCTGCGTTGATGTGCGTGACGCAAGCGGGGCTGATTGCCTACATTGGCTTCAACGACCGAGGGCTGGGTTTGTGCTTGAACACCCTTCCCGCGCCGAGCCGAACGCTGGGGGTGCCGCACTACTTCACGGTTCGCGGCATCTACGAATCAAGCTCACTGGCAGAAGCTGTCCGTGCGGTGGAAAGGGCAGAGCGGGCCATCCCGGCCAATATTATTCTTACCACACCCGACCAGGGACCCGTGGACCTGGAGGTGACGCTCACCGAGGTCAATGTTTTGCGTGCCTCGGACTCCGGCGAGTTGACGCACACCAACCACTGCCTGCATCCCAACCTGGTACCGATCAACCAAGAGTTCCCCGAATTGATCCAGTCCCATGCTCGGCTCGAGCGAGTGGGCAACTTGCTGGAAAGTGGCGAGCGGACGCTCGGCGACTTGCAAGCGACCTTGCGAGATCACAACGGTCATCCGCGTTCGATCTGTCGCCACACGAATGACGACGCCGAGAACGGATTCTGGCAGACCGTTTTCTCGGTCATCATCCAGCCATCGTCCCGAACCATGTACGTCACGCGGGGAACCCCTTGCGATCATCCCTACGAGACCTACACCCTGGAGTCCCACTAAGCCGGCACTCCCCTGCCGGACCGCCATTCATCAACGATTTCTGATGGGAGTCAGTGGCAGTGGGTGAAGATGTCCACGGGCAGCTAGCATGAGAACTTGCAGCTGCCCAAAGACTTGACTCAGGCCGATCCTTGCCTGATAAGTAATGTAGAACAATTGTCCCAACTGTTCAGGGACTAAGAAAAACGTATCGGCTCCTACACTGCAGATCAAACAATCTGAACAATAGTAGAAACACTTGGTCTAAGAAGACGCACCCGTTGGACTCACATTCCTGGCCCAGACCAAACGGTTAGTTCCGGTCGAGGAGAGCGAGGCCCTAGGGTTTTGTGAGAACTGGTATCGGCCTCACGCTACGGTCTTCACGAATGAGTCAGGCTGGGCCACGGAATCTTGATGGATCGAATTTCCGATATGTGACGAACCTGCCCAACGGCTAGACCATGGCTTCTAAACCACCTCCGCGAAAGATTCTCGGGCCCAACGACCCCACGCTCGACTCTGAAGAACTGTCGTTCTTGTCGGCTGAGCCGGCAGCTTGCGGCCAAGTTCAATTGGTCGAGGCCAGCGAAGAAGGAACTTCGTCAGGGCTGTCTTGCGAGACGCGCACGTTGTTGCGTAGTCGTTTGCGCATTTCTGCTTTAGTCTTGTGCGCCGGATTCATTGGCTTTGTGGTTTGGAATCTGGCCGCCGGAGCCTTCATTCACGAGCACCATCGGCTTGAGATTTATTGCGAGCTGGCGGTGACGCTCATCCTGGGTGCCTGCGGATTTTCGCTCTGCCGCAGTTGCTATCCCAGCACCAAGGCGCTGCGGATCAAAGAGTGCATTATCTTTGGTGTGCCGGCGGTGTTCTTCGTGTTGATTGATGTCCGTGGCGTCACGGAGAGCGCGGCCTCGTATGGGGTGATCCCAGGCTTTACCCAGCCGTGGTTGATCTTGATGTTTACCTACGCGCTGTTCATTCCCAACTCGTGGAAACGCGCGGCTGCCGTACTCGCCACCATGGCGGTCATGCCTATCTTGGTCCTGATCGCGGTCTGGCTCACCGATACGACCACGGCAGATGTTATCTGGCAGCGGCCCACCGTCGTTGTGGAAAAGGCCCTGCTGATGGCTGTTGCCACGTTGAGTACCGTGGTGGGTGTGCACACGATTGGCAGCCTGCGGATCGAAGCTTTCGAAGCCCGTCAGCTAGGGCAGTATCGACTGCGCGAACGATTGGGATCCGGCGGAATGGGCGAAGTGTTTCTCGCCGAACACCAACTCCTGAAACGGCCCTGCGCCATCAAGGTCATTCGCCCCGAGAAGGCAGGCAACCCCCGCGTGCTGGCCCGATTCGAACGAGAGGTGCGACAGACCGCCAAGCTTTCTCATTGGAACACCATCGAAATTTTCGACTACGGCCGTACCGATGATGGCACGTTCTACTATGTGATGGAATACCTGCCGGGGATGAACCTGTCTGAGATGGTGAAGAAGCACGGTCCGCTCCCCTTGCCACGCGTGATCCATTTGCTCTCGCAAATCTGCGACGCTCTCAGCGAAGCGCACGATTTAGGCATGGTCCATCGCGACATCAAGCCAGCAAACATTTTCTCTGCCACGCGCGGCGGAGTTTACGACGTTGCCAAGCTTCTCGATTTCGGGCTGGTGAAACCGCTGGCGGATTCGGCAGATATCAGCCTGACCCAGGAAGAAGCCATTACGGGCTCGCCCTTGTTTATGTCACCAGAGCAAGCCGTCGGCGAGCAGCCAGACGCTCGAAGCGACATCTATTCATTGGGAGCGGTGGCCTACTACTTGCTCACCGGCAGGCCGCCGTTTGAGGAAGACCGCCCGATCAAGGTGCTGATTGCCCACGCGCATCAGGTGCCTGAGATGCCGAGCAACATTCGCGACGACATTTCTGCCGACATCGAAGCGGTGGTGATGCGCTGCCTGGCCAAGTCGCCCAGCGATCGCTTTGATTCATCGCGATCGTTGCGAGATGCCCTGCTTGCCTGCGAAGGGGCCGGAGCATGGACCCGCAACGATGCCACGCGCTGGTGGCGTCAGTTGGCAGCGCCACGCCCGAGTAGTTTGCCCAATCCGACTGACCATGCGAAATGTTTCACGTGAAACATTGCATAGGGTCAAGCTATGCTCGCTAGATTGCCAGCCACCCCCCCTCACCTATCGCAGACATCCATGACATTACGATACCTACTCTCTGACGTAGATATGGGCGAAGAAGAAGCGTCCGCCGTGGCAGACGTGGTGCGCAGCAAGTGGCTGTCGCTGGGTCCGCGGACCGCGGAGTTCGAAACCAAGTTTGCTGAGTACCACGGGGCGAAGCATGCAGTGGCAATCTCCAACTGCACTGCGGCGCTGCATCTGGCATTGCTAGCGTACGACGTGGGGCCTGGCGATGAGGTGCTGGTTCCCAGCTATACATTTGTCGCCAGTGCCAATGCGATTCTCTACCAGCGCGCCACGCCGGTGTTTGTGGACATTGCCGGACCGCATGATTTGAACCTGTGCTGCGATGACCTGGAGTCCAAGATCACGCCTCGCACCAAGGCGATCATGGTGGTGCATCTGGCCGGCTTTCCTGTGAACATGGATCGTGTGAGGCAGATTGCCGAGCGGCATGAACTGGTGGTGATCGAAGACGCCTGCCACGCCATCGGAGCTCGCTACCAGGGTGCCCCCGATGGTCCGCTCCAAGGCAAGCTCGCCGGTACGCTAGGGCATGCCGGATGTTTCAGTTTCTTTGCCAACAAGAACCTCGTCACCGGCGAGGGAGGGATGCTGGTCACCGATGACGAACAAGTCGCTCAGCGAGTCCGCCTCGCGCGCTCGCACGGTATGACCAAGACAAGTTGGGACAAAGCCAGTGGGCGAGCCAGCGATTACGATGTGCCGCAGCTGGGCTTCAACTACCGCTCCACCGAGATCACCGCGGCTTTGGGAATGATTCAACTTCGCAAGCTCGATGCTAGCAACGACCGCCGCCGCGAACTTGTCCAAGCGTATCGCCAGCAGCTCGGTGATACCGCTGGCATCACCATTCCCTTTGCGGGTCGGCTCAGTGATAGCACCCACCATATTCTGCCGATTCTCTTGGATCATGGGATCGACCGAGCCAGGCTGCGTGAGGCATTGCTCAAAGCGGGTATCCAAACCAGTGTGCACTATCCGCCGGTGCATCAGTTCTCGCATTATCAGGCTCAACTGCCTGGCGACCCTCGCTTGCTCCGGACCGAAGATGCCGCCGCGCGCGAAGTTACCTTGCCGCTTCATCCCTTGCTTTCCGAAGCGGACGTGAAGGAAATCTCGGACGCCCTGAAGAACTGCCTGCAGGAAGCCGCGATCCGCTCGGCGTGATGTAGAACAGTTATTCCAACTGTTTTACCTGCCGAAGTACCCAAAACGTGTTTGGACGTCGTGGAGCGTTTGGCGAGAGCCTTGGCATGGGAAACGTCCGCAATGTCTTAGAGCGTGAGGTCACGGTAGGTTTGACGCCACAGAGATTTGCTGCTCAGGCTCCCCACTCCATCCCCTTGTCTCATGCCCGTGCTATTCTGAAGGACATGGGTATTGATGTTCCAGCCACGTTTTCCAGCAGTGCAGACGCAACTCGCTTCCTTGAGTCCGCACCACGCATGACGCCTGAGCAGATTCGGACGTTTATTCAAAGAGCAGGTGGACAATGATAGAGTTTTTGGTTCACGAATGTCGGCAAGATGATGGTGCCACGACTTTGACTGGCGTTGTCAATGTTGGAGAAGTCAAGGTCGGAACGGTCTTTGAGACCGCCAGTGGCGAGTCGGCAGCAAAGACATCCATGGGACCGACTTCTCCCATCCATTTGTCAGTCACGAGGATTACGGCTTATGGCCACCAGATTGACGAATTACCAGAAGGAATGACTGGCGAACTTATCGTAGAGGGAGAAGGTGTCGAGGAATTGCGACACGGACGCTTTGTATCGTCGAAATGACCTTCACCGACGCTTCTGCATCACGATCTTCGCAGGCTGTGCCCGTTTGAACGGTTTCCGCTCCCACACCGGTGACCTCATTCCACTCACCGACCGTTTTGACAACGACGAGATCCAGCCAGTCTTCAACCTGCACGTAGACCGGAGCCACACGTACTTCGTCTACCTCCCAGGCAGTCAGGGCAGCGTGCTGGTGCATAACACGAGTAAGGTGGCCAACTGGGAAACCATCCACGGCGAGGACCTGGCAACTGACACGTCCAAGCCGCGCATTGAAGCCATTCGCTCTTACTTCGTCGCGCTGCACCTGCGTGATAACCCTGGTGCCACATCCTGGGGCTACGACAAGCTTGTTCAAGCGAAGGACATGGTCTTTGCTGGTGGAATGGGATTCGCCGGCGGCTTTCTGCTCTGCCGATGGCCAGATGCTTGCTAGCGTGGGGGCGGACCAAAGTGTCTGCCTATGGAATCTCCAGACCGCCGAATTGTTCCACCGATTCGAAGATCACGCGGTGCCGGTGTTCGACGTTGCCATTTCCACCGACCAATCCTGGATAGCCACCTGTGGCGTGAACGATCGTCGCCGGGGCGAAGTCATTACCTGGCACACCAGGCAGCCAGGCAAACGCTCGCATACTACCTAGCCGTGGCGATTCCCCCTGTTCAAAAGAATCTGGCAATCGCCAATCGGTACGTCATTGCCGATGGCACCGGGCTCGCTTCGCCCAAGCTCACCGGCCATACCGGACACATCAACACGCTTCTGTTCCTGCCAACCTCCGGCATCCTGGCCAGCGGCAGTGATGACGGGACGGTGCGTCTTTGGGATTTTCAGAATCACCAATCGCTGGAGGTCCTCAATGTCGGCCAGCCGATTCACCGCGTCGCGTGCGATGTCGACGAGCGGATTCTAGCCGCTGGTACATCGGACGGACAGGTCGTGACTTGGCGGTTCGAGCCTGGGAAGCAAGAGCCGACTGAATTCCGGCGGTTCCCTGAAACAACGCTTGCCAAGAACCATGTTTGCCTGGCGTTTTCGCCAGATGGAAAACACCTGGCAACAGGCGTCTCTCGAGGGCTATCCACAGACCAACAAGCCCCGCAGCCTAAGAAGAAGGCTGGCGGACGAGGGGGCGGTTTCGGTGGTGGTGGCTTTGCTGGAGCAGGTCCCAATAGAGACAAGCTACGATGTCTTTCGAGTCGGCAAGGACCCGCTCAAAGCCGCAGTCGACAATGCAGTCGGTAGCATTGGAGGGGACGTACTTGGCAAAGTTGCCTCTGGCGTTAGCCGGGGTATCTCGAAGGTCATCACATCCAAAGCCGTTTCCAACTTTAGCCGCGCCGTTGCCGATGGGGTGGGCAACGCCGTTCCCGTCCAAAAATGGACAGGAGAGGTTAAGAACGCTATTGTTGATTTTGGACAACGGATCAAGGCAAAGGTATGGGGTAGCGTTGGCCCAGCAAGGGTTTCTTTAGATGCTGATAGTTTGGCAGCACTTCGTGCGACGGGATTAGATGATGCTGCTATACAGCGACACATCGATACTCTCGGCGACATCTACGTTTTCCGGGGAAGTACGGAAGGATTTGTCGGGAATCCTGTGCTGCAACGATTGGGCATTAGCCCAACATCAATCGACCCTGTTGTTGCGACGACATTTGCCGCCGAAGGAGCGTCACGAGGGGCAAATCCGGTAGTCATGTCCTTACTTCCTGAACAGTTGAGACAACTGTTCTGCAATGCTAGCACGTCGAAGTTTTCGGCCTGGGTTCGATCCGTCAGGCTCGGTATAATCCCCCACCTTTGTAGCGATATTTCAAAGTGAATCGGCCGCGTTGACATGATGTCAACGATCCTTCACTTCCATAAATCACCGACTAACCCTGCTTGGACCTGGCATGCTCGGATGCACCAGTCCACCATCTCCGCTGGTTCGGCTTGCGTTGCGGCGCGCTGAATGCAATCGGGGTCTGCGCAGGCTGTGGTGTTGGTTGATCTTCTGCACATCGCTGGGAATCTCTCAGGCAGGTTGGGCACAATCCGCCGTCGATGATCGAGTCGATGTGCAACTTCGCGTCGAATGGGGAGGGGGCGCTCGGACACTCTGGCAAGGACGGATCCGGCTTGTCGATCCGGCGAACGAAGAAAGCAACTCAAACGTCTCGCCCAACTTGCAGCGTCTGAGACTGCTGGGAATCGAGGCCGACGAAGTTGGCAGCATGTGGCTGGAAGGGGGTGAAAGCGTTGTCATCAAGAGTCGCAGCCCCAGGGCTTACGATGGCTTCGACATTTCGGTCACGGGGTCTCCGTCAGCACGGTTGGTCGTTGAGCTTAGTTCGCAATCTCAGGATCCCGACGCGGTGCCTGTAGAACCGCTTGAGATTCCGCTTGCCCAGGTGTTGCATGAGTTTACGTCCCGCAGTTTGGACGACTCCGGCAATCGGCTGCTCGTGCGGCGAATGCCTGGTGACAAACTTCGTTTTCGCACCAGGCGAGCAGGCATGTTGTATCAGCCTGGCGAGCCGCTGGAGTTCTCGGTCGTTCCTCATCTGCTGAACCTGCCCGATCAGACGCCTTGGAAGATTGATGTCACCTTGCGTGCGGCAGGATCCTCGCGGATCTTGGTGACAGAAAGCAAGGAGTATGCCGGAGATCAAGGGCCCGCCTGGCCCGAGATGCCCATTGGCATCGAGAGCCCTGAGACGGAAGGGGTCTACGAATTGTCGGTGGTTGCCAGTGCAACGGACTTTCGGGCGAGACTTGGTTTGAAACCAGTCCTGGCCGAGCGGACGGTGCAGTTTGTGGTGCTCTCTGAGCAGCCGCCGGATGATTCAGAAACCAAGACCGTGCAATGGACGCTGGAGAACGAGATTGATCCGGCCAACACATCCTGGTGGAAACGCTTCACCAGCATTCCCATCCCCGGCCTCACCCGCAGACCTTTGGCCAGTGGTGACTTTGAGATCCGCGAACATCCTCTCGGTCGCATACGTCAGTTGGGAGCTCGTACGGCGGGGCGCGAACCGAGCTGGGAAGCCTTGCCGGTGCCGGTTAACAAGCCTGGCTGGCCCTATCTGCTGGAGGTCGAGTATCCGTACGATCTCGAGCAGACGCTGGGCATCAGCGTGGTCGAACCCGATGCTTCGGGGGCTGTCATGCCGATTGGCCTGGACTCAGGCGTGGCCGTCAATGGTACCTCGACGGCGGGATCGAAAGCATGGCGACGGCATCGTTTGATCTTTTGGCCACGGACCAAGACGCCGCTCGTCCTGCTGACCAATCTGCATCCCGAGCGGCCGGCGGCATTCGGCAAGATCCGGATCCTCCGCGGCCCCGAGCATCTTCCGCCTGCCTTCGCACGCCAAAAGTCAGACGGTAGGGCTTACTGGGCTTATCTGCATAAACCGCTGTTTGCTGAGAACTTTTCGGCACCAGACCATCTTGACCCGTGGAGCGGTCGTAGTCTTGACGACTGGCAGACCATGTATCAAGGGGCCACTCGGTTGGTCGAATACCTCCGGCACGATGGTCGCACCGGACTGATGATGACGGTGATGACCGACGGAAGTTCGGTCTACCCCAGCCAGATGGTGCAGCCGACTCCCCGCTACGACACCGGGGTGTTCTTTTCCACGGCCGCGGATCCGGTTCGCAAGGACGTGCTCGAACTTCTGCTGCAGTTGTTCGACCGCGAACAGTTGGAATTTGTCCCGGCACTCAACTTCTCGGCCCCGCTGGATTCTCTCGAACAAATGGTCCGCTCCACTCCGGCTGAGCGGAGCGGCCTGGAATGGATCAACGCCAAGGGCCAACCGTGGCGACTCCAGCAGAGAGATTCCGGCAATGTGGGGGCCTACTACAACGTGCTGGATGCGCGCGTGCAAGAAAACATTCGGCAGGTGGTAGGCGAAGTGGTGCAGAAGTGCCAGAGCCATGCCTCTTGGAAAGGGCTGGCACTGCATCTCTCGCCAGACGGGTTCATGCTACTCCCCCAATCTCCTTGGGGAATGGATGACGCCACCATGGCCCGCTTCACCGCAGATACCGGCATCGCCGTACCGCCGAATGGACCAGACCGGTTTGCACGTCGGGCGGAGTTGCTCACCCGCACGCATCGGCAAACCTGGCTCAAATGGCGCGCCACGGCATTCAGCGACTTCTTGATTAGTCTGGCCAACGATGTCACCACAGCCCGACCGGGAGCCAAGCTGTTCTTGAGTACGGCGCAGATTTTAGAAGCACCCGGTATGGCCGAACAACTTCGTCCCACACTCCCCAACCAGGTGCCGCTGGAAGAACTGTTGCTGGAACGCGGACTGGACGCGGAGAGATTGCGGAAGACACCAGGCTTGGTTCTGCTGGAACCGCACACCACCGGACCGCTGCACTCGCTCAAGACGCAAGGAAGTTTGCTGGACCTCCCGTTGACCGAGAGTCTGGCTCGATTTGGTGGCGACGGCGCAACCCTGGCTCCGCTGTTCTTTCATCCTCCGCAGAAAGTCAGGCTGGAATCGTTCGACGTGCAGAGCCCTTACCCGAACAGCTTTGCCTGGCTGGTCGCGCAAAGTTCGCTCGACGGAGCAGCGAATCGGCAACGCTTCGTGCGGCGCCTGGCACAAGGGGACGTGCGCCAGTTCATTGACGGCGGATGGCTGATGCCGTTAGGGCAGGAGGACGCCACGCGTAACCTGCTGCATGCCTTCAGGCAACTTCCGGCTGGCAAATTCCAGCAACTCTCTGGCACGCCGCAACCCCTTACCATTCGGACACGGACTGCGGATGGCAAGGTCTACGTCTATGTACTCAACAACGCTCCCTGGGTAACCGAGGCCTCGATTGGGGTTCGGGCTTCGGCAGGCTGCCGGATTGAAGGGCTCTTGAATCAGGTCCCAGTCCCCCCGTTGGTCAGCGATAGCCAGGGAGTCCGCTGGCGATTGACGCTGCAGCCCTACGACATGGTGGCCGCTCGCTTCTCGCAAGACCAGGTGGAATTGTTCGATCCCCAGGTGGTGATCCCCGACGCCGCCGTGCTGGCATTGGAAGAACGGGTCAACGATCTCGCGGCTCGAACGGCCACCTTGCGAAACCCCGCGCCGATCAACGTGCTGGCCAACGCCAACTTCGAACAAGAACCGGAGGAGGACCGCCAGGCCCCGTTCTGGACGGTCAGCACGGGGAGCAGTGTGTCGGGAGAACTAAAAGTTGCAGACGCACAGCAAGGGCAGCGATACTTCGAATTCTCCAGTCAAGGCATGACCGCTTCGCTGGTGAGTAGCTCATTTGACGTTCCGGCCAGCGGGCGAGTTTCTGTGGCGGTCTGGTTGAGGCTCCCTCCAGGAGGTGCCCAACCGCCGCTACGACTGGCACTCGATGGACGCGTGCGAGGGCAAGAGTTCTACCGGCACGTGCTCGTTGGACAAGGCCGAGAGGTGCCCCGGATTGCGACCACTTGGGCTCAGTACGTGTTCCAAGTGCCTGACCTGCCACTCGACGGTGCCACGACTATCCGGGTGCGGTTTGACTTGATGGGGGCTGGTGAAGTCCACATCGACAACGTGCAACTGTACGACCTGGCATTTCGGCAGAAGGAACTGATTGAACTCTCCAAGCTCATCACCTTGGCGAGCGTCAAATTGCAACATCGCGAAGTAAGCGATTGCCTGATGCTGCTGGACGGCTACTGGCCCAGGTTCTTGGCGCGGCACGTTCCGCCGTCAGCCCAGGCAGTGGCCATGAAACCAAATCGTGACGAAACGCCTGACGAGCCAGAACCTCCACCGACGCCACCGTCACAAGAGGCCGAAAAGCCCGGCTTCTTTGACCGGCTCAAAGGATACGTTCCCCGGTTCATGCGATTCTGAAGAGGTACGACTAATGCAGAACAGTTGTCCAAACGGTTCACGAATTAATTGGAGCTACCGCTTTTTCAATCTTAACCCGAAGCGTCAGCGAGGAAGCAGGACAGGCGATGTCGCCACGGATGTCATCACGACGGAGCGTGATGACGACTACCCAATGAAACGAGATTGAGCGCTGACGTTCTGATCCCAAGCACTATGTGAACAGGAACCACTCGATGGCTGGTGACCATCTTGATCTGACAAGCGATCCCCAATCCAGCAGCAACCCCGGCACGGGAGCTCGGCCCGACCGGAGATTTTTGGGGATTCGATTCGATTGCTGCAAAGCGTACGCCCGGGTGTACATCAACTCCGACGGCACTGCCTACGAGGGAAGGTGTCCTCGCTGCATGCGTCCGGTACGATTCATCATTGGGTCCGGGGGGACCGATTCCCGATTCTTTACCGTGTCTTGATTGGGAAAGGGAATTCAGCTACTCTCCGCCCGCCGATGGGTTCGATTGAGAACTTGCCGACTCGAATGTGGGCACCACGTTCCTAACGCGTTACGTGCATTATGGATTACGAAGTCAAACGTTGCTCGCGTCGCTGTGCGGAAACCCAGCGCGAACTCGCCGAGGGTGAGGTGTATTACACGGCGTTGGTAGCGGTCGGGGCAGATGTGCAGCGGCTGGATTTTTCGGAAGAAGCCTGGCAGGAGCCGCCTGAGGGGACGATTGCGTCGTGGAAATCGCGGATGCCGCTGCGCGATACGAAAGTGTCCATGGCCCCCAACGAAGTGTTGTTGGAACTTTTCAAGCAACGCTTGGAACAACCGGACAAGCAAGACGAAACCTATGTGCTGGCACTGCTGATGATTCGCCGCCGCATTTTACGTTTAGAGCAAAGCCGAGAGGACGACGAGGGGAACGAGACTTTTCTGCTTTCGTCAGCCCGTGATGACAGCACCTACGAAGTGCTGGTCACGGTGCCAACTTCGCAACGTGTGGCTGAGATTCAGGAACAATTGGCCGAACTGCTGTATAGCGAGGCCGGATAGACAGTTCTCCGGCGAAAGGACGCGCCGAGTTCAGGATGGAACCGATCACACGCCGACAATTCATGTCGCATCTTGGCCGCTGCGCCCCCGCCCTGGGCTTGGTGATGTGGCCCGGTTGCCATCTCATGCGCCCTCAACCGGTCATGCTGCCGCGCGTGCTTTCCGAGAATCCGGCACTCGACGATATCACTCGAGTGGTCAACACCAACACCGCCCGAGTACAGTCGCTGGTTTGCACGGACGCTAGAATCAGTTCGCCGGTGCTTCCCATTTCGCTTCAGGCCAACGTGGCCATGGTTCGCCCCAAGAAGTTTCGGTTGCAAGCTTCGACCGGGTTGACCGGCACCGAAGTGGATGTGGGCAGCAACGATCAGATCTTCTGGTTCTGGTTCCGCCGCGAGCAGCCCCCGTATTTGTACCACTGCCGGCACGATCAGTTCGCACAAAGTGCCGCTCACAAGATCATGCCAGTCGAACCGCATTGGCTGATCGAAGCGTTTGGCCTGGTGACGTTCGAAACCTACGAGAACCATCAAGGGCCGTTCCCTGTAGGTTCGGGAAGGTTGGAGATCCGCACGCAGCGGGCGACCGCCACCGGGACCATCACCAAAATCACCCGCGTTCACGAAGCCTCCGGCGCGATCCTGGAGCAGCATGTTTACGATGGCAAGGCCACGTTGTTGGCCAGCGCCGTGGCGAGCAACCACCAAACGGACCCGACCAGCGGAGCCATTCTTCCCCGCCAGATCGATCTCTCCTGGCCAGCAACTCAGATGAACATCAAGGTCTTGCTGAACGACATCAAAGTCAACTCGCTTGATCCCAACGCCACTGGGATGTTCGAGAAACCAACCTACGAAGGCTGGACCGATGTGGATCTGGCCAACCCGAATCTCATGACGGGGGCCCGCCCAACTCCTCCGCTGATTCAACCTGCGCCGCAGCAACAAGGTTATTACCAACCGCAGGCACCGGTCGCCGGAGCTGCCCCGGCTTGGAACCAACCGACCGGTTATGGGCACGTGGCACCGGCCGCGTACCAGCAGCAGTCGCACTACACGCCGCGCTCGGCACCGGCGCAAGGAGGAACCTTACCTCCTCCACCACTTCCGCTGAATACGCCAGTTCCCACGGGAAACAACTGGCGCGCTTCCCGCTAGGCTGAGCTGATAGCGGCGTTACTTGAAGAGATGCTCGCCGCGCTCGGCACGCTGGGCGTTTACCATTTGCAGCGCGGCCGGTTCGAGCTTGAATAGTTTGATCAGCTGCGAACTCGTGCAACCTAATTGTGCGGCGGCTTCAGGCAGATCGCCACTTCGGTCGCTGAGCGTATCCAGGGCTTCAGCCAACACGGCCGGAAAGTCTTGGTGACGAACATTGATCTGCAACCGCCCACCGCGTAAGTGCCGCTCCCAAGCTTCGCTACGTGGTGAGGGTGGAGCGTGCCGCACGGCCAATGCCAGGCGGATACGGAGGCGAAAGAGTGCCTCGGCCAGATTGTCTGCCTGACTGCGCCGCTCGTTGGCTTCCGCAGCCACTCCGGTTGGGCGATGCAGAAGAACCACGGCCGTTTCTACTTTGTTGCGGTGTTGTCCACCGGGTCCGCCGCGCCGAGTTCGGGTGACGTCGCACTCGCTGCGAAGCTTGACTTCGTCCAGCATGGCAGGGTGCATGGTGCGGCCTGTCCGGTCAGAAATTCATCCGCTAGAAATCGATTCGTCAAAAACCAACGGTAAGTGAGCAGCCGTTGTCTTTCGGTGCCAACCCTAGGATGTAGGGCACCGCGCTCATGGCCCAAGTGTCGGGGGTGGGATAACCCTCCGCCATCGCGCCGAAGCAGCTTTGCAACAAGTTGGTGTTGATCACGCCAGGGTTCAAGGCGATGGCCCCCATTCCGCCAGGAAGTTCATCTGCCAACGCCTGGGTGAGTCCTTCGACCGCGAACTTGCTGGCACAGTACGAAGCAACTTCAGGGGAAGTGGATCTTCCCCAGGTCGAACTGAAATTGACAATCAAACCTTGCTTCCGCTCCACCATTGGCGGGACGAAGTGACGAATCACGTTGGCCACGCCACGGATATTGATATCTACCAGCTCGGTGAATTCGTGATCGTCAATTTCCCAAAGGCAGGCATTCCGGTTGATGATCGCGGCATTGTTAATCACCAGGTCCGGGGCTCCTCCGGGGAGAACCGATTGGGCCCAATCCAGCACTTCCTCATCGCTGGCCACGTTGGCCACCGCGAATTGGTGAGGGCTGCCGTACTCCTGCTGCAGAGCCTCGACCTGCTCGCTGTTGCGAGCACACCCGAACACGACATGCCCTGCCGCAACGAAGCCATCGGTCATGGCTCGCCCCAGCCCTCGGCTGCATCCTGTCAGTACGATTCGCCGCGACTCACTCATGATGCTTCTGATTCCCAGGTGTTTCCGACTCGCTTTTTCTGAATCGCTGCCCAAAAAAGCAATGAGCAATAGGCAGTAAGAAATAGGCAACGAGAAATAAGCAACGAGCGATGACGTCCTACATGATGCCAAGTTGATCTTTGGCGTCTTCGGTCATCCGATCGGGAGTCCAGGGGGGGCTCATCACGAGTTTGATCTCAGTTTCCCCCACCCCTTCCATCCGAGAAAGCACGTCTTTGGCCTGGGCGATGATCTGTGGCCCGGCGGGGCAAGCGGGGCTGGTCAGGGTCATCTCAATGGTGAGATCGCTCTTCTCTTCAGCCGCTTCGGCAATGTGAACTTCGTAGATGAGGCCCAAATCGACAATGTTGACGAACAGTTCCGGGTCGACAACTTCTTTGAGAGCTTCGCGAACTTTGTCTTCGACGATGGCCATGATCCGTACTCCGTTGTGAGGTATTTCGAATTGCGACCGAGCCGCGGTCAATCTTCTTTTAGTTTAACGAGTACCTGGCCATCGACCACCTTCACCTCGTGGCTGACGGTCGGTTGCGTCGCTGGCATGGTCAGCGCCGCTCCGGTGCGGACGTCAAACTTCGCCCCGTGCCGAGGACAGGCAACCGCGAAACCTTCCAACTCGCCATCGACCAGCGGCCCGCCGTCATGCGTGCAGACATCGTCAATGGCGTAAAACGTTCCATCCACGCGAAACAAGCCTACCAGACGTTCATCCACTTCGACCAAGATCTTGCCAGGATCGGGGACTTCGTCCACTTGGGCAACGACTCGAAACTCAGACATCTAGGTTCCTTGCAAAATTGGGACTGGCCACATGCCAGAGTATGGGTGGCGTCCAACTCGTGATTATGTTTTACACGAATTTTGGCGAAGAAGATTCCCTAACGGCAGGCGGTTCGGCAGAACCTCTTGGGAGATTGTTTTCTCAAGCGAGTCCCCCACTGGCAAAAAGCCAGTGCCAGCCAAGAGCAACACCGAGACCGTGGCACGCTAGGCCGTTTATTGATACTCACGGACGCGGCGGCCGATGGCTTCGCCCAAGGCTTCGCGAACGCTCTCGATCGTGATCCGGTCGAAAACCTGTTGGAAGAACCCAGCCACGATCATCCGCGTGGCTTCTTTGCGGGTCAGCCCTCGGCTTTGTGCGTAGAAGATGAGTTCGTCATCCACGCGTCCGGTGGTGGCAGCGTGCGTGCACTTCACATCGTCTGCCAAGATCTCGAGTCCGGGGATCGAGTCGCAACGACTCTGCTCGCTGAGCAGGAGGTTGTCGTTTCGTTGGTAGCCGTTGGTTCCGTCCGCGCCGGGGTCCACTTGAATCATGCCGCGCCAGACAATGCGGGAATGATCTTGCAGCCCTCCTTTGTAGAGCAAGTCGCTCCGGCAATGCGGGGCCGCATGATGCTGGAGCGTGTGGTACGAAAGGTGCTGCCGACCTTCGGTGAACATCACTCCGTTGACCTGCACTTCGGCATCTTCGCCGCACAGCGAGACGTTTTGGTTGACCTTGGCCAGCCGACTTCCCAAAGCGCCGATGGTCCACTGCAACCGGCCGTTGCGTTCCACGCGGCCCTGCTGTTGGGCGAAGTGCCAAACCGTATCGTCCCAGTTCTGCAGGTTCACGTATCGCAGTTGCGCGTTCGAACCCACCTGCAACTCGATGGCGCCGCAGTGCCAGCCGGAGTTGCCGCCGACGCACTCGGCCAGCAGTGTGGCTTCGGCTCCCTCTTCCAAGATCACCAGTTGATGACCAAGGTCGCTTCCGCCGGAGAGCACCGACAGGGTATGCAGCGGCTGTTCGATCCTTACGCCGCGCGGGACATAGAGCAAGGTTCCGCCGGACCAAAAGGCAGAGTGCAGGGCTGAGAATCGGTCGTAGCTGGGATCGAATGCCTTGTTCCAGTAGGGACGCAACAACGCCTCGTGCTCTGGCAGCAGTTGGTCCAGGCTGCCAAACAAGACGCCCTGCTTGGCGTACTTCTCGTCAAGTTGCGAGGTTGCCGGGATACTGTCGACGGCGACCGTGTGCCCTGCCAACGTCACCCCAGCGGTGAGTAGCGGAGAACTCTCTGGGATGCTGGGGGCTGCGGTTTCGAGCGGCGGGTGGTATCGATCTGCCTTGAAGAGTCGAATGTCTGTCCGCCGCCATTGTTCGTCGTTCGCCGTGGGCCAGCCCAAGGCGCTAAACTGCTGCCAGGCTTGCTGCCGCTGGTCGACCAGCCAATCGGGTTCCTGCCGTGTGGAAAGGAATGCCTGAAACGTTTCGTCAGTAAATCCACGGGCGGTGGCAAGTTCGGTCATAAGAATCAGAAGCGCAGGTCAGAAGTAAACGGGGAGTGGGCCGGGGCGAACGGATGCCTCGGGGGATTGAACTTGTGGGAAACTTCACCGTGTAGCGTGTAGGTCCGCCGTGCGGACCATTTCCGTGCATACCCGATCGAACCAATGGTCCGCACAGCGGACCCTACTTGCTTAACCAACCGTGCCTTCCATCTGAAGTTCGATCAGTCGGTTCATTTCGACGGCGTACTCCATGGGGAGTTCTCGCACCAGTGGTTCGATGAACCCTGAGACGATCATGGTACTCGCTTCCGGTTCGGTCAGCCCTCGGCTCATCAGGTAGAAGAGTTGCTCTTCGCCGATCCGGGAGACGCTGGCTTCGTGACCGATGGAGACGTCTTGCTCTTCGATCTCAATGTAAGGATACGTGTCGCTTCGGCTTTGCGGATCCAGGATCAGGGCGTCGCAGACCACGTTGGACTTGGACTTATGAGCACCCTTCTCAATCTTGCACAGCCCTCGATAGCTGGATCGTCCACCATTTTTGGAGATGGACTTGGAGACAATCCGGCTGGAGGTGTGCGGTGCACAGTGCACCACCTTGGCCCCGGCATCTTGATGCTGGCCCGCCGAAGAGAAGGCGATGGAAAGGATCTCGCCACGCGCGCCCGGTTCCATCATATAGACGGCCGGATACTTCATGGTCAACCGGCTACCGAGGTTGCCGTCGATCCATTCCATAAAGGCGTTCTCGTACGCCATGGCTCGCTTGGTGACCAGGTTGTAGATGTTGTTGGCCCAGTTTTGGATGGTGGTGTACCGACACCGGGCATGCTTCTTGACCACAATCTCCACCACGGCCGAGTGCAAACTCTCGGTGGTGTACATGGGGGCCGTGCAGCCTTCCACGTAGTGAACTTCGGCACCTTCGTCCACGATGATCAGCGTCCGTTCGAACTGCCCCATGCTCTCCGCGTTGATGCGGAAATAGGCTTGCAGCGGGAAGTCAATCTTGACTCCCTTGGGCACGTAGATGAACGAACCACCCGACCAGACCGCCGAGTTGAGCGCGGCGAACTTGTTATCGGTGGGTGGGATGATGGAACCGAAGTACTCACGCAGCAGGTCCGGATGTTCGCGAACCGCCGTGTCGGTATCGGTGAAGATGACCCCTTTCTTCTCGAGGTCTTCTTGCAGCGAGCCGTACACCACTTCGCTTTCGAACTGAGCTTTGACGCCGGCCAGGTACTTCTTCTCTGCCTCGGGGATGCCGAGCCGGTCGAAGGTTTTCTTGATATCTTCCGGCACTTCGTCCCAGGTCTTCCCTTGGCCATCGGTCGGCTTGAGGTAGTAGTAGATGTCATCGAAATGGATGCCATCCAGATCGCCACCCCAACGCGGCATGGGCTTCGATTCGAAGATTTCCAGGCTGCGGAGGCGGAACTGCCGCATCCACTCAGGTTCGTTCTTCATCTCGGAGATCTGATTGACAATGGCCGCGTTCACGCCCCGTTGGGCCTTGAAGACGGCTTTGTTTTCAGTACGAAAGTCGTACTTGTTAATCTCTCCGAAACCGAGGTTGTTTTTATCCCGGACGTCGGTGGCCATATCTGTTCTCCCTATTCAGGGTAGGTAGTGAAGTCGTGGGGATGCCGGCGAGCGGCTAGGCTGGTTAGTCTGCGTTTGCTTCGGCCAGCGCTTGCTCCGCAGCGACGGCATCTGGATGAGCTTTGCGGATCCGGTCGTAGCCAACCTTGTGCATCTCGACCGCGAGTTCAGGTCCGCCGGTTTCAACAATCCGCCCTCCCAGCATGACGTGGGTGTACTGCGGATGATTGTGTTCAAGAAGTTGTTCGTGGTGTGTAATGATCAGGATGCCCATGTCGGCTCCGCCGATTTCGGCGATACTTTGACTGGCGAGCCGCACGGCGTCGGCATCCAGTCCACTGTCGGTCTCGTCCAAGATGGCAAACTTGGGACGAAGCATGGCGAGCTGCAGGATCTCTGCCCTTTTCATCTCACCGCCGGAGAATCCATCGTTGACGTAGCGTCGAGCAAACTCAGGATCAATCTTGAGTTGCTCCATCTTGGAACGGATTTCCTTGCGGAACTCCCGCATGGGGATCAACTCTTCTCCCTCTTTCCGCTCGGGACGCCGCACGTTAGTGGCCGAGTGGCGGAGGAAGTCAGACATCTTGACGCCTGGGATCGACACCGGACGCTGGAAAGCCAGGAACAGGCCGGCTCTTGCCCTTTCGTGCGGTTCGAGCTCCAGGATATTCTGACCATCCAGCTCGACACTCCCCGAGGTCACTTCGTAACCGGGGTGTCCCATCACGGCAAAGCCCAGGGTGCTTTTGCCAGAACCGTTGGGCCCCATCAAGGCATGGACTTCGCCCTGCTTGATTTCCAGGTTGACCCCTTTGAGGATCGGCTTGTCGTTTACCGAGACGTGGAGGTCGATAATCTTCAGTGTTTCAGTCATGGATTCCCATCAACAACCGCTACTTGCAAAGCCTGAGTTGGGCGTTCGCATTCGCTTGGAAGTCACTCGTTCTAAGGTTCTACGTTTTGAAAAAAGCAATGATCTCGATTGAAAACTACGGGGCGATCTTCTGGTGATCGAACAGCGGATCACTTTCGTCCGCAGCCACGTACCCGCTGTGATGCGGAATGGGCAATTCGTCGTCCAGTTTGGTGCCAAGTTTTCCGGCAGTCTTGATCCACTGCCCCATTCCTTCACCGCTGCTTCGCTTGACCCAACGACGCCCCATGACTTTGTCTTGGATCCGCATCAGCCCTTCGAGCAAGGCTTCGGGACGGGGAGGACAGCCAGGGACGTAAACATCCACCGGCACGACCAGGTCCACCCCTTTGACCACATGGTAGCCATACTTGAAGTAAGGGCCGCCACCCACGGTGCAGGCACCCATGGCGATCACGTACTTGGGATCCGGCATCAGGTTGTAAAGGCGTCGGACGCGACTCGCCATCTTGTAGGTGACCGTGCCAGCTACGATCATCAAGTCTGCCTGGCGGGGGGTTGCACGAAACGCACCTGCGCCAAACCGGTCCATGTCATAACGACTGGCCCCAGAGGCCATCATCTCAATGGCACAACAGGCCAAACCGAACGTCATGGGCCACAGGCTCGATTGGCGAGCCCAATTCACGGCCTGCTCAATCGTGGTGGTAATCACGTTCTCTTCGAATCGACCTTCAATCCAAGGCTGCGTCATGGCCTAACTTTCCAGGGGTACTGCTTACAAGGTGTGTGATGAATCTCGGCGTTCGCCAAATCAAACCGCCGACGCGAAGTCCTGTAATGTAGCAACTGATCAATTGGCTTGAAACTGGCAGCAGTCATGCCCTTCGAGTCGGCATTGCGAGAGCCGCACATTGCTTTCCAATAACTGCGAAAACAACATCTTCTCAACCGCACAAATGCTGCGATCTTCTTCCGCCAGCTCAGGGTAAGGGCAATCTTGTACGGTGAGCACCGGCAGCGACCCACCAGCACCCATTTCTTTTCCGACTTCCTGTTGAACCGACATCGGGATCCGGCGATCTCCAAACAGTGCCGCCAGCGAGTCCATCCGTTCGTCCAGCGTTTCTCCTTGCACCTGGTCCGCATACATTTCGGCCATGCTCGAAGCCAAACGCTCCAGCAGACCTCGCCGCACGTCAGGATCTCGAATCGACCGAATCTCCCGCCAAAGCACCAAGGCCAGGTCAGTAAAGTTGCTGCCACTTTGCCGCCGGGCTTTCTCCGTCAGCGAGTACTGGTGGCTGGGGCGGCCTCGTCCGGCTCGGGTTGACTGACGCTGAACCAGCCCTTGCGCCATCAGTCGCTGCAAACGCTGACGGACCGCAGTTGCCGTAACCTCCGTTGCCTGAGCGAGTTCGGACACGCCCAAGGGGGCCGGACGCAGCAACTGAAGGATCCGCTCATCCGACGTCTCCGGAGAGGTCGGCGTGCCGCTCGTGGCTGGTTCGTTGGTGCTAGACATAAGATCCATGGGGTGTGAATGACTTTCGCCGAGGCGTGCTAGCCATTTGGCACCGAAACATTCCTATCTGAATAGTAGAGGTTTTCGCATTTATAGCAAGAGATTATGCGAAAAAAGAACCGGCCATCAGCTGGCCCAGGAGCCTGCAACCGGGGACTGCGGGCAGCGGGGCCTATATGGAACGCCCGGCAGGGGTTATGATACTTGCATTCTGGTTGTTTCCCTTCAAATTACGTCCGTTGGTGGGCCTGATGAAGACCGACGAACTTCGCGAAAAATACCTAGAGTTCTTTGCCTCCAAAGGCTGCCGCCGTTGCGATAGTGACGTCCTGGTGCCCACCTGGGATCCTTCGGTCCTGTTCACCCCGGCAGGGATGAACCCCTTCAAGGACCACTTCCTAGGACGCACCAAGCTGGAGTTCACCAGGGCGACCAGCTGCCAGAAGTGCTTGCGCACCGGAGACATCGACAACGTCGGCCGCACGGCCTACCACCACACGTTCTTCGAAATGCTGGGCAATTTCAGCTTCGGAGATTACTTCAAACGCGAAGCCATCCATTGGGCCTGGGAGTTTCTCACCGACCCCAAGTGGCTCGCCTTAGATCCTGACCGGCTCAGCGTCACCGTCTACCAGGACGATGACGAAGCCGCCGACATCTGGCATCAAGAGATCGAGCTCCCCACCTCGCGGATCCAGAGAATGGGCGAGGATGACAACTTCTGGCCGGCCGGAGCTCCCACCCAAGGCCCCGATGGCGTCTGCGGCCCATGTAGCGAAATCTTCTTCCATCCCGATCAAGGAGGCGAAGTCGAGATCTGGAATCTCGTCTTCACTCAGTTCAATCGAGTGGGTAATCCCCCAGACAATCTGCGCCCTCTGCCCAGCAAGAACATTGATACCGGCATGGGACTCGAGCGGACGGCCGCCACGCTGCAAGGGGTCAGTACCAACTTTCATATTGATATTCTCAAACCGCTGGTCGAGGCTGCCGCCGAAGTCTGTGGCCACAAGTACGATGCCGACACGGAAGAAGGACGCCGGCTGCGACGCATTGCCGATCACGTCCGCGCTTGCACCTTCGCCGTGCATGAGAACGTGTACCCTGGGCCGAACAAGGAGAAGTACGTCATCCGCCGACTGCTCCGCAGAGCGGTCTTAGATGGTCACCAACTCGGCCTGCACCAAACCTTCTTGCACCAACTGGTCCCGGTGGTGGTAGACCTGATGAAGTCTGCCTACCCTGACCTGCTGGACACCACGTCCAGGGTGGCCAAGGTGATTGAGCAAGAAGAGTCCTCCTTCTTGGGAACCATCGATCAAGGGCTGAATAAGATCAACGGCATCTTCGCTGACATGCAGAAAGAGGGGCGGAACGTCGTTCGGGCAGAAGACATCTACTTCATGTACGGCACCCATGGCTTCCCACCTGAGTTGTTCGAACAGATTGCCGCCGAGCATAATCTCACCTTTGATTGGAGCGGTTACGAGGAGATCATCCAAGGAGCGGACTCCGGCCCCAGCGGTCCGCTTTTCAAACGTGGCCCAATCGAAGCTTTGAAAGAAGCCGGCCACACGGCCAAGTTTCTCGGCTACGAGGTCACAGAGTCCCCCGCCCGCGTGCTGGGCATCATTGCTCAAGATCATCTCTGCGACGAACTTGACGAAGTAGGGCATGAGCAGACCGTTACAGTGCTGTTGGACCAAAGCCCCTTCTATGGCGAGTCTGGTGGTCAGGTGGGGGATCACGGCGAGATTGTCGGGGACAACTTCCGCTTCGAGGTAACCGACACCCAGCGTGACGGCCAGCTGATCCTGCACATTGGCCATTTGCGGTCAGGCCACCTCACGGACGGAGCCACCTGCACGGCCAAGGTGGACGTCAGCCGCCGCCAGGCGATTCGCCGCGCCCATTCGGCCACGCACATCTTGCACTACGCGCTGCAGAAGCATCTTGGCGAACATGCTCAACAGCAAGGTTCCAAGGTAGATGCAGACTGGCTGCGGTTTGACTTCACCAACTTAGAACCGGTTGGGGCTGAGCACCTAGAGACCGTCAACGCTGAGATCGCCACGCAGATCAAGTCTTCAGCCGCAGTCAGTTGGGCAACCTTGCCACTGGCCGAGGCTCGCAAGCAAGGGGCCATGATGCTCTTCGGTGAGAAGTACCCTGACCCGGTGCGGATGGTCTCCATGGGGGAGTTCAGCAAGGAACTTTGCGGCGGAACGCACTTGGACAATACGGCCGAAGTCGAAGCCTTCGAGATTCTCAGTGAAGAGAGCGTCTCGGCAGGGGTCCGCCGGATTGTGGCCATCACCGGCCCCCGCGCTTTGCGGTACGAAGAAGACCAAAAAGAAACCCTGACCGCCGTCTGCGAAACCTTGGGCATAGGTCCCAAGCAGGCCGAAGCGCGAGTGGCCGCTTTGACCAAGGTCATCCGCGATTTGAAGAAGGGGCGCAAGAGCGAACTGTCGGCGTCATCCGCAGGCGGCGGCCCTGCACAAGTTGCCAGTCTCAAAGCCTCTGAGATCAAGCACACGGTTTCGGCAATTGCCAGGCAGTTGAATGTAGCAACCACCGAAGTGCATCCTCGTCTGATCTCGCTGCTGACGGAAGCCGACCGCTTGCAAGCTGAGTTGTCCGCCGCGCCCGACTTAGAAGAACTCTCGGCAGATCAACTCTTGGAGAATGCCCAACTCGTCGGCGATGTCAAGCTCGTGGTCGCCTCGGCAGACGGAGCGAACCCCAACCTGCTGCGTCAACTGATTGACCAGATTCGGCAAAAGGCCGGCCCGGTGGCGGTCATGCTCGGTAGCAAACAGTCCGAAGACAAAGCCCTGCTGGTGGCAGGCCTGAGCCGGGAGTTGGTTGAGCGAGGGCTGAGCGCCGGGGACTGGGTCCGCAGCACCGCCCAACGAATTGATGGCTCCGGAGGCGGCAAGCCAGACATGGCCCAAGCCGGCGGCAAGTCTCCTGCCAAACTCCCCCAGGCCCTCGCCGCTGCCAAGGCAGAGTTCGAGCAGTTGCTTCAATCCAACTAAAGTAGTCGTCACGTTCCGTCGTGATGACACCCGAGTCAACTCGCGAAGTAAAGTAATCATCGCGCGGTAAAAAGCAACTTGGCAGTGCCCTGCGGCCTGTAGGTAATCAGTGGTAACCGACGCCGGGATACAGCAAGTTGAGGGCAAGCAAGCGAATTGGCTGATACAGCGGTGCGAACAGCTGCCAGGCAAGGACCAGCCCTATCAATGAGACGGCCGGCTCGCGCATGACTTCTTGATAGCGCTGCATGGCCTGCTCGGGAATGATCAGTTGCAGGATGCCAGAACCGTCCAGCGGGGGAACCGGAATCAGGTTGAAAATCAGCAGGACCAGGTTCAGCGTGAACAAGATACTCAGCAGCATGGCGAAAAACTTGGTGGTCTCGCTTTCCCAACCGGTAACCAGCGGTGGCGTCAAACGCTCCGGCGCGTAGAACCAGTCCATGGCCATCCCGAACCGGATCAACAAGCCTGCCACAATCACCAGCAGCAAATTGGCGGCAGGTCCGGCCGCAGCCATCAGTGCCGCACGACGAGGGTATCGGGCGGCCCAGTGCGGGTCGTACGGGGCGCTGGCCCAACCAATCATCCAGCCTCCCAACAGGTAGCTGATCACGGGAATGATGATGGTGCCAATCGGTTCGCGCTGGATATGCGGCAGCGGATTCAGCGTCACCTGGCCACCTTCGTACGCCGTGAGATCTCCCAACAGCTTGGCCGCCCAAGCATGCGCCGCTTCGTGAAACGTCAGCGAGACCACAAACACCAGATACCACTGGAGTGCCACCAGGGCTTGCTCAATGCCGGTGTTCATCATTACTTTCGGTCTGAAGTCACGGAATCTACGTGCGGTCGGCCCTATTCAGAAGCCGCAGAGGGGACTTTCTTCAGTCGGTCGCGCAGCAAGTCGGCGTGGACTCGGGCGACATCCCACATGTAGTGGTTGATCTTCCGTTCAACTGCTTTCTCCACATGCTCCAGGGCCTTGCGGTCTTGTTTGAGTGCATCGTAGTACAAGCCGAGATAAAGATGCGCGTAGAACAACCGCTGGTGCAATGCCTGAGGCGAAGGATCTCCGGCCGCGGCCGCTTCCAGTACCTGGCTCGGTTGCAGCTTGCCCTGGTACATATCGTAGACTTCCATCATCGGCACGCGCGGGTCGCGCTTGATCCGCAGCATGTCCGCTTGGGCTTTGTCCAGACCGCCAGCGCGAACCATACACAGAAAACGCCAGACGGCGTTCTCGACATCGTTATCGTCGAATGTCTGGTAGGCTTCAAACTGCTTGCGCCCGTCCGCGTAACGACCGGCGTAGTAAAAGGAGATCCCCCGTTTCCAGTGGCTGGGCTCTTCGGCCGGAGTCAGGGCAATGGACTTGTCAAAGTCGGCAATCGACTCCTTGATCTTGCCATGCTTGAAATACTCGCTGCCGCGCAGGTTGTAGAGAGGCGATCCTTTGGATCCAACTCGATCACCCGGCCGTAGTCTTTGGCGGCGGCCGCGTAGTTCTCTTGGAGCGAATTCAGGCGTGCCCTGAGGTAGTAGGCATCTCGGTTGTCTGGCGCGGCCTTGATCGCAGAACTCGCCAGACCAACAGCGTCGTCCAGCTTACCAGCCACCGCCGCTTGCCGAGCCTGATCGATTAGTTCGGCAGCATCCGGTTCGGCACACCAGCCAACCGTGCCCAAGGCCAGGCAGAAGGCAAACCCTGCCGAAGCAATCAGCAACCTCGTCGCTGGCGAACGTGTGTCTTGAAAGCGTAACATCGGTAGCTCCTGGAAACGTTCGCTGAGCCCCATGGTTTCAAGCAAGTGTGGTTCAGACACATGCGGTTCACGCGCGGGAAATGAACTCCCCGTTGCGCGAGTCCACTTTGATAACTTCCCCTTCGCTCAAATACTCAGGCACCTGAACAATGGCACCTGTCTCGAGCGTGGCTGGCTTGGTCCGCGAAGTGGCCGAGTTGCCGCGAATCCCCGGGTCACACTGCACCACCTTCAACTCCACGGTGGTTGGCAGTTGCAGGCCGACGCACTGATCATTGTAGATCAGGGCCAACACACTCTCGGTGGCTTCGGTCAGGTACTTGGCTTCTTCTTCCACATCGGCCAGCGGAATGCTGTACTGGTTGAAGTCTTGCTGGTCGAGCAGGTGCATCTCTTCCTGGTCGGTGTACATCAGTTTGACTTCGCGCTTGGCGAAGTCCGCTTCGTCCAGCGATTCGCCCCCTCGCAGCGTGATGTCGGTCTTCTGTCGCGAAATCAGATTGCGAGCCCGATACTTGTAAATCATTTTGCCGCCGCGGGCCGAGGGACTTTGCACCGAAAGCGACTCGATCATGCAAGGGGAGCCCTCGACCACAACAATCATCCCCTTCTTAATATCTTTAGCCAGCACTGCGATTCTCGCGAGTAGGAACATAAAGCCAACAGGTCCCGACGACCACTCCCCAGAATATACCGTGGCACACTCGGCAAGGGAATCGTGAGCTTGCGAGCCAGTTTGTAGAACAGTTATCTCAACTGTTCACCTGCAGTACGCGACACGTTCGTGAACAGTTGAGACAACTGTTCTACAATGTGCTGCCCCGTTAGAACTTGCCGAAGATCCGGTCGCGCTTTGGGTCCGGGCGAGCGTACCTGCGCCGTCGCCGCGACGATCAGCGCACATGCCCAGGAA
>CALOEH010000241.1:0-11305 GCA_942492195.1 uncultured Planctomycetia bacterium | reverse complement strand
AGGAAAGTACGTCCCTCCCGCCAATCGGCTTGGCGTCCGGAGTGAGAAACATCGACAGTGGCCAACCTCCTCCGCGGTTCGAACCAATCAACTGCATGTAGATTTGCAGCGAAGCCATGTAGACTTCGTCAATGTCAGGCCGCTCTTCCCGATCCACCTTGATGCAGACGAAGTGCTCGTTGAAATACTTGGCAATCTCAGCATTCATGAACGACTCGCGTTCCATCACATGGCACCAATGGCAACTCGAGTAGCCAATGGACAGAAAGACCAACTTGTTCTCCTTCTTGGCCTTGGTCCAAGCCTCGATCTCCCAGGGATACCAATCCACCGGATTGTGGGCATGCAGCAGCAAATAAGGACTGGTTTCTTTGGCGAGCCGATTGGTCTGCTTCGGCTTGGCATCTGCCGGATCAGCTGCTGACGCAAAATGCGGGGCTGCTAGCAACATGAACAGGCAAAGAAAACGCGTTCGTAGCGAGCGCATTGGAAGAACCTTGGGCGGGAGTTGGGGGAATGTAGCTTCGCCATTGATGATAGCCACCCCCAGTACGACATGCCAACGATTCGCAGCAACCCAGCAACCCAGCGGAGTGAGGTGCTAGCAATTTCGGCCTGGCCTGATGCCAGCAGGGAGATTGCGAATCTGGGAAGACTTTGCCGACTGCATCGACGTTGCCGCTTGTATCGTTCGTACTGGATTTAACGGAACTGCAGGCCGAACAACAGATAGCAAAGGGGAAGCGTCTCCACCGCACTTGGGAACCGTACCAGCCAAAATCGAAGAGGGTCTGATCGTGAAAAAACTTGCACTTTGCCTCGCCATGCTGGTCTTGGCCGTTCCAGTCTTCGCTCAAGAAGGCAAAGGGCCAACTCCCGCTCCGTCGAGTGATCCAACGCAGAGTCATGAGGACCTTCGTTACCACGACAACTATTTCGACTATCGAGATCCCTGTTGTCCGACCAACTGCTGCCCCAGCATCTGCTGCGAGTCTCCCAGCGCGTTCTCCTTCAGTGGTGGATTCTTGGCATTGCGGCGTGAGTACGAGAGTGCCCCGCTGCATGAGAGCCAGGCTGGAGACATTCTGGTCACTTCGGCAGACCTCGAGTCGGACTATGCGCCAGGATTCGAAGTGGCCGGTCGAATGAATCTCGGGGCGCTTGGTGCCGGCGGTGGCGGAAGCAGTTGTTGTGCGACAAGCTGCTGCCAGTCCAGTTGCTGTTCGACCGGTTGTGGCGGAGGGGGCTGCGGTGGACTATTGGCCGAAGTGCGCTACTGGCAAGTGGACTCATTCGATGCCGACTTATCCACCGAGTTCGAAAACACCGCCCAGGCATTCTCGTACAGCACACGGATCTATAACTTCGAGGCTAATCTGCTGCTAGGAGCTGACTCACCCATCCGCTTGTTGGGTGGGATTCGCTACATCCGTTTGGAAGAAGACACCTCCGCGGCGGAAGCTGGAATTGGCGCCATCTTTAGGACGAGCAACGACTTGTACGGCCTGCAACTGGGGGCAGAAGCGGACCTTTACCAGAACAATAGCTTTGGCCCACTCGCCCTGCGAGGCTTCTGCAAAGCGGGTATCTATGCTGCGAACAGCAATGCTGCCTTCGACTGTGGTTGCCTGGCGGTCGATACGCGCAAAGATCGCGAAGCCTACGTTGTAGAAACTGGACTCACAGCCGGTTTCCAGCCTGTTGACTGGCTGAGCCTGGACGCCGGATATCGCGTGGTTTGGCTGGACGGAGTCGCTTTGGCCGGCGAGCAGTTCTCGGCCCTTGTGAGCGATCCGGCCATCATCAGCGGCGGGTTGCTGCTGCATGGTTTCAACGCCGGCTTGACCGTCATGTGGTAGAGGAATTGCTCGAATGGATGGGTGGTGGTGAAGCCGGCGACCTGAACATGCTATCCTTGAGCTCAAGGTCACCGCGCCCCAATGTCGCTGACCTTCGCAATTCACCAGATGCCGCTCACGATAGCAATTTCATTCTGGCAATCTCAGCATGGCGATGCCGATGTCGAATTTGAATGACTCCGAACTTCTCGAGGGCCCCAAACCACTGCGGTACTCGTTTTGGGCTGGCGCGTTGCTTCTCAAGGGTTCCGTCACGCCCAGGGTGATTCTGGATGTACTCAGTTTTGGACTGATTGCCGTCATGGTGGTGGTCGCGGCGGATCTGGCAGAAAGGTTTCTTAACCTGCACGTGGCGGTTCCGGTTGGTCCGTTCGAAGCAGCCGGGGCCATCTTAGGGCTGTTGCTGGTGCTGCGAACCAACGCGGGCATCGAACGCTGGTGGGAAGCGCGAAAGCTCTGGGGAGGCATTGTCAACCAGACTCGCAATCTCGCCCTGACCACGCTCAGCTACGGACCTGCCGATGCCGAGTGGCGCAAGAGCATGGTGCTCTGGACGGCAGCTTTCCCTCATGTCACGCGGAGAAGTTTACGCCATCAGCCCCATGCTCCTGAGATCATCCGCCTGGTGGGACTCGCCGGTGCCCAACAAGTTCAACAAGCCAAGCACATGCCGAACCGTGTGTCGCAGGAGTTGGGAAAGTTGCTCCAACAGGCACATAGCCAAGGCATGGACCCCATGGCCTTCTACGAAGCCGAGCGTCAAAGGAGTTTGCTGATTGATCACCTGGGAGGATGCGAAGGCGAATTCGCAACGCACTCCATTAAGCCACTCGTCAGCCATCCAGGTGCGGCGGTTTATCTTTCTGTTCTTGGCCACGTTGCCATTCGCCTGGCTTGACAATTTCAACTATCCAATCATCCATGGCACCATTTTCGGGATGGTGATCAGTGCCCGGTATGTCTTGATCCCACTGTTCGTCATGCTGATGGCCTACCCGATGCTATCGCTCGACCGGATTGGGATGGAACTTCAAAACCCGTTCGACACACGGCGTGTGGACCACCTGCCGCTCGAAGCCTTGTGCAGCACCATCGAGGGGAATCTGGTCGAATTGGTCGAAAGTGATCCGGTGGCCGGTGGCGCATCTCCCTATGTCACCGACGCTCCGCTGAATTCCAACCAGCACCACAAGGGCAATCTTGACACGCGAATCTCGTAGAGGTTCCGTAGCCGAACAACATCCAGCGCCATGCATCAAGGTAGCCTTTCCCTGAAAGAGTTTGAACGTCGGAGGGTGGCGTAGGTTGCTCGCAACCTAGGTTTACAAGAGACATTAACGTTCCACCTGCCACGCTGCGTCTCCAACTCTTTAGCGCAATCTGAATCGAACCCCGGTCACTTCGGACCATGTGACCTACAATCGCGGGCTCTTGCCTCTCAGCGGTCGCGCAACTTGGTTACCGTAGCCTGACAGCCTGACCAGAATCTTTGCGGCATGGGGGGAACTTCGTTTAAGATGGACAGACCTGTTTCGGACTGCATGCGGTTCGCCCCACTGGATCTGTCCTCAAGCCTTGCCTGTTCCTTCCCTCATGATGCCAATGTTCAGGATTTCACCAGTACGACGTTGGTTGATGGCCCTTGGGTTGGTTGTCGCTGGTGCCGCGTTCGCGCCATTGCTGGTGTTTGCCGCTGAGCCTGAGCCACGATTCGCCGGAGAGTTGATCGACGGAACGCGCATTGCTGGCACCAAGCTCACCGCCTGGCATTCCACCACCAGCAAGCCTCAACTGGACGGCAAGCAGTTTGAGAACGATACGCTGCTGTGGTTGCGCGACAACGGGCTGCCAGAACCTCGCCCTCCGCTGAGTTATGTGGAGTTCTTCGGTGGGGACAGGTTGCCTGGCAACGTGGTGGAATACGAGTCGCCAAGCTGGGGAGCCCTGGACCGGCATCCCCCTTGCTTGAAGGTTTCGACCGAACTGATGTGGCAGCATCCGGAGTTCCCTGCGGTGGCTCCTATTCGGGTGACCACGCCGTGGCTCAAGCGAATTGTGTGAACGCGATGTCACCGGGGGCTATCAACCATCCACGGTTCTATCGAGATGGCCGTCAGGCCAGCATCGGCCAAGTTGCGTTTCGTGCGGTGGCAAAGTTCGGCTGCTGCTCGAGTCCGGCACGGTCGATATTCCATTCGCACAGTTGGCCGAGTTGCATCTGGCCGCGCGAGATGCGTGGACTTGCTACTTCGAACAGTTGGCGTTGTTGACCCCCGGGTGCGTTTCGCGCCTGCTACGCGTGGAAACAATCGAAGGCCTGACCGCAACGGCATCACTCGAACGGTTTCGCATCGCTTCACCCGGTGGGCATGATCCCAACCGGTGGCTGCACATGCTTCAGCCGGCCTGGTCGCTGGACCCGCTTTGGGTACGTCACGCCACGGTTCGGCTCCGTCAGTACAGCGAACCACACGAAGTTCCGTTGACGCATATTGATGTTCCAGATGTGGCCGAGGCGAGCCTGAGCGGTGATCGCTGGAATTGCCTGTTCAACGCCAATGTGCGTGGTGGACCGCTGCGGATCAATGACCAAGGTTACGGCTGGGGCGTCGGCATGCACGCCTGGGCCGAACTCCAGATCCCGCTGCCCCCTGCGGTTCGCTCGTTTCGCACGTTGTTTGGCCTGGATGATGTTGCCGGGCATGGCGGATGCGCCCGTGCTCAAGTTCTCGTGAGTTCTGCCAACAAGCCGCAGATGCTCTTCGAAAGCGAACATCTGGTGGGCTCGGCTGCCGTCCTGGATACAGGCGAGCTAGAATTGTCCACGACGCCTGACAGCCAGCAACCGCAGACATTGATCTTGCGTGCAGATCCCGCTCACGAAGGGCGTCCTGCAGGTGCGGATCCGTTGAACATCCGGGACACACTCGATTGGCTGCATCCCCGGCTGACGATTGAACCTGAGCGACTCCAAACGCTCGTCGCCTCGAGGTTTCGGCATGCTGTCCCGGCCTGGCGAGGTTGGCGAATCGAAGCGACCGGGGCCGTGCCCATAGCCTTTGAGAATCATTGGGAAGCAACCGATCCCCGCCGGCAAAGTTATCGAATGCTGGTATGTCCGCGCGTGCCTTGGCTGATTCTATCTCGCAAGTTTTCGGCGAACTCCAACTTCAGACATCTGGTGTTGTCGGTGTCTCGCCCTCCGGACACGCATGCCGCACAACTGATGGTCCGTGTGAACGGGGCCGAGTCAGCACAATTCGAAGTCCCCATTCGTCACAACGCGGCAGACCCCGAACCGCTGGTAGTTGCACTCCCTGACCTGGACCAGAAGAAGGTCGATTTGGAGATCGTGCTGTTGCCGCTGGGTCCCAAGGCGATGCTTGACTGGCAAGCAATCTCGTTGGTGGCAGAGTCCCCGAACCGGCACTTCCTCTTGGATGAGAAGCCAGCGCCGGACCAACTCATTCAGATGGCGGAAGGCTCGCTACCGATTGCGGTCAAAGACCCCCTGCATGGAAGCCATGCCTGGGAGTTGTCCGGCAAGGCTCCCAGCCATGTCCGCTGGGAATTTACGCCGGTTGCCATCGAGAACATGCCGCGACTGGGGGCGTATCGCTTCATTTGTTTCGCTTGGCGCGGAACGGCACCGCGAGTCTGCGTCGAACTAGGGCACGATCACCGCTGGGGGCCGGATGAGCATGTTCGTGACCGTCAAGCCTATGCGTTCCGCTACGACGCTGGCTCTGGCAAACCGAGTCATGATGCAGCTCGGCGAGTCGGAAACGTGCCTGAGAATTGGACGATGACCGTGCGTGATTTGTACGGCGATTTCCGCGAGTTTTCACTGACTGGAATCGGCCTGTCGACGCCTGACGGCGGCACCGCGCAATTCGACACCATTTTACTTGCCCGCAGCCGTGAAGAGATTTCGGCGTTTCAAGCGCAATTGTCGAAATCGCCGTAGTGGACTCGATCGACCTCAGTGTCGAAGAGAAGGTGTCGAAGAGAACAAGTCGGCGCGGCGACGGCAGCACGAACTGACACTAGTGGCAGGCTGTTGTCTCGTGCCGAGCGTCAAGGTGCCAAGTTCACTATCCGCCGCGTTGAAGCTCAGGGTTTCGAGCTTGACGGTGCAATCAAGATCAGTGGGAACCAAGGCATCGCCCTTTCGTTTCGAGGCACGGGACAGAATGCTGGTCGGTTCGCCTTAGCGGAAGCAAAACGGTCGCCCGGCCTGGGATCGCTCTCCCGTGACACATTGGGCATCCGTCAGGGAAGTTTGAACTTTTTTGAAACACGTTTGCAGCGGGCTGGACGAACAGATTTGCTTATGCAATTGGAAGCTGGCAATGTTGATCTGTTCGGTGGTTTTCAAAGGAGTGGCAGGCTATTCCAGTTTGATCCCGCAATCTTTATTCGCAACGAGAACCTACGTACGACTCGTGGTGCAGCAAATCTGATCCCGTAGCCCAGAGCACATAATGGTCACACAAGATAAACGACGTGAATACTTGTCAATTTACCGTCAACTGGCGTGAGAAAGGCGTTTTGTCCAGAGAAGCCAATAGCCTTTCATCATTGCTATTGAATTATTTGGCTATCGCCGTCGATGAATGTTCGAATATTGAAGAAGCGAGGGCCTGGTTTGCGTCGCAGGACTACGCATCTGTATTGGCTAGGTACCAGGATGTTCTCGCCAGCCTTACAGCAAGGATCGATGCTGGAGAAGTTCCCTCATCCACGATCGCAGGGAATTATCGTCATCTTGTCTTTACACACTTAACATGGGCGTTGAGCGACTTTGGGGCAGGTAAACATTGTGCTAGAATCGCTGCACGTTCCGACGTGTTGGAACTTAGCACGCCATTCTGGTGTGAATATGCAATGGCGATTCAAAAGCTCATTGACGGCGAACCATACAAGATTGGTGACATTGACGTACAAGGCCAAGAAGGATACTGGCTTTCCTATCTTCGTTTGATCGAACGGGCAACGAATAATCAAGAAACTGCATCCGCCGTTGCAGCGATCAATGATGCTTTTGCCCGCCGCAATTTAGACATTACGATTAAAGACGATGCCCACGAAATTGAAGGATCGGGTGGACATCCAGTGCGTTGGGATTTTCGTCGTGATGGGTTGCTCAGTTACATTGGGAGCAAAGAATAGTCGAAGCATCTTCTGCGCACCACCACTCCCGCCTCTTCCAGCGGCGGGAGTCCCATCCATGAATAAATCCACGTAGGCCCACCAAGTCCTACCTCGACCACCCTTCGGCACCACCGTTTTTGAAATAATTGCTCAATTGATAATTAAGTAACTTCCAGCAGGCGATAGACGGTGGGCCGCGATGCTGGAAACGCTCTTGCCTGCTTCCTTCATCTGCTGCACGGCGGCAACGTGTTCGTCGGTGACTTTCCACCGCCAACCCTTCTGGCTGCCGCCCCACTGTTTCCCCTTCTGCTTGGCGACCGCTTGACCGACTGCGATCCGTTCCGAGCGGACTTCGTTTTCATATTCGGCCACGCTTGCCAAGATGCGGGCATGGAGCCTGCCTGCTGGCGATGCGAGCGAAAACCCGTCCTTGAGCGACACGAGTTCGATGCCCCGTTCGCATAATTCGTCGAACAGTTGGCACAGTCCCTTGGTCGTTCTGCCCAAGCGGTGTTTGAAACTGGTGGCCCCCAAGCATGCAGGCGGTTGGGCCTACGTCGAACTGTTGCGTCCGGTGTGGTGGCTCGAAGAGCGAAACGCCCAAGTCGGCGGGCGCATTGACATCAAGGTCCCCGAGTGCGGCATCGACGGCCACGCCAAGCTTCTTTACATCGGCGCTTGCCCACCCAGCGAGCACGACCCCACCGGTCGTCGCCGCGTCATCACCGGCACCTTCCACCACCACGCCGCCGAGATCCTAGACCTCAAGCTAGCCAACCTCACAGAACCCATTGGCACCACGCTTGCGCACCCCTTCTGGAGCGAGGACCGCCAAGACTTCATCACCGCCGGCAACCTCCGCGCTGGCGAAACTCTCCGAATCTTCGGCAGCACCACGGGCGTCACCAGCATCACGCCAAGGGCTTCGCCCGAGGCCGTCTACAACCTCGAAGTGCATCTGGACCACGTGTACCACGTGACAGGTAATGGGGTGTTGGTGCATAATGCTATTCAATGTGATGAACTGCTGTCGTTGATTCAGCGGCCAGCGCAGCGACTAGGGGGCCAGTTGGTGTCCTTGATACGACGCCGTGCGGGGTTCGCAGAGGAAGGCGTGCCTCTTATCATCGACTCCAACAACATGCGTCGTGGAATGGCAGAGGCATTGAGAGCCAGAGGGTACAACGTCCGAACGGTTAGCGAGATCTTCGGTGTAGACCCAGGTGATCAGGCAATTGCTTCACTTGCGGAAACCCTTGGCGGAAGAGTTCTTGCAAACAACATGCAAGACTTTGGTCGCACGATTGGAATCCGAAATGACCCGAGAGCAACGAACGTCAACACGTGGATTCGATTGGTAGAGTAAAGCATTCGATAAACGACATGAGACTGAAAGACGAGGATTGGAAAGGCGTAGAAAGTATCTTTGATGCATTCCAATTGCTCGATTCTAAGGGAATTTTGAGTGCGGAACTGTGGCGACAGTTTCACTGCATGCGTTGCCGCGAGATTTGGGAGTACATGTCCGATTCTCGAAGTCAAACAGCTGTAGAAACCGCCGAAAGGTTCCTGAGCGGAGTTGCATCACATGAAGAGATGCAGGAATCTTTTCTTCACGCGGCCCACGCTGCGGATGATGCATGGGACAAAGTCCAGACACTTCGAGTTCCTGGCGATCCTAGTTTGGCGATGTGGCCCGTGTCGAGATCTGTTGATGACGCATGGATTCAATATTGCGCAGCGAATGCGGCTAAGACATGTGTCGAAATTGCTGAGGCGGCTGTATTGTTTACTACAATTCCAGACACTGACGTTCGAGCTTGGAGAGATGCACGTTCAAGCTTGGTCGAATCGAACAATGAAAATATTCTCAATGACCAATTGCGTGAGTCTGTACTCCAGCGATGGGAAGAGATTCGCTACGGAGAGGAGCAGCGTTTAGTCCGGGTCCTTCGTGAACTTGTCGAAAGCCAACAATCGCTAGAGTAACCTTTCCAATTCGAGTTCTCTTCGATTCTCCTTTGCTCGAACGTGGTTCTTAATTAACATAGCCCAATGATTGTGGCTGATGTCTCCACCTCAAGATCGCCGCCACAGCCACAGGGCTTGGTCCTACAAGCCCAAATCGACCACCTTCAGGCCATCAAGCAGTTAGCAAAGTAGGGTACGCTGTGCGTACCGTTCACTCGCGCGCATTTAGGTACGCACAGCATACCCTACTCGTCTGGTGGTGGGTGATCTACTTTGGGCGGAGAACCCCACCGGCGAGGTTGACTACACGCTTGGCGTTGACGTTGAGCCAGAAACTTGGCGTTGGCTAAAACTTGTCGCCCCCAAGCGGGCAGGCGGTTGGGCCTACGTCGAACTCAATCGTCCGCTGTGGTGGCTGGAAGAACGCAACGCCCAAGTCGGCGGGCGGATTGACATCAACGTGCTCGAGTGCGGCATCGACGGCCACGCCAAGCTTCTCTACATCGGCCCCTGTCCACCCATCGAGCACGATCCCACCGGCCGTCGCCGCGTCATCACCGGAACCTTCCACCACCACGCCGCCGACATCCTAGACCTCCGCCTAGCGAACCTTACCGAACCCATCGGCACCACGCCTGCCCATCCCTTCTGGAGCGAGGACCGCCAAGACTTCATCACCGCCGGCAACCTCCGCGCCGGCGAAACCCTGCGAGTTTTCGGAAGTACGACGCGCGTCACCAGCATCACTCCCCGCAATTCGCCAGAAGCGGTCTACAACCTCGAAGTGCACCTGGACCACGTCTACCACGTGACAGGTAATGGGGTGTTGGTGCATAATGCTATTCAATGTGATGTGACTGGAATTGCCCCAAGGGTTGCGGGGCTTACATCCACGCAGGTCACTACCCATGCTCGAACGTATGCCGACCTGATCAACTCAAACACGAGTTTTACATGGAAAAGCAAATTCGGAAAGCTAACGCAGGGTCAACAGTCGGCAATACGCTCTCGCGCTCGAGCCAGCGGCCTGATCAATGATCTTGACAAGGTGCGGCGGTTTGGCCCAAACAACGTCTATGCCGATTTCTCCGAGGTCGCATTCAAATTCTCGGGCGAAACGACTGTGAAACTGCCAAGATCGATGTGGAAAAAAGGAAGAAACACTCACTTTGACTATTTGAACAAGAAATACTTTGGCGGGCGTGGACAAGGCACCAGCCGGTTGGACTTGGCACCACATGCCATTTAACGGCGAAATGCAACTCGTGCCTCAATGACTTCACAGTGCAATCGATCATGTTGGTGGTATGGCAACAGGTCGATGGGGCTCGCTATTCAAATGGGTATGGTAATGAGGATGACAACAAGATGAACAGATTAGTGAATTCAATTGCCAGTGACTTTTCAGCAGAGTATCTCGAGGTACATGGGTTGGAGATTCCAGCCGATGGCTACTTCGATCCGATTGTTTATTGACGCCGCCGGTGGAAAGCTCAAGCGACGAGGACCGCCAACTCTTGCGCAGAAACAAGCATCGGATAAATGGAAGAGGGAGATGCGGCGTAAGCATCCGAAACGATTTGAAGGAAAAGTCGTGGGACACACGCCCGACGCGCATGCAGGTGGGCCGTATTCCGGTGGGCAAGCTATGGCCCTTAGTGAATCAGTCAACAGTTCGTTGGTGGACAACTGAAGCGACTTCCGAGGGAATACAACAAGGTGATTGTGGTACCGAATAGAAAGTAACAGAATGCCAAGAAGATCCCTGGCTTACGAGAACGTCTGGACGCACCTCGAGCGTCTCGCCGTCTCGCGAGAATCTGACGAGTACGCCGATGAGTATCCATCGAGACGTACCTCCCCTGAACCGATTAAGTCCGGAATTGTTACACTGGATCCAACAAAGGTCCGCAGATGCACGCCAATGCTGCGCGCTAGGTTTGCATTTTGTGGACAATGGAGAAATCCGTTCCTTGGGATAACCTGGTATAGCTTATCCGAAATGGAACGAGCGGTAAGAAGTAGTGACGTGAACCGAACCGTGGACAATTTACGAGAGCATTGGGACAACTCGATACCCACGCGGTTAGATAACTCTCGACTTTCTATTATTTATAGGGAGCTAGGTGAAGTCATATTGTTCGCGTGGCCAGTTGCTGGTCGGGAACCATATGTGTATTGGTACACAGACCAGCAAGAACTAGTCTTCGAGAATCTCCTAGAGTACCTTAGGTACGGATTGGGCGAATGCCTCCCCCGAATTCAATGATCGATGTCCTGCCTCTCTTGAAACTGGAACTCTCGGCTGGGTGGCACTC
>CALOEH010000240.1:0-3223 GCA_942492195.1 uncultured Planctomycetia bacterium | reverse complement strand
AAACGCTAAATCAACCCCAATTGGTCGATAACGTGACGTGTTGGTCGGGAATATTCTGTGATTTGCAGCATGGCCCAGCGAATAGTTTTGCTAAGGGTTTCGTTGGCCACGGCCCGGCAGGCCTCGCCGATGGTCATCAGCCTTTCTCGTGTCCATTCCTTCGCACGGCTGGTTTTGAGCTGTCGCATCAAGAGCGAGTACGCCAACATCACCAAGTACATGTGCCTGGTCTGGCCTTGGCCGCTGCGCAGTTGACACGCTCCCATTCCCAACTCCTGCTTGCCGTCGCGGTGAAAGGTTTCGGTGCCGGTCCAACGGTAACGGTACGTTTTCAAGATGCGGTTCACTTCCCAGCGGGTGCGATTGGTAATGAGTACCTTGGCCAGATTCTGATCTCGCCGATTGCGCCAGATCAGTACGATCCGCACCGGATGGCTTACCTGAGGCAACCGCACGGTGGTCGTGTAGTACCACTGACGATCATCGCCCAGTCGAAACTCCCGGCGTTTTTCCCGGGGAATCGAAGCGGCCAGCTCGTCCGTGCGGAGGCACTGGCCACGGATTTCCAGCTTGCGATTGGTCTTCAAATCGCCGACATAGGCCCGCGACTCGCCTCGTGCGTTCTGCTGCTGGTGAATGTGATTCAGGCTCTCGGCACTGGAAAAATAGCTGTCAAACGTGAAGTCGCCAGGAATCTCGCGTTCGCAGACCCAGTTGACCAGTTGCCGAAACAAGACGCCGTGATCTTCAAAAGTTTCGCCGGTGGCTTCGCACTGCTCGCGTTTCTTAAAGCGGCGAAACTCCAGCGGATAGTGCTTGCCGCTTGGACAAACGTAGTTGGCAAACAAATAGTCGTGGGCGATCTTGTGCCGCTGCTCGGCATGGTCCCAGAACCAGCCGACGTCGTCGATCAGTTGGCCGTCGTGGTCGATCAAGACGTCATCCAAGGCGATCACCCCGCGATCAGAGTAGTGGGTGGCTGGGTCTTCCTGCAACAATTCCAGCCGCTCGGCGTTGAGTTGATCGACATCCCAATCGGCACCGGTCACGAAGCGGTTCAAACACGACTGATCGGTGGTCTCGACGAACTGGGCGTTCATGCCGCTGACGGTCTTGTTCTTGGCGACGATCAGCCCCGTCAGATACTCGGCAAAGTGCCGACGTTGGGGCGCGTTGGGAAACAGATCCGCAAACCGGTCGACAACGTCGGCAACTACTTGGGGAAACTCAACAATGGCGGGCATGGTACGAACTCCTGGATAACTGACGAGCCATGCACTATCAGAATGCGATTCTCGACAATTTCCAGCCCAACACAACATCATCCAACAAATCCCATGCAAGCAGCACAGCATCTAGCGGTTGCTAGCTGACTCGCCGAAAAAACTGATATTGAAATACGAAAATGCAAAAGTCCAGTTATTTCTTGCATTACTTCTGTTCCTGCCAGCACTTGTTAGCCTCGCATCGTTGTTCAACAACTGGCTGAAGTAGTAGTTGAATACTTCTCTGGGATTTGTGGATCCAATAGCAGGTAGGAGAATTGCTGGCTGGGGACTTCTCCGATAGGATGCGGTCGGCGTTATTTCCGCCTTCCCCCCTCCCCTTTCCGCCTTTTCATGCCCTCCGTCCCCCACGATGTTGACCTTGCCGTAAAGTTAGGTCGGCTGCGTCTGCCAAACCCGATCCTGGTCGCGTCGGGTACGTTCGGCTACGCGCGGGAGATGGCAGGTCTTGTGGACCTCAGTCGGTTGGGCGGGATCGTCCCCAAGACGATCACGCAAGAACCGCGCCAAGGAAACGCACCGTGGCGGACGGTAGAAACCTCCGCGGGAATGCTCAACTCGATCGGTCTCGACAACGACGGCATCGAAGCGTTCATCGGCCACCACTTGCCTTATCTCGCGGGATTGGGCGTGCCGATTATCGTGAGCATCGCCGGTCGCACGCAGGAAGAATTCACGAAGCTGACGGCTCGCATCAGCGAAGTCCCCGGTGCGGCGGCGATTGAACCCAATATCTCCTGTCCGAACGTCTCGGGCGGCGTCGATTTCGGCACCGACCCCGCGATGTGCGAACAGGTCGTCGCCGGTTGCCGGGCCGCCAGCCATTTGCCGATTATTGCCAAGCTAACGCCCAACGTGACGAGTATTGCCACGATGGCCCGGGCCGCCGAGGCGGGTGGGGCTGACGCTCTGGCCGTGATCAACACCTGCCTGGGGATGGCAATTGACTGGCGTCGCCGCAGGCCGTTGCTAGGAAACGTCGTGGGAGGCCTCAGCGGCCCTGCCATCAAGCCGATCGCCCTCCGCTGCGTTTACCAGGCCGCAAATACCGTAAAAACGTCCCTCATCGGCATCGGCGGCATCGCCACGATCGACGACGTGATGGAGTTCCTCGTCGCCGGCGCGACGGCAGTTCAACTGGGGACGGTGAACTTCTACAATCCTAGGGCGTCCATGGAAGTGCTAGACGCTTTGCCAGGAGCACTGGCAGAACTTAGCGCGAAAAACATTCAAGACATCGTGGGCACACTGAAAACTAAGGATTGAGGATGCGGGATGCAGGGGTGAGGGTAAAGATTCCTTTCCCTGCCCCCTACATCCCCCATCCTGCATCCCATTCCTCGTTTGGTTCAAACATTCATGCGCGTTCTGAGCGGTATCCAACCCACCGGCCGGTTTCATTGGGGCAACTACTTTGGTGCCATTCGGCAGTACATCGACTTGCAGGATGCGGGCGAGTCGTATTACTTCATCGCCAATCTGCACGCGCTGACGACCGTTCGTGATCCGAAGGAATTGCGGCAGCTTACGCTCGATGCGGCGATTGATCTGTTGGCGCTGGGGCTCGATCCCGAACGGGCGACACTGTTCGTGCAATCCGACGTACCCGAAGTCAGCGAACTCTGCTGGCTGCTGATGACCGGTACGCCCATAGGGCTGCTGGAGCGCTGTCACGCCTACAAGGACAAGAAGGCCAAGGGCCTCACTGCCGACGCGGGACTGTTCACCTACCCCGTGCTCATGTCCGCCGACATCCTCGCCTACGATGCCGACATCGTGCCGGTGGGAGAGGACCAGGTGCAGCACATCGAAGTCTGCCGCGATCTCGCGGGCAGCTTCAATCATCACTTCGGCGACACGTTCGTGATGCCCAAAGGCAAGGTTCTCGACAATCGGCACGCGTGCCGGGCATCGATGGCGAGAAGATGTCCAAGAGC
>CALOEH010000239.1:0-57496 GCA_942492195.1 uncultured Planctomycetia bacterium | reverse complement strand
AATCCACGATCTCTCAATCCGCCAATCAGTTCTAATTGGCCTCTTCCAATGTTTCGCCATGTGGCCGGGAACCAGCCGCTCGATGGCCACCATCGTAGGCGGTTATCTGGCTGGACTATCCCCAAAACACGCGGCGGAATTCAGTTTCTTGCTCGGACTTATCACTTTGAGCGCCGCTTCGGGCTACAAAATGCTGAGTGACGGCTCTAATATGATTACCGCGCTGGAGATCGGCCCCGTCCTGATCGGATGCTTGGTTGCATTTATCTCCGCCGCACTCGCGGTCAAGTGGCTGGTTAGCTACTTGTGCCAACACGGATTGGCTCTATTCGCATGGTATCGAATTGCCTTAGCCATCGTGGTTTTGCTCATGCTGGGCAGATAAGAAAATCCCCCGAAATAAATCGGGGGATTTAAGCGTCACGCAAGGTCCCACTTGAGATCTCGATCGCTCCACTTCCATTACGGAAGAACACTTCCAAGTCCGTCCAGTTTGTTTGAGCGCGTGCAGTTAATCGCCGAACTCTAATAGTTATGCGGCATGTCGTGTGGCTGAAACAGGAACAAGGGCATGCTTGATCCGCTCCAAGGTAAGGTGTGCGGACTCGTAAAGCAGGGGCGGCGTTCGATCAGGTAAACTAAAGCAGACCAGTCGTGAGATATACGGGTTAGGCTTTCGGCTCGAGCGCGGGTTCCACATCGCCAGCCAACTCTTCTTCCAATTCTTCTTCCTGATTAATATAGTAATCCTGGTAAGCCTTATCGGAATAGTTCGAATAATAATAACTGGAAAGCGAGCTCGTGATATTATTCAAAATCGCACCGAATACAGGCGTGTTGGACTCCCAGAGGCGACGAACATTCACAACCGCAGTCTTCCGCTTAACCGTATTGAATTTAATCACATAAATAATACCATCCACCAGTGGCAGCAAGTTAAGCGCATCACTCACCGCAGCCAAAGGTGGCGAGTCAACTACGATACGATCATATCGATCACGTAAATCCGCGAACATCGCTTCAAACTGAGCACTATTCAGCACTTGTGTAGGATTCTTCGACTTACCTCCGGAGGGCAACACGTCTAAATTCGGGTAAACCTCTTTGACAATAACTTCATCCAAGCTTGCGCCTTTCTCGATGTGATCCAACATCCCGAACTCATTCTCCAACTGAAGCGAGCGAGCAACATTCGGAAGGCGCAAGTCACCATCCAGCAGAAGTGTTCTCTCACCATGGTTCGCAAAAGTCAGCGAGAGATTTGAGCTTACAAAAGACTTACCTTCCCCTGGCACAGTACTGGTCGTGAGGATGACCTTCGCGTTTTTACTCTCATCATTCAGCTTGAGCGCAGAATGAATCGAGCGGAAAGTTTCCGTCACATGGCGATCCACATTGGATGCCACAGCCTGAGCTTTAGTATTCGTATCCAGCTTCTTAATGCGAGGGATGACACCCAACATAGGCAGGCCAATCGTGCCCTCGATATCGAAAGCGCTCTTGACGCGGTCATCCAAAAACGCGACGGCAAAGATCAGGCCAAAGCCCACTGCGATGCCCCCGAAAAAACCAGCCGCCAGATTCATCACAACATTAGGCGAGGATGGCTGATCCTCAGGAGGAGGAAACGCCTCATCAATGATACGAGCATTCGGATTCTTCAGATTTACCTGCGCCTTTTCCGTTGTCATGCGTGAATTAAGTGCCTGGAAGAAATTCTGTTGCACCTCCAGGTCACGAAGCAGCGAACTATACTCCACGCGTGTCTTACTCAAATTGATCAATTCTTGCTCTTTTTCGGCCAATCGCTGACTGGCCATTTCGAAATTGCTTTTTGCTTCACTGTAAGCCGCGTAAATTTTATCGACCGAATTTTGCACAGCAACATCAAGCTCTAACTCCGCCTCTTGCAGCGTTTGTAAAAGTTGAATCATCGCAGGGTGCTTTTCCCGATAGCGTTTGCTGAGTGACGAAATACTAATGCGATTGCCGGAAATACGGCTTAATAGGTCGGAAACCCGCGGTTGCTCTGCGATAAAGGAGAGCTCCCATAGTTTCTTACCCTCACGACGATAGGTCTCAATCAAGTTCCATTTGGTTTCGAGCTGATCGTAGACATTCTTATTCGTCAGTTTGATCTCGTTTAGGCGTGAAAGCTGCGCACCGGCAATATTTTCTGTCGTATCAAGCGACACTGCATTATTTTTCTCACGATATTCAGCGAGTTTAAGCTCAAGCTCTTCAACGCGCTCTTTCTGCTGATCTGCACGAATACGCAAATCCTCAACCGCCTTCATCGAACCATCAATATTGAGCTTCAAATTGTAATCGATAAATTCTTTAGCGAAGAGATTTGCAACCTCCGCCGCCACAATCGGATCCGGATGGGAATAGGCGACATTGATCATTAAACTCATACGCCGCGGAATGATCTTTCGATTACGCCCCAAAACTTCGAGTGGCGTCAGTGGGCCACTTAAACTCAGCGCGGCCGTGTAAGGCGCCATGAAGCGCTCACGCATCTCGTCCTGCAGACGTTGCTCCACACCTTTGATAATCGACGAGCTTTCCAGCACACTGATCTGCGTATTCAAATCTTCCGCTGTCCGGATTTGATTTTGCTCCATTTCGACAGTGTTACCCAGCGCCGAAGAATCGTCCCGGAAAAGCTGCACTTGTGCAACAGCCGTATAAACCTTCGTTTTATTAAAGGTATACAGAATCGAACCTGAGAAGATAATAAAAAATGCGACAATGAGATACCAGATACGCTCACGAAACATCAGGAAATAATCCTTGAAAGAACGCTGCGGGCCACCGCCACCGTAGCCGCCACCGTAACCACCACCACCGCCGTAGCCGCCGTAGCCATAGTTGCTACCCCCACCGTAACCGTAACCGTATCCGTATCCACCACCGTAGCCGCCCGCATTGGGGTCCGGAGCGCCTCTTACATAATCGTTCTTCATATCTTGAATTAAAAGGGTTAGATAATTCGCTCAGGGACCCAGATCGTGTCACCTTCTTTTAGAATAATATCCTTTGCATTCGGATCCTGAACAATCCGAGTAAAATTAACTTCCATCTGGCGCGCACGCCCATCCTCGTCGACGCGCTTGATGGTAATCGACTTGGGATTCCCCAGCCGGCTCACACCACGCACGCTGGCAATCGCTTCCTTTAAAGTCAGATCACGATCCGGAGGTATCGGAACTGAACCGGGATTATTCACGGAACCCAAAATATACACGAATTTTTGAGAAAACTGCACCACCAACACCGAAATCTGCGGATCTACCAAATAATCACGATTGTATAAATCGGTTATCAGCGACTGAGCTTCAGCGACGGTCATCCCGGCAACTTTAACTTTGCCCACCAAAGCAAGTGCAACTGATCCGTCACCTTCAATACGTACGCTCTTATTGAGGTCGTCCTCCTGATAGACCTCGACCGAAATCACATCCGACGGCTTAAGAATGTAGTTTTCTCCAACAACAATGCCGACACCACCGCTACTGCTACTGCTACTGCCGCCAGAAGAAGCTCCTGAATTGTAAGAAGAACCAGTAGAACCACCACCGTCTCCACCGTCAGAATCTTGTGCGGCAAGAAAAGAGGTCAGAAAGAGGAAGCAAGATGCGATAAGTAAGGAGAACTGCGTCATAAAGTAAAAAAATGCCTCACGGATGGAGGCATTTTGACCCGTAAAGAGGGGGATAGTTTCAAAGTTAGTAGCGGAGGGTCGCGGTCAAATCAACTGTGTGATCCTCGTAGCTTCGGTTCGCTTTCGAGGAATCGTTCTCCGTGTAGGTGTAACCGGTACCAAAGCGCCAATACTGATTGGGCGAATATGTCAGCCGTGCCCCAAAATTATACTGGTCGTCCTCGCGATCGACGTTGGAGTAGTCGCGGAACGTATAGCCGAAATGCGCGCTTGCGGCGAAGTAACTGGAGATCGAGTAGCTGCCACTCAGATCGACCGACGAATTCTCGGTTGATTGACCTTCGCCCCCGACACCGAAATCACGTGAAAGTGCGAGAAGAATCGTGAGTTTCGGAGTCGCGCTCCAAGTCAAATCGGCGTCAAGACCGAGGCTCCCCGACTCATCGGTACCAGATCGGTCATCTTCGCGAGTACGATAGCCGACTTTAAAGAAACCAGCCAGTTTCGGCAATAGATTGCCACGAGCACCCACATTATAAAAATGATTTTTCGCCGTATAATCCCCGTTTGGATTAAACGGAGTTGCGTCGATATCTGTTTCCGTGTACGTGTAACCTGCACTGAGATCGACCTTAGGCGTCAACTCATAGAAAAGATCGAAAGGCAGTGTATACGTTTGGCGGTCGGCAAAGCGATCGTCGTATGGAGATTGATACTCTCTTTCAGTGTAGCGGACGCCGGCTCCAAAACTAAACTTAGGAGAAAAACGATACTCGCTGTTAAGTGAGGCGCCGTAATTATTCGACTCGATGAGGTCTCGCGTTAAGTTGCTGTCACCGGAATTAGACTTCTCCTCATCATAATGGGCCGATCCATTCAAATCCAAACGACTGGTCTTGTAAGAACCGATTGCTCGGATATGGAAAAGCTCGGCATCCAACTGATCATTGTCCTCGTAACGAATAATATCGTAGCGGGTAATAATACTCAGGTCTGCATTCGATACGCCACGGCCCACATTGATTTCAAATCCCGGCGAAAGGGTCCAAACGAGGTCATCGACTTCATCGTCCTCGTTACGGAAGATATTGGAGCTCCAGCGGAGGCTGGAAGACCCATTAAAGAAAACATCCGTATTATCGCCGATAGAGATGAGTGGCGCGGCACTGACCCTAGCCTGAAGAAACAGACCTAAAAAAATGAAAGAGAGGAGGTAAAGTGGTTTGTTTTTCATATACAGAAAAATGATGATCCAAGAGATACAAAAGAAAATACAATAAGAGTTAAAGAAAAAACCGCGTCTTAAAAAAAACCTTAGGTAGCTCGATTCTCAACTGCAATACGAAAGTCTGCTTTATTTGAGCTTGGCGTGAGCCTCCATTTCCATAACCAATACTATGAAATTATCCCATTCATAAAGAAATACCCATGAACAGGCAACGCACTACACGTAACCCAATGACCCGCGAAAAAACCATCTTGCTGGGTTATGTCATACAGAAAAAAGGAATCGACGGACGAATGGGGATCTCCGTGCGATGGGGACGCCTGATCGGAACTTTCTTCCTGCTACTTTTACTGGGTTGGTTTTGCATGGCGGGAGTTTTATACTTCCATTTTAAATATAATAAGGAATTTGATGAGGTGTCTTACACCAAGATGCTCACGCTTCTACCCTTCGGGCTGAACGAGCACCGAGTGGAAATGGGGAACTACCATATCAAACGAGGCCTATCCGAGGTCAAAGAAGGCAATTACCGAGATGCGCTGCGCTTACTCAGGCTTGGAGTCGCACGTGCGCCGGCAAACTTGGAAGGTCGCCGCGTGCTCGCCGAATTTTACGAGATCGCGCTCAAACGCCACGACATTGCAGCAGATCAGTTACTCAAGGGGCTCAGCCAAGGCGGCATCGACGACCTCGACTACCTAAAACAGACCCTCCGCGTGCTATTGCGCTATCAAATGGACGAAGAGATCCAAAACCTAGCCGACAAATATCTGCCGGAAGAGCCTGACCTGACCGATATAAACCGCACGCTAGCATTCGGCGCCGCCAATGCGAACTACCTGCGCGGCAACTACGACCAAGCTGATGACTATCTAGTCTCCTACAAACTGCTAGAGTCTCTAGAAGGTGTACTACTCTCCGCTCAGATCAGTTGGGATCGAGGTAACCAAATTGCGGCCATTACTAAGATGGAGCAATCCATCCGTCTATTCCCCAACTCGGAACCCTTGTTAATGCAGCTCAGCCGTTACCACCGAGAACTCGGCCAGATCGACCAAGCACGGCGCTACGCCATCTTGCGAAATGTAAGTGCCCCACTGAGCGCTGCACCCCGCCTAGAACTACTCTATATTTACAACAAGTCGGGTGACACCGAACGCGAGCAGCGCGAGACGCAGCGTATGCTGCAACAGTTCCGCGACGACGAGACAGCCCTGCAAGCACTTGCAAACTTCGCCGCAGACACGGGGAATGTTGATCTGGCGCGCCGCACTTACGAGGAAGCACTCGAAAACGAATTCAACATCGACTCATTCGCACTACTGTTGATCGAATCGCACTTGGTGGACAAAGACGATCAAGGTGCGCTCGACTTCGCCGAAGAACTCTTAAAAGAACGTCCTGACTGGCTGACGAAACGCTGGGCGATCTTTAACAGCCTGCGTGCCGTCGCCTCTTATGGAATCAATCGCCCCGATCTGGGCGAGATTTACCTACAAGACTTCATCGACGACGCCAACAATCAACCACAGACCTACCTCGCGGTATCTCGTCGATTCACAAATATTGATCGCAACCAACAGGCTCGAAAAATACTGTTGGTCGCCTATCAGAAATCGCCCACCAACCAAAAGGTTCTGTCTGAATTGATCCGCACCGAACTCGCCTTAGGCAACACGGAAAACCTAAATCGCCTGCTCTCTCGCCTCTTACAAATGCGCCGTCCACAAATGGAATTGCTCGTCGAGGCTTACAACAAGCTCGGCAGCGATCGCTTCATCTTCACGCCGGACCGCCATAGCCTGCTGCTTCAGCTTAGCGCCATCTTGCGCGAGAGCTCGCAATTACCCCAGACTTGAGAGCTAGGGAGCCTTTAACGCCCCTTTACTTCAATTCAACCGTGGCCGCGATAACACGGCGATCGTCAACGTCATCGATTGTGATCGCCATACCGTAGCAACTAAGTTGCTCCCCGCGTTCGGGGATATGGCCAAGCTCTCCAGTGATCAAACCGCCAAAGGTGGACACTTCCTGATTGTCGATTTCGATCTCCAATTCCTCCTCGATATCGTGAATTGGAGTCAGTCCTGAAATCCTAAAACGGCGACCATTGCCGAGCGTGACAATCTGCTGCTCCTCACTGTCAAACTCGTCCTGAATTTCCCCCACGAGTTCCTCTAAGATACTTTCTAGAGTAATCACGCCGACAATGCCGCCGAACTCATCGACGGCCAGCGCCATGTGAAACTTAGCGCGGAGCATCCGCTCCAGAGCTTCCTCCAGCGGAGTCTCCAATGGAAATACGGCCACATTGCGCTTGAGCTTCATCAGATCTATTTCCGACAAGGGCTCGCGCCACCTAAAGATATCCTTGATATGGATCAGCCCGAGACACTCATCCAAATCGCCACGACATAGAGGAAACCTCGTGTGCCCAGCAGCTTTCATGGCTTCAAGGTTCTCTTTAATCTCCAAGTCCAAATCACAAATCACCACCTGACTGCGGGGTAACAAAATGTCCTGCACCACAAGCTCCTGCATTTGCAAGGTCCGATTAACGATCTTACGAACGACTCCTGAGAGTTGACTACTATCCTCCCCCATTGCGCGGATCTGCACATCCACATCCAAGGGGTTGAGCTCATCCTCAACATCCACACCGATACATCGGTAGAGCTTTTTCTTCAACATCCGAAAAAAGAGCATGATCGGAAAGGTCAAAAACTGAAACGCCAGCAATACGCGATAAGAACGACGAATCGCCTTCGAAGGATTGCGCATTGCGAGACCACGCGGAAAAATCTCCGCAAAGAAGAAGTGCACCGAAACGGCCAATGCAAACGAAACCAGCACTACGATCCAACGATCCGGAGCCGCTTCCAGCTTAAAGAGAGCGAAGAAATCACTCACCAACGGCATCAACAAGAGACCGACGGCGACCGTGCACAACGTTTTACTAAAGCGCACCACTCGCCCCGTCTGATCACTATTATCGATCAAACGAGCCAACCCCGGCAAGTGCCTCAGTTCCTCCAACTGTTCCTCGCTCGGCTTACGATAGCGAAACTTTACCAGGCTGATCTCGCACATCACCAAAAAGGCATGCAGCACCAACATGAGTCCGACCGAAGCAAGTGAGAGAAAAAACCGAATCCAAGCGTCCTCCATAACTACGCAGAACCTCCTAATGCTGCCACGGTTTCACGAGCAGCCGCCAACAGACGCAGATTCTCGGACTCGGTTCCGATCGTAATACGGACATAGGCTGCCATTCCGTAAGGGGCCAACGGACGCACAATTATACCTTGCTTTTGCAATGCCTGAAAAAATGCACCGCCATCGCCGACATTCGACAAAACAAAATTCGCTTGCCCACCGAGCGTCGCAAAGCCCAACGCTTCCAAGCCTTCGACCAGTTGCTTGCGCCCCGCTTCGTTGGCCGCCCGGCAATGATCAATAAATTCAAAATCCGTCAACGCTGCCGTCGCCGCTGCTTGCGCTACCGAATTCACATTGAAGGGTTGCCGCACTCGCTGCAGCAATTGGATCAGCTCAGGGACTCCGTAGCCATAACCGACACGCAAACCACCCAAGCCGTAAATTTTGGAAAACGTTCGCATACAAAAAACCTTCCGTCCTGCCAAAATCTGAGCACGCAAATCCGGTGCCGACTCAAGATACTCCGCGTAGGCCTCATCCAAGCACAAAATCACGTGCTCCGGCAACGACTCGGCCAGTTCGATCAAATCCGCCTCGGAATTCGCCACCCCCGTCGGATTATTCGGGCTGGCCACAAAGAGCAAACGCGTGCGCGCCGTCACCGCCGCCTGCATCGCTTTCAGATCGTGCCCGAAGTCCTTCATTGGCACCTCAACCGGCGTCGCACCAAAGAGCTGCGTCACCAGCTTATAAACAATGAAGGCCTGATCGCCCATCACCACCTCCAGCCCCGGTCGCAAGAACGCATGCCCCAGCAACTCGATAATTTCGTTAGAACCGTTGCCTATTATAAGGCTGTCCTCACCCACGCCACGCGCTTCGGCAAGCGCCGCGCGTAGCTTGCAGCAGCCCCCGTCCGGATAGAGATGCGCGCTCTTCAGAGACGCTTGCGCGGCTGCCATCGCCTTTGGCGAGGCACCGAACGGATTCTCATTCGAGGCCAACTTAGCAATTCGGACAGGATCGAGCCCAAACTCCTGAGCTACATACTCAATAGGTTTTCCGGGTTCATAGACCGGTTGTTCATGCACACCAGCATTCGCGAGTTCAGCGTATTTCATTGATAATTGGCTTTGAACTTGCCTCGCTCTTAGCCGATTGCAACAAAACAAACCTTTAGAAACCATGAAGATTTTACTCACTGGCGCATCCGGCTTGCTCGGCCATGCCTACGCGCAAGCCGCCATCCGCCGCGGACACTCCGTCACCGCATTGTATAACCAAAATCCTCCCCGCGCGGAAGGATTCGCGCAGAGCATTCAACTGGATGCAGCCCACCCCGAAACACTGACCGGAATTTGCCTTGAGCAATGGCCGGACGTCATCGTCAACTGCGCAGCCATCTCCAACCCCGCGTCGGTCGATGCCGATCCAAGGCTGGCCGAGAAAGTCAATGTAGCTCTCCCCCGCCTGCTCTCGCAGATCTCCACGCACCTCGGCGCCCGCTTGCTGCACATCTCCACCGATATGGTCTTCGACGGAAACAGCGCCACTCCTTACCGCTCCACCGACATGCCCGCCCCGACCAATCTCTACGGGCAGACCAAACTCATGGCCGAGCGCGAAGTACTGGAACACAACCCCGAAGACCCCGTCGTGCTACGCATCCCGATCTTGATGGGGAACAGCCTCAGCGGGCAGCGTAGCTTGCATGAGAAACTACTCGCCGCGATCCACGCAGGCGAGCGACCAAAGCTCTTTTGCGACGAGATCCGCCAACCCTGCTCCACCTCCAACGTTGCCGAAGTCCTACTCGAACTATCCGAGCGCCGCGATCTACACGGCATCTTCCACTGGGCAGGTAATGAAACACTTAGCCGCTTCGAGATGGGGCAACGCATTCTAAAACACTTTGGCCTACCGCTCGACGCGGTCCAGTCCGTCTGCCAAAGCGACGATCCCGCCCATGCGAGTCGCCCCTCCAACCTTACCTTTAATCTACATCCAATCGTCTCAAAGCTCAAAACGAAGCCCATCGACTTCGAGGCACAACTCGAAGAGCTCACCCGCGTCGAACCGCTCAACGCCTAACACACCGGATGCTAATCTCCCTACCCAACGCATTTGGTGATGCCTCCACCAACATGGCGATCGACACGGCGCTACTAGAAAGCATACCCGCAGGCCTGACCGCCTTCCGCCATTACGGCTGGCTGGAGCCCGCAGCCACCTTCGGCTACGCGCAGATTTATGCAGAGGTCAAACATGCAGCTGGCTGCAATCTAGCGCTCTGCCGACGACCCACCGGCGGCGGTATCGTCGACCACCGCAACGACTGGACGTATGCACTCGTCATCCACACTGCACTCCCCTGCGCCGCGCTGCCTGCCATCAAGCTCTACCAGCGAATACACCAAGCTATCGGATCGGCATTGAAAACATTCGACATCGAAAGCCGCCTCGCCCCCTGCCCGCGCCACTGCGGCGAAGCTCTGACTACGGTCAACACCCCCAGCCAATGCTTCGTCACACCCGCCGCCAATGATGTGCTGCGCCCCGACGGACAAAAAATCGCCGGTGCCGCCATGAAACGCAACCGCCACGGTCTGCTCATTCAAGGCTCGCTCGACCGAAGTGCACTACCCGAAGACTTCGACTACATTTCATTTCAGCAACAGCTGATCCAACAACTCGCTTCCGCGTTCGAACTAAAGGTCGGCGAGCTCGAAGACATCCGCCCCCTATTTAACAGCGAGCGAATCGAGCGCGAGAAACAACGTTTTGCAAGTGAGGTATGGAATCGTCGGCGTTGATCAAAGAGAACCTTGCTCTTTCTTAGTGAGCCAAACAATTTACCGAGATGGATACCGCACCTCCACCTGTTCTCACGCGTAATTTAACAAAACGCTTCCGCCACGTAACCGCGCTCAACGCGCTCGACCTCAGAGTCGAACCCGGCGAAGTGCTCGCACTGCTCGGTGCCAATGGCTCCGGAAAGTCGACCACCTTTCGGTTGCTCCTCAATATTTACCGCCCGAGCGAGGGCGAAGCCTACCTACTCGGCACTCCTTCGACACAACTCAACGGACACGATTTCGACCGCGTCGGCTACATCTCCGAAGGGCAAAAAATGCCAAAGTGGATGAGCGTCGAAGCCTTCCTCGATTACTGCTCAGGCTTTTACAGCGAGTGGGACACCGATCTTTGCGAACGCTTGGTCGCCAGCTTCGGACTACCGAAGCAGCAGAAAATCAAACATCTCTCACGCGGCCAGGCAATGAAGGTCGCCGTCGCTAGCACACTGCCTGCGCGCCCCAAGCTACTGCTGCTCGACGAGCCGTTCAGCGGCCTCGACGTCGAGACGCGTGCGCAACTCAGTGAGTTGCTCAAATCGCTCGCACACCAAGACGGCCTCGCCATCATCCTCACCACCCACGACGTGGAGGAAGTGGAACCAGTCGCCAATCGCCTCGGTATTCTGAGCCACGGGCAACTCAGGGTAAATGAATCGTTGGAAAATTACCTCGGTCGCCACCGTCTACTCGTCGCCGAAGGACTTGCGCTCGAATTCATCCCCGAAGACATCCGCTCGAAGTTCGGCAGTGCCCGTGCCTTGCAAACCGAGTCAAAAATATTCACCGAGCACTTCGACGCAGAGCTTGAGTCGTCGACACTCCATACACTCTCCGCAAGCGGCATTCAGGCGAAATTCACGCCGATGAGCATCCGCCAAATTTTGACCGCCCACTCCTTGCCCGTCACATGAAACAGATACTCCACATTCTAAACAAAGACCTTCGCCGCTACACATGGGCGTGGATCACACTCTTAGTATTGGCTAGCATCGAAGTCTACTTACAAGGCACCACCGTCGGGTTGCTCGACAGCGGGCTAAACCGCGGCCTCTCGATGCTGAGCTCTATGATCGGTGGCATTTTATTCTTTGTCGTCATTGTGATGGTGGTACAGGAAGAATCGCTCGCCGACCCCGACGCCTACTGGCTCTCGCGCCCCATCAGTCGGGGCAAGCTGCTGACAAGTAAGTTACTCTTCCTTATCATTCTAATCGCTATCCATCAACTCTCCGCAACGATCATCCTAGTCATGAACGGCGGCGTAGCGCGGACGCCCTATGCCCTGCTGGAGATAGTCTCCGCCCTCGCGATCTGGCAGGCTCAAGTCTTCCTCGCAGCGCAAACGCGTTCCCTGCCACGCTATCTGCTACTGGTGGTTTGTATCTTCGTCGGTTTCTACGCCCTAAGCTTCGCTATGTTATTCCTAACAATGGCATCGGAAAACTTCTCCTTTGATCTCGAATGGGGAGTGTTACCTGCCGACATGCCCGGCCACTGGCTCGCGATGACACAGACGGTTTATTGGCTGCTGGTCGGCCTCGGCATCCTTTCGCTTATCTACTTCCGCCGCAGGATTCTACTCTCTTGGCTCTTAATCATACCGACAGTACTCATTTCGATGGCACTGACACCGAGCGATAGTTTTCTAGGTCTAGATCGATTCTCGCAGTTCGGCGCTAAAGAGCACAGCCTTGAGCTCGAGCATCTACGCAAAGGCGGCACCATACATACCAATGGCCAGGAATTGATCGAAATACGTGCAGTCTTCGCAGCACCCGAAAATACAGCCATCGAAAACGTTTGGGCGACCGTGCACAACCCCACCCTTCACATGGACGGCAAAGAAATCGAAATAGACCGAACCATGTCGAGCAGCCAACGCTTCCAAAAGGAGACTCACGGAAAATGCTCAATACGCCTGGGCTACGCAAAACGAGATGAACTGGCTGGCGATGAAACCAATCTGGCGGTCGACTTCAGCTTGGACATCACCTTCTCAGATCAAGTCAAAGTCAGCACGCTGCTCATCGAAGAAGGGGCTACTTACGTGGCCAACGGCAATCGCTTGGTCGTGCGCAGCATTTATCGCAATGAAAACGACCTTAACATTGAGCTCGCCGCCAATTTGCCGAGTTTCACTTTCGAGCCAGACGCCGTCGCCCCCTCAAGCGAAGCATTTGACGGTAAATTCAGCTTCGCGCTGACTGACCCTGCCGGCACACATCTTCAGGACTTCTCACTCTCTATGAGTTGGGACGCCATGCAGACTATAACAACTGGTCAGATCAAAGCCTTCCTACCAGAAGACGCTTCGCTCGAAGACTACCGGATAGCCGTCTATGCGCGCGAAATCTCAGGCAGCACTTGGGACTTCGTAAATAGCGCCGACGTTTCTTTCAAAAAATAGAATACCACTCACAATGAACGCACCGCATAACGGACTCCCACTTACCCTCCCTCTTTGGGAGCAAGACACACCCTTGGCAGGCGATGCCTTGCCCGGCTTGCCACGACTCACCGTCTATCTGCCGAGCGAAGAGTTCCGCAGCGGCCAAGCTATAATCGTCTGCCCCGGCGGCGGTTACGGCATGCTTTCGGTGCCGAAAGAAGGCCACCGCATCGCACGCTTCCTCAGCTCGCACGGCCATGCCGCCGCGGTGCTGGAAAACCGCTACGCGCCCTACCGCCACCCGGCGCCGCTGATCGATGCGCAACGTGCCATCCGTATACTACGACACAATGCCAGCGAGTGGATGATCGACCCTGCGCAGATTGGCATCATGGGCTTCTCCGCCGGTGGACACTTGGCGGGCTCCGCCGCGACGCAAGCGCTCGCCGAAGCAGGCATCGTTGGCGATACCATCGATCAACAAAGCAGCCGTCCCGACTTCGCTATACTGGTCTATCCTGTCATTAGCTTCACTGCGGATTGTGCGCATCTTGGCTCGCGCGAAAATCTGCTCGGCACTGATGCCGCACCCGAATTAGTGGCTGCGCTCAGCCTCGAAAACGCGGTAACCGCGCAAACACCGCCGACCTTACTCATTCACACAAACGAGGACGAAGGCGTCCCCCCGGAAAACAGCGTCCTATTCTACCAAGCGTTGCGCAAACATGGCGTCCCCGCAGAACTCCACATCTACGAAAAGGAAGGCCACGGCATCGGGCTCGCAAAAAAACACCCATGGGGCAAGGCAGCGCTGAAATGGCTAGAGAATCGCAGGTAGCGCTAACGCCTGCCTTCGAGCATCTTGAGCAGTGACTCCTTCTCGGCGGCTTCGATCTTGGCGTCGACGATCGCTTTATAAGCTGCGTCCGGATCGGTTTTAATCCATTGCTGTACGCTGCGCTTCAAGGTGCTTTTCCGCTTTTCCGTATCATCGACGGTGGCTGCCCAAATGAACCCTGCCTCCGGATCGTTTTTTGAAATATGATTGACCAGAGTCACTACGGATTGGTCGCGCTCGGGGCTATCTTCAAGCGTCGCGAGCCATTCGGAAGCAGCCATCGGGTCGTGATTAATAAAGCTATTAGCCACACCCTGGTAAATGTCGCCCTTACGCTCCTCGGCACTTTCGGGCAAGCGATCCAGCCATGCCACTGCCGCCTGTGGATCGTTGCGCGCCCAATTGGAAAAAGCATCTCTCAACATGGAGCCCTTGTCGCCCTCTTCCGTGGAGTTTTCGACATAGGCCAAAGCCGCAGCGGGATCGGATTCAATCCAGTTATTAAGCACGGAACGAACCGCCGACTTGCGCGCCTGATCGTCCGTCAAAGACTCCGACCAAGCCAAGGCAGACGCTTGATCGTAATTCGACCATTCCCCCGAAATGCGAGAGGCCAACTGACGCTGTACGATCGGGTCGACATTCGCCGCGACCAAGGCACTGGCAGACTCGCCCCCCTGCTGCGAGAGTCGCCAGCCCATGCTGCCGAGTGCGCGCCGCTTCTCATCTTCGTAAGGCAGACTATCGACAAACTCGAAGGCCAATTTCGGGTCGATCTCCACCAGCTTACTACCGATAGAGCTGAGCCCGTTCATGCGTGCGTTACCCGGGCGCATGTTGAGCACAAAATCGACGGCACGATTCGGATCGTTTTCCGCCATTGCGCCGATGATGCTACTCACACGGTTATCATACACTTGCCCGGTCGCCACTGTGCCCAGCCAATCAAAGACCTCTTCGATTTCCTCGTAGCTTTTCTGCCACGCGAGATGGTGAAACTGCAAGCTCTCTAAAATTTCACGCCGGTCAAGGGGATCTTTGACCGATTCAATGTAGTCTTTAGCCACCTTGAAGTCGCGGTTAAGAAAGTTACGAAAGACTTCTTTGCGCGAACCATAGACCGCGCTATCCATCGGCAACGAATCCAGCCATGCCAAGGCTGCCACCGGATCGTTGGCCATCCACTCGGACATCGCACCCGACAGAGCTGACGACTTCGAACTGCCCTCTTCCATCGCGAGCGCACTCTGGCGCGCCGCCGCGCCGTCCTGCTGCGCCCAATTCCGATAGATGGATTGCATGACCCAGCGCCCGCGCCCACCGAGATCCGAACCATAATATTCGCGTGCCATATTAATCGCACGTTGGGGCTGATCCATGGCGACCGTGTTGATGATCGCTTGCAGCGCAGCATCTCTCGAACGGCGATTATCCAACTGCATGGCTGCCGCATAAGCTGCTGGCACATCCTGTTTCGCCCATGCGCCGAAAATAACACTGTTCAAGCTCCAAGAAAGCACCTTTTTTTGATCCTTAGTATAGGCCAACATGCCTTGCGGATCCACTTGCGCCCAACGGGCGGCAATCATGCTACGCACTTGCCAACTAAGTGCATTCCCCATTTCTAGCCCCATTTCATCCATCACCGCGGCAAAATCGGAAGGGTCGATATCCTTGAGGCGTGCGTGCAAGACTCCGATTTGATCGAAGGCATCGAGATCACCAAGTGCCTCCAACCATTCGAGTGTGACTGCGCCCTTGGCGACTTTACTTACGGCGACTACCTGCGGAGTCGATTGGCCGTAACCGTTTGAGGTGACAGTCGTTCCCGCGGGATGATCGACCACCACCGAACCGGGAACTGAACTGACCTCGACTAGCTCCATCTCCGCGCCTTTCGGAACGAGAAGAACTCCACCGATAAATCCAAGAAGGAATGCGCCCAACGCTAAAATCCATTTCATCGCAGCAATCTAGGAGTGAGCCGATAGAGCGCAAGCATTCGCGAAACTGGAATGTGACGCGTCCGCTCGTCGGACGCCTGCGTAAGAATCAGCCGCATAGATGAGCCTCTCTCAACGCTCACAGCGAGCACACCACATTCATCTACGGGTGTAGGATCGCTTAGCTTTAATCTTCCACCATATCGACACGGTCAATGATCTCCATCGTGAGTGCATCCTCTTCGATCTTGAACAAGACGGTGCTTTGCTCAGGGATTTCGCCACTCAGCAAAGCTCGGGCGAGCTTGGTCTCAACTTGCTTCTGCAAAAACCGTTTGAGCGGACGCGCGCCATAGACGGGGTCGTAGCCCTTTTCGCCGATCCATGCCCGGGCAGCAGCATCAAACTCGATGGTGATGCGTCGCTCGACGAGGCGTTTGTTCAAATCGGCGAGCAACAAGTCTACGATCTGCGTGATCTCTTCCAACGTGAGCGGCTTGAATAGGATCGTATCGTCAATCCGGTTCAGGAACTCTGGACGAAAACCTTGGCGCAACTCCGCCATCACGGATTCACGCACGGACTCCGGAATCTCGGAACCAGAGACGCCCTCAGTGAGGAAACGACTGCCGACGTTGGAAGTCATAATGATCACGGTGTTTTTAAAGTCCACAGTGTGGCCTTGTGCGTCAGTAATACGCCCATCGTCCATCACTTGTAGTAAAACGTTAAATACATCGGGGTGTGCTTTTTCAATCTCGTCAAAGAGCACCACACTATAAGGCTTGCGACGCACAGCTTCAGAGAGTTGGCCGCCTTCGTCGTAGCCGACGTAGCCAGGAGGCGCGCCGATAAGACGAGCCACTGAGTGCTTTTCCATGTATTCAGACATGTCGATGCGCACGATGTTATTTTCCGTGTCGAACAGGGTCTGCGCGAGGGTGCGCGCCAGCTCAGTCTTACCCACACCAGTCGGCCCGAGGAAAAGGAAGCTGCCGATCGGACGGCGCGGATCTTTAATGCCTGCACGCGCGCGCAGGATGGCTTCGGAGACAAGGACAACGGCCTCATCTTGACCGACCACCCGCTCGTGGAGAACTTCTTCGAGTCGGAGGAGTTTCTCCTTCTCACCCTCTACGAGGCGCGTAACAGGTACACCCGTCCATTTGGAAACGATGTCGGCGATCTCCTCTTGCGATACTTCTTCTTTGAGCAGCGCACCTTCCCTGGCTTCGACTTCTTCGAGCTGCTTGAGGCGGGCTTCGAGCTCAGGCATCTTGCCGTGGCGCAACTGAGCAACCGTGTTGAGGTCATAGTTGCGCTCGGCCTTTTCCATTGCAATGCGGGTGGCGTCGAGTTCTTCGCGGACTTGGCGAATCTGGTCGATGGCACCTTTTTCGGAATCCCACTGAGCACGGAGACCACCTTCTTTTTCGCGAATGTCGGCGAGCTCCTTAGAGAGCGACTTAAGACGCGCTTTGGAGGCTTCGTCTTTTTCGTTTTTGAGGGCGGCTTCTTCGATCTCCAACTGAAGCGCGCGACGCGTCAACTCGTCGAGCTCTTGTGGCATCGAGTCCATTTCTGTGCGGATCATCGCGCAGGCTTCGTCGACGAGGTCGATCGCTTTGTCGGGCAAGAAACGCTCACTGATGTAGCGGTGCGAAAGCACCGCGGCTTGCACCAGAGCATTGTCTTGAATTCTTACGCCATGGAACAACTCGAAACGCTCGCGCAAGCCACGCAGAATCGAGATGGTGTCTTCGACATTCGGCTGATCGACTTGCACAGTTTGAAAACGACGCTCCAAAGCGGCATCTTTCTCGATGTGTTTGCGATATTCGTCGAGCGTAGTCGCGCCGATACAATGCAGCTCACCGCGCGCGAGCATGGGCTTAAGCATATTCCCCGCATCCATAGCACCTTCGCTCTTACCCGCTCCAACAATGGTGTGTAGCTCATCGATAAAGAGTAGTATGCGCCCGTCACTGTTTTTAACCTCGGCCAGCACGGCCTTGAGGCGTTCTTCAAACTCGCCGCGATATTTCGCGCCCGCCACCAGCGAGCCCATATCGAGGGCAAATATCGTCTTATCCTTCAGCCCCTCGGGCACGTCGCCGCGCACGATGCGTTGAGCAAGGCCTTCGACGATGGCAGTCTTACCGACCCCGGGTTCGCCGATCAGCACGGGGTTGTTCTTAGTCTTGCGCGAAAGAATACGGATCACACGGCGAATCTCAGAGTCGCGCCCAATCACAGGATCCATCTTGCCCTTACGCGCCATCTCGACGAGGTCGACGCCGTATTTTTCGAGTGCCTCAAAAGTGGTTTCAGGGTTGCGCGAAGTCACCTTCTGGCCGGCACGCGAGTCTTCTAGAGCCTTAAGTACTTTATCGTAATCAAGCTCGAACTGCCCAAGCAGTTTGCCGAGCTTGCTCGATCCGGCAGCGTTGAGCAAGCCTAGCAGTAAATGCTCGGTACTCACGAAATCATCGCCGAGTTTTGACTTGGCCTTTTCAGCCTCGGCGATGGCCTTTTGCAAGGCCGCCGAAACGTAGATCTGGCTGGCATTGACGCTACCGCTGGCTTTGGGCAACGATTCGAGTTCGCGGTTCACCGCAAGTTCAAGCGCCGCGGGCGAAACTTGCATGCGCTCCAGCAAGCCGGGCACGATACCACCCTCCTGCTTTACGAGAGCGAGCAATAGGTGCCAAACGTCGATCTCCTGTTGGCCATGTTGGCGCGCGAGGTTCTGCGCCTCCTGTACCGCGAAGGCGGATTTCTCGGTAAATGTATTAAAATCTATATTCATGCTGCACTTATTGCATAAAGCGTTCCATCTGCGAGCAAGCGAAACGCCCTCGCATTCTTTTCTTAATTAACAACTTAAGAAATAGGCGTATTTTTCAAACTGAGCAGAATTCAACATAATTGAGACAAACCACATCCAGCAAGCGACAGTTTGACACATCGCATCAAATTCTATTCAAGCTATACGAAACTCGACGTTTCAAGCATCTATCCGACCCGATGACACCATGCTCAGGCCTTTATCTAATCACTATCTAACCGCGTTGCTCGCGGCTCAACTCGCTGCGACAGGTGCCCTCTGTGCGTTTGAGCAAGGTAGCTATTATATTTTCGACCTCGTCGAATCAGATGCGACCAAGCCAAACATGGGCCGCCTCGCGATTCCGGCTCAGGCAATCACAACTGAAGCACCTGAACTACGCTGCCGGGGTGTCCTACGCCGACCACGAAGTGGGCCGGTTGCTGGACGGACTGGGGCCGATGCTCGATGACACCCTGCTCATCGTGACTTCGGACCATGGCGAGGCGATGGATGAAGGCACGGAGTACTGGAACCACGGCTACACGGTCACCGATGCGGTGGTGCGCACCCCCTGATTGTCCAGATGCCCGGCCTGACACCCTGTCGGACGAACACCCCGGCGAGCACGGACGCCCTTCCTGCACGGTCCTCGAAGAGCTCGGCGTGGACAGCCCCAGGGCAGCAAGCGGGCGAAAGTCCTTGAGTACGGCACTGCGGACCGAGGGTGGAGGTGGTGCGCGACTTTGCATACCTGCCGAAGCGACCAAGCCCTACTCTGCAGAGACGGATGGCTTGCGTGCTGGCGCAATGAGCGTCATGCGCCGCGCGGCCTGCACCACCGAGTTCAAGCGGCTTCGGTGCCCCTATGACGAGACCCGCGAGTTCTACGTGCTGCCCGACGAGAACACCGATGCGGCCGACCAACACAAGGGCACGGCGCAGTCCTTCGACGCCGCCATCCTGAACTGGGAAGCGAACCGGCGGCCGATGTCAGCGGCCTATGACAAGACGCCCAGCGTGCAGACCACGCTCAAAGAGCTGTTGCCCGTTGGAAGAGTGAGCAGAGTCCCTGTAGCTGCCGTTTAGCGGAGCATCTGGAGGGACACGCCGCCCAGCTCGTCGCCGTCCTTTTCGATGCCCACCACCCGCCAGCGGGTGCCATCCACCGTGACCTCGCCCAGGCCCACAAAGACGCCCGGCCCCTGGCCGATGACGATGGAGCAGATCAGCCCCGTCTTCCTCGGTGCCATCGCGCAGCGTGTAGGGACCGAGGTCATGTTGCCCATCGGCACGCGGGTGCCGTTGAGGTCGCCCACGGTGGTCTCGTCGATCTCTTCGATGATCACGTTGTTGCCCGTGCAAGGCGAGTCCGCCGGCGCCATCTCGGAGGGGATCGTCGCGGACGGAAGCGCGCCCACACCGGTCGGGGGCGTGGCCACGCACGCCAGCGCGCTCCAGAGCCCCGCGAGGGCGAGGCCCGGGCCCATCCTACAGCCCACCACCACCGATGCGGATCGAGCGGTAGAAGCGGTAGAAGTAGTCCTTGGCGGACAAGTCGTTGACGTGGCTGCTGCCCCAGGGGTTCTGCAGGTCGAACGTGTAGCCGTCGAGATCGACGGACTCTGGCGCATAGGCGTGGTTCCAGTAGACGTTCTTCTTGTTCGCCGCTGTGGTCGCCTCGGTGTCGTCCTTGAGGTTGCGCGTGTCGCACGTGATCGGGCAGCTTCTCCTCGAGGGCCAGCTCGACATAGAGCAGCGCTTCTTCTTCGTCCATGTTGTCGGTGCGCATGTAGGTCTCGCGCTTGCCCGTCAACAGCTCGGAGGTGCCCGAAAAGACAAAGCCGTCCCCATTGATGTTGCCACCGCTGATGAGGTCGTAGCTGTCTTTTTGCTGGGCGACGGTCTTCTCGATGAGCGCCGTCCACAGCTCTTCTTCGCCATCCGCCTTGTCGCCGATCCCCGCGTGGCAGCGGCCTGACCTGCGGACTTGACCGCGAGCTGAGCATCGACCGTCGTGGTCATGGCCTTGCGGGGCCGGCCGTACTGGCTGGACCGCAGGTAGAGGGTCACGTCGAAGGTGCCGTCGTTGTTGTCCTTGATCAGGTCTTGGATGGCCTTGGGGTTGGCCCGGGCCACCGCTGCCATGCCCGCGATGAGGTAGCAGTCGCCCAGAGCGCCCTGCTTCACGTCATTGGCGTCGACCGCATGCTCATCACCCTCGCCCTTGACGAAGGGGATGCCCTTCTCAAAGTCTTCGTACTTGTTGTCGGCATGCTTGGCCCGCAGCGCGGGAAGGTCCAGGTCTTGCGAGCGGCGGGTCTTGCCGCCACCACCGTCGTCATCACCATCTTCGGCGAACCAGAACTTGTCTGGGTCTTCTTGCACACCCGCCACAGCACCCCGACCAAACAAGTCGAGCGAGCTCGTGTCAACACCTTCCTGGCGCGCCGCTTCTTCGATCAGGGCCGCGGCAATGTCGCTGTTCGCGAACGCCGGATCCTGCTCAAGGCGCGAGGCGTGCTCGGACAGCCGCGCCCCATTGCCGGACTTTTGCGGTCGTGGAGCCCGTTCTTGAAGGAGCGATCCATGTTCATTCTCCACGCGCGGCGCAGGTCGGGGGTCGACACACACTAGCGGCTCCACACCCCGCGCGCCGATGTCAGATTGGTTGCAGCAAAGGGGGATCGGGGGTCGCGCAAGGGCGGTGGAGCCCACAGCCCCCGCGCGGATAGAGCCTGTGCACTTGAACCCGAGGATCGCTCGATGTCGCCCCTGATCTTTGCCACCCTGCTCTCCGCCACCATCAGCACCGCCCACGCCGGCGGCGGAGCCGGTCACCATCGTGCCTGTCGCGGTGGAAAACATGAAGATGGGCCTGTCTGGGGGCAGCCTCGACGTGGTGCTCGAAGCCGAGCGCACGCAGAACCATTCGGGTGCGGCTGCGCCACCTCGACTATGAGGTGCTGATGGCCGGAGACGTGCTGAGCAAGGCCGATCGTGACTACAGCGGAACGGTCCTCAAAAAGGGCCAGCCCGTCGACATCGCCGTGCCGGTGAACATCTCCGCCGGCGATGCACTCAACATTGGCGTGAATGCGCTGACCAAGGGCAACATGGGCGTCCCGGGTTCCGGGGAGAGATCGGCCTGAGCATCTTCTTCATCCCGTTCACGGTGCCCTTCGACCAGAAGCTCAACCCCAACCAGAAGCGGGGCAGGAAGAAGAAGAACCCGCGCTGACAGGACAGGGCGCCGATGCCCCCGGGATGGCGTCGCCTGGGTAGAACGAGCGCTTGCGCGGGGCAAGGAACCGGGCGATCCGCCGCACACCTGCCGTCAGTACATCTGCCAACGTGCCGGCGTTGTCCACGACCAGTTGAGCGTACTCCTTGAATTCGGGACGCAGGGCTTCGCCGAAGCAGATGGCCTTGCCTGCGATGGCGTGCATCAGCGGTCCCTCCTTGAATGCCGGGGAAGACGTTTCGGTTGACGACCTTGGCGTATTCTTCGCGGCACAGGATCAGACCGGCCCGCGGGCCGCGGAGTGTTTGTGGGTGGTGGTGGTGACAAAATCTGCGACCGGGCCTGGGGTTGTCGTGGAGTCCCGCAGCGACCAATCCAGCGTAGTGGGCCATGTCGACGAACAACTTCGCCCCGAAATCGCGAGCGATTTCGGCGAAGCTTGGCCTGCGGAATCTCGCTTGGGTAGCACTTGCCCCGGCGACGATCAGTTTCGGCTGTGCTCGTTGGCCAGCTCGGGGCGACCCGGTCGAAATCGATCCGGTGGTCGTCTCGGGATGCACGCCGTAGGGAGTGAAAGTTGTAGAGCTTGCCGCAGATGTTGAGCTGCATCCGTGGGTCAGGTGCCCACCGTGGGGCAAGTCGAAACCGAGCACGATGGTATCTCCCGGTTCCACTGCGGTAAGATACACCGCCAGGTTCGCTTGGCTGCCGGAGTGCGGTTGGACGTTGGCGTGTTCGGCGCCGAACAGTTGCTTGGCCCGATCGCGCGCAAGGTCTTCAACGTGGTCGACATGCTCGCAGCCACCGTAGTACCGCCGGCCGGGATAGCCCTTCGGCGTACTTGCTGGTCAGGACGCTCCCGACCGCCTGCATCACTGCGGCGCTGGTGTAGTTTTCGCTGGCAATCATTTCCAGGCCATCTTCCTGCCGCTCAATTTCGCGGGCAATGGCCTTCCAGACATCCGGGTCTTGCTCTTCGACATAATTGACTGGCGAAACGGTCATGAGAACTCCGCGACTCCAAAGCGAACCAGGGGAAATCGGACACATACACGAAGGCCACAGAAACAATACGGCCCAACGGTGCCAAACGTCCATTGTCCGCCGGTAACCCCAGTTGGTCAATCGGGTGCAGGACGGTACAAGGACAGTACCGGGACAGACGAGACGGTATTTGGGGCAACTCGTCTCGCATCCGATCGATCGAACGGCCTCCTTTCCAGCGAATGTGGCATCCAGCCATAATCAGGGTTGTTAGATACCTGACTGATTGAAGAGTTTGCACCCGCTCAAGTTGGTACGAGGTTCCGGCCTCGATACGTTTTCTTGGTCCGTGAACAGTTGGGACAACTGTTTTACATTGTCGAGGGCTTTCGGTTGTCTGCTAACACCGCAACGAACCATGCGTCTCATCCAACTCCTGCGATTGATTTGTCGGTCGAAATTGGTCGGCTGAAACTGCCGAATCCCGTGCTGGTCGCATCCGGCACGTTTGGGTACGCCCGGGAAATGCAGGACAAGGTCAACCTGAGTCGGCTCGGCGGGATTGTGCCGAAGACCATCACTCAAGAACCTCGTGTCGGCAATCATCCTGGGCGAACCATCGAAACGACCGGGGGAATGCTTAATTCGATTGGTCTGGATAACGACGGGCTCGCCGCTTTCATCTCCGGCCACGTACCGTACCTCCAGCAACTTGGCGTGCCGATCGTGGTCAGCATTGCAGGCCGCAACGAAGAAGAATTCGTCCAAATGGCGGCCGAGCTAGGACGCCAGGCACCACAGATGGCCGCTCTTGAACTGAACATCTCCTGCCCCAATGTGAGTCATGGAGTGGATTTCGGAACAGATCCAGACCGGTGCCGCCGCGTCGTCGCGGGAGTTCGGGCTGCCTGCGATTTGCCAATTCTGGCAAAGCTGACTCCCAACGTGACCAACATTGCTGACATTGCCGAGGCCGCCGCCGATGGTGGAGCGGACGGTCTCAGTCTCATCAACACGTGCCTTGGCATGGCCATTGATTGGCACCGCCGCCGGCCGATGTTGGGCAACGGCATGGGGGGGCTAAGTGGCCCGGCGATTAAACCCATCGCGTTGGCCGCTGTCCACCGAGTGCACCAACGGACCAAGATTCCACTGATCGGAATTGGCGGGATTGCCACGCTGGACGATGTGATGGAGTTCCTCGTCGCGGGAGCCAGCGCCGTCCAGATTGGGACCGCCAACTTCTATGACCCAACCGTCTCCATGCGGATTCTTGACGAACTCCCTGCCGCCTTGGCAAGTTGTCAGGTTGCCAGCGTTCGCGAGATCGTTGGAACCTTGCAGACGCAGCCCGTTGCGGCCCCAACCGGTTCTCCAGCAGCCCCTGAGTAACAGGCCAAGAATAACGTCCGCATTTGCGAACTGGAGATGCTTGGCCTGCGCCGGCTTTCACCTTCGCCCAGGCAATCGCAGTTCGTGGGGGTGGCCGAAGGGATAGGGATACCTTGGCCACGGCATGGCATTTGCTCACCTTTCATGTCCAGCCGCTGGCTGTCAAAGCTTGGTAGACTCAAAACGGCGTGGAGATGCCAAGCTAACCTTGTAAAACTCCTGAGCTGTTTCGATAACGAGCGCCATTGCAAGGGCGAGGCAGCACAAACACGTAAAAGCTTGTTGAAGAAAGACTTAACCGCAATCAACGCTGGCTCCACACGCCGGAGTCAGCCGTACAGGATTTTCCGTTTCACCGCATGGAGTCGTAAGATGACCAACGAACAAACGCTACAACACAACTGGTCGCAGATTCAAAACCGCCTGCAAGAGAAGTGGCGCGAATTGTCCCAGAATGACTTCGAAGGGGTCAACGGCAACATTGATCGCCTGGTCGGGGTGATTCAACAGCGGACGCAGGAAAGCCGCGCGGCGATTGAATCTTACATTGACGAAGTGATCACGGAGTCGCGGAGCGTGGCCGACGCCGCTGCCGAGAACGCACGCGAGTATTACGACCAAGCCGCTCAAGTGGCCCAGCAGAAGTACGACGAATTGTCGGCCCAATTCCAACAGCGGTTTGCCGATATGGAAAGCGTCATTCAGCAAAAGCCAGCGCAGTCAGTCGCCACCGCCTTTGGGGTCGGACTCCTGGCCGGCGTTACGATTGCTCTGCTGCTCAAGAAATAACGGGGAAAGCGGAGGTTTGGAACTGGACGGGGCGTGCTCCTTGGGGCACTCAACAACGGCTCTCTCCTTAACCAACCACTGGAAATCCGCTCGCTGGCTGGGTATCACTGATTCGTACGGATTGCCACCGCGCAATGGGCGCACCTCGATGGTTGACCTTGGGTGTGCCGATTGCCGCGAACTGTTTCCTCCCTGTGAGTGGCAACCGAACTCAGTGCATGGCGCGTGTTCAAACCCTGCGAAGCTTTCGCAGGGCAACACGCATCCATGGTAGTCCCCCCTGACTGACCCCCAGTTTTGCATGCCGAGGAGAGTTCTGTGCTTTTGACATCTTTGTTCTTTCGGGCAACATCGCGGCACGTCGCTGCGAGCCTGTCCCTAGCCTTCTTGTTCGCGGTGCTGCCTGGCACATCCGCCCCGGCTGCCGATGGCGAACTCCCTGAGCCGGTGGTGACTGGGCTCAAGAACCCTGAGTCGGTAGCCATCGGCGTTGATGGACGGATTTACGTTTCGGTCATCGGCGAGTTTGGTACCGACGGCGATGGCGGCATTGTGGTCGTCGAAGATGGCAAAGCCAAACCATTCGCGATGAACATGGATGACCCCAAAGGTTTGGTTGCCTGGAAGGAATTTCTGTTCACCACCGATCGCAACCGCGTCTGGAAGATCAACAAGGCCGGCAAAGCCACAGTGTTGGCCGCGGCAACCGCTTTTCCTTCCGAACCGAAGTTTCTTAACGACATCGAAGCGGACGAGAAAGGAACTCTCTACGTCACCGACTCCGGAGATCTGAAAGGGGCCGGTGGGGCCATCTATCAGATTTCGCAGAACGGGGAAGTCAAACTCCTCGCCGACGCCAAGAAGTTCCCTCAGATGAAAGCCCCCAATGGGCTGCTGATGGACTCGTTCGGACAGCTGCTGATGGTGGACTTTATCTCCGGCGAACTTCATTCGTTCAAAATCTCCGACGGCACCATGACCAAGTTGGGTGATGGATTCGGCTCCTGTGATGGAATTATCCGTGACCCGTTCGGGCGGACGTACATCAGCGATTGGAAGGGGGGCAAGATCTCCGTGATTTCTCGTCCCGGCGAGAAGGCTGTGCTGTTGGCCACCGGCTTTGGCTCCGCGGCAGACATTGCCGTGGATCCCAGCGGGCCGAGCCTGCTGGTGCCGGACATGAAAAACGGCACGCTTACGGTCATTCCGACTGGAGCCCCCAACCATCCGGTGGATGAGACTCCGCTGCCGTTGACCAGCGAATTGGCTTTCCCCAAGTTGAAGTGGACAGACTGGGACGGCGGTGCCGAGAGCGGCAAGATCATGCCGATTCGCCCCATCGTGCTGACACATGCCGGAGACGGCAGCAACCGGATCTTTGTCGCCACGCAGCGTGGCGTAATCCACAGCTTTGATGATTCGGCCGACGCCACCGAAACCAACGTCTACCTCGATATCGAAGACCGCGTGGTCTACAACGACAAGCAGAATGAAGAAGGTCTGCTGGGGTTTGCCTTCCACCCTCGCTACAAAGAGAACGGTGAGCTGTTCATCTATTACACCACGCGCGAGAAGCCACAGCTCTCGGTTGTGTCGCGGTTTCGGGTTAAGAAAGACAACCCCAATCAGGCAGATCCCGCTTCCGAAGAAGAACTGCTGCGAATTCCTCAGCCGTTTTGGAATCACAACGGCGGCACCATCGCCTTCGGCCCTGATGGCAAACTGTACATTGCCTTGGGCGATGGCGGCGCGGCCAACGATCCGCAAGGGAACGGCCAGAACCTCAAAACCTGGCTCGGTTCGATCCTGCGGATTGATGTTGATACTCGCGACGGTGACAAAGCCTACGGGATTCCCAAGGACAACCCCTTCGTCAGCAACCCCAAGGCGGCCCCGGAGATTTGGGCCTATGGTTTCCGGAACATCTGGCGAATGTCGTTTGATAAGAAGACTGGGCAGTGTTGGGTAGGGGACGTCGGTCAGAATCTCTGGGAAGAGATTGATCTGGTCGAGGCAGGCGGCAACTACGGTTGGAACCTCCGCGAGGCGTTGCATCCCTTTGCTGCTGATGGTGTCGGACCGCGCAAGGACCTGATCGACCCCATCTGGGAGTACCACCACAACACCGGCAAGAGCATCACCGGCGGCAATGTGTACCGCGGCAAGAAGTTGCCAGAACTCGATGGCAGCTACGTCTACGCCGACTACGTCTCCGGCAAGTTTTGGGCTCTGACCTACGACTTCAAGCAAAAGCGAGTCACGGCAAACCGCCCGATTCCTGGTCCCAAAACGCCTGTGCTCTCCTTCGGTGAAGATGAGCAAGGAGAACTTTACTGGCTGACCTACTCTCAGTCAGGACAAGGAATCTATCGTTTTCGCCAGGCAGATACCAAGTAGCTTTTTGGCATCGTAGTGGCGATGTTTCACGCCGCAGGCTGGGGACCTAAGGTGCCGTCCCTGGCCTGCGGCTTTTTTGCGCGCCGCGGCTCGCTGGGATTGCGGTCGGCCAGAGACTTCAAGCCCTCGTGCTCCGGGCCGCTTCGTCCGAGTCTTGAGGAAGGTACGGAATTGCGAATCGGCCAGGCACGTTCGCCGTGTCAGGTTCCACAGGCACTGTTGGTTGCCGCCGTGCCAACAGCGCAAGGAATGCCGGCACGAGCATGGTGCGAATCACGAACGTATCCAACAAGACGCCGAGTCCCAGCGCGAACCCTAGTTCGAGCATGCCGCGCAGGCTGCCACTCATCATGGTCAAGAAGGTGCCAGCCATGATCACCCCGCAGCTGGTGATAATGCCGCCGGTGCGGATCATGGCTTCTCTCAAGCCGGCCAGCGGTCCGAGTCGGCGTTGCTCTTCGAAAACCCGAGTGGTGAGGTAAATGTTGTAGTCTTCGCCCACGGCAACCAGGATCACGAACAGGAACAACCGAACCTTCCAGTTGAGCCCTACGAAGGTCTCTCCGTAGAGCGCAGCGAAGACCCAATCAACGGCTCCCAGGGTGACGTAATAGCTGAACAGTACGGAGAGAATCAGATAACCGCAGACCACCACATTGCGAAGAATGACCCATAACACGGCAAACACGCCCAGCACCACCAGTACCTGAATCAGGACCTGATCACTGGAGGTCACCCGCCGGAGATCGGCGGTTCCCGCAGTAACGCCAACAAAGTCAAATTGGGCCCCTTGCCATGCCAGCGCGTCGTCCGAAACCTGACCTCCAAGCAACCGCGCCGGATCATGGCTCAACGCCGCCAGGGTCTGCTGAAGCGTCTGCAGCGCAGCAGCGGCATCGGAAGAAAACGGATCGCAGTCCAAGATCAAATCGAAACGGGTGACATCACTCGCGGTTCCCGTGGTTGAGCCAATGTAGAGCGGTTCAGCTCTGGCGCGTAGCGCACTGGCATAAGGTCCCCGTACCGCGCTGCTACCGATAGGTGACAACCAACTGCGGACCTCGTGCACGAAAGGAATGCCAGATTCGTCAGCACCAAGGTAGTCGTGCAGCCACTTGATCTTGGCCTTTCCAGAGTCCTGATCGAACGCCGCATCCTCCAATTGGGCCACCACGGTGACGGGGCCAGAATCTCCGGGCGCAAAATGCCGCCGAAACATCTGCGTCCCTTGCACGGTTGGGCGGTCGCTGGAGAGTTCGTTGACAATATTGTACGAGGGCTCCACCCCTGTGCCATGCAACGCAAACGGTGCCATCAGTGCCACACTGGTTGCCAACACCCAGCCTGGCCTGTTCAAAACCAGGCCACTGAGCCAGATCCAAAACCGAGCGAACTTGGACGGCTGCGCTGATACCGGCGTGGTTGACGCTGGAATCGAAGTCTCCGCGGCGGGGACCAACGTTGGCATTCCAAACGGCCAGAACACCAGGCCGCCGGCGGCTCTCAATAAGGCAGGTGCCAGTGTCATGCTGGCAGCCAAGGCCACCGCCAGGCAAACAGCCAGGGTTGGTCCGCTGCTACTGAACTTGCCAAACTGGGCAAAGAACATCATCCCCAGCCCGACCATGGTGGTGATGGCGCTGGCCGTGAGCGCTTCGCCTACGTTTCCCAAAGCGTTGGCGATGGCAACTCCGCGCTCGGCTCCCCGGCTCAGCTCTTCGCGATATCGGGCAATCAGAAACAAACAGAAGTCTGTCCCAGACCCAAACAAGATCACGACGACAAAGATCCGCGTTGTCTTGAAGATCTTGAAATCAATCCACTCCGTCTGGCCGGCCACACTGGCAGCCCAGGCTACAAGATCACTGGCCACCATGACTGAGACCACAATCGTGACCACCGGAATGATGGTCAGCATGGGCGAGCGATACACCAGCAGCAGAATCAGCAGCACCAGCCCTACCGTGGTGAGTTCGGTCCGCCGGATACTTTCGCGGGTGGCAACGAGAATATCTCCGCCAATGGCGCCAGATCCGCACACCCCGAGACTTAACCGAGCCTGCGGAAACTCGGCATCCTGGCGAATTCCTGCCAGCGTTTGCTGCACACGTTCGAGAACTTGGATATTGCGTGTTGCCATAAACTCCGTATCGAGATGCATGACCACTACGGCAGCCTGGCCGTCGCGGCTACGCAACTTCGAGGAGAATGCTTGCTCGGTAGAATTGCCGCTGCCGGTGGGTGCCCAAACGTCGACAATCGGGAGTACGTCAGCCAGCGCGTCGAACCGCTCTTCGAGCAAGTAGAGCCAATCGTCGTCATCGCTGCTGAGCGGTTCGCCCGTCTTGCTTTCCAGAATCGCCACGGCTTGGCTCTTGAACTGTCCGCGCGGAAACGCCTGCTCAAGAATTCGTTCCCCCCGAACACTGGTTGCCGATGCAGGCAGATGGGCCAGGTCCCCGTCGTGCGTGACATCGTCCCAGCGGGGAGCCAGCAGATGGAGCCCCACCGCCAAGAGTCCCCACCCGGCAATGATCCATCCCCAACGACGAGCAACCAAATCCCCCAAGCGCTGATACATGGTTCGCGACGCGACCTCGGTTGACAGTGACCGGGCGAGGGATGATGGGAATCTAACGAGGTAGGACCTCGCACCAATTTGAGCTGCCGCTTTTTCAATCTCAACCCGAGTTTCAGGCGTTGACACGACACTCGGCGTAGGGGGTACGAATCAACGAACCCACTCCACCTCAACAATCTACCCGTTGGCCAGCGCGAATCCTAGTATGAGCTGCGCGCCAGTGCGTAGGGTCTGTTCTCGGACTCAATCGCCCGGCAACCATCTTGTGTGGTAGGATGCCGCTGAGATTCTGGAAGTGTGTAAGAACGGCGACATCCAACCGGAGGGCTTGTCCGATGAAAATGTTGCGACTCGGCCTGGCGCAAACCAAACAGACGGCGGACTTCGCCGAGAACGCTCGGACCATCGAGCGCTTCATCGCCGAGGCTGGTCGGCAAAAGGTCCAACTGCTGTGCTTTCCTGAAACGCAGACCGTTGGATACCGGGTGGATATCGCCACGCCGGAGCCACCATGCCCTGCCCAAGAGCTCGACGCGCTGCACGCCCAAGTGGCCCAGCAGTGCAAAGACCAAGGCATGGCCTGTGTGCTGGGGACCGAACTCCCTGGTCCGACCCCGGACAGCAAACCGTACAACTCCGCCCTGGTGATCAACGAACGGGGAGAGATCCTGGGTGCCCATCATAAGACCAAGTTGACGCCGCTGGACGCGGTGGCGTATTCGCCTGGCGAAGCGATTGAGACGTACGACCTCTGCGGCATCAAGGTGGGCGTGGTGATCTGTTTCGAGGGATTTCGATTTGCCGAGACCACGGCCGAGTGCGTTCGCCAAGGAGCCCAAGTTGTGCTGCATCCGCAGAACAACACCACCCGACCGAACGACTGGAAGGTTCCGGTTCATCACGCCATGATCGTCACCCGCGCGGCGGAGAACACCATCTGGTTCGCGTCATGCAACGCCTGTCTCGAGCCGCATCAAAACTGCCGCTCGATGATTGTCGCTCCCGATGGACGGATTCAGGCTCAGGCGGAGCTACTGCGCGAAGAACTGGTGGTGGCCGACATTGACGTCGATCTCGCCACCGGGGCCATGTTCCACTACGACCTCGAACAATGCGCACCGATGCTCTTCTCAGACACGGTCGCCCGAGAAGAATACGCCTCGGCGCTGCCTGGCGGCAAGAAGCGTTGAAGTGCTGGCGGTTCTGGCAACTGCTGTGCCACCGCGCGTGAATGGTTGACCGTCTTCCGGCGGACATGCTAGAAGTGACAGCCCCATGATTCCCTACGAAACGTACGACCGCCTCATGTTCACGTGCGTCGATGGCCCTATGGATGACGTAGTGAACACGATCATGGCCAGGTACACGCCCGAGAATACCTATCCAGCTCGTTATTATAGTAAGCCCGTCGAACTCGACTTCTCATTGGCCTACAGCAATGAGCGACCGACCGATGGACGTCCTTCCTGTCTCATATTCTGGGAGCCAAGCAACCGCCACGGATCGACGGCGTTCATGGGTAGTGATGTCGATGGAATGAGTACTCGTGTGCATACGCTATCCGCAGACAGTCCGTACTGTTGGGTGAATCTCCGTATCCGCGATCAAGCGAGCGACAGTTACCCGGGTTGTTTTTTTCACTACTTTCAGAACTTCCGAAATGTTGAGCGAGTCATCGAGGCCTGTAGGTCTGAAGCGGGTTGGTACTTTGACCAGGAAGGTCCAGTGCAGGCTTTTGAGAATCCTGAGTACTATACTCGCAAACTAAAGCGCGAGCGCTTCAACCGGACAATAGCCACAGACTATATGAATCAGTTGGGATTTCGCATTGCCGAGAACGAGTTCTGGAAAACAGACCGTCCTGCCACATACGTCTGGATGGAACGCCCCTGGCTGAAAAATGGTTAGGGAACGCCCGAACATGCAAGACCAGGGCAAGGTTCAACTGTGCCACTTTGCCGCCGTCCAGGACATTGAGAATCGCCGACCAGTTTGGCGGGCCCTGTCCGAGCTCTTTCTGGACACCGAGTTGCAGGACGATGAGCTCTCGTACATCGCTCGCACGATGGCGGAATCGCCGTATTCGCTCTCCGAAATCGAGACGATTCTCGCCCGTGAGGTCTACCCCGTCTGTATCTTCAACATGTTGTGCGTCGCTGGCGAGTGGGCGGGATTCAACGAAGAATGGCTCGAAGAATCCATCCTCAAACATGCACAACGCCGATGGGCGCTCGGAAACGTCGCGACACGGAATCGCTGGATGATCCGTTGGATGATCCATGACGACTGGAATCGCGTCAAGTACCACTATTCGCAACACCCAGCGGTTGTCGATGGGGGGCGAACCTAGAAGTCGTGCCTTCCCCCTCTCCAGTCGCAGTCACTCGCGCCAATCTGCGCTAGCAGTTTCTCTCGTACGCTGTAGGTACTGCCTCGGCGCTTGCGGTGGCACCGGTCGCACCGCCTTCACTGCACGTACGGAGTCGCTGTCGCAGCGGTGATGTCGCAAGAAACCCCTTGAATTCTGCACTCAGATTGCGTTCGTGCGGCAATCCCCAAACTTTCGACGGGTTCGCAAATAAGTGATCTTGACCGAGTTGGCGCTGGCCGTTATTTAACCGCCCGCTCTTCTACTGAACTCAAGAGAAGTCGTTGTTCGTTCGAGTGGGAACCGCGTCACTGATTGCGGCCTGGGAAAGTTTCTCAGCTGCCAGCAGGGAAGCGGATGTCGAGGTCTTAGCACCAAGACACGATCGGCTGCGGCGGAACAATCTATTCGTATTTGCGGAGGGCGCGGACATCCTCGCGCTGGCAGTGTGTACTGCCAGTACGCAGTGATGATTTGCATTCGTTCCTAGTGGTTCGGACTCCGGATCGTACCTTTGAAGCATGCATCGTTCGTTTGGCCAAGAGCGGCCTCAGAGGCTGTGGTGTACAGCCCTGCGGGGACGGATTCCTGGCGAACCTCGAAAGGAGAACGTGTGTTAAAGATGATTCGCACCTCGTGGATGGTATGGATGGCCATTGCGTTGGCGTATCCATCAGGCTCCTCGCAAGCCATGCCCATGGCTTCCAGTGGAGTTCTCATGGCGGCGCTCTCAACAGGGCAAGCCAGCGGCAATCAGAATTTGCTCTCGCGGTTACGCGGAGGGCTGAAAAAGGAGGAAGCGTCCAAGGTCGACCCGTTCACGGCTGCCGGTCGCGGGAACAACCGCCCGATGCCGGAAACGCTGGCACAGGCACCGCTCGCACCGAATCCCGCCGCGGCCGGAAGCTCGGTCCGCATGACAAACCCTGCTGCCAATCAAGCGGGTCCGCTCGCTCCGGTGGGGCAGGGTTCTCCACGGCAGAACGCAGACGCGGCACTGGTCGCCGCTCGCAAGGCGCTTGCCTACGGAGATGCACGTCGGGCTGGCGAACTGCTGAATCAAGCACGCGATCCCAGAGTTCAATATGGGTTGCACGATGACTCGCCAGCCAAGGTCGAGGCGTCCATTCAGAGTTACACGGAATTGATGCAACGTCGAGAGACCGCAGGCGGGACCGAAGGCTACCGGCGTCAGTACGCCCAATGGCTGATGGAACAAGCCGAATGGCTGTTTCGTTGGCGAGAGCTGGACGAGGCAGATCGTTTGGCCACCGATGCCGAGCGACTTCGCCTGACGTATGGGACGTTCGAAGCCAAACCAACGGATCTCATCGGCCGAATCAAAGCAGCTCGTCAACAAGGGCCAGCCGCCAACAATGCGGCAGGACCGTTGCCACCGATGGTGGCGCAAGCCGCGGCTCCGCTCAACAATGCCGGTCAGGCACCTGGCAATCCCAACAACAAGGCACAAGCCGTGAGCTTGGTCCAGCAAGCCCGTCAGGCACTGGCCCAAGGCCAGATTGATGAGGCGGATCGACTTGCCCAACAGGCACAACAGCTTCGCGTACCGGACTCGGCATTCGCGCCGCAGGAAGATCGCCCGCAGTTGGTACTGTGGGAAGTGAACAAAGCCCGCATGGCGGGACAGGTGACCAGGGCCATTTATGACCCCAATCAACCTGGAGCTGGAGTTCAGCAAGTCCAAGGGGCTGGCACACCTGCCCCGGCGTTCGATGGTCCACCGCGCGTGCCCACGCCGGAGAGTCAGCCTGGCAACAACAGCCAAGGCATGGCCCTGTTCACACAAGGTGAGCAAGCGTTGCAGGCGGGCGATGCCGAGCAAGCCAAGCGTTTGTTCGAACAAGCCGAAGGATTTGCCGCTCAGTTGGATCCGACCACACAGCAACGTTTGCGGGGTCGCCTTCAATACCTGAGCGGTGGCAACGCCGGCTCTCCATTGGATGCCGTCAGCCAACAACAGGCCTTATTGCGGCAACAGGTTTCTGCCCAACTGGCAACCGCTCAGCGCGAAGCTCGCGAGTTGCAACTGGTGGATCCTCGCAAAGCCCTGGCTTCGTTGCAGGCTGCTCGCAAGATGGTGGACGAATCAGGGCTTGACCCTCGGGTTCGTGATCAATTGTTGCTGCGAATCAATGGCGACATCACTGCCATGGAAAAGTATCTGGTGGACAATCAGTCTCGCTTGAACCTTCAGGATCGCAACGATGCGGTTCGCGATGAGATTGATCGTTCTCGTCGTACCAAGGTGGAAGTGGGTGAAAAGCTCGCACTGCTGGTTGACGAGTTCAACAAGTTGATGGAGCAACAACGGTACGCCGAAGCCGAAGTGCTGGCCAAGCGGGCCGTCGAACTTGCTCCAGATGAGTCCATTGTCAAACAGCTCAAATGGCAAAGCCGCTTTGTCCGGCGTTTGGCCGAACAAAACCAGATCCGTGACGCGTCCGAAGGGGGCGTCATCGGAGCACTCGATTCCGTATCGCAGTCGGCCATCCCAGATGATGACCGGGTGCCCATCAAGTTCCCCAAAGGTTGGGCGGACTTGACCGATACGCGCCGCGGTTCGCAAAGAGACCGAGCGCGTAGCGAACGAGAGATTGAGATCGAACAACGCTTGCGAACGCCTGTCTCGCTCCGTTTCCACGATGCTCCTTTGAGCGAAGTGGTGGACTACCTGGCCCGACTGGCAGAGATCAACGTGTTCCTTGATCCCACCGGACTTGCTGAAGAAGGAGTGGCCACTGATACGCCGGTGACCATTGATCTGCGGCAGGACATTTCTCTCCGGAGTGCGTTGAACCTGGTCCTGGCACCGCTCAACCTGAGCTACGTGATCAAGGACGAAGTGCTGAAGATCACCAGCGAACAGTTGCGTGATGGAGAAACTTACGCCACCACCTACAACGTGGCGGATCTGGTGATCCCGATTCCGAACTTCACCCCGAACTCGGACTTTGGGCTCAATGGAGCCATCTCCAAAGCGTACCAACAGTCCGGCTATTTTGGTGGCGGGTTTGGTGGGCAAAGCCCTCTGGCCGTGGTGGCTTCGGCCGGTGGCGGGAGTCGCAACGCTCAACTGGATCCGACCGTGCTTGCCAACCTTTCGGGAGGCACCATGGCGCGGTGGACCACTGCCGCGCCGACGTCGCCCATGCGTAGCGGCTTCGGTCCGGGCGGTTTGGGTGGTGGCTCCGAAGCCCGACTTCGACACGCCTGATCGAACTGATCACGACCACCATCGCCCGACCACCTGGGACGAAGTGGGCGGTCCCGGTTCGATCGCCCCGTTCGAAACCAACCTCGAGCCTGGTCATCAGCCAGACGCAAGAGGTCCACGAAGAGATCGTCGACCTGCTCGAACAGCTCCGCCGGCTGCAGGACCTGCAGGTGACCATCGAAGTCCGCTTCATCACGCTGAACGACAACTTCTTCGAGCGGATCGGCGTCGACTTCGACTTCGACATCGACGACGACATCGACAAGCCGTTCCAGACCTTTGGTCGGGCTGACTATCGGGGCAGGCGTACGACGGCGACGTTGGCCGTGGGAGCTGGTGTCCGGACCGCGACGTGCAAGACCGTGGACCACGACCGGAAGCGTCACCGTGGGTATGTCGGCACCGGGCGTGTTCCGGCCGACCTGGACATTCCGTTCCGCAGGACAGCTTCGACCTGGCGGTGCCGCAGTTCGGCGGCTTCGATGCCAGGTGCCGGTGCCACCTTTGGCTTCGCCATCCTCAGCGACATCGAAGCCTTCTTCTTGATCAAAGCCGCCCAGGGTGATCGCCGCAGCAACGTGCTGCAGGCACCCAAGGTCACGCTCTTCAATGGCCAGCAGGCGTTCGTCTCCGACACGTCGCAAAGCCCGTTCGTGATCAGCGTGGTGCCGGTGGTGGGCGACTTCGCCGCCGCCCAACAACCGGTGATCGTGGTGCTCAGCGAAGGAACGTTCCTGACCGTGCAGGCCGTGGTCTCGGACGATCGCCGGTTCGTGCGGCTGACGGTGGTGCCGTTCTTCAGCAAGATCGGCGACGTGAACACGTTCACCTTCACCGGAAGTGAATCGACCACGTCCAACACCAGTAGCAACGGACCAGGACGATGCCGACGACACGGCAAACGACGAGGAACAACGAAGACGACTCGTCGAAGGCACCACGGTTCAGTTGCCGACGTTCTCGTTCGTCTCGGTGACGTACAACCGTCAGTGTGCCGGACGGCGGTACCGTGCTGTTGGGCGGTATCAAACGATTGAGTGAAGGCCGCAACGAACGCGGCGTGCCCATGCTCAGCAAAATCCCGTACATCAACCGGCTGTTCAAGAACGTCGGCATCGGCCGCGAAACCCAGAGCCTGATGATGATGGTCATCTCGGCATCTGCCGACTGTGGCGGTCCGGCCGGGTCTCCAATAAAACGGAATCGCCGCGAACCGATCCGGATTTCACGGCCCGGCCGCAGTCGTGCCTTGGCCAACTTGACGAAGGTGCCGTTGGTGCTATTCAAGTCGCGCAGGTGCCAGGCATAACGGCCATTCTCCTCGCGGCGAACGATCTCAACATGGGAGGTCGAGATCTGGTCGTCGTGTGGCAACACCAGGTCACCACGCCCGCGGCCAATGGTAAAGCTTGGCGTTCGCAACCGATATCGCTCGGCTGACTGTTGGTCGTCATCCATGACCCACAGCACCGCCGTCGGTGGCCGATGTTGCGGACGAAATCGAATGGTGGAAAGATCTACGGCCGTCTCTGACAAGGCGTTCTGCGGCCCGACACGATCGTCTGGCTTTGGCGGCGAGACCTCATGGCTCGGCAACGTGTTTTGGTCAGAGAGGGAATCGCCAGACATCGGATCTCATGGATGTAGTGGCGGGTGCCGATGTGGAATCTGGACATAACCCGTGCTGTCCAAGAATCCCTCTGCGAAGGTGCCCGCTATCCCGAGAGGGTGAACCGACCACCTCCATGCGGCACGAGTTGGAGTACCCAACCATCCCATACTAGCATGCCAATACTCAGGCGTAAACAAAAGTGTGCGGCCTGCCAGGCGGCATTCGCCGGATTGTGGAGGACGCCGTTGGGGATCGTTCAGCTAGGTAAGATTGGGGGGGCAAAGAACACCACAGGCGCAAAAAAATGCCTCCATAGGTGGGGCAGGTACCTATGGAGGCGAAGACTCTTCCAAAGGTGGGGCAGGAACCTTTGAAAAAGCTGATAGATCAAAGGATACTGTTCTCACACCAAATTGCAATGATTACTGGGTAAATTTCCCCAGAAAAAAGAGGGGTATATCTTTTCGAGTGGTTCGATATCCCCCCAGCAGGCACCTCCTCTGATGGCGGTAGTCGCCCTTGAATTTGAATCTGCCTTCTAGACGTAAGCTGTCTATTCAAATGCACTTGCGTCATAATTTTCGAACAGACTGTCCCCCGGCTTGCCGATTTCGCGTGAATTGTCGGCACGAAGCTGCGTTGTGGAGAGCCCTGCGATGCGCCCCTTTGGCTCCTGCCGCTGGCTAGCTTGAGATTCCAGGGGACTTGTCGGCAATCTGCCACGGATTATGTGTTGCGGCATGATAATTGCTTGAGTCTCATGCCTGTCTCATCGGGGGTGCGTCCACACTGGGCACCGAGGGAACGTAGCGGTTGTGCTGTCAATGCTGGCATGTGGTTCGAGGGCAGCATGAGATGTTGCCAAAAAACGTCATGTTGTCGTCCCTGGGTGCTAGGCTTTAGACACGCTGCGGAATTTCGCACCATCGAGCGCGAGCGCGCTGGTTTGGCACTTGAGCGGTGGCTCGGTTGTTTGAGCCCCCCCGATACGGGAGCAGCCATGGATCGGCAACTTACCACGATTTTTGAAGAATTGACCATCCGTCCAGTTCACGAGGTCTCGGCATGCAGACAGCGCACCGACTTAATCAGCAGATGGTTCTGCTAAGTCTCTGTGCGCTGATGTGCAGCAGCGGTTGCCACGTGTTTCCCTTCCGTGATCCGGCGGTTTCTGGTCCAGTGTTGAGTGCTCCAGCGCCGTCTCTTGCTCAGGCGACGCAGCGATCTGCTCCCAGCGGCAATGGTCGCGTGACGGTGACGCCGACGCAGCAAATTGCCCCGGTGGGGACTGAAGTCATCTTGATGGCCAGTACCATGGTCGATGGATATCAGACATCGGGAGAACGGGTGGATTGGGTGTTGATGCAAGGGGGGGCGGGCAAATTCTTGCGCGCCGGAGGGCAGAATCAGGCGGCAAGCCTGTTCACCAACAACGCCCAAAGCCGCGTCGAGCCCAACTACGTGGTCGGTTATACATTGGGGCAGGATGAGATTGTCTCGCGTGGCAACGGTGCAGCCGCTCAAGCCGTGACCGTGCGACGCGGCCAAGGTTGGGTTGTTCTTACTTCCGAAACCGAGGGTACCAGCACCGTCAATGTCTATGCCCCGGGGATGAATCAGTGGGCTCAGCAGCAACAGACATCCGTCATCCATTGGGTGGATGTGCAATGGACGTTTCCGGCACCTTCGAATGCTCCGTTGGGAACTCGTCAAAGTTTGAGTACCACCGTGACTCGCCAAAGCAATCAGGCTCCGGCCACCGGATGGATTGTGCGATACGCCATAGCTGGCGGAACACCAGGCGTGTTCGCCCCCAATAACACAACAACGGTGGACGTGCCTGTCGACGCCAATGGTCAGGCGAATGTCGAACTGCTGCAAACCACGCCTGTGCCAGGCACCACTGAGATTGCCATGTCCATCATGCGTGTGGCGGACGATGGCCAGCGAATTGTCGTCGGCCAGGGTTCTTCCCACGTCACGTGGTCTTCAGAACTTTCGATGCAAGTACTCGGCCCCCAACAGGGAAGCTTGGGCAGCACGCTGACCTATCAGGTACAGATCATCAACGCCGGTGATCGCCCGACAGGTAACATCAACCTCACCACCGCAGTTCCCCCTGGCCTTGCCTATTTGTCGAGTTCGCCACAAGCAGGGCTTTCGACAGGCAGGTTGGACTGGAACTTGGGGAGTTTGCCCGCCCGGCAGTCCAGGGCCATCACGGTAGATTATCGAATCGACGCTCCGGGTCCCAAGCGGCTCTGTTTCGATCTGCAGTCGCCTGAGGGACGGGTGGCTCAAGCTTGTGCCGATACCCAAGTGCTGGCCAGTACGCTCCATGTTCGTATCGAGGCTCCAGCGCAGGTGCAGGTGGGGCAGAACGTCACCATGCAGTTCGTCGTGAGCAACCGCGGCACGACTCCCACCGGCAAGTTGCTGGTCAAAGACCGGTTTGACGATGGACTTCAACACGAAGTGGCAGCCAGCCCTATCGAACGCGACCTCGAATCGCTTCAGCCGGGGGAATCTCGTGCCATTGCCGTAACCTTCCAGGTCACCAAGCCGGGCCAGCTTTGCAACCATCTGGAAGTGACTGGCGAGTCAGGGCTTCGCGCCGCTGCCCAACATTGCGTGACCGCGACCGCCCCAGGCACGCCCGCTCAACCGCAGCCTGCCCCACAACCGGGCCAACCCCAGCCACAACCGGCCCAGCCCCAGTCGGCCATGAAGGTCAGCCTGACCGGTCCGCCAACCCGCCGAATCGGAGAGCTTGCGGAGTTTGAGATTGTGCTGGAGAACACCGGTGGCACCGAGCTGACGAATGTCCGAATTTCGAACCCTTACGATGCTGCGATGGCCCCCATCAAAGCCACCACCAAGTATCGCTACGACCGACCGCAGAACGAATTGAGCTGGCTGATCGACCGCCTACCGGTTGGGCAGGCGATCAAGTTTCAGGCTGTGGTCAGTTGTGACCAAACGGCGCTTCGTGCCTGCAGTCAGATTGCCGTTGCCTGCGACCAAGGTATCACGAGCCAAGACAACCACTGCCTGGAGATTCAACCGCAGGTGCCGGGGCTACGCGTCACGATTACGGACCTCAACGATTTCGTCAAAGTGGGGCAAGAAATCAACTACGAGATTCGAGTCAAGAACGAAGGCAACCTGCCGCATCAACAAGTGATGGTCACCGTCACGGCCCCCAACGAACTGGCGTTCGACCCGCTCGGCATCCGCGCTGAGGTTCGTCATGACATTGACGGCAAAACGCTCACCTTCCACGCATTCCCCGAAGTACGCGGCAACGAAACCCTTACTTATCGGGTTCGAACCAAAGCCCTACGCCCCGGCGAAGCGATGCTCCGTGTCCGCGTACAGAGCGATCAGCAAACCCAACCTGTCTCCGAAACCGAGACAACCAGCGTGGTTGCAGATAGGTAGAACAGTTGTCCCAACTGTTCATGAACCAAGAACATCGCTTCGAGTGCATTCGCAAGTGAACAGTTGAGACAACTGTTCTACCCTTCAAAGTCTGACCGACGCTACGGCCCGGGCGAACTCTCGGCGAGCACAAAGGTTTGATTGCCCACCTTGTGCGTGATCCGGTAATGGAGAGCACTGCCGTTGATGGTATCGTAAAAGACCTTGAGCTGTTCGAGTTGCAAGACAGCGGATTGGGCCGCCTTGAGTTGCTGTTCCGCGTTTCTTTGATCGGCGGTGGCCTTCATTTTCTTGGCATTTTCAATCATGGTCTGTGCCGAAGCTTGCATTCGCATCGCGCCTGAGACCATTCGGCTGGCCTCTTGCGGTGTGAATTTGGTTTGCTGGCCAGCAATCTTGCAAAACGCGGTCGTTTCGATCTCGACCCGGCGCGAATAGATCTCCGATTCGAGATTCAACGCCAGGACCTCACTCCCCCGGTCGCCAAAGGCGATGGCAAGGGGATCTCCACCCAGTGGCATTGTCTTGGGCTGAATCACATGCTTGGGGAAGTTGTCCGGCAAAGGCTCCAGTTGAAACGTCACGTCTACCGAAGGGCACCACGGAAGTGAGACGGTATCCGTACTGCCTGAGCGATCCAGATCCACCTCGATCGGCGGCACTTCCAGAGGTTTGCGAAGTGCCAAATAATGGGACTTCTTGCCGACACGAAGCCGCAACGCACTGTTGCGGAGATAATTGATCGTGTCATCTTCAGACACTTGTGGCAGCCACTGGAATCGCAGGTCGCCGCCAGAGAGATCCATGGAGGCCACCGGAACGGGTTCCGATGAACTCCCGGCTCCGGACATCTCAAATTCCCAATGTCGCTTGGATTTCTTCGGGTCAACAAGCTGGAGGGCGAAAGAAACAGTTCCCCGCAAACCTGATTGCTGCCTGGTAAGCAGGTCGATCGCGCAGGTTGCTTTGTCGTCCAAATCAATCTCGCCGAGCAAGACAGGTTCGGAGACTCCCTCCGTCGAAGTTCCAGACGGCAGGGCCGGCAAGTCAACCGAGACTGCCATGGCACGGAACGGTTCTGGCTCTGGTGCTGGTTTCACCGGCGGCTTGACGGGAGGTTTGACGGGCGGTTTCACAGCAGGTGGGGGCTCTGTTTCGGCCGGATCTTTGTCGGCAGAAGCTTGCGGCGGTTTCACCGGATCGCTGACACCTGTCCGGTTCTCAACCGAAGCAACCTGGTCCACGCCTGGGTCCGGTGACTTGGCCGCGGCCGGTGTTTCTTTCGGATCCCCAGCCCCTGGCGGCTTGAGTTCGGAGAGGTCAAAGGGGGCGTCGGGATCAAACGTTGGTGTGTCCGCCTCTGGTTTGCGAACCGTTTGTCGCTGGACCGTGGAACTTGTGCCGTCGGCAGAGCGACCCGCCGTAGCGGCTGGTCGTTTTGTGCCTGACGCTGCTGGTTCGGCCTGATTGGCCTCCGGCGTCGGATCGTCAGAACTCAACACGAGCACAAGCATCGTGATCAAACTGATGGCAATGAAACCCGCACCAACGCCTCCGGCGATCAGCCAACGTTTGTCGAGACTGACTTCGCTTGCTGTTGGTTCTTCGCTGGTTGCGCCAGCAATGGGGCCACTTCCGCTTTGCGAGGAGAGGTTACTCGGTTTGGACCCGGATGATTCGCCATGGTGCAAAACGCTGCTCGCCGAAAGATCCACCGTGCGCGAGCGGACATTGCGACGAACCGGAGTCCCGGCCGCTGCGCCGTTTGCATGGGCCGCTCCGGGCGCAGACTTCACATCGCCGGAACAATACGGAACCAAAGATTGAGCAACCGAGTGGGCCGTTTGCAAACGCTCCGTAGGATTCTTGGCCATCATCCGCCGACAGACTTCCAACAAACCTGGCGGAACGTCTGACCGCTGCTTGCCAATCGCCTCGGGCTCTTGCATCTGGTGCTTGAGCAGACGCTCTGCCTGCGAACCCGAAAATGGAGGATGCCCTGCCAGCAGGAAATAGAGCGTGCAGCCGAGTGAATAGATGTCTGCCCGGTGATCGATGTCGGGCTTGCCCATCGCTTGCTCAGGAGCCACGTAATCCACGGTTCCTAAGGTTGCGTTGAGGGTACTTTGCCCGCCATCGACCAGTTGGGCACCACCCAGGTCAATGATCTTGATGTTTCCGTGGCCATCCACCAGCAAGTTCTCTGGCTTGACGTCCCGGTGAATCATCTTGCAGCTGTGCATATGCGCCAAGCCGAGTGCGGCCTGTCGGATGAAGTTCGCAGCTTTATCGGGCGTCAAAGGGCCATCTGTGTTGACCATCTTGTAAAGGTCAAACCCTTCGATGTGCTCCATGATCAGGAAGCAACGATCCCCCTGGATCTCGACATCGTGGGCTCTCACGATATGCGCGTGGTCTAACGCGGCAATGGCTCTGGCTTCTGCCAGGAATCTTTGGGTGGATTCGCCTGGTCGGGCGCGAGAGTGACTTGATGGCCACGCGGCGGTTCATCTGGCTATGTTCGGCCAGATAAACTTCCCCCATCCCGCCGGCACCCAATTGGTTGAGCAGTTTGTACTTGTCGAGCAACACCAAACCCGTGCGGCCCGCCAACAACTGTTCGGCTTGCCAAGGGGTGATGAGTTTGCGATCGACCAGTGTGCGCGCAACTTGCTTAGGGACCGAAAGGTGACCAGCCGCTTCCTGCGCAGCCGCCCAACCGGTTGATGTGAGTACACCACTTTTTTCCAACAGGGCGAGAAAATCGCCCGAGGTGGTGACAGTCATGTCCACCGCCTAGTAGATGTGTTATGCGAAAGCATTTGACCCATCGAACGATAGGCCACCCTTAGAATACACAATTTCGCATGGTTTCGTTACTATTCTTCACAAAATCCGACAAATTTTGCTTGCCAGCCAATTGGTCGACACTTGACGCAACTACTTACAAATGAGTACTTTGCGTTAACTGGACGATTCCGCAGAGGGGTCGGTCGGTACCGCTTGCGGGGATTTTTCCGAACATCATGTCACAGAATTCCGTTGAGAGTGAGCATACGGTACCGCACCAAACTTACCCTGCTATCCAACCATCGGACTTCGGCTAGCCTTGGATGACTGACATGCTGCCAAGTTTTGAAGTTTATCGTCTTGAAGATGGATGCGAATTCTATGCCGGATCGCTCCCTTCGGAATTGTCCGCAGAGGAGTTTGATTTCGAGCAACTTTGGAACCTGCATCCCGACGAGTATCACGAGATTGAGATCCACGGCCGCCGGGTCAAGACTCCGCGGTGGCAACAAGCCTACGGGACTGATTACCACTACACCGGCAGGGTGAATCGAGCCTTGCCGATCCCTGAGCAACTCAAAGCCACACTCAGTTGGGCTCAGGCCGAGATAGCCAAACCGCTCAATGGGATGTTGCTCAACTGGTACGATGGCGCGTTGGGGCATTACATTGGCAAGCACCGAGACAGTATCCGGCACATGGTCGCCGGCAGCCCGATTGTCACCATCTCGCTTGGACAGCATCGGACGTTCCGCTTGCGCGGATGGCGTCAGCCAGGTCGGCATGACTTTGAAGCCAGCCACGGGACGGTGTTTGTAATGCCGTACGCCACGAACCTCGCTTGGACGCACGAAGTGCCGAAATCTGCCAGGCTCCGCAAACGCCGGATTTCCATCACGCTCAGGGCGTTGGAACCGCCGAGTTAGCGAAGGTTGGCAGGATCCAACACCACGTGTTTGACCGAGCGGCGCTGGTAGGTGTAACTGACGTGCACCAAGCCATCGGACGTTTGAATCACGGCCGGGTAAGAATACTCTGCCCGTTGGGGGTCTTGTTCCAATGTCAGGACAGGTTTCCACGTTTTCCCATCTTTGCTGGTGGCCACGTTGAGAACGTTACGGCCGCTGGTGGTGTGGTTGTACACAATCAGTTGCCGGCCGTCTGCCAAAGTGACGGCGTCGGTCCCGGCATTCGGATTGGGGAGCGTTGTCGCTGACATCTCATCCCAGGAAGATAGATCCTTGGTAGACCAGGCACTGCCAACCACCTTCTGTTGGGTCCGGCAGAGAATCTGAAACGTATGGTCGGGGTACGTCAAAATGCTGGGCTGAATCGCTCCAAATCGCTTGCCGTTGTGGATGGGACCGATCACACCGGCAGGCTGCCAGTGGCCATTGCGCAGTGCGTACTTTTCGAAGTGCACGCGCCACCCATCATGTTCGGAACTCGAGGGTGCCAGCAGCGTGCCGTCAGCAAGTTGAATCGGCTTGTTCTTGACGGGCCCTAGGAGGTTGGGGTTTTGTTCGCCGAGCTGTGCGTCCGTGCCTAGCCGTTTGGGTTGTGACCAGGAGCTGCCGCCGTCACTGCTGGTGATCAGCATTCCCCACCAGGATCGGGGAGTTGGCCCCACTTTGTAGAACAGCAACAGCGGGCCTGACTTGGGCTGAAACAACACGGGGTTCCAGCAGGGGTACTCTTGGGATTCCCCTTCGGAGCCATCTGCCAACTCGACCGGCCTGGTCCACTTCCCCTTCGTCCTTTTCGCGAACCAGATTCCAACGTCAGGGTTTTTCTCATGCTTCCCGCCGAACCACGCAGCGACGAGCGTGCCATCAGGGAGCTGTGCCAAAGTGGACGCATGGCATTGGGGAGTCGGTTTGTCATCGAGCGAGTAGATTAACTCGGACAAGACATACCCCTGCTCGCCAGGTTGGGCAACCGGCGGCAATGCTGCATCGGCGGCAATCGCCACCTTGCTCAACAGCAACATCCAACAGGTCGCAGCAGCACAAGAGTTCAACAAGTTCATGAGGTCTCAGTCGTGGTTGGAAACTGCGAATGGGTTGGGGAGTCCGGTTGGTCAATCGCCGGCGGCTTGGGCTTCTTTCTGCTTCTGCCGCCATGCCCAACGGTAGAGGTTGCGAGAATCCACGTACCGTGCCGAAGTGCTGGTTGAACCGAGTACCACAACAAACAGGTGCACGCCATCTCGGCGTCCGCTGGAGACCAGACAGGCTCCGGCGCGTCCTGTGGTGCCGGTCTTGATGCCGTCAAACCCTTCGATTCCCAGCAGCTTGTTGGTGTTGTTCCATGTCACCTCGCGCTGGGTTTCATCATCGCGCCGCGCTTGAACCGTCGTGTTGCGGGTGCGAACGTACTGGCGAAACGTTTCTCGCTGCATTGCCTCGTGGGCTAACCTGAGCAAGTCATGGGCTGACGACCGATTGGCACTGTTACCGTGCGGATCGAAGTACATGGTCGCTTTCATGCCGAGCGACCCCGCCTTGGCATTCATGGCCGCGACAAACTGATCGAGGGTATCCGGCTTATCGGCATCCTGATTCGGCGCGTCCTTGGGCAGTGCGGGAAAGTGCGAACCGACATGCTCGGCCAGAGCGACCGCTGCATCGTTGCCGGAGGGGAGCAACAGTCCATACAAAAGTTCGCTGACCAGGTACCGTTCGCCGGCCAGAATTCCCGCCGTGCTGCCGCCGGTTCGATCCGCTCTCGTTGAGACGGTGACCACTTCGTCCAAGAGCCCGGGGTTGTCTTCGGCCTGCTCCAGCACCAGCAGCGCGGTCATCATCTTGGTCGTACTGGCCATCTGCCGGGGAACTTCCTGCATGTTGCCCCACAACGGCTGGCCGGTTTCCCCATCACCCACAATCCAGGCGGCGCAAGTCAACAGCGGCGGGCCGTCGAGCGGGTCTGGCGGAAGGAGCAACTCGCTCGTGGCGGTCAACTCGCCAGCCACGACCAGAGCTCCCAGGTAGGCATAATCTTCGCCCTGCGGACAATCCACCTCAATCAACAGTTGGCCGTTTTCATCGGCAACGGCCTGTTCGATAGTGGCCGCTTGTTTGTGATTGTTGGCAGCGTCGAGCGAGGCAGACTGTTTGCCAACGGTGTACTTGCCGGTGCGTTTCTCGTTTCCGCCGATGCGCGAACCGAAGAAGGTGAGGTCATACTTGGAGTTGGGCACCAGACCTTCGAGTCGCAGCGCGGCATGCCGGTCGCCATCTCCAAGATAGAACGAGTCGCGCATCACATCCGGCGGATAGGGGCCGTCCCTGGTATTCCCCAGCGTGTTGATCCCTGCCCAACCGTCAATCTGCCGCACCATCAGCGTGGTGGCTCGCCCCTCGGTATCAACACCGCAGGCACATAGGACTCCCAGCACTTCGTGATCGCTGAGTTGATTCCAGACGCCATTGGGATGCCATTGGGCTGTTCCTAAATCAAACTGCACCAGCGTCGGCTGAGTTTGCGACGTGGTTTCTTCTGCGTAGACCCCAACACTCCAGAATGCAATTGCCATCAACCACAGAACAAGCCCAATACTTTGAGTCGTGAAACGCATCGGCCAGGTGTCCCATTTATTGTGAATCGACAGAGTGGTGCCTCGAACTCAAGTCCTGTTGAGCTTCCGCTGCTCGGCAAGTACCGGCCCGTTGTTCGCTGAGACGTGACTCACGATCGGCGAGTTCTTTCGGTACTTCTATGAGTTTACCTTGCGCCGTAGCGGATGTCATCGGTTGACTGACGGACTTCGAATCGTCGTCACTCCGGCTCGGCTCGAATGATACGGAGCCGGTAGCCGGGTCCAAAATCAAGGGATTGCCAAGTGAATTCGACAGAATAGCGAGCAGTGGAATGCCCGATTCGTGCGTCAAGCGGAGTATCACGGTTCTCGTTTGCCTGGCTTCTGCGTGTTAGTCGAGTTCGATCGTCACGGCCTTTAACTTCCCGGTGAACTTGAAGGGCATGTCGTACCCATCGGCGACCGGAGTACCCGTGTCGAAGCCGATGTCCAGTGTCTCATCGAGCGTGACACGGTTCGGGATGCTCTTCTCGACGCGGCCCTCGGCGACCTGCTTGTCGTTTGCGAAGAGCGTCACGGTCGCGCCGGCGAACGGCTTGTCCGAGTCCGACTTGTAAACCGCCTTGAGAGTCACCTCGCCTGTGGGAATTCGGTCCTTGGACTGGATATTGAATCGTTCCACGCCAGCGAGGTTGTAGTGGTAGACCAGCTTGCCGTCGCGGACAAAGAATCCGTAGCCGGCGAAGCGGCCCCCCTGCGTGAACAGCATCCCCTCGCCCCCGGTCTCCGGAATGATGACGCGGGCCGTGATGGTGTGGCTCTTATGCTTGAGGTCGGGTGCAGCGCCTTCCGGCAGTCGCAACAAGTTGGGGTAGATGAACTTCGTTCGGCCCTGGGTGAGGCTGGGACGATTGGCAACGTCGAGCCGCGCTGTCTTGCGCCCATCGAGTGGCAGCACGTTATGCTTCGCCGCCTCGGCAAAGAAGAGCTTCGTCAACTCTGCTACTTTTTCAGGCATATCGCCGGCCAGATCGTGTGCCTGGCTGAAATCTTCCTCGACGTGGTACAACTCCCATGGCATGTTGAGCAGGTCCACTGGTGGCGGTTCGCTGACCCACGGCTCGCCCCGGATCGCGCTCAGCATCCACCCGTCGTGATACATACCCTGGTTGCCGAGCATCTCGAAGTACTGCGTCGTGCGACGATCCTTCGCGTCAGAATCGTCAAACGTGTACATCATGCTGACACCCTCGATTGGCTTCTGAGCCACACCGTTGAAGTCAGCGGGGAACTCGACGCCAACCGCTTCCAAGATCGTAGGGGCGATGTCAATCACGTGGTGGAACTGATCGCGGACTTCGCCACGGGCTTTGATCCGTTTGGGCCAGGAGATGGCCAAACCGTTGCGAGTGCCGCCGAAGTGGCTGGCGATCTGCTTGGTCCACTGGAACGGCGTGTCCATGGCGTGCGCCCAGGCAGCTGGGAAATGGTTGTAGTGCTTGTCGCTGCCCAGGGTGTCGATTGCAAGCACCTTCTCATCGAACGGCTCAGGAATGGCGTTGAAGAACGTCATTTCGTTGAGCAAACCGTTAAGCCCCCCTTCAGCGCTGGAACCGTTGTCGCCAGCCATGTAGAAAATCAGCGTGTTATCGAGTTCGCCTAGCTCTTTGATCGCGTCGACGACGCGGCCAACCTCATAATCGGTGTGGGCTGTGAAGCCGGCAAAGACTTCCATCATGCGGGCGTACACCTTGCGCTGGTCTTCGGGCAGCGAGTCCCAGGCCGGGAGCGAGTCGGGGCGTTTGGTGAGCTGTGTTCCCTGCGGAACCACACCCAGTGCAATCTGTCGTTTCAGAGTTTTCTCACGATAGACGTCCCAGCCGTCGTCAAACTGCCCTTTGAACTTGTCGATCCAGTCCTGCGGAACCTGGTGCGGAGCATGGGTTGCTCCCGTCGCAAAGTACGCGAAAAACGGCCGTTGCGGTGCGACCGCCTGAGATGCGCGAATCATGCGGATCGCGTGATCGGCGATGTCGGTGGTGAAATGATAGGGGGAGCCATCCTCATTCGTCTTGGGCGGCTCAATCCGCTTTTTGCCTTCGACGAGAGCGGGGTGGAACTGATCGGTGTCGCCCCCCACGAATCCGTAGAAATAGTCAAAGCCGAGTCCCTCGGACCAACGATCAAAGGGACCGACAAGGCTGGTCTCCCAGTCCGGCACGTTGTGGTTCTTTCCGAACCAGGCGTTCGCATAACCGTATTCGCGGAGCACTTCGGCGAAAGTCGCCGCCGACTCCGGGATAATGCCCGAATACCCCGGAAAGCCCGTGCCCGCCTCGCCAATCACACCACTGGCGACGGAGTGGTGGTTGCGACCCGTTAGCAGTGCGGCTCGCGTCGGGCTGCACAGGGCCGTTGTGTGGAACCGCGTGTAACGCAGGCCGTTGTTGGCGATGCGATCCATCGTCGGAGTGGGGATGCCGCCGCCGAATGTGCTGAACTGTCCGTAACCTGCATCGTCAATCAACACCATCAAGATGTTTGGCGGGTCCTCGACGCCGAATGTCGCCGGGACCTTCAACTTTGGCTTAACCGCCTCGGAATCCTTGTAGGTCAGGCCGATTTTTCCCTTGAAGGGTTCCTCGGGGCGTGGAAGCACCTCCTGGGCCGAGGCGGTTCCGAAAAGCAGCAGCATGATGGCCGACGCGGCCAGAGACAGACATTTCGGCATGATCGCACCAGTGATTCTTGAGAGAGGAGACGTTCGCCCACGTGTGCAGCAGCGAATGAGCGCACAGAGAGAGCCATAGCACTTGATAGTCTAGCCCAGACTGCCCACTTAACCAATGCCACCAGACAGGAAAACAAAAAAACGCAGATTCGCCCCAGCTTCGCGATTCGTTGACACTCTTCACATGACCAGAAATCCATCGCCAAATGCCGAGTATGGCCCAGATCCTTTCGGGGCGTTTGACGGAAGTGGCAGAGCGGGATTGGGATGAAGTGGCCGGGAATACGCTAGTCGTGCGGCTCGAGACATTCAAGGACGACTGCAACCGACGAGACCGGGCGGTCAGTAACGTCCGCGATTCCCTTGAATCAAATCAACGACGCCCCGACTGGCCAGGTGCGGACCGGGGCGTCGTGGCAATCGTCTGACGGAGTTGCCGAACGGAGGTTTTCGTTTAGCTATTCCATCGCTCGTCAACTCGATCGGGTTGGCCATGTTGCAGTCGTTGGGGCTGGTCCGCTGCACGACTTCGTGCATCTTCTCTAACTGCTCCCGCGGGCCGCGTGGACCGCTATGTACACTTCACTGACGCGGCGTAAAGCGAAGTGGCCAAGCAGTTCGCCGAAGTCATTGCGAGCATGATTCTGCCCAGGACGTGCGACGACAGTGGGCCAGGAGCGGACAGGCGGATAAAAAAAACCGTCGCATGGCAAAGAAACAGCCCCCCGGTTCAATGTGATTCGAACCAGGGGCGTCGCGCTACAACAAGTTGACAACCCGGTCAACTACGGCGACCTCTCACACTACTTCTCCATGATGTAGTAATTATTCAGTATGTCGTGGTCGAGTCGCTCGATCCGCACGTCGTGGAAGCCTGCCGCGTCAAGCATCGTCACTGCCAACTCTTCGCCCCAGACGGCCCCTAGACCTTCGCCGCCTTGGGCGAGCGAGACGGTCATGCAGTGCATTGTCGAGATTGCGTACAGGAACGGGGCGACCGGATGGTCCAGGTTGTTTTCAACGTGGCTCGATGCGCGAATGTCCTGCATCAAGAATGTGCCGCCGGGTTTGAGCGATGCGTAGACTTCGTCTAATACGTCGGCCGGAGCCTTCTGGTCGTGAATGACATCAAACGCAGTTACCAAGTCGAATCGGTTGGGTGCGTTGAGATGCGTGATGTCGCGGACCTCGAAGCAGGTGTTTTTTAGACCAAGTCGATCGGCTTCGCTCTGCGCCGCACGGATCGCATCATCACACAAGTCATACCCAACGAATCGACTATTGGGAAACGCCTGGGCCAACGCACAGGCGGCTTTGCCGCTCCCGCAGCCAATGTCGAGCACGCCAATGCCGCCCTGGAGTTGGTCACGAAGGCCGTGCGCCAGTGGCAGGATATGGTTCATCAATGCTGCGACGACCGTTTGAGCACTCTCAGCGGCCATTACTTCGTGAAAGCGATGAAAACACTGGTACTGGACACCACCGCCGTGATGAAACTTGTCCACTACGTCCGACTCGACATACCCGAGAACACTGGTCCACTGGTGCGTCACAGCGATGTTTTCGGGCGCGAATTCTCGCGTAAGCCAGCGTGCGTGTTCGGCGGGCAAAACGTAGGTCCGCGAAGGCGGATCGTAATCGACGATCCGTCCGGCGACCATGCCGTTGAGCCATTCTCGTACATACCGCTCTTGAAGTCCCGCCAAATCGGCGACCTCCTGACTGGTCGCCGGACGCAAGGTCGCCAAGGTGTCGAATAGACCGGTACGGTGGCCGATGGAAATCATCATCGACAATGTCGCCTCGTTGAGCATGCCGGTCACGCGCTCGGCGAACGCCTCACTACGGCTCTGGTCAAATGCGGGCTGAATCTCTCGGGCAAGTGCAGTCATCGCTAAACTCCTTGATACCTGGGTTATGAAAACGCGACACCTGCACTATACGGCCGTCAGGCCCTCCGTTCGGTTTACTCGTGGTCAACTTCAGGTTGACTTGTGGTAAAGTAGACGGAAACGAGCGGAGGATTAGAGGATGCAAGACGACATCACGGATAAGACGTCCCTTTCGTTCCCGTGCTGTGGGCTGGCACGGTTGGGCAGGCCGTCGCGGCCCAAAAGATGAACGTGGTTGTGCTGTATGCCGACGACTGGCGTCACGATACGCTCGGGGTCGCCGGCAACCCAGTGGTAAAGACTCCCCATCTCGATCGGCTCGCCTCCCAGGGGATTCGTTTCACTGAGAACTGCGTCACAACTTCCATCTGTGGCGTTAGCCGGGCGAACCTCTATACCGGCCAGTGGATGTCACGGCACGGCAACCGGGGATTTGGAATGTGGCAAACGCCCTGGGAAGAAACTTATCTGGGCCTGCTGAAGGACAACGGCTACTACCTTGGCCATGTCGGCAAATGGCACAACGGCGGGATTCCCAAAGACAAGTTTGACTTCGCCGTCGCCTATCACGGCCGACATTGGTACGAGACGAAGGAATACGGCCGAATCCATGTCACCAAGCGCAACGAGAAGGACGCGCTGAAGTTTCTCAAGAATCGGCCCAAGGACCAGCCGTTCTATTTGACGGTCTCGTTCTTCGCGACCCATGCCGAGGACGGCCACAAGGATCAGTACCTGCCTCAACCGGAGTCGATGGAACTTTACCAGGACATCTCGATTCCCGTGCCGCCAAACGCGACGCAGGAATCTTGGGAGCGTTTGCCCGACTTCTTCGACGAGAAGAACGAGGGACGCAACCGTTGGCACTGGCGTTTTGACGACGCGGCAAAGTATCAGCGGATGATGAAAAACTACTTCCGCCTGGCGAGCGAGGTCGACGCAACGTGTGGCGTCGTGTTGAAGGAGTTGGAGAAGCAGGGCGTTCTCGACAACACGTTAGTGATCTTCACGACCGACAACGGCTACTACCATGGTGAGCATGGCTTGGCCGACAAATGGTTCCACCAGATCTTGTCCATCCGGTTGTCGTGGCAGCCGCAGTCCGCGGCGGCGACGTGATAGGTGTCGTGGTGGTGCGAGGAGCGCCCGCATGGCGCTCTGCCCGCCCGCCGATCCGCCGTAGATGCCGACGCGCTCGAGGTCCATGTCCGGGCGCTCGTCGGCGGCGGCGGTGATCCAGGCGATGCGATCCGGGACCCCGGCGTCCTTCAGGTTCTGCCAGCAATGGTCGTGGAAGGACTTGGAGCGCCAGTTGGTGCCCATGCCGTCGATCTGGACCACGACGAAGCCCAGCTCGGCCACCTCGCGTCGGCGCCGGACCAAGCTGAAAGCTCTTTGGCACGAAGTGCCGTGCGGACCGGCGTAGATGGATTCGATGACCGGATAGCGCTTCTTCGGGATCGAAGTTCGTCGGGCGAACGATGATGCCCCAGATGTCGGTCTTGCCGTCGCGGCCCTTGGCGACGAAGCGCTCCGGCGGGCGCCAGCCCGCTTGCGGCAGCGCCGTGGCATCCGCCCGCCCGAGTTCGCGGATCCGTTGCCCGTCGGTGGTGCGACGCAACTCGTGGATCGGCGGGTGATCGACGCGCGACCAGTTGTCGAGAAACCGCGGCGTCCGGGGAGAACTCGACCGCGTGCGTGCCGTCGCCCCTCGGTCAGCCAGGTGACACCGTTGCCGTCGAGGTCCACCCGGCCGACGTGCACGTGATACGGGATCCTGGTCCGGGTAGACGCCCACCGCCTCGAACCGGACCTGCTTGGCGGCTTCTCAGTCGACGCGAGTCCACGCGGCGTACGACCCAGTCGCCCTGGGTGATCGCTTGCGGTCACCTTGCCCGCGTCCTCGTCGACCCGATAGAGGTGGTTCCAGCCCGCCGCGCTCGCTCATCCACAGCCAACGCCGCTTGCCGTCTCTCGATCGAGCTCGCAAGTAGGTCTTCTGCGAGTAGTCGATGAAGGTCTCGCTCTGCTCGTCGATGACGGCGCGCGCGCGCTTCGTCCGCGATCGAGCTCGATCAGGCGCAACGACCTGATGGCCGCGCTGGTTGTAGTCAAACCGCACCGTCCACTGTCCGTCCGGTGAACGATGTGAATCAACTGCTCGCGGCAACAGTTCGGTTGGTTTGAGCGGCTGAAGATCCTTGGTGATGACCGCCTGGTTAGGTTCCGTGGTGGCGACGAACCCAACGAGTGGACGGTCCTGGAGATCGGTCACTTCCCAAGCGTGGCCGGCGTATGTGTGCTGCCTGTGCTGTCCACCGGCAACGATGGTCCCGTAGGCAACCCGCTTCCCCTCAAGATTTCGCCAGAAGAGTCGCACGTTCTGATTCGACTGATTGACGAATGTGACTTCGGATTCCGCACCTGTCGTTCGACTTGCGGCCTGAATTTTGGCGAGCGGGGGAAGCGATTCTCGGTCTGGATTGGCAGATGTGACGTCGTCGAGTACATACTCAGACAAATCGCACCGCAGGCGATGCCGGTCAACGGTAAACCGAACGTGTTTGAGGTCAGTGTCAACCGTCACGTTGACCAGTGGCAGAGCATCGGCCTTGACCTTGCGGGCCAGTTTGTCGGACAGTGCTGCTGCGAGTCGTTCGTGATCGAACAATCGCTCCCGCTTTCCCTGTGCCGCATCGACCAGGACGAATTGGTGCTGCTGCCGCCCGATGGAGATTCGATACCAAAACGTCGTTGCATCGATCCAGTGCGGCTGGACCTGATCGCGAAACACCGTCTGCTTGACGGACTCGCGCAGCTGCGCGGCGCGGCGATAATCATCACGGCTGCCTTGGGCGAAAGCCGTCTCGTGCCATGACGCGAGCCAAACCACAATCCACAGCCAGCCGCAGGACGGCCTTGGAAAGAGAGCCCAACCACGCCTGATCGTCGGTGCCTGCATTTCTCGATTCTACCTTTCTAGAACGCGCGAGGGCTCGGGCTGTCGCCAACCCTCACTCACGTCGCGACACATTGATCGAAGATTTGACGTCCGGTTGCTCGGAGCCTACCGCGTGCCGCCCTGGTTCCTCATCTCCAGGATCGCCTTCGCGAACGCCTCCCCCATGATCGCGAATGTCTTGCCGCATCCGAGGTAGTGATAGCCGGCGTTGGACGCGCCACGAGTGCGGAGCGCGACCTCATCGGGGCTGATGAGTTTCGCCTCGTACTCTCGCAGGTAGGCTCGTTGCTCATCTTTCGCCATCGAACCGTCGGCGTTGGCGGCGTTCTTGTTCTCCGTTCTCAACAGGTACGCCATCTGCCTGACCTTCTCGTACTTCGCCTGGATCGTGGCAAGTGGCTCGTCCCAGAAGGGCGAGGTGGGAATCGCCGTCACGTTGCCCTGGAACTCAGGCTGCGCAGCCGGTGCGGCCATCGCCTTGCGAAACGCCAGGTTGCCCTCGTTGGCCTCATCACCACTGACGCCCATGACGCCAATCACGAACGGCATCTTCGGTACATCGAGGTCCTTGCGCACGTCGCGAATGAAGTCGGCCATCCATTCGCTGTATTTGGCAAACCGATTGCCAGGCGAGTCCTTGGGAAGCTCGGGATACACGTCGCGGCTCACCATGTCGTTGAAACCCTGGAACCAGACGAACCCAGCGATCTCATAGCCTTGCTCGCGATCGTAGTCGGGGACGACGCGGCGGATGTCGCCCAGCACATGTTTTACGTGCTTCAGCATCAGTCGGTAATAGTGTCCCGAGCCACTCTCAGGTCGGCGGTCCTTCTCAATGTCGGCCTCTGTGCGAGGGTACACGCCGGCGCTCGGCGGGCGGAAGTCGTAGAAGAGGGACTTGCCGCCCCAGGCGGTCTTGATGATCAGGACGGGCTCCTCAAACGCTTCGTCCATCGTGATCCCGAACGTGAACTCGGGGCCGATTTTGCCACCATCCTCAGACGGGTTCGATCTCGATCCGTAACCGGTAGTCAACTTGCCAAACCCCTCACCGTTCTCTTCGCCCCGCCCGGTGTAGTACGAGATCCACGCGCCGTCGCAGACGTGTGGCTTGCCTTCTGCGTTTCGCATCTTCTTCAAGAGCGGTGCGGTTGCCGGATCGTCGCCGATGTAGTCGAAGGTCTCGACCTTCGCGTGCCCTTCCATGTTGGACTGGCCGACGAGGATAAAGACCTTGAGCGGGTCCTTGGCGTTTGCGACAGCGGACGATGCCAGCGATGCGAACAGAATCAGGGAGACGGTGGGGATTCTCACAGGGCGGACTCCTTCGATGTTTGTTTGGATGGGAAAGCTGAAGCGGCGGATTTGCGAGGAAGACTATTCTTTGGTCTTCAGCAGTTTGAGCACCCCGTTGCCTAAGGCCTCGCCCACACGCATGTAGGTCTCGGCGTTCTGGTTGTAATGAAAGCCCTGGTTCCTGGGCGATACTTCCGGAGCGCGCCAAAAGCCGCGTGTCTCAACGGTCAGCACGTTTCCTTTGAATTCGGGGTACTTGCCCTGGTCGCCGCTGACGGCGAGTTGGGCCTCGGCGACGGTCTTGTGCGGCCCCGCCATGTTCCATCCGTCGAAGCCGATCGTGGCGATGGCGAATGGGGCCTGTGGTGCGTCGAACTCCTTCCGCAGCGTTTTGATCAGGTGCACGAGGTTCTGCTCGTACCGGCTCGCGTACGGCTCGCCGCCGTCCTTGTGGCCCTGCCACCAGACGAATCCGGCGATCTCGTAGCCGCGGCCCTTCCAGTGCGGGAACTCCGCGTCGAAGTTGTCGAGCACCTCGTGCGCCGCGTCGAAGCAGTCGTCGTACTGCTTGCCGGCGTACCAGTTGATCGGCTCAGGCTCGGTGCCCTTCTCCCAGCGCGCCGGTGAGTCCTTGTAGCCGGCGTACACGTAATCCTTCGTGCTCAAACTGCTCGCTGCCCGGCGGAAGATAATCCCAGCCCAACGAGCGGTTGCCCTGCGAGGCTTTGAGGATCAGCACAGGCTCCTCGTGATAGTCACCGACGATGTGCCCGAATCCAAGTTCCGGCCCGATGTTGTTGTTGCTGGCCCCGCAGCCTACGCTGAGCCACTTGTTGGCCGTCGCGGTCACCACGCCCTTGTACCAGACGTCATCACGCTGGACCCAGTTGCCCTGCTCGTCGATCAGGTAGGGAAACTTGCCGTCCTGCTTTATAACGGTCGCCAGCGTGCCGGGGATGTCCACGCGGGCGATCCAGCCGAGGCCGTTGGCCTGATCGGTCAGGTAGGTGATCTTGAATGGGACTTTCTTGCCGGCGGTGAGCTTGATGTGCGTGTGCACCGCGTCCTTGCCGGGCTCCCGCGATAGACCTCCTGGCCATCGACTTCCATGATGTTGCGGGTTGAGCCGCCGTAGCCAGGGCGAAACTCGTAAACGCCCGTCGTCTTGAGCTCAATCGAACCTCGTACGATCTGCGTCCCGCCGCCGGGGTAAGGCGTGGGTTGGACACCGCCGAAGCTGTCGTGCGTCAGCGTTGTTGCCGGTTTCATCTTGTTGTAGTCGGTGTCGGGGTGGTACTTGCCAGGGTACACCGAGAGGACCGGATCGATGAACTC
>CALOEH010000238.1:0-31865 GCA_942492195.1 uncultured Planctomycetia bacterium | reverse complement strand
GATCCGCTTGGCCTGCCGTTCGAGATGTACAACCACCTCGGCCTCTTCCGCACTACCGAACACGGTAAGGCAGTGGATACCAGCGGGGAGATCATCGGCAGTGGCGATCCCAATTTGGACGGGCCGGTCGACAACGCCCTGGAGATGATCCAGAAACTGGCCGAAAGTGAGCGGGTGCAGCAGGTGTTCGTCCGCCACGCGTTCCGCTACTGGATGGGCCGCAACGAGACCATCAATGATGCTCCGGTCCTTCAGGCCGCGTATCAGGCCTATCGAGATAACGATGGAAGCATGAAGGCCCTTGTCGCCTCGTTGATTACTTCGGATGCCTTCCTGTATCGCAAGGTGCAGCCTGAAGCAACGGCGATTGCTTCCCCCTGATCGTCAATGTAGAACAGTTGTCTCAACTGTTCACGAACCAAGAGAAACGTTTCGGGTAACATCTACAGATGAACAGTTGGGACAACTGTTCTACACGGTTCGCATCTTCGCCAACGTTTGAAACGCGAGTCCCCAGGGAGGGCGGAGAAAGCCGAGCGCTCGCACGTCTTCGAACCAGAATCCGAACGGACTATGCCGAGCGAAGGTACTGCCTCCCATGACGCGGCAGAGCCGGGTCATCAGGGTCTCCGCGAGTTCGGAGATGTTGGTCTTTCCTAAGAGCACGTCGGCTCGTGGATCGAGTTTGGTTTCGACGGCGCGGAGCATCCCTTCGTACGCTTGCTGGATAAGCCAGTACTCCATGCGAACCCGCGTCCATTCCGAAGTCTCGTAAGCCCCCGGTTGCTGACTGTCGAATTTCTCTTGGGCGGTGGCAACGGCCACGTCAATAATGCCCACAATGACGCTGGTAAACAGGCAGCCGATGAACCCGCCCGCTCTGCTGGCGACCGAGAGCAGATTGTCTGTCCAGGCCATTCGCGTAGCGGGGCAGCGTTCGAACTGAATCCCATGGCTTTGGGTGGCCGTCATCCCGTGACCATCCCATTCGGCAAAGATGCGCATCTGCGGAGAGCTTTTCTGCTCGAATGGGCGCATGTCGACAAAAAACCAATCGGCACTTCGTTCCCCCTCAGGCACCGCCGTGGTGACGATGAACGAAGTAATGCCGGTGCCGCTGCCAAAGTGCTTCTGCCCAGTCAGGTGGAACGAGAGTTCGCCATCTCCGGTTGGGGTGGCCACCGCGCGGCTCTTGGTGATATCGCCACCGGTGCCAGGCTCGGAGGTGATGGTCCCCCACCAGTGTCCGCCTTTTACCGATTGAAAAATGTCTGTGCACTGCCGCTGCCACAACGGTTCGCTTTGCAGTTCGCTTGGGGCAGTGAGCCAATACGAAAGCACCGCCGGATGCATGGCAGAAACAAGTGCCACGGACGAATCACCGGTGGCCAGCAACCGTAGCAGTTCGCAGGCGGGGCGGGTCGTGTCCACCACCGACTTCCAAAGCCCTCGATGTTCCTCATCCGCAGGCAGGCCCAAGAGTGGAAAACCGGTGCCGGCCAGCGCGTCCCAGTCTTGCCGGTCCAGTTGTCTCCGTCGCTGGCGTTCGCTCCGTTGCTGAGCAAAGCCCGAGGCGACTTCGCCAACTCGGTCGTATACGGTGGCGTAATCCATGAATTCGTTCCGTGAGGTGAGAGCGTTTCGACCAGCCAAACTGGCCAGAGGCAGGAAGCTTGTTGGTCGATCACTCAGTTGGCAGGCCGCACGCCTGCAAGATCGTTTTTTGAACGTTGTAGTCGAAGTCGTAAGAGTAGTCGGTTTCTTTCTCACCGCGGATGATCTTCGCCATATCGGCGGCATCTCCCACGTAGCGTGGATAGCCGCCAAACTTGATCTCTTGGTAACCTTTCCCGTACTTGCCGCGCGGTTTCGAGAGCGTGAAGCGAACCGAGGGGGCATCGAGCGGCTGGATGTGAAACGTTCCTTCGCTACCGCAGATGACGAAATGCCGGCGACTTCCTCCGTCCACTTCGTTCACGCTGGAACGGATGGTCGCGGTGGCCTGGGGATATTCGAGCACGGCCAGCATGTTGTCGAGCAGCGTGTCATCGGCATCGGCCGAATGACGCGCGAAGGCATGCACTTTGTCAGGCGCGCCAAGTGTGCCAAGCACGAGATCCGTGATGTGGCAGCCAAGTTCGAACATGGTTCCGCCTGGATACTCGGCCAGGCTTTTGCGCGTGCCGGCTCCCACCTGCTTGCTCATCACCGTGTGAACTTCGAACGGTTCGCCGAGCCAACCGCTCGTGAGAAAGTCCCGCATCATCATGACTGCCGGGTTGTAGCGATACATGTATCCCATCTGAACGAGTAGATGCTTGCAGGCGGCCTTGTCCAGAACTCGCTTGAAGTGCGGCAACGATTCACCGGCTGGCTTGTCGAGATGAATGTGCATGCCAGCATCCAGGCAGACTTCGGCCGTGTTGAGCAGGTCTCGAACCTGGGTTTCCACGCCCACGACCTGAAGTCCTGGCGTATTGAGCAGTTGCTCCTGCGTCATCCAGGCAAGTCCGCGGTAGGCGGGAGAGTTCTCGGCCCTTTTTCGCAAAGACTCGTTGGGTTCGACAACACCGACCACATCGAACTCGCTCGACTGCCGATACACGGCGATCTTGTTCGCATGAGCGTGCCCAACCCCAATCTGTCCGTATTTGATCGCCCCGGTTTTGATCGTCATGGTGCAAGAACTCCTTGAGACGAATGTCCGTCGCCAGTTGCTACTTCCGCGCAACGCAGTCTACACCGTCGACTGAGTCTTCGACAGAAAATCAGCGAACCAGCGATTCTCCCTGGCGGGAACTCTCGTGTTCTCGATCTGGTACACTTTGAGGCAGCCCCCATACGGCAGACGCTCTCAGTTTTGTAGCCACCGATCGAAGTCCCCGTTCGCCCAACCTTCAGGAAATTGACCATGTTCCGATGCGCAGTCCTCATGGCCATCGCCACTCTCACCACTGGCGAAACCTTTGCCCAACAGGCACCCACCAGCAAACTCAAGCGTCCCGGCTCGGTGAGCAGTGCTGATGTGGCGGCGTTCGAACAAGACTTTGCCGCCCGGCAACAGAACAAGCTGATGCAGAACGCGGTGACCAAGGTTGATGTGAAAGAGATTGCCTTGAACCGATCGTTGGTGGTTTCCATGGATCACTCGTTCTCGCACACGCTTGATACCTGGGAGGCGACTGATCAGAAAAGGTCCGGACGGTGCTGGATGTTCGCGGGGCTCAACGTGATGCGCGCGGACGCCATGAAAACCTTGTCGCTGGACCAATTCGAGCTGAGTCAGAACTACATCATGTTCTGGGACAAACTGGAAAAGTCCAACTACTTCTTAATGTCGATCATCGACACGGCAGACCGGCCTGTCGATGATCGCACGGTGCATTTCCTCCTGCAAAGCCTGGTCAGCGATGGGGGCCAGTGGAACATGTTTGCCAACCTGGTGACTAAGCATGGCTTGGTGCCCAAGTCGGTGATGCCGGAGACGCACAGTTCTTCGAACTCGCAGAACATGAACCGGATCCTTCGTCGCAAGCTTCGCGAAGGTGCTCGCCAACTCCGCGAACTACACCATCAAGGGGCCGCGCCCAACGAACTTCTTCAGGCTAAGAACGACATTTTGCTGGTCGCGTACCGGATTCTGAGCATTCACTTAGGCACACCGCCCCAAGAATTCCTGTGGCAATGGACGGACAAAGACAAAAAGTTCCATCGAGATGGTGTGATCACGCCGCAGCAGTTCGCCAAGCGGTACGTCAACATTCCGTTTGAGGATTACGTTTGCCTGGTGAATGATCCGCGCCCTTCGAGCCCTCAAGGCAAGACGTTTACGGTGGAGCATTTAGGCAATGTCGTCGGTGGGGGAGAGGTGATCTACCTGAACGTGGATATTGACCTCATCAAACAGCTGACCATGAAGTCCATCTTGGATGGCCAACCGGTTTGGTTCGGGTGCGACACCGGCAAAATGATGCAAACCGAGAGCGGCCTGTGGGACAAGAAACTGTTTGATTACCCAGGCGTTTACGACACGAGCTTCTCGCTCAGCAAGGCCGAGCGGCTACTGTACGGCGAGTCTGCCATGACCCACGCCATGGTGTTCACCGGGGTGGACGTGGTGGAAGGCAAGCCTCGTCGCTGGAGGGTGGAGAACAGTTGGGGGGACGACGCCGGCAAGAAGGGCTTTTTCCTGATGAACGACTCGTGGTTCGACGAGTACGTTTTCGAGATCGCCGCCCCGCGAGCTTCGCTCTCTCCCAAACTTCAAGCCGCTTTGAAGCAAAAGCCCATCGTGCTGCCTGCCTGGGATCCGATGGGTTCGCTGGCACGGTAAGGTCAAGACGTTCGCTTTGTAGTTTGTAGAACAGTTGTCTCAACTGTTCACGTAGCGATGGCCCGAGACTTTGCCCTGGTTCCTGAACAGTTGGGACAACTGTTCGACACTTATTTCTTCCGTTTGGACGAAGAGCGTTTCGGCTTGTCCGACTCGCCGCGATGGGGACGGTAGCCTTGGCCTGTGCCGTTGCGGGATTGGCGGGTTTTCTTGGCACGTGAGCCTGCCGCCGGCTTCCCTTCGAGGCGGTGGACGAAGTCTCCGCCCAGCTGGCGTTGGGCCTCTTTGCGGCGTTTGGTCAGGGCTTCGCGCGGTGGTTGTGCAGGAATCAAGGCATCACACCCACCACCGACAAGGTCCATCCGGCCTGCTGCTTGCAGCGCTTTCCGCACGTCGAAATAGTTCTCCGGCTTAAAGAACTGCAGCAAGGCCCGCTGCAGTTTGCGATCTCGAAGGTGCTGGGCCACAAACACCGGCTTCTTGGTGAAGGGATCGATACCGGTGTAGTACATGGCCGTGGCCACATCGAAAGGAGCCGGGATAAAATCCTGCACCTGGTCAGGCCGATACCCGTTTCGCTTGAGAAACACGGCCAGATCAATCATCGCATTCAGATCACTGCCGGGGTGGCTGGCGATGAAGTACGGAATGATGTACTGCTTTTTGCCAGCGGCCTGAGACTCTTCGCGAAACTGTTCGCTGAACTTCTCAAAGTCGTCATTGGCCGGTTTGCGCATCAGGTTCAACACCCCAGCATCCGTATGCTCGGGGGCTACTTTCAAGTGCCCGCCAATATGGTGTTGGGCCAACTCGCTCATGTACTCCGGCGACCGACGGGCCAGATCCATCCGAATGCCGCTTGCGACCAGGACCTTCTTGACCCCAGGCACCTCGCGGGCTTCTTTCATGATCTGGATCAGCGGGCCGTGATCGGTGCCCAACAGTTTGCAGATCTTGGGGTGCACGCACGATTGCCGGCGGCAAACCGCTTCGACCTCAGGCCGAGTGCATTTCATTTCGTACATATTAGCGGTCGGGCCGCCAATGTCGCTCACGGTTCCCTTGAACTCGGGATCGGTAGACATCTCCTTGATCTCTCCAATCACGGAGTCCTTGCTGCGGGACTGAATGATCCGGCCCTGGTGGGTGGTGATGGAGCAGAAGGTACATCCGCCGAAACAGCCACGCATGATGGTGACCGAATCTTTGATCATTTCGAACGCTGGGACCGATTCCGAATACGAATGGTGGGGTACTCTGGTGAATGGCAAACCGTAGATTCGATCCATGCCGGCCTGACTCACCGGCAGGGGGGGAGGATTGACCACCACGGATTGCCGGTCGTGCCACTGCACCAGACGCCGGGCGTTGTAGGGATTGGTCTCGTTGTGGATGATCCGCGTGGCCTCGGCAAAAGCCCGTTTGTCAGCAACCACCCGTTCGTAACTTGGCACCTCCAGAGCGTCCTCAGGCGGGGATTCTTTGGCTCCTAGTGCGAATGCCACGCCGCGCATATTGCGAAGGTCTTTGGGCGTCTGGCCCGCTTCGATACGTTGGGCGATCTCCAAAATGGAGTCTTCCCCCATCCCGTACACGAGCAAATCTGCCTTGGCGTCCATAAGGATCGAACGGCGAACCTTGTCACTCCAATAGTCATAATGGGCCAGGCGGCGGAGCGAGGCTTCGACGCCGCCGGCAATCACCGGCACACCAGGGTAGGCTTCGCGAGCCCTTTGGCAATAAGGGAGCGTTGCCCGATCTGGCCGCAGCCCGATTCGCCCGCCGGGAGAATAGGCATCGTTGTTCCGCACTTTGCGGCTGGCGGTGTAGTGGTTGATCATGGAGTCCATGTTCCCCGCACTAATCGCGAAGAACAGGCGTGGCTGGCCGAACGATCGCCAAGGATCGCAGCTTCGCCAATCTGGTTGACTCAAGATCGCCACCCGATAGCCGGCCGCCTCGAGTACTCTCCCCAGGATGGCCATCGCGAAACTGGGATGGTCCACGTAGGCATCCCCGGTCACAAACACCACGTCCACGTAGTCCCACCCACGCTGCCGGACTTCTTCCGCAGACATGGGGAGCGGGGAGGTGGCTGTCCCGCCGAGTGTCCCCGGCAACCCCAAGACCAAATCGGCCGTTTCGTTGCCAGAGGGTGAATTGTTCAACACGGGAAGTTGCATAACCAAACCAACGTGGAAGACGCGGATTCTGCCAGAGATGAGTACCGTCTCCCATGGCTCTGGCAGACCGAAACAGGAGCCGTTTCAATCTCTACATTATAGGGACTCCCTGCCCGACGTCGTGATGCGTCTGTCAGAAAGGGCAAATTAACTCGTGAATCTTCACTCGTTGTGGACGTCACACCTTTGCCAATCCGGCAAAGTTTGTAGAACAGTTGTCCCAACTGTTCACCTGCAGCAGCACCTGCATCGTTCTTCGTAACCCCTGAACAGTTGGGACAACTGTTCTACATTGTTCACGTTTTGAGGAATGGAACGGGATGAATGAGAATCCGTTTCAAGCTCCACGGGTTGAGCAAACTCTGCCGCCGCAGCCTGGCTTGGACGGGTTTGCATTGGTCATTCCGTCCAGAACGGTGCTCCCGCGTCTTTGCATTGTTACGTGTCAACCGGTGACCGACGACGACATGATTCGCCGCAACTTCTACTGGTGCTCGCCGATGTGGTTGCTGGCGATCCCGTTCTTCGGCGTGCTACTGGTGATCGTCTATTTTTTGGTGCGGAGGAAATGTACCGTCACCTACGGCATTCACCCCAGCGTTCGCAGGAAGTTCCGGCGACGTTTCCTGCTCAAAGCGGCCGTTGCGCTCATGCTGCTGATGGCTGGAATTGCGACTTTGTGGATCGATCCCGGAGACCTGGCCGTGGTAGCCTGGACGTTGTTTGGCATTTCGATCGTCGCACTGCTGTTGGGCAACAAGCGACTCGAGATTACCAAATACCAAGACAACCTGTTTTGGGTGAAGGGTTTCGCGCCAGAATTCCTGTACAATCAATCGCTGCTTGAGTCCTTGAAGTTCGAGGACCATTGACGGGTGCACCCATTGAACGGGTTTATTTCTGGGGTGGAATGATGGCGACTTTGGCTTTGCTGGCCACGCTGGCCGTGACAATCTCAATCGTACTGTTTGTCTGGTTCGTGTTGCTCCGCCTGGGGCTCTACTGGGGCAAGGTGCCGGACGTGACGCTCGGTCGGCTGGTCCGAGCCTGTCTGTTGCGACTCGTTGTCTCCATGGTCTCGTTGGTGTTGATTTACTTTTTAGGCGGCGAATCACGCATGGCGTTGCTTGCGCTGACCTTGATCGAGTTGGGGGCGACCGGGGTGATTGTCATGCTGGTCTTCCACACCACCGTGGCACAGGCGTTCAAGGCCTGGCTGCCGACCCTTGGCACGGTTGTCCTAGCGTTCCTGTTTGCACACTTTGTCACCAGACCGTACTTATTCGAATCGTATACGCAGGCCTCCAATAACATGGCACCGTCGTTGTTAGGCATTCATCGGTTGGCAACATGCCCCGAGTGTGGTTCGCCCAGCTACTGCACTGTCCGCGATCATGATAGCGGGCCCCAATTAATGATCTGCGATCGCTTCCACACGTTCGAATCCAGTGACTATGGGAAAGAAGAGTACCCCGCTGAGCGGTGGGCAGCGTGCAGATTCTTGAGCCCGCAACGCTGGGATATCGTGGTGCATCGGGTGGCCGAATCCCCAGAGGTGAAATTTGTCAATCGCGTGGTGGGGCTGCCAGGCGAAGAGATTATCATCCGGGACGGCAAAGTTTGGGCAAACGGAGACGAGTTGACGATTCCGCCCGAATTGGAAGGGATCGAGTATCTATCGTCGTTTCCGGAAGAACGATGGGGGAACGTTCCACCGCTGTGGGGTTCTGAAGAACAGCCTGCCAAGTTGGCCAAGGGGGAGTATTTTGTGTTGGGCGATTTCTCCGCTCGCTCCCGTGACGCACGACTGTGGCATGAAGGCGCGCCAGGCCATCCGCCGTATGCGGTTCCCGAGGAGTACATCCAAGGTGTTGCAACGCACCGGTATTGGCCACTGGAGCGTTGGAAGGCATTCCGCTGAACCTGACATCAAGCCCGCGTTGCTCAGTCGTCCAATGCTGTTGGCTCGGCGCGGCGTTCTCCAATGTCTGGACTGGTCAGAGCATCCGCATCAAGGGATGGGGCAATTCTCCGCAGCAGCCGCAACCATTCGTCCAGCCGGTCTATATTGGTCAGCATTTCGCGGTCATGAATGAAGATCACCCCTTCAGAGAGTCCCGCGAATTCCAGTCGGCCGGCGGCCAAGAACTCAATCAGCGCGGCGCGCCGTTCGGCATTTAGATAGTGCTGCACATCGGTCGCTGAGCTGCCATGGACCACCACCTGGCGATCAAAGAAATCCGAAAAGGTAGGAATGGACGCCTCGGTATCGAGGTGTCGCCGCGCGACTCCGACAATCCCGTCTGCCTGAGTCACCGAGAGCATCTCAGGCAGCGTGCCCCGGACTCCCAACGACATCACCACTTCTGCCGCCCCCAGCAGATCGTTATCAGAGCCCGAGTCGGCTGCGTACAGGCGGAAGGGACGCCCATCTACCTGACCTGATACGACTGGATGCCCCACCGTTCCGCTTTCGCGATTCGTCGGCTCGAAGTAAAACCCGTGGCGGCGGGCAAAATGCCGCCAGGTGTTCGTCCGCCGGTTGAGCAACCAGTACGATGCCACAGCACCGCAAACCAGCAGCAGGGGCAGCCCCATCGCCAAGATCACCAGCAGGTTCTGCCCTATCAAAATAAAATGTAGCGTATCCATTGTGATTCTCCTGTGAACATTCACTTGAATGCGGCATAGCACGAAGCGAACAGCAGGAAGAAACGCAATTGCCATGCCGAGGCTTTTGCCTGGTGGGCGAACATTGCCGCAAGATCTGTCTGAGAAGTCACTTGCGCAATTCGGCAAGTTGTGCTCACCTGCCCCCGCTGGTTGGGTTCCACCCGAGTCGGCCCCGCCAAACCCAATGCACCAGGTAAAACAGTTGTCTCAACTGTTCACAAACCAGCGCCAAGCTTCGAGCACACGACAACCGGCTTGACGGCCGCTACTTCACGGCTTGGATGGTTGCTGTCCGCCACGACCATGCCTGGCAAACCGCGACAAAGATACGGCCGGTTGCTTTGCATTCGGCAAACGCCTGATTGACGGCGTTCAGCGTGGACTTGATGGCTTCGTCCCCCTTCTCCGCATCGCTGGTGGTGACGTAGGTATTGCGGTTGGCCGGCAGGTTGATGGGTTTTCCATCTCCGCCCGCAAGCCAATCGCAGATCCGCCGCCGGACAAGTGCGTCACGGAGTTGCTCGAGCGTAGCGTCATCTGACTGGTCGAGTTGGAAGGTTACAAGGATTCGAAATGGCATGATCGTTCGACAATGATTAGGAGGAACGAAGCGGCGGTCTTAGGCCGATGTCCGAGTTGTCATCTTCGGTCAACTCGCTGTCTTGATCGGTCTGGTTGGGACCTAAAGAATACACGATCACGCCTGCGGAAGTTGGCTTGATCCGTAGCGGCTTTTGCGTGAAGGGGTCTGTCGTGACGCTTGGCACCCTCACCATAAAACTTGACTCACATTGAACGACGTTTGCTCCTGGAAGGTGTCGAACAGGTTCGAACCGTCGTCTCCGCTGTTTCCCGGCAGTAGTCGAAACGTCTTTCTTGGTCCCTGAACAGTTGAGACAACTGTTCTACCTAGCTTTCCTCGCTGACGCTTCGGGTTGTGACGAAAGTACCTCATTCGAGGTCGCATCGTGTTAAATGGTTGCCTGAAGTCACGAAATTCGGGCATAATGGCAATCCAAAGGTTGAATCCAACTCTGATTTTGGACGCCCGACGCCTGATTGTCGATGCGTGACTTTCTGAGGAAGTGTGAGATATGAGTCGAATCCCCCTGCGGCACTGTTTTGCATCTGGCTCGCCACGGCTTGGGCCTCGGCAGCCTTCGCGCAGCCAGCGGGTCCTGAGAATCCGCAGGATCATGCAGACTGGGTTCAGCAGTTGGGGGTCGATGACTTTGCTCAGCGTGAACTGGCCGTCGAGGCGTTGACCAATGCCGGTTTGGCGGCCAAGGAAGCCTTGCAGGCGGGGGTACAGTCGCCTGACCTGCATACGCAAATGCTCGCTCGGCAGATCTTGACCAAAGTGCTGGAGCTTGATTTTCAGCGTCGGATCGAAGCTTTTACTGCGGACAAAGAAGGAGCGAAAGACCACAGCATGCCAGGCTGGGACTGGTATCGCGAAACTGTCGGAACAACCCCCAAGGACCGGGAGTTGTTCATTCGCATCCTGAAAGAAGAAGCTCCTTTGCTGGAATCCGTGGCAGGCAATCCAGATCGGGCTCACGATGCGATGGAAATCCGCATTCAGCAGTTGCAGCAGGGTATGCAGAACCGAAACACGGCGCTGAGGAAGACCCCCTCGATGGAGTCGATCGCGGGATTGCTGATGGTGACCGCATCCAGCGAGAGTGGATTGGACTCTCGCGAGCAATCACACCTCTACAATTTGATGTACCAAACCACGTTCCGCGAGGCGGCCAAGAAGGGCCCTTACACCGAGCCGCTCAAGCGACTGTTGGACGCCTGGATTCTTTCCAACACCAATTCGGCCTGGACATACCGGGCGGTGCAGATTTCGTTGGAGTTTGGGCTCCCGCGCGGTTTGGACCTGGCGCTGCAGTTGCTCAACCCCCAGGGCAACAACTCCACCAATGCGTATGCGATTGTGGCGATTGGCAAATTGGGAGGCAAAGATTACGTGCCGGCCCTGGTGCCGCTGCTGGAGAATGACCGCGTCTGCTGGACCTGGCACCGTGGCAACAACAAAGTGATCCGCACGCAGATTCGCGATGTCGCGCTGGCCAGTTTGCTGCATGCCACTGAACAAGACCACAAAGAGTATGGGTTCGAACTGCTTCAAAAAAACCCCGAAACCGTTTTTCACATTTACACGGTGGGCTTTGAGGAAGACGAGCAACGATTGGCTGCCTTGGAGCGTTGGAACAAATGGTTTGCCGAGAATCGCGAGTCGTTTCCTGACAAGATCCCGGAACGCAAAGAGATCAAGCTCGCCAAGCCCAAGGTGGTCCCCGCACGCCCTGCGGTCCCTGAGGTCGATGTCCCCAAGGCAGACCGGGTGGTATCGTTCGCGCCAGCAGATCGCCTGATTTGGCTCAACCTGGACAACGCTTTGCGATTGATCCAAGAAGAGCGTTTCGTTGAGGCGGTGACGTTGCTAACCCGCGTGTTGAATGTGGCAGACAATGCTTCGTACCAGCCGGACTTTTCGGTTCCGCTGCATCGCAGTATCAAGGCCGCCGCTCAGCGATTGATTGCCCAACTTCCGGCCGCTGGCAGAGAGGTCTATCGTCTGCAAGCGGCGGACGCCGCGCAGAGGGCTCTTGACGAAGCCCTGGAATCTGGCGACATCTCGGCCTTGCAGGCAGTGCTCGAACAGTACTTCCACACCGCCGCCGGATATGAGGCCGCTTATCTGTTGGGCATCCACTATCGAGACCAAGGCGAAGCGTGGACCGCTGCGGCCTACCTGTCGTATTTGCCTGAGTCAGCGCGTCCGCAATTCGAACCGCGCAGTGCGCTTAGCCGCGCCGATGTTTGGCAGCGGGCGGATGTTTGGGATGCCGCCGAGATCGCGTTGAATGAGTTGCGGCAGCAGCAGAACCTGCGAATTGCCGGCCATGTGGTTCCCGAGCTCGAAGCCGACATGTCGCCGCTTGAGTGGTGGTCGAAGTGGGTCTCTCCCACCGAACAGAAGCTCCCGTTTGCGGCCCACGATTGGCTGCACTACGCGGGCTCAAGTACGCGCAATCGCCAGGTACGCTCTGGGATTCCATTGCTCGAACCGGAGTGGAGCGTCAGTGTCAGCTTGCCGCTGGAGGCCAAGATTCTTGCAGAGATCCGTCAGCAATATGCTGAGCATGATCTGGCCCCCGTGTTGACCTCGCATCCGCTGGTGATTGGTGATCGGATGCTGGTTCGAACAGCAACACGCCTGGTAGCCGCCAACGTGAAGACCGGTGCCGTGGAGTGGATGGTCCGCTTGGATGCGGAGGTCGAAACCATGTTGACTCAAGCCGTGGACGCAAAACCGGACGATCCGATTCGAGAGCAACTCCGCGAAAGCCTGGAAGTGCGGTTGTTCGACGATTTGACCCATGGGACGTTCAGCAGTGACGGCCGTTTGGTCTTTGGAATCGAGGGGCTGTCGTTCGATCGTGGCAGTAACGAATCGACGATGACGGTCCAGCCCAACGGCACTCGATTCCTGGATCCTGGCTGGTCCAAGACTCACAATCGGCTGACTGCCTACGACGTCAACACCGGTAAATTAGTCTGGGAATTGGGCCGCATTGACAAGGCCAGTGATCAGGAGATGTTCTTCTTGGGAACACCCTTGGTCATGGGAAGCCGGTTGCATGTGATCGGTATCGTTAGCGGTTCTGTGCGATTGATGGAACTCGACGGCCCCACGGGACGGGTCGTGCATGTCCTGGAACTCATGGAAGTGGAAGAGAACCAGGTCTTGGATAGTGATCGGCAGCGGGCAGGGCTCAGTCCTTCGTTTGCAGACGGTGTGTTGATTTGTCCCATTTCAGCCAGCGAAACCTTCGCCTTGGATCTGGTGTCCAACGAAGTTCTGTGGGCCTATCGTCGTAACTTCACTGAAGTCGATCCGAACCAGGCCCGACTGCGAGCGGCCCAAGGTGGCAAGGCGCAACTGCCAGCGGTCAGCCGGCGTAGCATGCGGCAGTGGCTGGATGGCTCTGCGGCCATTGCAGATGGAAAAGTAGTCTTTGCTCCCGCCGGAACTGACCGAATTTATTGCATGGCGCTGCGAAGTGGTGCCTTGCTTTGGGAACAAGCCGCACTGGACGGACTTTTTGTCGGCGGCATTGTGCAAGGTAAGGTGTTGCTGGTCGGCAACGCTCAGGTCAGGGCGCTGTTGCTGGAGAGTGGCGAACCTGCCTGGCCGCAGGCTGTGCCATTGCGGCAGGGGAACGCACCTAGCGGGCGTGGCTACTTCACAGACTCCCACTATTACTTGCCGTTGGCAGATGGCGGAGTCGCCAAGATCGAGATTGCCACCGGAGTTGGGCTCGGCACCGCCCATGGCGAAACCGCAGGGAATCTGGTTGCCCATCAGGACGCCATCTTGTCGTTTACTGGCGATCAGTTGATCCGTTTTCCCACCACGGTGCAGCGCCGCAATGAGTTGTTGGACCGTGCGAAGGAGACCCCCGACGATGCCGCCCTACATGCCGAATTGGGAGCCATTTTGCTCGCCGAGGGCAAGCTCTTGGATGCTGTCGAGCATTTGGAGCGAGCGTACGAGTTAGCCCCAACCGCGGCGAACCGCACCGCCCTGGTTGAGGGAATGCTGGCCGGCATCCGGCAAGACTTTAAGACCTACTCAGATTGGGTGGAACCGCTGGATGGTCTGGCTCAGAATGCCGCAGAGCGCGAACAGTTTCTGGTGGCCGTGCTGCAAGGGAGCCACGCCAGCGGGGATGACCCGGCCCTGCTCAAAGCGGCCGTGCAATTGACTCAACTCGAGAGCAAACCTTCGCTTCTCGAAGGTTCGGCCGCTTTGCAAACGCGGCGGGACCGGCAGGTGCAATCTATCCTTCACCAGCGGTATCAGGCTGAAGGGGCCGAGTTGTTCGACGAGGCGATTCGGGCAGCGGCCAGCGGGGCTTTGGAAAACGGCACCGTAGCGGCACTCGAACGCTTCACCGATCACTTTGGATTTCACGAGAGTGCCCATCAGGTTCGAGCCGCGCTGATCAAGCAATTGGACGACGAGAACCCCTTGGCCGTCGAACTACGGTTGCTGGAACAGATTGAGTCCAGCCAGCGTGATCAGGCTGCGGAGGCCACCTATCAATTGTTGCAACTGATGTTGCAGAAGAAGCGATTCGTAGCAGCCGCAGGTATCGCAGAGACCCTAAAAACCCAATTCGGAAATGTCATTTGTGACGGCGAACGCACCGGTGCGGAGGTGGTGAGCAAAATTCCCCTGGCGCACCGCGAGGAGATTGACCGGCTCAATTGGCCCAGCGGGGAGTTTGACGTGGTCAGTGAGAAACGCCCACCGCGCAGTCTTTCGTATCGCATGCCGTTGGAAATGGCCGGAAATGCCAGACCGTTCTTTTATCCGCAACAGGTGTTTGTTGATCAGTCTGCCCGCCAGATTGTGGGCTGCGATGTCTGGGGGCGCCAACAGTGGCAGATCAATCTTCCGACAACGACCAATGTCCAAACTTCGTTTGGTAAACCACGCATCAAGGGAAGGGCACGTGGCCACTTGCTGCTAATCACCCGGGGCCAGGATGTGTTCGCGCTCGATACGCTAGGGCTGCAGAATGGCAACGCGCGGGTGTTGTGGAAACGGACGGTGGAGGGAACTCAATCCACGAGCGGAACCACCGCCGCTGGCATCTCCGCCAAGTCGCCAGAGACCCATGCGCCGCTGTTCGCCGGAAATGTTGTTTGCTTCCAACAAGACTATCAGCTGCACGCCGTGGATGCCCTGTCAGGCGAGAGTCTGTGGGTTCGGCATGACGTGGTGGCCGCCAGTCAGGTCACCGGTGGCAGGCAGTGCGTGTTAACCACCGCCGACGCGAATGGGCAGACTCGGGCGTTCGACCCGATTGCAGGGCGAGACCTCGGGCAACGTGCCGTACCCAACCCTGAGACGCACCTCGCCAATCTCGAAGGCAAACTCCTGTATCGCGAAGCAGGCAACCTGGTACTGTTGGACGTGGACACGCAAACCATGCTCTGGCAGCAAGCCTTCGATCCTCAGGCGCGCGTGCAAGTTTACGAAGACTCGGTCGTAGGCGTTCTCGAACCCAACGGGCATCTGCAGGTGCTGAATGTGCTAGACGGCAAACGGATCGTTGATCAGCAACTACAGATTGAGATTGACAACGAAGCGTTTGAGCTTGTTCCCGGCCGTGACACGCTGATGGTGATGACCGGAAAGATCGCTCCTGCCGAACCTGGCACGCGTCAAACGGCCAACCGTTTTGGCCGTCAGGTGGCACCGTTGCAAGGGACGCTCTATGGTTTCGCCGCGGACACCGGCAAGCCGTCTTGGGCCATCGAGTTCAAGCGTCAAACTCTACTGGATGTGCAACCTTTCGCGGCACCGATTGCCGCCTTCGGCTACCAGAAACTGAAGGAACAACCTGGCAAGTCGAATCAGCACTCCTGGCATGTCAGCGTGCTGTGCGTTGACAAACGCAGCGGTAAACTCCTCTGTGACGAACAGCAGGCCGGAATGCTTTACGGCGCGGACGTTACCGCCCATCCCGATACGAAGATCTGCGAGATCAGCAGCCAGCAACACACTTGGGCCTTCAATCCCAAGGAATAATGGCTACGAACACAAATTCAAGTTGTTCCGAGGAACCACCGTCGGTGCGCGTCGCCATGCTAAAGAGGAACGGGAACATGTCCGGCAGGAAATCGAAGTCAGACGCCTGTCCAGAGTTTCAATCGGGCCAGACCACACGCCGCGAAATTCTCCGGGCGGGTGCGTTAGGAGCCCTAGGGCTCTCACTGGCCGACCTGCTGCGATTGGAAGCCCGCGGCGCGAACGTGAACCCCAACCCTGTCAAGTCGGTGCTCTTCGTCGATCATTATGGAGCCCCCAGCCACATCGATATGTGGGACATGAAGCCGCAGGCACCTGAGGAAATTCGTGGCGAATTTGCTCCCATTCAAACTCCCGTGCCAGGCTACGTCGTTTCCGAGCATATGCCGAGGATGGCCAAGCTCGTCGACCGGATGACCGTGGTCCGATCATTCGGCCACAACATTGGCAATCACAACCCTGCCACTTATCTGACACTCACCGGCCGGACCAGTACGGCAGATATCGTGCAAGTGGGAGCGGGACCAGACGATTGGCCGAATCCGGGAGCGGTCGTTGCCAAACTGCAGCCCGGTGATGGGCACCTACCAGAGTCGGTGATCCTGCCGCATTTGACCTTCGATCAGGTGTACACCACGCCTGGCCAGTTCGGCGGCTTGCTCGGCAAACGCTTTGATCCATTCGTGATTGCTCAGGATCCGAACAAACCGGACTTTTCGGTGCAGGAACTCCAACTACGGCAAGGGGTCTCGGTCTCAAGGCTCCAGGGACGCCGCGAGATCCTCCAGACCATTGACAGCCAACAGCGGTATCTGGACCGTCATGCCGCGGTGCATGGCATTGACGAATACTACCAGCGGGCCTGGTCCATGCTCACATCAACGTCCGCCAAGCGGGCGTTTGATATTGCCGAAGAACCGGACGAAGTCCGCGACCGTTACGGTCGCCACACCGTCGGGCAGAGCATGTTGTTGAGTCGCCGACTGATCGAGTCCGGAGTACGGTTCGTTACCTGCTACCACGGTCTCAATCCTGGAGACAACAGCGGTTGGGACACACACCGCGGAAACTTCGTAGGTTTGAAAGACCGGTTACTGCCGCCAGAGGATCAAGGTTTTACGGCACTGATCGAAGACTTGGAGCAGCGTGGACTTCTGGACTCGACGTTGGTCATTTGGGCAGGTGAGTTTGGCAGAAGCCCCAAGGTCGGCAAGGCGGACGTGACGAAACGGATTGCCCCCAGTGGCCGAGATCATTGGCCGTATGCGTATTCGGTTGTGCTGATGGGAGGGGGAGTCAAGCAAGGATATATCTGCGGCAGCACTGACAAAATTGGTGCCTATCCGGTGGGTCGCCCCTATCATCCTCGCGATTTGGCCGCCACTATTTTTTGGGCGTTAGGAATTGATCCGGCCACGCACATCCACGACCGCCTGGGCCGCCCCTTCCTGCTCTCCGAAGGCAGTCCAGCACGCGAGTGGTTCGCCTAAGCGGGACCCGTTCGCAGTGTTGATGCAGTGTCAATCACTTGCCGAAGATGGACTGCATGGCCTCCAGGCAGTTGGGGTGCTGGAAGGTGAAGCCGAGTTGTTGCAGTCGGGTTGGCAGGACACGCTGGCTCCCGGTAATGACTTCGGCAGCTTCGCCAAACATCACCCGGAGCATCAGCGGTGGAACCGGGAACAAGCAAGGGCGGTGCAGCGCCTTGGCCAGTGACTTGGAGAATTCTTTGTTGCGAACCGGATGTGGCGCGGTGCCGTTGATGGGACCTTGGGCGTCGGCATGATCCAGCGCAGCGATGAACGCCCCGGCGATGTCATGGATATGAATCCAGCTCATCCACTGCTTGCCGGCACCGATGGGACCACCGAGCCCTAGCTTGAAGGGGGTCAGCATCTGTTTCAAAGCCCCTCCCTCTTGGGACAGCACGACCCCAATGCGGACCATCGCGGTACGAATTCCCTGGTCCGCCGCCCGTTGAGCCGCCTGTTCCCACTCCTGGCATACCTGAGCCAGGAAGTCATCACCCGGCGGGCTTTCTTCGGTAAGTTCCGCCTCGGGAACATTCCCGTAGTAGCCAATGGCCGAAGCGCTGGAGAGTGCCCCAGGGGGCGTGTCGGCTTCGACCATGGCTTGAACAAGATGCTTGGTGCTGAGGATTCGACTGTCGCGAATCTTACGTTTCTGCTCAGCATTCCAGCGGCTGCCGAACACCGACTCGCCGACCAGGTTGATGACGCCCTGACATCCATCGACCTGTTGCATCCAGGGGGCCGACTGCTGTGGATCGCCCTCCACAAGCTGGACCCCTTGGGAACTTAGGGCCTGGGCGCTGCTGGGGTTGCGGGTGAGTACAACGGGCGTGTCTCCACGCTTCAGCAGCGCATTCACGATCTCGCGGCCAATCAGTCCAGTTCCGCCGGTGATGAAAACGCGCATGAATAGATCCTTGTTGGGCGCTGACGGTCGTTGTGTCTATTTTTACTAACTGCAAATACCAGGCCGGCGCAACGCTTGCTGTTGATTATGGCAGACGACGATTCTGCAAGGCAGGCAGTTGCTGGCGAATTCGCGCTTGGCGGTCCAGATCAATCTCAGCCACGGCGAACCCGACCCCATCGGCCGCGGTGGCCAGAGGGGTTCCCCAGGGATCGACAATCATGGACCTTCCATACGAGTTGAGTTGCGGTGTGTGGCGACCGTACTGATTGGCAGCAACCACATAGGTTTGGTTCTCAATCGCCCTGGCGCGTAGCAGGACTTCCCAATGATCGCGACCGGTGGTCATGGTAAATGCCGAGGCAATCACCAGCACGTCCGCCTGTTGGTTCATCTGTTGGCGATACAATTCGGGGAAACGGAGATCATAACAGATGCTCAAGCCCAACCGTCCCAAGGCCGTCTCGATCACGGTGTTCTCATCTCCTGGCTTAATCCAGTCAGGTTCGGAAAGAACCACTTCGCCTTGGAGATCAATGCCGAACAGGTGCATCTTGCGGTAGGTGGCCAGTGTGGAACCATCGGGGCCGAACAACAGGCTGGTGTTGAAGATTCTTTCTGGGTCGTCCGATTGCTCGGCAATGCTGCCTGCAAGCAGATGGATCTTGAGCCTGGCAGCCAGATCGGCAAGTGCCGACGAGGTGGAGCCGGGGATCGACTCTGCCGTGGCGACCACGGTTGCCGGATCGGCGAGGCAATTGAACAGCTCAGGCAGCACAACCAAATCAGCACCTGCGTCGGCGGCTGCCTGCACCAGTTCTTCTGCCACGGTCAAATTGTGGGGTTTGTCCGCGCCAGAGTTCATTTGCACGGTTGCCGCGCGAAACCGTCTTTTCATGACTCAAGTCCTTCGTCTGTACCGAGTATTTTGGATCCGTTGAGTGCTGCCATCCTAGCAGTTCGTGAATGCGATGACTCGTGGCACGAGTTAGACACCTGATAGAAGAGAAGTCGTTCCATTTGAGTCAAGTTTCCAGCGACCAGCGGGATAGTAGTCATCACGCTTCAAGATTCTTGAGATTGCACTGCGAACCTTGCGATGCTGGTCCGTGTCTTGGGGGGTGTTGCTATCACAATCGAACCTGGCAGATTCGAAAAAACTCAAATTTGCCAGGTTTTGGCCTTGTGATTTCCAGGCTCGTTGCCACTATTAAAGTAGATGGGTTGTGCTGACGCGGCACAACGAAACTAGGTCTCGTCAAGGGGCCGGATTGGCATCCGGTCGAAGCGAGCGGTTCTAGTTGAAAGGAGGTGACCGAGTGGATTATTGCTGTACTTGCCAAGGAGGTGGCTTCGCCTAACGGCAGCCGGCGGGCTGCTCTGAGCAGCCACCACTCGTAAGGATCCTTCGATCATTACGAGCACGAAAAGGGGGCTCGGTCTCGCCTTGCGGCTTGATCGGGCCCCTTCTTTTATGCGCGGTTGGTTCTCTCTGGTTGGGCTGCCGCAGGGGGACTCGCCGTTCTTGCTCGACAACTCCTATACCATCACGGCAGACATTACCATCCCCGAAGGAGACGCTGAAGGAATGATCCTGACCTCTGAGGGCCGTTTCTGCGGCTACGGATTCTATTTACTCAAAGGCAAGCCGGTATTCCTCTGGAACCTCATTGACCTGAAACGCATCAAGTGGGAAGGGCCCGAGGCGCTCACGCCAGGCGATCACGCTGAGCGTGGATGGCAAAGTTGTCGCCACGCAGAAGATGGAGAAGACAATCCCAATGATCCTCCAATGGGACGAGAGCTTCGACATTGGCAGTGACACCCTGACGGGCGTGAACGACGAGGACTATCAGCCACCGTTTCCGCTCACGGCCAAGCTCAACAAGCTGACGATCACAATCGACCGACCGCAGTTGTCCCCCGAGGACATCGAAAAACTCGAGAAAGCACAGCGGAACAACCAATCAAGCGAATAACATCGTCAATCGTTCCGCAGAGCGATGAAAGGGACAAACCCGGTTCCCACGAGCGTTTGGTTGATGCAACACCATCAATTTCCGTGCTTCAAGAAACCGCGACGGCGCTGGGTGCTGTAGCGTTCCAGGGCTTCGAGAATCACCGTCTTGGTCGCCTCGGCGGGGGCGAATTGCTCGACGTGAACCTCCTTCTTCTCCAGGAGTTTGTAGTCCTGGAAAAATCGCCTGAGCATGGCCAAGCGGTGCGTCGGCAGTTCGTCCGCTTCGTTCACCGTGTTGTACTCTGGGTCCTGGGTGGCGACGGCCAGGATCTTATGGTCCTTCTTGCCTGAGTCAATCATGGTCATCAACCCAATGGCTCTTGCTGCCACCAACGTGAGTGGTGCCACGGGTTCCTGACAAAGCACCAGCACATCGAGCGGGTCGTCGTCTTCCGCCAAGGTCTGCGGGATGAAACCGTAGCTGGCAGGATAATGAACCGCCGAGTACAGAATGCGATCGAGCTTCAAGAGCCCTGTGGCCTTGTCGAGTTCGTATTTAACATTCGAACCTTTGGGAATCTCGATGATCGCGGTAAATTCGTGGGGCAGATGCTCACCGGGGGTCACGTCGTGCCAAGCATGCAGCATCGTTGATTCATTTCGAAAAAAAGAACAGGGAACTCCGCCGCTAGTTTAGCAAATGAACCAGCGTACGGGAGTTCCCTGTTCTCAACATCCGCAAGGATCCGGACTGCCGTCCGTAGATTCCTTGCTGTGTAGCGGGTTGCGTTTACGGTTGGCGCTCGCTCGCTGGGATGTGCACCACGGCCAGGCCGCAGCAGTCCCAGGCACGGGTGCCGCGACTCACATTCCAGGTGATGTAAACTTTGTCACCTTCAGGCGAGACGGCTGTGCTGTAGGTTCCCTTAGGGGTGAGGTCGTATTTGTCCGTGTAGAAGGGATGCAGGAACGCCACCACCTTCTTCGTGCCGGTTTTGATGTCGAACTGTACCAGCGGCGAACCATCTTTGTACCCACCACCGTGAGCACCAGGAACGTAGTAAAGATATCGCTCGGTCGCAGGGTCCACATCAATGGAAGCCACGTAGGCTTCGGTTCCCACGGCGGCGGTCCCAATCTCTTCGACCTTCTCCGTCTTGGTGTTGAAGACGGAGATGACCGCGTCGTCCGACCGCTGCCCTAGGGCGACAGAATAGACCAGCCCTGTTTTGGTTTCGGCCGTGGCGGCGCGAATGTTCATGTTGAAGCCGACTTCCACCGGAGGCTTGCCGGACTGGGGGTCGAAACGCATCAGTGGGCCTTCGCCGGCACCCGGCACGTAATACAACTTGCCGGTCGACTCGGACAAAATCATGTACCGACTCGGGCCAGGGGTGCCTGAGTACAGCAGCTTCTTGTTTTCGATGTCGTAGGCAAAGAACACAATCTCTTGTTCTTTGGCATCCGGGCCGGCGGCCGTGGCCCCGTAGAAGATCATCCGTTCGGGATCCAGCACACTGTTGGGAATGCTGTGCTTGGCGATCGGCGCGGCCACCAAAACCTCCGACTTGCCAGTGGCCGGATTGGTGCGAAAGATCCAATCCCCCTTGTAATGGTTCTCGTCATTGGCCGCACGGGGCGAACCGCGATGCGTGGCATAGTACAGCCAACCGTCTCGCCCCATATCCACACGGCTATGGATCTTGCCAGGAGTGTAATGCCCCTTCGGCAAGTCAAGCAGCTTGGTGACGTCAACCAACGAGCGAAGTTGCTTGGTCACGGGATCGTATTCGTAGACGAATCCGGTACCGGTGCTGTGTGGATTCTCGGCACGTCCAATGGCAATGTGATCTCCAATGGCCGTGTAGTATTTGCCGTTGGCAACCACGCCATCTCCCCAGTTGGACCATGGCTTGCCAGGGTAGTTTTGATTGGGGAAGTACACGAAATCAATGGTCGGAACTTCGGTCGCCACCTTGACTCCAGGGCGTAACGTCTCAGGCGACTTGAGAAACTCCGGCGACGTGTCAGTGACCAGCGTTTGCTGCTTGGGCAGCGTCGGCGGATACGGCAGGTCTTCGTCGCGAACCACTTTGGGGCGATCGGGAGCCTTCTTCGCCGCTGGGGCTTTTTTGTCAGCCGCCTTGCCAACATTGGCAACACCTAGCAACACAGTGCTTCCTAGCAACACAGTGCTTACCAGGCATACTGTGCCTACCAGTGGCAACAGCAAACAACGCATGCAGTCAGAACTTCGCAACATGAGTGGGTTCTCCACGAGTTTTTGCGGGGGGGTGATTGAGCGACGACTTACTCGTCACGCCCAGGGGGAAGCAACTGTAAGGAGGGAATTCAGCCAGGCAGCATCGCACATGGGGGGCGTCAGACCACCTGTTTCTTCTGCTCAGTATAACAACGGCCAATGGCGAAACCGCTAACTCGTTCTGCGGATTTCTCCGGGGCTGCTAACTCGTGTGTGTTCCCAATACGCTATCTGACTGCGGCGCGAGCGACCGCCCATCCAGTGCCGTCCAAAACGCCCAACTGGCCAAGCCAATGGCCGCAACCAGGGCAAACAAACTGATGTCAGCGTACCAGGCTGAGAAGTCCACCGTCAGCGGCCACTTCAGCAGCAGTCGGGTGAAGTGCATGGCGATGGCACTGAGCAAACCAAAGCGCACCAACAGCAACACGGTCAAGGACATCTCGGTGGCGGTCAACAGCACCGCCACGTGCCAGGCACGGAATTGAACGGCAACAAAGAGAGTCAGGAACGCCACGAACACCACCGAAGCCAGCCGCATATCACGAAGTATCAAACGCAACGCGAAGAGCAGCACCAGGTGATTGAACGTGGCGTACAACAAGGCCATGCAGGCAGCCACGGCAATTTCGCCCGCCGCCACACGCGTCCCCAGTAGCGTGTTGAAATTCAGAATGATGGGGGCGTCTGTTGGCAAGCCATGAGGTGCTGGAGCGAGCACTATCAATAACTTGAAGGCCGCGGCCAGGGTTCCGACGAGAACCCCAACCAAGAGTTCTCTGCCCACGGCGGCGTCGCGAATCCGACCGGTCAACAATCGGCTCCAGCCCAAGATGCACTGCGGCCAAAGCCGGCGAAGATAAGACTCCAGAGCCAGGTACGAAGTGCCCACCGTAGCTGAAATCAGGCAAGATCCCGCCAGCGCCGTGAACAGCAGATCAAGCTCGGCCGAGGTGGCCACGTGCGTATCTCGCAAGATCCACGAGATCATGCCGGTGATGAACACAAAGGCTGCAACCCTCATTGCCCCGCGTCGGTCACCACGTCCGAGCCGGACATTGCGAACCGCCAGGATCACGGCCACGAGCATCAGAGACGGAATCCACAACAGCAACATGGCGGACCGCACGGGATGTTCGCCGCTAAACCTCTGCGCTGTGGAGCGGGAATTCAATGACCAGGGACCGGTGGTTTGCACCATGACAGGCGTACCGTCCAGCGCGGCCATTTCAATGGTTGCCGATTCGTCTGGCCAAGAAGAAAACAGCCCCGTGCCGGACCATGCGGCCAACTGATTCGCGAACGCATGGGGCCGTTCGGTGGGTGGTGCCGGTTGCAACTTTCCCTCGCTGACCGGTTCGCTCGCTTGGGCCCAATCCAACAACAGCGGCCAGGTGTCGACCGCGGATGTTTCCGAATTGACTGGAGTGGCAGAGTTTCGGACATTGTCTTCCGTGGAAGGTGCCAACGTTTCGCTGAGGAGTTGGGCATCCGGCGCAATGGCCTCGAATTGCAGCAACGTGCCGTCCGAGTCAGTGCGAAGACGCACCATCCCTGGCTCGGTCAACGGCGGGCGGATTTGGTCGACTTCCAAGAAGCGATCTCCGGTCCAGTCCGCACGGTGGGGCACCAATGGCTGCGGCGATTGCCGATACCAAAAGTACACCGCTGCCGGGCCGGCGTCTGGCAAGTTCGCCCAATGTTCGGGATGCTCACGCACGTACTCGAGATACGCGGTATCAACGTCAAACCCCCAGGCTTCGTCCCGCGGTTTCGCGGAGTATCCCAGCTCGGCCAGGTGATCGCGCGCCCGACTGGCCAACACCCGTGGCGATTCACTCAACCCCAGGTTCTGCATCATTCTCGTTGCCAGCAAGACCACCACGATCAGGGCCGCCAACGACCCCACGTAGCAGGCCAGCGCCGCCCGAGGCGAAAGCACACGATCTTTGCCTGCATAAGCGACTTGCTCAGGCGAAGGGGTATGCCCTGCGGCCAAGGCAATAGCGAGCGGGTCCGCACCCGGAAGGCGGCGGGCCAGTTCCAATGCTGTCTGCGGACGGCTCTCTGGAGTTTGAGCCAGGCACGCTGTGATGGCGGCGCTCACGGCCGGATCAAGTTCTGGCACCACACTGCGGGCATCAGGAGGAGGTCCCTGACTTTGCTTCTCGATCAAGTCCCCGATCGTCTCGGCCTGGTACGGACGCTGACCGGTGAACATCTCGTAGAACACCAGGCCGAGCGCGTAGAGATCGCTTTGCGGACTGGTCCGATTGTGCAGGAGTTGCTCGGGAGCCATGTAGGCTGGCGTGCCAATCAAACGCCCCGTGGCGTCGCGATCGTCCGCGAGCCTGGCCACGCCGAAGTCAGCAATCTTGGCCCTGCCGCGCTGGTCGACCATCACATTCGCCGGCTTGAGATCGCGATGCAGCACACCGACATCATGCGCGGCCGCCAAACCAGCACACATTTGCAACGCCAATTGGGTTGCTTTCTCAGGCGGAAACCGGCCGAAGCGTTTGAGCAAAACTCGCAGGTCTTCCCCATCGATGAATTCCATCGAGAGGAAAACCGTGCCGGCCACGTCGCCAATGTCATACACCCGGCAAACGTTGGGATGCGAAATCTGACGACTTAGCCGGGCTTCGTTGAGAAAGTACTCCAGCCGCTGCGGGTCACTGGCAATTTCCTCCGGCAAGAACTTCAGCGCAACGGCGTGACCGAGCTTGAGATCGTCCGCCCGATACACTTCCCCCATCCCACCGCGCCCCAGCAAGTCCACCACTCGGTAACGCTCGGCCACGACGGTGCCTGGTGCGTATCGGCCACGCTGCGCGTCGTGGCCTCCCCAGGGGGCTGTGTCCGGAAGGTCTGCGTCCGAAGGGGGCGCATACGGAACATGCTTCGGTGGGGGAGCTATCTCGGTTGCACCAGGATCGGGACGGGTATCGAAGTTGGCATTCTGGATGGCGGCCAGATATTCCGGAAACCGCGTTCGATAGTGATCTGCCCCGCACGGCAAACCGCGACGGCGGCGGTAGTCCACGTCCAATTCCAGCAGATGCTCAAACAGTACGCCGCGCTCTGGCCCTTGCCACAAATCGAGATACGACTCCAAGTCCGGCACATCGTTGTTTGCCCCATCATCGTTCGCCAACCATGCCTGTTCGAATCGATCACAAACAAGATCGACTCGGGCGAGCAATGAGTTGTTGGACGACTCGGTCATTAGGGCCTACGGACCAGATTTTTCGGTGGCAGAAGTACATCGCGGACAATCCTGGCGAAATTGTAGAACAATTGTCCCAATTGTTCACCTACCGACTCTACCTAACCGTCTCGCGCTGATTCCTGAACAAGAGTGTAGAACAATTGTCCCAATTGTTCATCGACCGACACGCCTAACCGTCTCGCGCTGATTCCCGAGCAAGAGTGTAGAACAATTGTCCCAATTGTTCACCGACCGACACACCTAACCGTCTCGCGCTGATTCCTGAACAGTTGAGACAACTGTTCTACACCTACGCTCGGAATCAGTCTGTCCCCTGGCCACAGGCATCGCTAGAATCCTCCCCTGCCTGTTCAACTCCAGCGAGGCCTCGGCTTCGCCTGAACGAATTTGTTTAGAGTGCCAATCTGGGAAATGCCGTGCGGAATCACCAACGAGCAATCTGCCTGGGGCTACTCATCGCTGCTGCTCTGCTGGTGCGAATAGCAGCAGTGCTGGTGCTGCAGGCATATCAAGAGCCCTATCTCTACGAACATGGTGAGATTGCCAGCAACCTGGTTCAAGGGCGAGGTTTCACGGTTCATTTTCTAGGTGTCGAAGGACCTACCAGCCAACAGGCACCGGTGATTCCTTATGTACTGGCCGCCGCTTATTGGATTTGGGGAGTCAATAGCCCCAGCGCGCTGCTGGCCTTTCAACTGCTGCAATGCCTGATCGGTGCGGCGGTGGTCCCTTGCGTGGCGATGCTCGGTTGGCGGTTGGTGCCGCAGATGCCAGGAGTCGGATGGTTTGCGGCAGTGCTGGCTGCGTTCCATCCGGTGCATATCTATCTGGTCACGCACGTGCAAGTCGTCGTTTGGGCCACACTAGGGCTGACCGCCTTGGTGACCTTGGTGATCTATCTCCGAAGCAGCGCTGACGCGAATCTGGCAGGTGCCGCCTGCGCCGGACTCCTCGCAGGACTGCTACTGTTGATTGAGCCGATCTATGCCGTGGTGCTGCCGATGTTGGCGTGCGCTCTTTGGATCCGAGTGGGCGAACGCCCAACGCTGGCCGGCCTGCGCCCCGTTGCGGTGATGACCGGCGTGGCGCTGCTCACCGTGATGCCGTGGTTGGTCCGAAATTACCGCGTGCATGGCGAATGCGTGTTTGTGAAATCGACATTCGGCTATGCCTTCTGGCAGGGAAATCATCCAGCAAGTTGGGGAACCGACAAGATTCCCAAACCCTCTGCTTTGGACATGCTGACTGACCACGATGGCTCCTGGGCAGGGCAACATCGGGCCATGGCCGAGGCCCGCAGTGAGACACTCTACATTGATGACGTCTTACTCAAACCGCATGGCTACGCCCGATTTCAACATCTCAGCGAGCCTCAGCGCTCACGGCTATTGGGCCAGGAAGTGTGGCCGCATCTCACCGCGCATCCGGACCGCTACCTGAAACTCTGTTGGCAGCGATTGAACTTCTTCTGGCTCTGCGACAAGACGAACCCCAAGACCTACCACCCTCTTTACCGTCTTTCGGCTTGGTTGGGCTGCTGGATGGCCGTCGCCGGTTTGGTGGTTTCTTGGTCGCAAAGAAAACAGTGGTGGCCTGTCTATGCCACGCTGTTGTTAGTGACTGGCTTTCATGCCATGACCATCGTCTCAGCCAGATTCCGCGTGCCGCTCGAACCACTCTCGTTCGTAGCCATCGCACTCCTGTTGGCCGCCGCTGCCAAGATCATCCAGCAGGCCACGCCGCTTGCTTGCGGGGCTCGGATGGCCAAACCGGCACGTACGTAGCGAAATCTCCACGCACGTCGTCATTTGCCAACGCGTCTGGGGCCAGTTCTCGCTCCGACCGAATTCCTGACCGGCATTCGCAAACTACGGCGACGCAATACGTTGCGCCCTTTGTGCTGTCGCATCTAGGCACCACCTGACGCTCTGGCACTGGGTTTGCTTTTCCTTCCTGCAATCGCCTGCGGAGGCGGAAGAGCCTTAGTCCCCCTCGGGCTCTTCCGTTCTCTGCCAGCGGAAGAAACTGCGTTCTGTCTGACTCGTCGCCACCACGCTAGGTAGTCCACTCATGCACGTGCGAGAATCCCTCGAATTGGCCCTCCTGTTAACGAGCCATCGGGGAGAGTTGCTGACTCACGACCAAAAGGCGCTATGCACCGGGCTTGACCAGTACTGGACCGCCTCAAAGAAGCGGCTTGATGTCTGGTTTCGCGAGTTGCGGAACTTTGGCGAAATGCAGCGAGACGGTTCACCTGACGCTCGTCGGGCAGCATGGCGTGTGATCCGTGGCGTGCTCGAAGAGATCTTGGCGAGTGAAGTTCTCACCCGAGTCTGGACCGCCCAGGTCATTCTGCATGAGCGAGAGATCGAAAGTCAGGTAGCCTCTGGGATCGTTCGCAGCATCTTGCTGGGACACAGCGAAGCCCGCCTGCGGACGCTCAGGCTATTGCTCGACAGCATGGCGAGTTTGCAAGACGAAACCCTGGCGCTCAACCGCCTCCGCCGCCAGGCCGAAAGCTGGAATGATCTGTTAATTGGCCACCTTCCCCAAGACCCTGAGATTCAGGAGTTGGCGTTCGACCGGCAACGAGCGGCCGACTTTGCCCAAGACCTGCTCGAGCAACCCGCCATGCGGAACGGTGGTTTCACCTGGCAACTGCTGACCACATCGCTGAGAGGAAGTTTTGCCTCGTTGGTGCAGAGTTCACCGGCTCATGCCGAACTCAATCGTCAGGTTGCTGCCGGTATTTTGGCAACCTTTGAGCCGAATGTGTTCAATGCCACCGGCGTGTTGCACGGCCGATTGGTCCAAAGGGTTGCCAAGATCACGGACGACACGCAAGTCATGCTGGACGAGTTGTGGTCGCTGGAAAAACCAACTCAAGACGATTCCCCCACCAGCGCAGCGGTCAACTTCCGCTCGACGCGCCGCGTGTTCTGAGCGGAACGCAGTTACTCCGGTGGCCCTGGCCCCTCGAGGGCTTCTTGCAACGGGCCGAGATGTTGCTCGTAGCGTCGCCAACGACCGATGGCCGACTTGAACAACGGTTGACGCACCTGCATATCGCTGGCCGTGGCAACAGGCCGGGGGTTCTTGTGAAACTCCAGGCAGCCGGCATCCCAAGGGAGTCGGCAATAGTCCAGCAGTTTGCGAACCTGCGATTCGGGATCTTGGACCAACTGTTCGTACTGCAACTCGTACACCGGCTGCGGTAGTGCCTGTTTCCAGTGCTGCCAGAGCCGCTCGTAGGCTCGATACGCCCTGCCTAGGTGATCCAGGCGGTAGCTGAACTCCTGACTGGTGCGAAACCGCTGGAAGTAGCACGAGACGCAAGTATCGAGCGGATCGCGGCGGCAATGCACGATGCGAACCCCTGGAAACATCAGAGAGATCAAGCCCAGGTGTTGGTGATTCAGCGGCATCTTGTCCACCACATTCGCTGCGCCGCCAGAGAGCTCATTGGTCCTCCGCAAGTACGATTGGGCAAAGCCGCGAATCGCCGCCGGCGGCAACGGAGGGACGCACTGCGGGTAAGGCACTCCCCCGGCATGCCTGGGAAGCGTGGACGCAATGCTGCTGATATCGCGTAGTTCGCCCGCTCCGAACACGTTGGGGTGCGTGGCCAGAATCTGTTCGACCAGCGTTGTTCCGGATCGGGGCATCCCGACCACAAAAATCGGCGAGGCATCCGGCACGCCGATGGCAGGCTGAGCGAGAAACTGGGCGTTGAATGTCTCAATGAGTTGATCGATATACTGATCATGCACATCGGGATCAAACGTCAACCCTCGCAAACGATTGCCAGCCTCAATATGGACGAAGGCGTCATCCCACCGCCGCATGTCATTGAGGATCTTGCCGGCGGCAAAATGCGCAAAGCATTGATCTTCCTGCGAGAGCGAAGGTTGCTTGAGCAGATCCTCAACCGCGGCCAGCCAGCGTCGGTCTTCGGCACTCTCTGAGAACCGCCTGGCGGCCGAGTAATTGAAGTAGGCCTCAGCATATTCAGGCTTGTTCGTAATGGCCTGTTCGTAAAGATGGTTCGATTCCTCAAATCGCCCCAAAGCTCGCAACGAGGTCGCCAGGTTATGTTGGTACAGAGCCTCATCTGGCTTGAGTCGAAGTGCGGCTTCAATCGCGGTTACCGCTTCGGCATATTGGGCGCGCTGCGAATAGGTGACCCCCAGCAAATGTTGGGCGTCCGCATTCCCCGGTTCGTCGGCGAGGATCTGGCGGTAAATCTGCGCCGCCAAATCAATGCGGCCAGACTGGTGATGAAAGACTGCTTCTTGCAACGAGGGATGCATCAGTGCGGACCTGCGAATAGTTCGCGAGACTGGGTTCGAGGTTCTTCCGGCTGCATTGTAATGGATTTCAACAGCCGGTCAGGGCCGCAATGCGAAAACCCGCTGCAGATGTTCGGCAAACATTGGAACGGCACCGAGCCAGACCCGGTATACTACAATTACCCGGAAGTTCCCAAACTCAATTCGATATTCAAGTAGAACGGCTACCTCGCAATATGAAGAACCGTAGCTCAGTTTACCTGCTGGCACTCCTCGGTGGGCTGGCGCTGTTGCTGGCCAGCAGCACCGCCCAAGCCAAACCTCAACCCCAACCGGCAGACTCAGACATCGCAGCGGGTTTTGCAAAGACGGCCAAGCCGTTCTTCGTGCAGCATTGCCTGGCCTGCCATGGGGCGAAAACCGCCAAGGCAGGTTACCGAATTGATCTGCTGGCGACGGATTTTACCGCACCCACGGTTGCCGAGCAGTGGAAGGAAGTTCTGGATCGGATCAATGCCGGTGAGATGCCCCCTGAAGGCCAACCTCGCCCTGACGCGCAGCAAGTGGCCGAGCTGTCCACTTGGGTGAACGACCGATTGCGAGAGGTGGAACTGGCCGCGAGGAATGCCGGCGGGCGGATTCCCATGCGGCGATTGAATCGCGACGAGTACGCCAACACGGTCCGCGATCTGCTGCACCTCGACGAACAGATTGTCAAGCCGCTGGTTGAAGAAATGCCAGCGGATGGACTCGCCGAAGGCTTCGACCGACTCGGCGCGGCGTTGTTCTTTGACCAGACGCAGATCGAACGCAGCCTGGCCGTGGCCGCGAAAGTAGCCGCTCAGGCGATTGTCACCGAGCGCCCCGAGACCAACCGCCTGGACTATCGGTTTCCGCACCATCGTGCCAAACCTCGTTCGGATCAGGTGCCGGTGTTCCCTGGGTTCGAACATACCATCCCGCGCGGTGCCGTTGATTACATCATGCACCCTGAGTACTTCGAGTTCATCCAGGGCGGCCCCACGTATCGTCGCGAGTATGAGGGCTGGGGAGTGGTCGCACACTTTGCCATCAGCAAGGTGGTCACGCAGGACGGCTACTATCGCGTTCGGCTCAAGGCGAAGGTGGACAATCGCTCCCGCACTGTGGCCAACAAGTTCCTCCTACAGTACGCGATGCGATCGCCGATTCAGGTGGAGGAGGAAGTTGCCCTGGATCCCTCCGGCGTGACCGAGGCCGTACAGTTTCTCCGCGGCCCCAACAGTGCCGGCGAGGTGCAAGGTCCACAAGTCTTCAACCTACTGTGGAATCATAACGAGAAGTCGGTAATCGCCGAGCCGAACTACAAGAATCTCGTCTCCCAATGGACGCGCCTACGTGGACTGCTGGAACGCGCCGCTACGAGTCGGGCTCCGGCCGCTGAGGTAAATGCCCTGAAGCAGGAGCGGAGTGTCGTCGAGAAGAAGTTGAACGCGTGGACCGGCGTGGCCAACATCTACAATCCGGAGATGGACCTGAACAAGCTACCAAGGCTGATGGTCGAATCGATTGAACTCGAAGGGCCAATTCAAACCGAGTGGCCGCCGGCGAGTCACAAGTCGTTGTTGTTCGCAGGGGACGAGCGACGAGACGACGCCTACGTTCGTGAGATCTTTGCCAGGTTCCTGCCGCGCGCATTCCGCCGACCTGTTTCTGACATCGAAATCGACTCCATCGTGGCCATCGTGGATGAGGCCCAATCGACCGATCGGCTTTCGTTTCCGGAGGCCATGCGAGTCGGCCTCCAGCGGGTGCTCTGTGCACCGGGGTTCTTGTTCATCGAAGAACCATCGGGAGAGCAAACCAAGCCACGTACGCTGAACGACTACGAGTTGGCC
>CALOEH010000237.1:0-45368 GCA_942492195.1 uncultured Planctomycetia bacterium | reverse complement strand
GGGTTGGGATTCCGACGACGTAGGACCCTCGGGCTAGTTTGAGCTACCCACCTCGAGTAAGAACTCGCTACATTGTGCGTGTTGGCACCGGTGTTTATCACGACGTCACGACGGAGCGTGATGACTACTTTCCCGTTGTCGCTATCCCAACGATCCCCCTCCGGAAAACACGTAAGGATCAGCCGTGAGCATCGATCGGTTTCAACGAGTCGTCACGTCCGCTGACGAAGTGACGGCACTTCTGGGTTCGCCGAGTGAATCGGGAGTGAAGAAGCAGCTGTCTGAGCTCGACGATCACATGCAGCGCTTCGTCGCCCACTCGCCGTTCGTCCTGGTGGGAACGGTCGGAAGTGATGGCCGCTGCGATGTCTCGCCTCGGGGGGACCTGCCTGCCGTCGGCACGGTTTTAGATCCCGGCACGCTGGCCATCCCAGAATGGAAAGGCAACCGACGTGTCGACAGCCTTCGGAACATTATCCAGACAGGCAGGGTTGGCCTGTTGTTTATGACGCCTGGCTTGGGTGAAACGTTGCGAGTGAACGGTCGGGCCTGCGTCCTACGAGACGACGACGTGCTGGCTTCGTTGTCCAAACAGGGGAAGCAACCGTTGGTTGGCATTGGCATTGAGATTGACGAGTGTTTCTTTCAGTGTGCCAAGGCCCTGATCCGCTCACGGTTGTGGGAGTGGTCTGCGGATCGGGCCGAACCTCCTTCGTTCGACTTTGCCAGCATCCTTGTCGATCAAACCAAGATCGAAGGCTTGGAAGTGGAACCATTGCGAGAGCAGATTGAAGAGTCTTATCGAGACCGCCTCTATTGAGTGGTGCATTCCCTACCAGCGAAATGTCGGGATTCGTACTGCTACTAGGCTGTAGTCAGGTGCATGGTTATATTTCATCCTATGACAATTCCTGATTCCAACCCGATTGTTGCGGTTCCGATGGTGACGCCATTTGATGCGCGTGACCAAGTGGACTTTGGCGCAGCCGAACGAAACATCGAGCGTTGGCGGACTTCGCCAGCTTCGGCATTCATCGTCGGAACGCAGTCCGGTGAAGAATTCTATCTGAGCTTCGACGAACAGCTTGAGTTAGCTCGCGTGGTGGGCCAGGCACTGGATGATCGGCATTTTCTCATCGGGGGCATCGACTGCCCTTCGACCACGGAAACCATCCGCCGGGCAGAAGCTTGGGCAGCCGCCGGCGCGGAAGCCGTGCGGATCCGTTTTCCCCGCGAGAGTTCCCTGGTTGAACCATACTTCCAAGAAGTCTTAGCGCGCTGCCCTGTGCCAGCCCTGTTGATGCACCAGTCTGCACCCGCCCTATTTGGAGCGGCCGGAGCGCCTGCGGCGAGTCCTGAGATACTGGGGCGAGTTGCCCAAATGGATGGTGTGTTTGGCTACGTGACCGATCACGACATGCGTTTCGAAGCCCAAGTGCGGCAGCATGTCCCGGCCGATCGACGATTTTGGATCTGCAACGGAAGCATTATCCTGTCGGGCACGTTGATCGGCTGCAACGGCACCACCACGGCGTTCTCCAACATCTGGCCGGCGGCGTTGCAAGAACTCTTGGAGCTTGGAATGGCCGGCCAATACGAACAAGGGCAAACACTGCAGCAACAGGTGTGCCTGATTGACCAAATCATGCTTCCTTACCTGTCCGCAGGCATCAAGGCGGCCCTAAAACTGCTCGGTTTCGAGGGGATGGTCCCCCGCAAGCCGACGCGACCGATGCCACCGGCCGATGTCGAGCGTCTGGAGCAGGTCATGCGCGCGGCCGGTTTGCTAGAAAAGTGAATCACCGCCGCACACCCCGTTTTCCGTTTGAACGTATTGAGTCACGTCTTGGCGGCGAGGGCTAGGTAGAGCAGTTGTCCCAACTGTTCAGGAAGCAAGAAACGGATTTGGTTCGAGGTTGATGGATCCGCAGAGATGTCGCCATGAATCGTTATGCCGAACACAAACCGCCCCGCTCTTGGCCACCGAAGCTGAGCCCATTTTGGTTCCGCATTTGGCGAGTTTGTCGCAAGCGGCAGAGAGTGGTTCACCACCAGCTTCCTGAAGTTGAAGTGGGCGGTCTCGAACACCTCAAAGGGGCCATGGCGGCTGGCCATGGAGTTTTGATCACGCCGAATCACTCAGGCCACTCTGACCCCCAGGCCATGATGGTCGTGGCAGAGGAGATGGGCATGCCGTTCTACTTCATGTCAGCCTGGCAGGTCTTCACCCAACAGCACTGGTTAGGCAAAAGGATCCTACAGCACCATGGCTGCTTCAGCATCGACCGCGAAAGTACGGACCTGACCGCATTCCGGCACGCGACGGAGATTCTCACGTTGAAGCAGCATCCGCTGGTGATTTTTCCCGAAGGCGAGGTGTATCACACCAACGAGCGGATCACGCCGTTTCGCGAAGGAGCCGCGGCGATTGTGTTGTCCGCGGCGCGTAGGGCTCAACGTGAGCTGGTCTGTCTGCCCTGCGGGATTCGGTATGAGTACATCGAAGACCCCACCGAATCGCTGGTCGCATTGATGAACCGACTCGAGGCCAAGATCTATTGGCGGCCCCGTCCAGATCTTCCCCTGCACGAGAGGATTTATCGACTGGCCGAAGCCGCCATGGCATTGAAAGAATTGGAATACGTCGGCCGCACTTCGGCGGGCCCGCTACCGAACCGGATTGATGCGCTAGCCGAACAAATCCTGCAAACGTTAGAAACCCGTTACGAAGTCACGGCTCGGGAAAAGACCATCCCCGAACGGGTCAAGCAGCTACGTCGCCTGGCCCTGAAGCAATTGGGCGAACTCCCGGCAGCGGACCCTTCGCGCAAAGCGCACGAACATACGCTGGACGATGTGTTTCTTGTGCTGCAGCTGTTTAGCTACCCTGGCGACTATGTGCAGGAGCGGCCCACGATTGAACGGATGGCCGAAACGCTCGACAAGCTGGAGGAAGACATGTTGGATGTCTTCTATCCCTCCATCAAAGCCAACCGCCGTGCGACCATTTCGTTGGGCGAACCAATCAGAGTTGAGAAGGAAAAGAAGAACCAAGATGTGGTGGCGTTGACGCGACAAATGGAACAGGCCGTGCAGCGCGAACTGGATCGCATGCGCGAGTCGGCCACGTAGCCATGAACGCGGATGCAGATTTCGCCACGGCGGCCGCCATTTCCTAGTAGAAACCGTATCTTCGACAGCGCAACGTTTTAGATGGCCGCTTTTCAGCAGTCTTGCGGGTGCTTCCCGTTGCTTCGCCCTACGATCGCTACAACTCGTTCCATGGCATGGCGTAAGTCCGCCTGGTTCGTCCTAGGCGCGGCAAGCCTGTTTTGCTCGGAACGCGTTCGTTCCGGAATGCGGGGTCCCGCGGAACCCGGAGATAGAGACGGTTGCGGCTGCGCCTCGGCAGGCAGCTCTTGCATTGCGTGGCACGCCACGAAAGACCAACCTAGGATTGTAGAACAGTTGTCCCAACTGTTCACCTGCAGGACACGAAACGTTTCTCTTGGTTCCTGAACAGTTGGGACAACTGTTCTACATTGCCGTTGGTCGCCAAGCGAAACGAATCCGATGACAACAAGCCGTTCTTCTTGGATCGCCAAACTACGGGCACCGGTCTTATCCACCGCGTCTTGCGGAATCATTACTGCGTGCAATGCTGCCGCCGAGCGGCTCATCGGCTACCGCTACGCGGAATTGGTCGGAATGTCTTTCGAGGATCTGTTGCAGGATCCGGAACGGATTGCTGGAGATAGCTCTGGTTGGCAACAGCTTACCGAACGCGCCCTGGCCGCCCTCGACCCACAGCCATGGATCTGCATCTGCAAGGATGGGAGTACGATCCCCGTGATGGTCTCGAGCTGGCCCGTTGAAGACGAGCCAACGATTGACGGCTGGGTGTTGATCCTCACGGACCTGAGTGCCATGACGCCGGCGTTTCAAGCAGTGACCGGCAATGCGACTCAGATTAGTGCCAGCTTCGATTCGCCTGGCGATACCGGGCAATCCATCGAGACGCGGCACCTTGAGAAGGGGCCGAAAGCAACCGCGATCGAGCAACGAACGTACGACAGCGACGAAGTGTGCCGGATGCTGGCCGACCATACCGCCGACATGGTGGGCTTGAGCTCCATGGATGGCCATTTTTGCTACTCAAGCCCTTCCTTCCGTCAGAGACTCGGATGGACGGAAGAGGACCTGAGGGCCAGTTGCTGGACGGAGCGCGTCCATCCGGACGATCTCGCCACCATGCGACAAGCACACGAGTCCAATATCCGTGGCGAAAGCACGAAGGTCCGGTACCGGGCTCTGAAAAAGGATGGCACCTATCTGTGGTTGGAGTGCTCTGCCACACCGGTCGAGGGAGTCGATGGTCAAGCGGGCGAGATTGTCTGGTCGTCGCGTGATGTGACCGAGCAAGTCGCAGTAGAGCAGCGTCTTGTTGCCGCACGAGATTTGCTAGAGTCTTTCGTCAAGCATGCCCCGGTGGCCGTGGCAATGGTCGATCGCGAAATGCGCTACATCGCGCACAGCGAGCGCTGGACCAGCGAGTTCCGATTGCCTGAGGGCTCGCTCGTTGGACGTTTGCACTACGAGGTAATTCCTGAGACTCCGCAACGATGGAGGGATGCCTATCTCCGCTGCCTGAACGGATCGATCGAGAGTTTTCCGGAGGAACCGTTTGATTGTCGCGACGGCGTTCGCCGTTGGCTGCGTACGTGCTTGCGGCCATGGTTCACTGTTGGTGGCGAGATTGGCGGTCTGATGCTGCAGGTCGAGGATGTCACGCAGCAACGGGCCGTGGCGGAAGTGCAGCGAACGCTCGCCGAACGATTCGAACAAGCGGAGTCTGTGGCAGGAATCGGTCATTGGTGTCGAGATCTATTCAGTGGTGAGCTGGTTTGGTCGCGGCAGATGTATCGTCTCTTCGGGCATCGCGAAGAGGACGGTCCCCCTGAGTTTTCTGAACTGCTCGCCAAACTCGAAGACGAGAGTGCCCAACAACTGGACGAAGCGGTCCGCCGTGCGCAGTCCAGCGGGGCGGCGTACTCGCTGATTCTGACACTCAAACGCGAGGAGCATGGATGTCGTTATCTTCAAACCGATGCTGATGTGCTATGGACTCCGGACGGATTGGTTGCCAGTATTTTTGGAACTGTCTTGGATGTGACGGAACACGTCTGCCGCGAAGCAGAACTCGAGCAGGCCAAGTTGCGAGCCGAAGAATCGAATCGTATGAAGAGTGAGTTCTTGGCCAACATGAGCCATGAGATTCGCACGCCCATGTCGGTGATCATCGGGTTTTCCGATCTGATGTGCGAACCAGATTTCTCAAACGATCCGCAACGCCAGATGGAACTCATCCGCGCCATCAATCGCAACGGTCGGCATATGCTGGAGCTGCTGAATGACATCTTGGACCTCTCCAAGATAGAAGCGGGCGAACTGCTAATCGAGACGATGCCTACCGAACCACATGGCATCATTGAGGGTGTCTTGCAACTCAGCGGTGCACGAGTCTCGAATCAGGCAACTTCTCTCAGCACAGTCTACGAGAGCGATATTCCCAGGTCCTTTCTCTGCGACCCGGTTCGCCTGAGGCAGATTCTCCTGAACCTGATCGGCAATGCGATCAAGTTCACCGATCAAGGGGAAGTGACGGTCCGCGTGGCCATGGACCGAGGCCCGGCGACGCCGGTCATTCGCGTGAGTATCGAGGACACCGGCATTGGAATGTCCCCTGATCAGGTAGCCAGGTTGTTTCAGCCATTCATGCAGGCAGACCGTTCCACGACTCGCAAATATGGTGGCACCGGATTAGGACTCGTCATTTCGAAACGTCTGGCCGAGGCCCTGGGCGGAAGCATCCACGTGCAAAGCGAGTTGGGAAAAGGAAGCGTGTTTACTATCGAGCTTCCGGTACGAAGTGAGCAGCCACTGGAGTTCTGGCATCCTGACGAGGGTCACACGCCGCAACCCGTTCAACGCCCGACGCAGCACGCTGATGTTTCGCTCGCCAACACGCGCGTCTTGTTGGTGGATGACAGTCCCGACAACCAGCGATTGATTTCGCACATTCTGCGAAAAGCAGGGGCAATGGTCACATCTGCAAAAGATGGTGCCGAAGCGATCGAGGCGATTTGCCCGGAAGGAATTCTTCCTAAAGTGATGCCATTCGACCTAATCCTGATGGACATGCAGATGCCCGTCATGGACGGCTACACCGCGACGCAACGGTTGAAAGAAATGGAATGCCATGTACCAATTGTCGCCCTGACCGCGAATGCTACGAGCGGAGACCGCGCCAGATGTATGGCCGTGGGCTGTGACGAGTACATCAGCAAACCAATTCGACGCACACGTTTTCTGCAAACCTGCGCTGGAGTAGTCGGCGCCAGGAGTCGCCCTGTGCGACCTTGACCCGTGCAGCTAGCGCGTTAGCACCAAAACCACTTACTCATTCTCCGATGGATGCTAACTAACTAACTAACTAACTAACTAACTAACTAACTAACTACCCCACCTGAAGGGCCGTTCGATCAGGCCCGGTTGTCCGTAGCACGCTCGATTGGCACGACTGGTTGGGACCCTGAGAAGAAATTTGGTCTCCGGTCGGACGACTGGCGGTTTTTTTGTTATCTTCAAAGGAAGTCCCTCCGCTACATTTTCAATGGAGCCCCCCCTCGGATGATCGTTTCCGCCGCTTCTCTCCGCGAGTTGCATCGCATCCATGAACAACTCAGTGACCTTCGTGATCGCTTGGAACGTGGTCCCAAGCAGATTAATGCCCACACGATCAATGTGACTCGCCTGGAGGCCGAAGCCGCGGCAGCTCAGCAGCATTCGACCGCCGCCAAGGTTCTGGCTGATCAGAAGCAGCTTTCGCTCAAGTCAGGCGAAGCACGAATCGAACAGCTCAAGGTCAAACTCAACGCCTGTGGAAGCAATCGCGAATATCAAGCCTTGAAGGAGCAGATTGCTGCGGACGAAATGGCCAACAGCGTGCTGGAGGACGAGATTCTCGAAGCACTCGGCAAGATTGACGAGCTCACCATCGGAGTGGGTGAAGCTCAACAGATGGTTGTGAAGGGGAAGGAAGAATTGGCCAAAGTCGAGGCGGCCGTGGCAGCCCGCCATGATTCGATGGTGGCCGATATCCAGCGTTTGGAGGCGGACCTCAAACAGGCCGAAGAAAGTCTCCCCAAAGAAGTCCGTGACAATTACTACCAGATTGTCCGCTCGCTGGGATGCGAGGCCTTGGCGCAAGTCGAAGGGGATACCTGCGGCGGGTGCTATCAAACGCTCACCCCCAACTCTTCCAACATGCTGCAAATGTCTCAGCCGGTCTTCTGCCTGAGTTGCGGACGTTTGCTCTACCTGCCTGAGGACCGCTCGCCAGGGATGCGGTGACCCGCCACCGTATTATCTGCCCCCGCCTGTGTCGGCTGAGTCGGCCCGTGAGAATGTGTGGCCGTGTGAGAATGTGTCGATGAAATGGACGTTGATTCTGATGGTGGCGGCAGCTGGTGCCATGGGGGCACTGGCCCGGCTCGGCGTGGTCCTCATCACCAATAGCATGCTAGGGCATCAGTTTCCGTGGGGAACCGTGTGCGTCAATGTGGTGGGGTGCTTTCTATTCGGTCTGGTCTTTTCCATTTCCCCACCACTTTCAGACAGCACCAAGTTGATTGTCCTGGGGGGATTCATGGGGGCCTTTACCACGTTCTCCACGTTTGCCTTCGAAAGCGTCGAGGCCATGCAGCGCGGGTTTTGGTTTGTCGCCCTGGGCAACATTGCCCTGCAAAATACGCTCGGCCTGGTTTCCGTTGCCGCAGGCATCTCGCTGGGACGTTGGATCCATTAACGACAAGCCCTACCTGGCTGATTGTTCGGCCTGTTGGCGAATATCGAGGTTCACCCGCTGGCTCCAGGCTTGAAGCAATTGCTCGAACACGGGGCCAGGTTTTCCGCTACCGATCGGTTTGCCAGCGAACTGGGTCACCGGCAGCAGGCAGAACGGCGTACTGGTCAAGAATGCCTCATCGGCAGTGGCCAGGTCCTCCGGCAGAAGTGGACGGTGCGAACATGGAATCCCTAATTCTTCGGCCAACTCCCACACTTCTGCCGCGCTGACGCCAGGAAGCACAACCTCCGGAGGGGGCGAGAGAATGCCCTCGCCATCTCGGTAGAGCATGACGTTGGCCGTGGGGGTTTCGGCCAAGGTGCCATCTGCATTGAGCAGCAGCGGCTTGGGCACCTGCCTGTTGTGCCATCGCTTGTCGATTGGCCAGAAAGTAGTGCATGCGGCTGCGGCACTTCAGCGCGCGCGGCCAACACTCAGGCGGGACTTGTTGAACCCCGGTCGACACCAACGCCGCTCCCTGCCGGTACTGGGCACTCCAGCGTTCTACAGGAAGTCGGTACGTGTGCAGGCAGATCATCGAGCCTGATGCGCCTGGCGGAGCAAACGCCGGATACGGCCCAGGCGTAATCACCACGGCGAGCCCCAGATCAGCGCCAGGGTCCGATTGTTGCAACAGGCCCCAGTTTCGGCTGGCGAGTTCCTGGCAAACTTCAGGAAGACCTTGGCACAGCTTCGCCGCGTCCAGCCCTAGGGTTTGTAGTGAGTTGTGCAGCCGAGCCAGGTGTTGGCTCAAGCGAAACGTCTGGCCGCCGAAGGTTCGCATCTGCTCCGTGCAGGTGGTCCCCATGACGAAGCCAGCATCCCAGACAGGCACCACCGCCTGGCTGGCGGCAACCCATTGGCCATTCAAATATGCGAAAGGTTCTTCCATGATTTTTCTAGTTTACGCGGAATCGCGCGGGACCGCGAGGTGGGTTCAGGATCGGCAACTGGAACAAGGTGAGCCCAGCAACAATGCTCCTAGACCAGGTGTCACAGGTCCTCGGTTCTATCATCTTGCGGATAGGATGGCGTTCTTGCAGCAAGTTCCCCTTCCATAGTATCCTCGGTCAAGACAACTCGCTCGAACAGCACGTTGACCATATTGGTGAGCAAGTCTGCCTCGGCGCTTTCCAGCACAACAGCCACTTTTCGCAAGACATCGCGATGCTGGTTCATGGCTTGAACCGCGGCTAACGATCCTTGCTCGGTCAGGGCCCCTCCGGTTCCGAAGCGACTATAGAGCTCGTCAAAATCTGCCTCGCTCCAGCCTTGAAACAGTTCCCCGTTATGGGCCACCACCTGCTCGACGACCGGATTGGTCTCCCGGTCGAACTTGCGGTGGGCCAGCAGCGAGGGGTCTTGGAATAATTCGTCCGGGGGAACTCCCAGCCCTGCGGCCAAGCGGTGAATGGTACGAGGCTGCGGCTTGGTATGTCCGCTGAGGATGGACTTGATGGTGCGCTGGTTGAGTCCTGACCGCTCGACAACCTCGTCGATGGTCATATCCAGGCGAGCCATGAGTCGCCGCAAGTTGGTGTGGTAGTGCGACATGCCCCACTCCGCTGACGGAACCAATACCCTGTGAGTGTATAAATGTTCATTGGTTATGGTCAACCACGAATGCTGGAATCTGGAATCGAGAGAGGGGTTTGAGCCTTCGACCGCTTGCTTATTACATTCCATCATGCCGATCTTCGCGCTGCCAGGAGAGAAGAAAAGCCCCAGCGTTGGCCGCATGTGGGGGAATTTCCAGGGCTGCGGCACGGCTGAGGGAGGTTCGCTGAAGATTCCTTCCATGTGAGCCTTTGACGGAGTTCGAAAATCCCGGTACAGTAAGGGGCTCGAGTACTTACGTCCGACAGCGCGTCGGCCTTCACCAACCAGGACCGCAATTCGCGGCCGTCAGCAATCGTCCTCAGGTAAGTTGATAATGGGAAAAAAGCGTAAGGTCCGTTCACGCCGCAAGAAGAAGGATCCGGTCTTTGTGGACGGGATTCGGCCCCGGCCGATGTATGTGGACTACAAAGACTTGCAGCTCTTGAGCAAGCTTACCAGTCGGCAGGGCAAGTTGATCGGTCGCCGTAAGAGCGGATGCACCGCAATTAGCCAACATGCAGTAGCCCAAGCCGTTAAACGGGCAAGGTTTATGGCGCTGATGCCTTACGTAGGCGAATAGCACAGTTGCGTAGCCCTGGTGACTGCCGGGCACGGATAAGCGTGCGCTTACCGATGCGCACAACTTACTCACCATCTGTGGGAACGTACAATCTCCACAGGTGACGGAGAAATGTGGGCGCTGGAAGGAACGCTGCGTTGGATGTCGGGGAGAACGGTGCCGGGCAGGAGTTTCACTTTCCCCGAAGACTGGAACCAAAGGTCGGGCCGAAACATCGGCCATCAACCATTCATTTTCGAATTCAATTATTGAGGAGAAGTTTGTGGGTACGAAGCGGACAGGTAAAGGCCGGAGAAAGATTGGACGAAAGAAACGTCGCATGCGTGCCAAGATCCGCCATCGCAAGGGCTAAGATACGTTGGCAGCTGGCTGACACTTGGGTCGGTCAGCACCTTTAATCTCAGCGCGGCCAGATGGCAATGACGGGATCAGGGGTTGGCGGTGAATGAAGCCCAAGGAGTGAGGCCCCGTGAGTGGAGCCATAACGCCGGCTTCAAGCTCAACCCGGTCATATTCCGGATCGGACCAGCAGGATGTCTCCATCCTGCATCACGTAGTCTTTAGGCTCCTGGCGAAGCAGACTGTGAGCTTTGATCTCACGCTCGCTCCCCAGTCGCAGCATGTCTTCGCAGCGCGTGATTTCAGCCCGAATGAAACCTCGGGCCAAATCGGTGTGGATATTGGCGGCCGCATCCACTGCCGTTCCTCCTTTGGGGAGCATCCAACTGCGAACCTCTTTCTCACCCGCCGTGAAGTATAAGAACTGCCCTGATCCGTGCATTACGTCACGGAGAAACTGCCCTCGTTCTGGAACGGCCACGCCCATCTCTTCGAGAAACTGTTGGCGGTCTTCTGGCTCCATCTCTTCGAGTTCTACGGCCAACCGCAAGGGGGCTGCCAAGGCGGTCTCTCCAGCGGGACAGAGGGCCAGCACCTTGTCAGGGTTGGTCTCATCATCTGCCAGATTGAAGACAATCAGGCGAGGCTTCTCTGTCAGCAGGCGAAAGCTCCGCGTGGCGCGCCGCTGATCTTCAGTCAGTTGATCGAGTTCGAGTGCCTGGCCCTCTTCGAGTTGAGCGACCAGTGGTTCCAAGGCGGCGAGTTCGATGAGTTCCTGATCTCGGTTCGGCCTGGGTTTCTTGACGGACTCTCGCAAACGTTCCACCCGACCGGTGACAATTTCGAGATCGGCAAGTAGCAGATCTTCTTCAAAACTTGCCAAATCTCTTGCGGGATCGCAGCCTTCGTAAGCCGGCACCACCAGCACACAGGCTCCCGCTTCGCGAATGACCGCCAGTCGGGCAGCGTTGCCTTCGTGCGTTCGACTCAAGCCGGGCGTATCGACAATCTCAATGCCCGCCTGAGTGACCTTCTTGGGATGGTAAATCTCACAGAGAGCTTCGATCCGCGGGTCCGGCACCGGCGACGAGGCCGTCTGTCCGGTGTGGGCCATGGACAAGTCTGGGGCCACCATTGTGAGCCAGTGGAAGAGCGAACTCTTGCCAGAACCTTGGTAACCAATCAAGCCGATTTTCATGCGTGCAGGTCCGTGGCCAAGTCAGGCAACGGAAACGGTCACGTTCGCAAGGCAATCAATCGCCATTGCGGGAACGATGCTCGTCGCCGTTGTGCCAATGCGGTGGGGTAGGTTCCGTTGAAGGAATTGGAACTGGGGCTGGCTGCCTGGGACCGCGCTTCGCCGCATCGCCGGACAGGTGACCAATTCCGTCTTCAAGCTGTTGGAGGGATTGTTCTACTTGCTGCATGTCCTGATTGTCCAGGGCATGCTGGCCGAACCGGACCCGATAATACAGGTCTACGAGTTCTTGAGGGAGTGCGGCCACCGGAGCGATTGCTGCCTGCCCCGCAATTTGTTGGGACGCGCGGCTGGCAAACTCCCGGGGAGTCTGCGTGTTGGTGCGAATGAGTTGTAGCCTCGCCAGCACCTCTTCCAAGCGGCGATAGAAGGCAACCTGAGCCACCGCCAGATCTCCTTCCCCTCCCTGGGACTTGCCTGAGCGGCGGCGCCACCACCGTTTGCGCAGTCCCCAGGCCAGACCGATGAGGCAAATCTGCACCAAGATCGCAACCACGCCGACGCGCCAATTGAACCAGGTTCGCAGCGGCTGGCGCCCAGTCACGGTGTCGCGAATATTCCGATACCAGTAATTCCATTCGGTCTCGTCAGCCAGGTCCGACGCGGCATCGCTGATGGGAGCGTAGAACATCTCATCCTGCATGGTGGTGTTCATCCCCAAGACGTAGCCGGACCAAAGTGATTCGACATAGTCAAACATCTGCCGCACGTAGGACCAACTCATTCCGGACTCGTCGTCCGACGCCATCGGGGTAGGATCCAGCGTGTACCAGGTTCCTGGTTCGTCTGCCTCGACCGATTCGATATAGGCTTCCACCCACGAGTGAGCGTGCTTCTGTCGAACCTGGTAGAAACTGCCGTACTGGTTCCATTCGGCACCCTTGAATCCCACAATCATCCTGGCCGGGATGCCCTGGCTGCGGAGCATTAAAGTCAGGGCACTGGCAAAATACTCGCAGTGTCCACTGCGATTGGTCATCACGAAGTCTTCGATCGGGTCGACGGCCGGATCGCGAGCAGGTGGTCTCAACGTGTAGCTGAACAAATCGCTACTGAGATATCTTTCCAAAGCCCGGGCGCGGGCAATCCGCCGCTGCGCGGATTCCTCCGCTTGCGCTTCCCAGGCGTCACGATCCCAGGCCAGTTGTCGGCGACGACGGGGGATTGGCTCGTACTCAATCGGCGGCAAACTCGCCAGGACTTCGGCCGCCGTGGCCTTCAATCCTGCCAACGGATCCGGCTCGCCTGGTCCTGACAGCGGAAGCTGCAACGTGGCTCGAACCATGGAGCCTGTGTACCTGCCGGTGTCCGGCGTGCGCCGCTTTTGCACACCATCCTGCAAGCCGGTGGTCACCAAATCGTATCGGAGCGAGGCAGAGCAGAGCGAACTCGGTCTGAAAATATCATTGGTGTTGATTTCTCGATGAACGGCCGAATTCTTGTCGAGACTCTCGCATGGATGGATCGCGAACAGGACCTGCGTGTCCAGCAACGGGCGAATCGTGAACTGCTGCAACACAATATCCCCAACGGGATCGGACAACAGGCGGTCGTGCGAAGCGGGGGGCATCGGAGCTTCGTTCCGCGGGAAAGGCAAACTCTTGGTCCATATCCGATTGTGGTAGTGGGTCAACATGGAGCCCCGCAGCAACGGCTCTCCGATACATTTGTAAGGTGTTTCAGTGCGAAGATTGACGAAACGCACGCGCAGCACATCTTCTTCGTTCTCGCTGATCTGCCCCAGTTCGCCCAACGACACTTGCTCGGTAAAGCCAACCAGGCGATCTCCAACCAGCGACGAGGGACTCCAGTCAGCACCATCCCCTTTGGCACGGGGGATGATCATGAACACACCCGGGGTGAGCAACAGCGTGATCGCCATCATGCCGAACACCAGGCGGTAAACTCCCCGAGGACGCGAGCCATCTGAATGGGTAGCGGGGCCTGTGGTAAACACCGGCGTGCCAAAGATCCACCCTTCTGCCACACGAGGCCGTTTCGGAGGTGTGATCCTCCAGTGCGAAGACTGTTCGACGACCATCAAAAACATCGCCAACGTCGTCAAGCCGACAAACATGTAGATCAACAAGATGACAGGAAAAACCACCGTCAAGTTGAGCACCGAGGCCACCGCTACTTGCAGCAAACTCAACAGAGCCAGCATCCAGTAGACGCGTTGGTTCTTCTGGCGATATAGCAAGACGCACTGCAGGTAAACCAGCAGGTCCGCCAAGGCTAACAGCTTGGCATCACGCGTCAGATTCATGAAGTCCCAGGTCGATACCACCACGGCAATCATGCCAGCGACATTGGCAGCAGGCGTGTTCAAAACGAACCAGCGGCGGATGTCGGTCACGTAGACCGAACTGGCCGCCACAACAAACGCCAACACCGGGAGCCAGAAGTTTCGCTCTCCCAGACCTAGCATCAACGACCCCAAAAAGGCCATGATCGCTACGTTGATTTGGAGCAGACGCAACAAGATGGTCTCCTCAATGACTAGTGACTATCCGAAGTAAGGATCAATCGAAAAATAGCTGGCGAAAGTACACATTCGCGAGCGGTACGGCGCTAGCCGCCGGTGCAGTCGGGAAAACTCTACAACGCACCGGTGGCTAGCGCCAAAACCGCTCATTAATTTTCCGATGAATGCTATGCAAAATCCCGCTTCGATATTTACGAAAGCGTAATCGTGGCTCCTTGCCGGGCCATGGACTGGTCAGCAGCTTCCAACAGACGCAGCACCGCTGCCGCTTCGGGGCCGCCGGTAAGCGGTTTGCTCCCGGTACGAATACAATCGAGGAAGTGCCCCGTTTCGCACTGCAATGCTTCACGTCGATCAAGCTGGGGAATATGCACGTCCCCGGCTCGATAGATGGGTGTCGTGGTCGAAACCTCTTCGTCGCCAAAATCCAGCACAATTCCCTTATCGTACAGCCGAACCTTTTCGCTCGGCTCTACATCATCGTACACAATCATTTTCTTGCTGCCACCCAACATGGTCAGACGCAGCTTGACCGGCGAAAGCCAACTCACGCGGATGTGAGCATGGAATCCGCTGGGGTACTCAATCGTAAGCAGCGCCATCTCGTCGCGCTCCGCGCCAACGTGTCGGTAGCCTCGGGCCCGAACCGCACACGGTGGCTCATCAATCAAGTAGTTGAGAATCGCCAGGTCATGTGGGGCCAGATCCCAGACCACATTCACATCATCTCGCAGCAGACCCAGGTTGATACGTTCGGAATCAAAGTAGTAGAGGTCTCCCAACTCACCGGCGTCAATCAGTTCCCGCATCTTGCGTACGGCTCCGGTGTACACGAACGTATGATCCACCATCAGCACTGCCCCTTGGGCCGTGGCCGTTTCCATCAACTGCTGCGCTTGGGCTGAGTTGCTCGTGATCGGCTTCTCAATCAACGTATGCTTTCCCAACTGCAGGGCAGCCAGCGCGAGTGAGAAATGCGTGGAGACAGGCGTGGCGATCACCACCGCGTCCACTTCAGGACTGGCGATCAAGGCTTCGGCGTCCGTGGTCAAGCGAATGCCTGGCAGCGTCATCCGAACCCGATCCAAATTCTTTTCGGACAGGTCGGACACCATGGTGACGGTCGAATCCCGGTGTGCGAAAAAGTTTCGCACCAGATTCGGCCCCCAATAGCCGTAGCCAATCACACCGACACGCAAAGGGAGCTGATTCATGGATGAAAGATTCTTAGAAGTGTCAGGTGTTGAAGTGTTGCGCCCCTCCAACCACTTTAATGTAGAACAGTTGTCCCAACTGTTCACCTGCAGATACCCGAAACATCCTTCTTGGTTCGTGAACAGTTGGGACAACCGTTCTACGTTGACGGTCCTGTCCCGTTAGGTTTCGAAGAACTTTTCGTACGTGTGACCCGGCAGCACGTCCCAACGGCTGAGCAGTTTGATCAGCGGCTTCAGTGCGTTGAGGACCGGATAATACGTGGGGTAGTCAGTAAAGTACTTGGGTTTTTCTTGCAGGATCTGGCAGAATTCTTCTTCAGAGATGCCCTGCTTCTTGAGGCCGTAGCGGACGAACTCCTCGTCCTCAATCGGCGGAATCTGGTGCATTCGGCGAATCGCCTCATCGCGATCGAGCATCTTGCTGCGGACTTCGGCGGCGAACTCGATGATCCGCCAGTCGAAGCCGAACTTCACACGCGAGTAGTAACAGGTAAGCCCGAAGATCTCGTTGTCAAAGTGCCACCCCCCGGTATCTTCCCAACCGAACTCCCGTTTGAGGAGTTCGTCAACCTCGTTGCCGCGATCATCGTAGTAATTGGTGATGGTCAGTGTCTTGATGCGTTTGAAGAACACCCAATAGAAGAAGTGCCGGAGCTCGACATTCTTGAACTGTTTGAGTTTCATCCGGCAGAAGCGTTTGATGGTATGCCGCAGCAGGCGACCATCCATGTAGTTCCACTTGAGCGGATTGATGCCTTCGCAGCGGAACGAATGGCTGTGCAGAATCCAGCGGACCCCTTCGCTGGCCGCCGTGCGGTACAAAGCACTGACAATCCCAACATCGTCCGTCATGTCAATGTACGGCAGCGAGGCCCTGATGGTGGTGTTGGTCAGTTCGCGAGATTCTTCCCAGTCGGCAACCACGGTATGCAGGTCAACGTCCAGGCCTTCCAGCACCCGCCGCAGATTGGTCTTGGCGATTTCCGAGTCCCAGCCGTTGTCGAAATGAACGGCCAGTGGGCGGAGTCCCAACTCTTTGGCCTTGTACAAACAGTAGCAAGTGTCACGTCCGCCGCTCATGCCGACAATGCAGTCGTACTTTCGCCCCCGTCCGTCTCGCTTGATCTTGTCAACAATCTCGGCGAACCGCTGATTGCAGGTGTCGTCCAGCGGAAACATCTTGTCGAGCTTGTCATGCAGTTTGCAGTGATTGCAAACCCCCTCCGCGTCAAAGCGGATCTTGGGAATGCTCTCATCCAGAATGCAGCGCGTGCAAACCTGGCCCTGAGGATAGACGACTTGCGCAGCCGGCATGGACCCGGATTGAACATCGGACATAGAATTCATTGGCGGATCTCTTCATTACACACGCAGACGTTCGTCACCAAGTACGGTCTGCAGTTCGTCGCGTGTCGGAAATGTGATGAGGATGCCTCGTCTCCGCCCGTGGTACAAGAAGAAGCTGCCAGCGGAGACGGCCGAAGCCCCGCCCACGTGTACCGCGTCCGCAAAGTCTTGCAGTTTTCCGGCCCCACCACAAGCAATGACCGGCACATTCACGGCGTCCGCCACTTGCTTCAGCATGGGCAAGTCATAGCCTCCCCAGGTGCCGTCGCGATCGACGGAGTTGATCAAGATTTCACCCGCCCCCAGTTGTTCCATCTGCACGGCATGCTGAACTGGAGAAAGTCCCGTGCGGCGGCGACCTCTGCGCGTGAACACCTCAAACTTGCCGTTCCAACGCTTCTTGACGTCAATCGAAACCACCACGCACTGGCTGCCAAAGCGGGCTGCCGCTTGCTGCACGAACTCCGGTTCTTCGACCGCGGCCGTGTTGATGCAGACTTTGTCTGCGCCCGAGTTCAACATCAACCGCACCGTCTCCAGATCGCGGATGCCACCACCCATGGTGATCGGCATGCAAGCTTCGTCTGCAATCTGCGTGACCACCTCAGGGTTGGGGCCACGCCCTTGCCGGGTTGCCTGAATGTCCAGCAGGATCAGTTCGTCCACGTTGTTGGAATTGAAAACGCGGACGGCATTGATGGGACAACCGATGTAGGTCTCTTTGCCAAACCGAACCGTCTTGACGATTCCCCAGTCCTTCAACAGCAAGGTAGGAATGACGCGGATGCTCAACATGCTTTGGGTTCCTGTCTCAGACTTTGACACTCGGCTTGTCGAGGACGAACGGCCCCAGCACCAGGCAGTCGAGCCCCGTGGCATAAAATGTCCGCAGCGCTTGCTGCGGTTGGCAGGCCATCGGATCGTTGTAGGCGTTGAGGCTGGTGTTGAGCACAATCGGTTCGCCGGTGGCATCACCCACCTGACGAATCAACTTGGCGTAGTTTGGGTTGTACCTGGGATCCACCGTTTGCAATCGGCTGGTGCCGTCCGCGTGCACAATGGCCGGCACATTCTGCTTGGCGTGCTCGGTGGCAGCAAAGGTCTGCGTCATGTAAGGAGAACGAGTGTAATTGACAAAGTAACGTGCACCATCCTCATGATTGAGCGAAGGTGCCAACGGACGAAATTCTTCCCGAAACTTCACCTTGGCGTTGATCGTGTCTTTCATCTCTGCCTCGCGCGGCGAAGCCAAAATGCTCCGGCTCCCCAACGCCCTGGGACCGTATTCCATCCGCCCCTGAAACCAACCAACAATGTGCCCGGCCGCAATCCGCTGCACCGCAGCACCGACCGGATCCGAACTCTCCAGATACTGCGAACCCGCTCGGTCCAGAATCTGACGAATCTCCGCCGCCGAAAACTCCGGTCCCCAGTACGCGTGGTCCAACGGTTGAACCTTGTCCCCCTGAGCATGGGCTGCTAAATACGCCCCCCCTAAGGCCAAACCCGCATCGCTACAAATCGGCGGGGCATACAAACTCTCAATCAATCCACTCTCGCGCAATCGCTGATTCATCAGGCAATTGAGCCCCACACCACCTGCCACACACAGGTGCTTCATCTCACTGCGTGGCAAATGGTACCGAACGGTCTGCAGCACCGCCTCTTCCAACTGATGCTGAGCCGAGGCCGCTATCTCGAAATGCTCCGGCAGCATCGGAGTCCCCGGCACGCGCGGTGGAACCGGAAGCGGCAACGCCTCGAACAACGGCTCCTGCTTCGACGGCGAGGGCTGGTCCTTGCAGATTCCACGTATCCACTTGTGCTGAAAGCGGTATCCGGTTTCGGTGATTTCCAAAATATTGGAAAGATCTAGCGTCGGCTCGGCGTAAGCCGCCATGCCCATCACCTTGTATTCATCGCTATCACGCTGGAACCCCAGGTACTGCGTCACTGCCGAGTAGAAAATGCCCAGCGAGTTGGGCTTCTCAATCTCCTCCAAAACCTCCAGCTCACCCCCACTCCCACGGTATACGCACGTTGACTTCCGATCTCCCGAGAAGTCCATGGTCAACACCAAAGACTCGTCCAAACCGGAGCCGTAATACGTGCTGGCAGCATGTGCCCGATGGTGGTCCACCAGCCGAATCGGCGGGGCATGACCAAAGTTCATTTCAAAAAACCCGGTCAAGATCTCCTCGAACCGGTCGTATGTGGCACCCGCAAATACCACAGCATCCAGGTCGCGAATATCCAGCCCTGCCAGGTCCAGACAGAATCGCGTGGCGTTTTTCGGCAACAGCCCATTGGCGAACTTGATCCCCAGGAACCGTTCTTCTTCAGCAGCGGCAACCAAGCGACCATCCACCAACAGTGCCGCAGCACCGTCTTGATTGCCAATCTTGATACCGCCCGATATGCCAAGGATGTTCATGAGCGACGGGGGTTAGGGCGAAAAATCTGCAGAACTCAGAGGAATCTGCCACAGCTGCGCAAGGAATCTTGCCAACTGAACTTGGGAACCGGGGGGAAACAAAAAAGACGAGCAGTCCCCGACTCTCCAACCCCGATCATGTCTCACCCGTTACAAAATGTCAAGCGAGTTGCAATGCCGAGATATCTCGTAAACACTTTGACACGATGCCCTTAGTGCATTCACATCACGCAGGCAGCTCTAGCCAAACGGGGGGTATTGTTGCGAGCCTCGCGGGTGCTTGCTGCAAGGCATATCGTTCGTCGTTCGTGTCGTCGGCAGCGGTGCCGGACATGAATGATGTCCCGACCGTCCCCAGTATTCCACGACGTGAGTCGCCTTCTGACGATTGTAGTCAAAGCTGAAGCACAAGATTGGCCATTGGATCGATTGGGAACATAAATGCTGGTACATGGCGCACCGTACGTTCAACTTGGTCAAGGAGCTCTCGGATCTTAGAGACCGACAGTACGTGGTTTAACTGGCGTTTCGAATCTTGGCCAAATGGGTCGCGACTTTCTTCGATGCCGGCGTCGCTAGGCGAGCGGACTGGAAATCAACAAGGTTATTGGCACACGACGCACGAGTGCATAGCGTGTTGCCGATGGTTTTTCTGGCCGTTCGTCGTGGCGATTCACGTGTGGGTATCAAACTTCAGAATCTTCGCTTTGGCCGACGCTGGTACTTGACGGGGCTTCCAAGCAACGCGCGGCGTGGTTGTCGTCGGTCGGCTTCGGCTTCCGGGCCTCGGCAGCCCGCAGCTCAATGTTCGCAAAGCGATCCACCTGGCGGGTCACACGCAAGTGGGTATCAATTGCGGGCAAGATGTGCGAGAGCCGTTCGACATTTGGCGGGCCACTCTCCATCGCCCGTTCGATGGTCTTGTCCAGCCAAAGTGCGACGCGCATCAGGCCGCTGTTGATGGAACCCAGATTGGCTTCCAGCGGGTCGTCCTTCTGGAGCGAACTGGCTTGGTAATCCAGTACGCGGCTTAACCGAGCGTCGTGCGAACTGACCCGCTGGGCAGCCTCTACGGCCCGTTCGCCAGACTGGTCGAGCACAGTGACTGCGTTGGTTTGATTAGGTTGATTCTCCATGGAATCGTCTCCTTGGTTGGTTACTAGGAACTTGAGTTGATGGTAATGCCGTTCTGCCGTCGGCGTGGCCGACGGATCGCCAAGCCGTGAAACACGAAACCGTTTGCCTTGAGCACGGGCTCCATTGCCTGCTTCGCTTTCCGAATCATTTTGTTGGCGATCCTCACTCTTGCGTTGAGTTCTCGCATGACCTTCTTTTCCGCCTGGAGAATCTCTAGCTCCTCTCTAACGATTGTGGCGCGATCAGCTCCGCCAACGTAACGGACGACTTGTTTGCCGCCTCGGCGAAAACGAAGTTTGTAATACGTACGATGGCCTCGCCTCTCTTCGCACACAAATCCCTGGTCCGCCAACTCCTCCAAGTCGCCTGCCGTTAGCCGGAGTGTGGCAAACGCGGGAAACTTGGCAAATCGATTGCCCTGGTCTCGATGATCGTTGTTCTTGGTTGACTGCATTTTTCTGTTGCCTTTGCCATGGCAATCAACCGATCGGTCATCGCCATCAGATTCTTGAATTGGTCCTCCGGCAGCTGCCCACTGCGTTCAACACCGCAGTCGGCGATTCGGCGGTTGAATCGCTCACCCATTGCTACCGCTTGCATGTGAAAGACACTACTCAGTTCGGCGAACCCCATCAGCAAGTTGCGCTCAACCGGGTTGCTCGCTGCCAAGGCAAATTCGCGGACTGGACCGACCACTTGCTGGTCAAGCAGCCGCTGAATGTCACGCCAAGCCTCTTTCCTCCGGTCCGGGCCGGGCAGTCCATTTCGGCGCTCCGCCGATGAAGACTCGTGAAGTCGAGCTAATGCAGTGACGTAATCAGCCGGCGGTCCAATAGCCAAAGGCCGTTCTCTGCCAAACTGGACAATGCTGGCACCGATGTTCTCGGCCGCGTCAAGCAGTGCTTCCTTGAAGAACTTCAGGCTTCGCCGCGCAGCGAAAAACCGCAGGCGCTCGAGCGTTTCGTCGTCCACCTCCCACAAGCCCATCTTGTGAAGGTCCACGCCCATAAAACGCTCAAGTTGATGAAGGTGATCGACAATTGCCTTGAGCGGCACCGGCACGGCGTTCTTAAGCTCCAACGGAGTCCAGCCCAGGAATACCAACTGAGCTTGGATCGGCTCCGCAGTCTCCATCGAGTTAGCCGCGTGGGACGTTGCGGTTTCCCGGGTACCAGCGTCATCAATGTCGTTCATCATGCGACGAATCGGATCCTCCGGATGGTATTCCGATTGGTTGCTGTCTTCTTCTGCGATCTGCTCACGGGACATCGCGAGGTCACTTTTGAAGCAACCTAGTCCGTACGACTCACAGAACTGGTCGACTTGTTCCGGAGGCAAGTTGTCGAGTCCAACGCCGAGCGTGGCAGGCAGTCCGCACGCGCGCAGCATGACGACCTGCTCCAAGTCGAACGCGACGAGCAAATCACCCGCGCCCTGTTCAAGAAGCCGTTGAGTGCAGTCATCTCGGAGGACTTCGAAGATGGGCCGTGCGTCCTCAGCAAGACAGCCGGCATGCGTCATCAACTCGTACGGCTGGTGGGTATTTGCATCTCGCAACACGACGAAGGATGCATCACCCGTGAGCCCGAGTGCGAGGGTGACAGCCTCGCCTTCCTTTACCACGCCGATGCCGGACTCCAGCAAGCTCTCGATTGAGAATTCCTCGGCTAGCACGCTGATGACATTCGCTGGATCCGACAGATTGACGTATACATCTTCATCTACTTCGAGAAAACCGAGGGGCATTTGTGTCGAGCGGTGACAATGCTCGAGAAGATGCTCAATGATCTCAGCCTTCGTTCCGGTGGATGCCATGTTTTCCTCTCCTCATGCAACGAGCTTATCGTCATCGGCCGATTGAACAACGCTGCGTTGGCCCTGTTCGTCACCATGGATATCTTGCCGATCAGTCGCCGCATCGTTTGACGTCTCCCCATCTCCCTCCGCTTGATCGACAATTCGCTGTTCCCGAGCCAGTGCACTCTCGAGCTGGAATTTTTCTCGCTCAAACTCTAGCTTCTTACGCTCGAGATCATATTCGAGAAAAAGCTCAAGAAACTGATGAGCCGCCTTCGCATCCAAGTCAAACTCCAATGCGGCTTGCAGCTTCGCATGAAGCTGCAGCTCCTGGTCGATGATCTGTTGGGCTTGTTCCAGAGGCAGCTTGTCCTGTCCGTCAAGTAGTGCGCGGGCCACCACGGGCCCGCCGTAGTGTGCCAACTTGAGTTTCGCCGCTACTTCCTTACTGCCAAACCTAGCTTCGGGGATGAACACGTGGCAATTCATCCAGCCTGATGCCTGACGCTGGCCCGTAATGTCGAAGAACAACACTTCGGCGACCTCAATCACTCGCTGCTCGGCGCCCAACCTCGCCGCAATCTCGGCCCTTGGCAAACTTCCCAAGATGGACAACCTCAACGCCCGGAAGGCGTCCTCATTCTCTGCGAGGCGGCAGGCGGCGGCAACCTCCGGATACTTGCGATCCGCCGCCTCCGGACCAGCTTCCTGGAACATCCGAAAATATGCGGTCGCCTGCTGAACCTGCTCATCTTCCTGCTTGGTTCGCCCCCGCCCCTGGGATTGCGCTAGCCGCTGTGCCTGCTTCCAGCGATACGCTGGTCCCCCGACACTGTGCTCCATGTTGAGTACGTTTTCACTCACCTTGCTCATGGTATTCCTCGTGATGATAAACTCGCTAGTGCTCAGTCGCTACTTGTTACGCGTCAGTTCACGATGGATTTTTACCAAGCCGTCGACAACGCGTAGCCGCTCCTTTAAATCCTCCGGATGCAAGTTTTCATCCCGAGGGTGAAATCGTCCACTGACACTACTTTCCGTCGAACGAACCAACGAACTCGATCGGTGCCAGTGCCCCATCAAGTCAGAGGCCGCCAGCAGCAAGGCACGATCCACGGAGTCGCTTGCGGACATCGCGTCACAGATGATCGCGTCGACGACACTTCTGTCAAACGAGCGATTGAACGCTTCCAACCTCTTGGCAACCTGGGAAGACTGAAAGCCAAGCTCCTTGGCCCGCTTAAGGGTGTGCAGCAAGTCACGCCGAGCAGCCTCGTAATCCGCTGCCGCGCGAGTTGCAGTTTCTTCCTCAAATTGCCTTGCCGAACAAGTCGAGCGAGCTATGCTCTGCCAAATCAGGTTGCGGACGAGCACGCGATCCTGAAATTCTGCGGCCGAGCGGATGCGATTGAATTCTCGCGCATCCGGTCGCCAGATTCCAACGCGATGCGCCGTATCGAAACCAAACGTGTCCTCTGCCTTGAGCAGACACGCTACGATCGAAGCTACCCCGCCGGGTTGTTTGTCTTTCAGTTCCGCGACACCCCATGCAGCCAGTACGAGCTGGTAGCTCACAGGCAACATTGATCCAGCTTGCCCTTGAATTGAGGCGCTGTGTGGGAAGCCAGGAGCATCCGCGAAGAGACTGCGTAGCCGTTCCCCGGTCATGGTCGCCAAGCCCGCTGCCGGCGTGCATGGCAAACTCAGCATTCGCAACACGGCAAGGTCTTCGTCGGAGGAGGTCACGATGACGGATTTTGCGTCGCCGCTGAAACGCTTGGTGAAGAAATCGCGAATACAACCGAACACAGGCGGAGCGTCAGTTGCCAGAGACCCATTCTGATTTACGATATCGAAAGGCATGTCACCTTTCTTCCGTCGCAAAAACAATCCTTGAGCTGCCTCCCCCGCAAGAATTGGATTCAATCCAATCTGACTGTCGCCACGGCGAACAAGCAGGAGGGCATCTTCAAGTTGTTCGGGAGTAAACTCTTCGCGTAGCTCGTCAATGGCTGCGGAATCGGCAAACGGCAGACGCCGCACGTTAGCGACCGGAGCCAAGAACCCCCACGGCCCCCGTGCCGTCGCGGCTTCTGATAGTTCCGCGATTCTCTGCAGTATCTCGCCAGTCATCGTACTTCGATTCCCTTCGGTCGCCGTTGCATTAGTGATTCGTGATACCTAGCGAGGCTGGCATCCATCAACGACCGTGGAGTCGTGTGTCAATGGATTTTTCGTGGCGAGAGGATAATTCCCTTTCATGGTATATTATGCTTAATTTCGAGCCATGTCAAGGATTCTGACATTGCCTAGGATTTCGCCTATCGGGGAGACTGTTCTTGACGAAAGAAAGCGAGGAAGTGTCAGCACCGGCGATTGCCACGAAGCGATTCAACGAGCCTTCGGAACCGCTGCTGTCACCAAAGTCGAAACTCCTCCCAAGTACTTCTCCAACATCAAGTGCGATGAGCGCTTGGTGAGCCCGGGAACTCTCGACGTGCGCGGTTGCCCTAATGAAATCTGGGCCTACATCAAGTTACTACCTGCCATTCATTGTGCCAGTTCGTTCCATATTTGCTTGGAACTCCGAGTGTTTTTCGCGGCGGATTGGCACCGCTGGGTAACCGCTACGCTGTTGGCTTGGTTCGTGGGATTTGGAGTTGTTCATGTTGAATCACCCATGGGCCGTCTGCGGTCGACAGCCCGTGCTGTTCCTGTTTTCAGGTAACCCACGGAATTCACTAAGTTTAACTCGCCGAGTTTGCCTCTTCGTGCAGTTGGAGGCTTTGTTCGATCGGGCATTTCGTAATCAGAGCTTCGCGTAAAGGGGCTACCCCTTGCTCGATGGCTTGATTCGTCTCAATCCAGAATCGGTCATGAGCACCTCTGCCTTGGGTAGTTTCGGGATGGGGGACAGTAGCGCCTCGGTAATCGCCGGTCGGCCCTCATCCTCGCCCACCAGATCCTCGTTCGCGGCAACGAAGGAAGCTAACCTGGCGACGTGCGATCGGAGCTGTCCAAGAAGGTCTGGCGAACCCCGACTGGGACCTTGAGTTCCCGCAGAGAAGCATTCGATCCACTTTGTCCTCTGTCGGGTGCCAGACGGTGACATTGGAGAGATCGAAGCGGAGATGCCGCGACAGCTTTTCCAGATAGTCAACGATGGCGACTGTGCCCGGGCGCAACTCCAGCGATGTGAGGTCGGGCGACCATCTGACAAGTGTCAACCTTGCCCCAGTCCACGAACGTTGGATGTCGCGTTTCACTTCGTGGGCAAAGTCGATTCGAGTAGAGGGTGCGATGCATCCCGCTTGCTGCCACCTCCATCCGGGTTTCCAGGCAGCGTGGAGAAAGGCGATGGTGGCGGGACATTTTGATGTTGCATTTGAACTCAATGACAGAGTCGATATGCATCCCTTGCAAGCATTGCGTGAATGCCAATGGAGAACTTCGCAACTCCTCGCCATGGTAGGCATCTTCAGAAATTGACCGGCCCGGGGGACCAGTTCAGCTGATGCAGCGGTGGCGAGGGGGGTGGAGCGGCGGAGGCAGGTAGACCAGCCGATTGCCGCGCTGCTGAAGGACCTTAAACAGCGGAGCCTGTTAGACGAAACGCTGGTCATTTGGGGCGGCGAATTCGGCAGAACGCCCGTTTTCGAAAACGGCAGCGGCCGCGATCACAACTATTATGGATTCACGATGTGGCTGGCCGGCGGTGGAGTGCGCGGCGGCCTGGCTTACGGAAACACCGACGAGTTCGGCTTTCAGGCGGTCGAGAACCGCGTGGCCGTGCACTACCTTCACGCGACCATTCTGCACCTGTTGGGTTTCGATCACGAGCAGCTTACCTATCGCTATTCCGGTCGGGGCTTCCGGCTCACGGACGTCCACGGTCACGTGGTACACGATATTCTGGCCTAGCCTAGAATAGTGAACGTGTCGCGGTAGGGACGACGGTTACTCGGCGCCCCCGCATTCTTCTTCAGTAGTCGTAGAATCAAAATATTGACCAGCACGACGGCAGTGTGGTAATCCATGATCTTCATGCTTCAACCTTGGCAGTTGCCGTTCGCCATTCTATCGGGTTGGATTCGCTACCGGCAGCAACAAATAATCGAGTTTCAGAACGATCAGATCCAGTCCCAAATCAAACAGTGGGATAAGCGCATCATCTCTGACACGACAGTCGGCAACGTTCTCAACATCGAACCAACTTCAGACCGGCAGCGGCAGACCACCTGGGACACGTTTCTCAGGACATCATACGTGGTGTTCGTCGCTCGGAGTCTTCAATTCAAAGCGAATGAACGGCTAAGCTCCATCAAGTGGGCAATGGTCGACTTCGAGTTAGCCAAGCTCTTTCCGTCACCATTTGAACAGATTGAACTCGACTGCTTTCCTGGTAGCGGCGGCAACTCTCGCGGGAGTATCAACGGGATCGAGAAGGGCTTCTCGGCCCGCGGTGCCCAACGGCCGAACTATGCGTTCGGTTCGCTAAAGGTGGCGATGCAGGAGCTGTTCAAATCAGTTACCACTAAGAAGATCGCCCAAACCCGCTACAAACTCGAACGCAGGACAAACAAGGAATGATCCGACAAATCGGAATCATCGTTGCCGCCGTGAGTTTTCCGCTCGCCGGCTTGCAGGCTGCCGAGGCGCCGCCGGCGCGCGACTACGCCCTCGCGATCAAGCCGCTGTTGGCGAAGTACTGCTATGGGTGCCACAACGCCAAGGAGCAAAAGGGGGACACTAATCTCTCCGCTTTTGCCACTGGGGACGCACTCGCGGCCGATGCCCAGCGCCTGGAGGGCCTGCTTGAGGCCGTCGGCGAAGGTTTCATGCCGCCAAGCGACGCACGGCTACAACCTTCCAAGGCCGAACGCAAGGTTCTCACCGAATGGTTCCGCGACCGTCTGCACCGCATGGCCCTGGAGCAAGCTGGCGATCCTGGGAAGGTCGTGGTCCGAAGATTGACGAATTCCGAGTTGAACTACACCCTTGCCGATCTGACAGGCATCGAGCGGGACTGGACGCGAGACTTTCCGCACGATGGCAGCGGCGGCGAAGGGTTTTCCAGCACGGGTCAGACGCTGCAGATGTCCGCCTCCCAGATAGAAAAATACCTGGCCCTGGCGCAGCTCCTGACGGATCATGCGCTGATGCTGCCCGGGAGCGGCCCTGTATTCCTGGAATCGCCGATCACATCGGTCCCGAATACCGAACGCGGCCGACTGGCACTCGCGCGACTTGATCAGTTCAGCCGCTCAGACAACTTGGTCTACAAGGACGCCACGCCGCGCGAACAGATCACCAGCTACGCTTATCCCGACAAGAAGTCAATTCGGGACGAAGGCTACCAGCACATGACCGGCTACAAAAGATTCTCGAGCGAAGTCCCAGGCGCGGCGCTCAGTTTCCTCGGTTCGACACATCGGCTGTTCTACCGGACGGAACTGCTGAACCCCTCCCCGTTCTCATTCATGATCCATCAAGGCGAGATTGCTGCTAACGATCGGCCGTTGACTCCTGCCCAACGAGTGACCTGGGAGAATCTTTGGTTCGACCTGCGCTACGCCACTCACTACGCCCGCCCCGCAAAGATCTCGTTGCTGCATCGCTGGTTCTCACACCAGCCGTACCGCTTAGGCGACAATCCAAACCTCGAAGCGGAGATGAATAAATGGAAGGTTGGCGACGGCAAGAGTCCCGACGGCAATCGCCGATACTCGCTGGAACCTTCCGTGGACCTGTCGTTCACGGTCCTCGCGCTGACCGATTTCATCCGCAATATTCGTACGTTCTCGCCTGATGAATTGCGCAATTTCGCCAACATTCAGCATTCGCGTGATGGCGAGAGCCGCACTTTGATGGTTCCCAACCACGATGCGTTCGACGCGTTTATCAACCTCTCATTCACGGATGAACAAATCGAGTCGTTGTGGGACATCGCCTGCGATCGGCAAAGCAAGCTCGCCCAGCGGTTGGGTGGAGTTCCATCGGACGCGATGCGTGCCGAGTGGCGAGCTTGGAAGAATCAGCAGCAGAAGTGGGAAGCCGACTCGATTTCGTCAGCGCAGGAAGCGCTGTGCCGATTCACGACGCGGGCATGGCGGCGGCCGCTTCTCGCCGCAGAGCAGGAAGCGATTTGCGAGCTGTTTGCTCGCGGAGTGCGTGAGGGACAGACCCTACAGGAAGCGACACGCCTGCCGCTGCTTCGGATCTTCATGTCGCCCCATTTCCTGTACCGGATGGAGTTTGGAAAGAGTTTTGCTGCAAGCAATGAATCCAAAATTCGGCCGCTCAACAACTTCGAACTCGCCAACCGTCTGTCCTACTTTCTCTGGTCGTCGCTGCCGGATGAAGAACTCTGGGAAGCCGCCGAGCGCGGCGACTTCGCCGACCCGCAAAAGCTTGCGGACCAGGCCCGGCGGATGCTCAAGGACCCGCGGATTCGCCGCTTCTCACGCGAGATGTTCGGGCAATGGCTGGGCTTCTATCGTTTTCGGGATTTCGACCGGCCCGATGCGGACCGCTTTCCCGAGTTCGACGCCCAGTTGCGAGAGCAGATGTTTGCCGAAGCGATCGACTTCTGCACCGATCTCGCCGCGAACGACCGCGACATCCGCCTGCTGCTTAGCGCCGACTATGCCTTCTTGCCTCGCCGTCTGGCGGAACACTATGGAGTTCCACTGGAACCAAACAAACAGGCCTGGTCGAACTTCGCAGCCCGCGACGATAACTCCGCGCAGCTGATCACGGCACCTCGCGTCTCCCTCACGGATACGACCCGTCGTGGAGTGCTCGGCTGGGGAGCCATCTTGACAGCCACTTCGCATCCCTTGCGTACGAGCCCTGTGCTGCGGGGGAACTGGATTCTGGACGACCTGCTCGGCATTCCCACACCACCGCCGCCCGCCGCCGTGCCTGAACTTCCCGACGACGAAAAAAACGGCAAAGGACTGACGATCGTGCAATTGCTTGCGCGGCATCGGCAGGACAAAGCCTGTGCTGTGTGCCACAACCGGATCGACCCGATCGGAGTGGCGCTGGAGACGTTTGATCCGATCGGGCGATCTCGCGCGCGCGACCTCAACGGGGCCTCCATCGAGAGCAGCAGTACGCTGCACGATGGGACGGAGGTGGATGGCGTAGAAGGATTGGTCGAGTATCTGCAGCAGGAGCAGCAACAGGCATTGTTTATCAGGCGGTTTAGCCGCAAAATGTTGGGGTACGCACTGGGACGCGAGGTTTTGCCGGGCGACACTCCGCTGCTCGATGAAATCAACGCCACGCTCGCAGCCAACCACTATCGCTTCGCGCTGGTAGTGGAGTCGATTGTCCGCAGTCGTCAGTTCCGCCACTTGCGGCACGAAGATGGTCCATCGCAGATTACCGAAGGGAAATGGCCATGAACCGCGATCTTGCAAGTCGGCGTCGTTTCTTGAGAGGCTTGGGCGTAACGCTGGCCCTGCCCTGGCTGGAAACGCCCCGGTTGCGGGCGGGCGAAGCACGACTCACGCCGCACATCGGAAAATCCCCCCAGAGATTCGCTTGCCTGTTCATGGCCAACGGCGTGAATCCGCAGGATTGGGGTTCCGACGGGGACGGAGCCGACATGGTCTTGAAAGACTCGCTGCGGCCGCTCGAGCCTCTCAAGGAGCATCTACTCGTCCTCAACGGTCTCTACAATCCAAATGCCGCGCATGGCAACATCCACGTTGCCGCCGCGCCCAATGTTCTCTCGGGCGCGACGGTCCAAACGAGCACGACCGATCTGAAAGTGGCAACCAGTTTCGACCAGGTTCTCGCCCAACACCTTGGGCGCAAAACAGAGTTCCCCAGTCTGACGCTCGGCATTGAGCCACCTTACTTGGGAACGCACAAGGGGTACTCCTGCATCTACTGCAGCCATATCTCCTGGAGCAACGCGAGCACGCCGGTGCCGCGTGAGACCAACCCGCGTTCACTCTACGATCGCTTGGTGGGCGATCCAGCCGGAAAGCGGCACGCCAAGAGCGTTCTCGACCTGGTCTTGGAAGACGCGAAATCGGTACTGCCGCGGTTGAGTTCGTGGGATCGCCAGCGGTTCAACGACTACCTGACCTCGGTCCGAGAAGTGGAACAACGCTTGGACCGAGTATCAATGCCGGAAGTGCAACAGGGTCCCAAAGCCAACGAGTTGATTAGTGTCCCTGAGCCAAGTCCGCCGCCAGCGGTGACCGATCATATGCGGCTCATGCTCGATTTGCTCGCCGTCGCATTTGCGACGGATGCCACACGCGTTGGGACCCTGATGTTCAACAACGACCTGTCGAAAATGGATTTTGGCTTTCTGAAATCGGGCAGTCCGTCGCTGACCAACATGCACACCATGTCGCACGCCGGCGGCGGCGACTACGCCTTGATGAATCGCTTCCACGTAGGTATGTACGCGCAGTTCCTCCAGAAGCTGCACGACTTCTCCGAAGGCGAAGCTTCTGTGCTCGAGAATTCGTGTGTCATGTTTTGCTCCAGCCTGATGTCGGGCGGTTCCCATGATCGCACACAGATGCCGGTGTTGCTCGGCGGTAAGTTGGGCGGAAAACTGAAGTCCGGCCGTTCGCTCCACTACAAGAACAGCGACTCGCCGGAGAGTAGCCGTCGGCTCTGCAACTTGTACTTGAAATTGCTGCAGCACTACGGGATTACAAGGCAAAGCTTCGGTGACAGCGCCGAGCCGCTGCATAGCCTGTAACGCGGTGCTGGTCCAGCGATTGTTGCGCAGTGATTTTCCATGGCATGGGCACCGAATTTGCTGGCCACACGTGATCGATGAACGCTGGTCGAACCGGATTCCGCAATGTGTTCATTCAGAATCTGGATCCCGGAGCCGCTGCAAGGCGGTCGGCGCGCACGTTTAGCTAGTGGGGCAAGATGGCCAATTCAGCCAGGGCTACGCGGCACGCTGCAACTTAACTGTCCGCAGGTGCTGGGCGCTCGTGGCGGCGTTCGACTTCCAAGGTGAAGCGATCGCAGGGCTGCCCGGCCACCAGCGCCTGCGTTCGCACAACGCGAACGATATGGCCAGCGTGGGCGGGGTTCAATTCGCGGCTTGCGATTGTATTGCTACCGAAGCTCGCTCGTACCGGCCATACACTCCATGTCGTCCAATTCCAGCGGGGCCGAGGCAGTGAAGTTCTCTAACCCCTCGGCCGTCACTGCCACGGTATCCTCCACGCGGATGTACACCTGCTTTTCCGGGATCCACAGCTGTGGGTCCAAGGCGATGACCGCGCCGGGCTCTAGTGGCTCGTCCCCCCAATAGCCATGATCGTGGCAGCTCATGCCAACGCCGTGCGTCAGGTGCCTGTGGTACGTCAGCGTGCCGCGCACGCCACGCTCCTCCTCGTAGTCTTCGTACTCCATCGCATCGATATAAGGCCGCATGCGATCCGCGGCAGTATCGTGAATCTCTTGCGTCGTACGACCAGCACGTATCTCCTCCAGTAACACCTTGTGATACTCAACAATGAACGCATAAAGGCGGCGTTGGGTCTGGTCATACTTTCCATTCACCGGCCACATCCGGCCGATGTCACTCGTGTAGTAATTCAGGTCTGGAGCGCAATCGAACAGGATCAGGTCGCCGTCATTCAATGCCTGATCGTTACGCCAGTAATGCGGATGCCAGATGTTCTTCCCACTAACGACAATCGGGTTGTACGCAGCACCACGTGCGCCGTTCACGCGGTAGATGTACTCGCCCATCGCCGCCAACTGGTACTCAAGAATCCCGGGCTTCGTGCAGCGGATCGCCTGGTTCGTCGCCGCAGCGCAGATCTCCCCTGCTCGCCGGAGCAGATCAAGTTCTGCGGGGCTCTTGATGCGGCGCAGTTCCTGCAGGATTGGCGATAGATTTCCCGGCATCTGACCTAGGAGTTCGGCCAGCAGAGTGTTGCGATGCGTCTCCTCCGAAGGGCGACTGTTCAACGGGTCTTCGTCAATGCGTTTCTGGTTCGCCTGCAGTGCAACGAGGCTCGCCATGTACCCCTCTGCAGGATTTCGAGGCGTGTACAACCTCCGCGCCCCCGCCAAATCACCAACAAGTGCGTCCGTCTCCTTGATGGATTCCACGCCGGTTAGTTCGGTAATCAGGTCCGCGTCGGCGGCGCTGAGGGAAGGTCCTTCGACTCGCTCCCGCCGATCACTGTGGGCCGGAAGGTAAAGCGTGCTATGCCCTGCGTCGGCGTCTAGCAACAGGTACGCAAAGGGGACTTCAACTCCGCAAAGGTAATAGAAGTCGTTGTATTGCCGAAACGCGCCCACTGTACTGGTCCCGGTCGCTCCGGCCACCAACGCCCGACCTCCATCAATTCGTGCGAACAATTTCGCCCGACGCTCCGCCAACTCCTCCACGGTGAAATCCTGTCGCACGAACGCCCGTCGCACGGCCAACTCGGACGACGCACTTCTACTCCCAGTCGTATTCATCCAGCGACCCTTATCATGAACTCCGCGGTATCCAGTTTGACTTAGAGCCTATCCGAGAACCTTGGCTAACCTCAAGGTGATGATGTCGCATTGCAGATGCAGGAATCCAGATAGTTCCAGAAACCGACCAGGTAGGCACCGGTTTGGCCCATCGATTGGCGTGCGGTCGATCTTCGACGAAGTCTCCCGGCGTCGCCGATCTCTTTCCACATCGAAACCGCGGAATGGACGAGGGTGCCTGTGTTTGGGATATAATGTGGCGGTGGATCGTACTTGGCCCGGTGATGTTGGGGACAGTGTATTCCACACAACCGAGAGGAATTGTGATGTTTAAGCCGAGGACAATCGCGTCGATGGCATGGCTGGTCGGCATGGTCTTGGGATCCGGAGCGACGCTAGCCCAACCGCCCGTTCGGACGCTAGACGCACCTGGCGCCCCCGAGTTCAAGGTGCTCGAACCGGGTCAGAACCCAGCGTCTGATGAGGACGGCATTTTCGTGATTGGTCCCGACTACGTCGCCGCACCCGAAAACAAACAGATCGATGGCGTCTCGAAGGGAAAGGCGATGCAGTTCGTCATCAATTCGAAGGACACCCAGCTCCTGAATCCGGGCATTGCCCGCAAAGTTTTCGGGACGGTCGACCCCAAGAATCCCAAGACCCTCATCGTCGAAACCCATCCCATCGATTACATGCGGCAGATCACTGTTTACGTCCCTGCCCAGTACAAGCGAGGTACCGAGGCGCCGTTCATGGTCTGCCACGACGGGCCCAAGGGAAAGCCCAACATGGCTTTGCCCCGAATCCTCGACAATTTGATCGCCCAGAACCGCGTGCCACCCATGATCGCGATCATGATCGCCAACGGCGGCGGTGACGCCCAGGGTCATCAACGCGGCAAGGAGTACGACACAATGTCCGGCGTATTCGCCGAATACATCGAGACCGAGGTCCTGCCGCGGGTAGAAAAGCACTGCGACGTGAAGCTCACCAAGGACCCGGACGCCCGCGCGGTCATGGGCTCCAGCTCAGGCGGTTCCGCGGCCCTCATCATGGCTTGGTACCGTCCCGACCTCTACCGCCGTGTGCTCACTACCTCAGGGACCTTCGTCAACCAACAGTGGCCGTTTAATCCGGAGACGCCCGATGGCGCCTGGGGATTCCACGAGACCCTGATCCCCAATAGCCCAAGAATGCCCATCCGGATCTTCATCTCGGTAGGGGATCGCGACTTGCTCAATCCCAATGTGATGCGCGACCACATGCACGACTGGGTGGAGGCGAACCACCGCATGGCGAAGGTGCTAAAGGCCAAAGGGTACCACTACCAGTATCTGTTCTGCCGCAACTCGGGTCACGGCATCGGCAACGCCAAGGCTCAGTTTCTGCCCCACGCCATCGAATGGGTATGGCACGGGTACAAGCCGAAGGACTGACCCATGTCGGTTCGACTTCGGTCTCGAACGCCGCTGGCTTGTTAGAATGTTCACAGCTACCCACTAAACGGTGAGATTGCTGAGTTGTTGATCTACCGACGCGCATTGACCGTCGCGGAAGGGCAGAACGTGGACGCTACCTGTTGAAGACGATTCAAATTGAAATTTCGCACGAATGTGGAAACTAGAATCCGGAAAACCAACCATCCGAAACATCTCCCAAACGCGAATTGCAAGTGTCAAGAGTGAATTCATTCCACACGCCGGCCAATCGTCCACGACGTGCCCAGAGCAAAAGTCGTCAGTACTTCCGGAACTCTGGTTTGTCGAGACTCTTGGCGAGTTTCCCAGCCAGACATAATTCCCGAATGGGTTTTGGTCGTTTGTTCTTTTGGGATTCAAAGTTGTTTCGGACTTCGATACTCGGATTTGCGATCTCCGTCTCACTATTCGTCTCGACGAACGTCGCCGAAGAATTTGTTGATTTCACAAGAGACGTCCAGCCGATCTTCCGCAAACACTGCATCAAATGCCATGGGCCGGAAGAGCAGGAAAGTAACCTGCGGCTGGATCGGCGAGCGTCGCTGCTACGTGGCGGAAATCTCGGCGAACCTTCCATTCTACCGGGGAAAGGGAACGAGAGTTTTCTCGTGAAGGTCATCGCAGGACGGAATTCCGACCTGAAGATGCCGCCTGAAGGCCAGCAACTCACGGAGGATCAAATCGCCACGTTGCAAGCGTGGATCGACCAAGGCGCCAAGATGCCTGCCGAGTTATCTGGCGACGACAAGCTAAGACTCGATCACTGGTCATTTCAACCAGTGGCGGAAGTCCAGCCGCCGATACCGCAAAGCTCGCTCGTGGCGAACGGAGTCGACGCTTTCATCTTGGGTAAGCTCGACGCGCACCAATTGGAGCCGTCGAAACCGGCGGAGCGTTTGACGAGAATCCGGCGGCTCTACCTTGTGATGCACGGGCTGCCGCCGACACGCGAGCAGATCGCGCGATTCCTCGCCGACACGTCTCCCGACGCCTGGCAACATGCGGTGGACAACGTGCTGAAGAGCCCTCGCTATGGGGAACGCTGGGCCCGGCACTGGCTCGATCTCGTTCGCTTCGGCGAGACGCATGGCTTTGAAACGAATCGTGAACGTACCCACGCTTGGCCGTATCGCGATTACGTCATCCGATCGCTGAATGACGACAAACCGTACGACGAATTCGTCCGGGAACAAATCGCCGGAGATGCACTGGGCGAGCCCATCGGTACCGGGTTTCTCGTTGGCGGGCCTTACGATGTAGTCAGGGGTGGAGGCGATCTGGCCGCCATGCAGCGAATGAACGAGTTGGACGACATAATCAACACGACCGGCACAACGTTCCTCGGCCTCACGCTCGGTTGTGCCCGCTGTCACAATCACAAATTCGACCCTGTTACTCAGACCGACTACTACGCGATTCAAGCAGTCTTTGCGGGTGTGAAGCACGGCGATCAGTTTTTGCAGGTTCCACCGGCGAAGCAAAAGAAGATTGTAGCGCTCGACGCGGAGATCGCGGCGCTAACGCAGAAGCTCAAAAGGTTCATTCCCAATGCAAGAGACACTGAACCGACAGCGGCAGCCACCCGCCCGGCGGTCAGCGCCACGCACAATGTTGAGACTTTCAAGCCGCACAAAGCAAAGTACGTGCGTTTCACAATCGAGAGGACCAGTCGCAGCCAGCCGTGTATCGACGAGTTGGAAGTCTTCAGCGGCGACAGGAACGCTGCGTTGGCCGCTGACGGTGCGAAGGCAACGGCGTCCGGCTCGCTGAAGGGCTACGACATTCACAAACTCGAGCACATCAACGACGGCAAGTACGGCAACTCGCACAGTTGGATCTGTGACCAGACGACGGGCTGGGTGCAGATCGAACTGCCAGAGGCTGTGGCAATCGACCGCATCGTGTGGGCACGTGACCGAGAAGGACACTATGCCGATCGCCTAGCCGTGCATTACCGGATCGAGTGTGCCGTCAAACCAGATGAGTGGCAACTGGTCGCCAGTTCCAAGGATCGTGCGTCCTTCAGCCCACGGCCGCAGAAGTCGAACGAACCGACCTATGATTTCGCAACGTCGTCGTCCGCTGAAGCAGAACAAGGAAAACGATGGTTAGCCCGTATCGAGGCGGCACGCAAGGAAAAGGTGAATCTGGAGAACTCCAGTAAGGCTTATGTCGGCAACTTCTCGCAGCCAGGCGCAACGCACCGTCTTTACCGCGGCGAGCCCGATCAGAAGCGCGAAGTCGTCAACCCCGGCGCGGTTGCGGCGCTGACAACGCTCGACTTGGGAAGCAACGCTCCGGAACAGCGGCGTCGCGTCGCGCTCGCCAACTGGATTGCTGACAAAGACAACCCGCTGACGGCAAGGGTGATCGTCAATCGCTTATGGCAACACCATTTTGGCGCGGGATTGGTCGATACTCCCAGCGATTTTGGCGCCAATGGAACTCGCCCCACCAATCCAGAGTTGCTCGACTGGCTCGCACGCGAGCTGATGGACAATGGTTGGTCGCTGAAGCAGCTGCATCGCTTGATCCTGATGTCCAACACTTGGCAGCAGGACAGCCGACCGCATGCAGCGGGCATGGCCACAGACGGAGCTTCGCGGCTCTTGTGGCGTTTCCCGCCGCGACGCCTCGAAGCCGAGGCCATTCGCGACAGCATGTTGGCAGTTTCGGGCGTTCTCAACGTAGAAATGGGCGGCCCCGGATTCAGCGGCTTTGATGTACAGGCGGAAAACGTCCGTCACTTCTTTCCCAAGAAGAGGTACGGCCGGAAGATTGGCGAAGAATGATTTACATGACGAAAGTCCGCCAGGAGCAAGAGTCGGTTTTCGGCGCCTTCGATTGCCCGGATGCCAGCCAAGTCGCACCGAAACGCAGCCGCTCCACGACCCCGCTTCAGGCGTTCAATTTGCTCAACAGTATGTTTGTCATGCAGCAGGCTGAACTGTTTGCCAAACGGCTCGAAGACGAATCACCGCAAGCGGACATCAACGTGCAGCACTGGCCTCTCGAACTGGCCTTCAGCCGCCCGCCGGGGCGAAAGAGGCCGAGCAGGCGCTCGCCTTCGTGACCGAGCACGGTTGGCCGGCACTTGTGCCGAGCGTTGTTCAATGCCAACGAGTTTGTGTTCATACCGTAACTGAAAACACAACACGCAAATCGTTTAACCGCAAGAGAAGCTTCGGCGCTGACAACGCCGTTGAACAACGGATTTTCAGCCGGTTCGCAGAACATGATTAGACGCGACTTTTTAACCAGTCTACTACAGGTCGGTATGGCCCTTGCCAGCTGTTAGCCGCCACGAAGCTCCTCGCGGCCGATCCGATTCGGCCGCGGATCGACCCGGCTCGTCCGTACGCGCGCGTGATTCGCACTTTCCCCGCCAAAGCGAAGAATGTGTTGGTCATCTTCTGCAGCGGAGCCTGCAGTCAACTCGACACGTTCGACTACAAGCCCGAACTCATCAAACGCCACGACCAACCGATGCCTGGTGGTGACAAGATCCGCACCTTTCAGGCCGCGCAGGGTAACTTGCAGCAGAGCCCCTGGAAATTCAAGCCGCGAGGCGAGTCGGGCAAGCTGATCACCGATCTGGTGCCGCATCTCGGCGAGCTGGCCGACGACATGTGCTTTATCCACTCGATGACCAGCAAGACGAACACGCACGGGCCCGGCGAAAACTTTATGTCGACCGGCTACATGCTCGACGGGTTTCCGAGCATGGGGGCATGGGTGACTTACGCGCTGGGCAGCGAGAATCGCAACTTGCCGGCCTACGTCGCGATCCCCGATCCGCGTGGCACACCGCAGGCGAGCGTGAACAATTGGGGGCCCGGGGTTTCTGCCGGCCGCGTTCCAGGGGACCGACTTCAACGCCGCCAAGCCGATTCGCAATCTGGCTCGACCGCCAGGAGTCACCGCGCAAACCGACGGATGCAGCCACGCGCGACTTTCTGGCCCGACTGAACGACGATTTCCAACAGCGGTTCCCCCGGCGACACCGAACTGGCCGCCCGCGTTGCCAGTTACGAACTGGCGGCCAAGATGCAGCTGAGCGTGCCCGAGAGTCAGCGACCTGTCGACCGAACCGGAGCACATCCTGAAGATGTACGGGGCGGATGACACCGAGAACCAAGCTCAAAGGCTCGCTTTGCCCGCAACTGCATCCTCGCCCGCCGACTGATCGAGAAGGGAGTGCGGTTTGTCCAACTGTTCAACGGTGCGTATCAAACCGGCGGCGAAGGCGTGAGCAACTGGGACGGCCACAAGCAGCTCCCAAGGAGCAGTACTCCAAACATGGCCCGGTACTCGATCAACCAGCCGCCGCGTTGCTGCAGGATCTGAAGCAACGTGGGCTGTTGCAAGGACACGCTGGTCGTGTGGTGCACCGAGTTTGGACGGATGCCGACGTTTCAGGAGGGAGCCAGCGGACGCGACCACAACCCGGCCGGATTCACATGCTGGCTGGCAGGAGCAGGGGTGAAAGGCGCCGTTCACCTACGGCGCGACCGACGAGTTCGGCTACAAGGCCGTGGAAAACGTTACTACGGTGTATGACTTCCATGCCACGATCCTGCACCTGCTTGGGTTGAATCACAAACGGCTGTCGTACTATCACAATGGCTTCGAGCGCCGACTAACCGACGTCCATGGCCACGTCATCAAGGAGATCTTGGCGTAGTTGCCAACAGGATCGATAATTTACTGAAAAGGGGTAACGCGTTGAGAGGACTGCCTAAGTATTTGCTGTATACGTGGTGTCCGGCGGATGGGGCGCAGCCGGACTAGAATCAAAGCCAGTACCGGCACGATTCGCATCGAATGCCCGCCGCCGTTCATGCCAATCGAACCGCACCGTTTCATCCCGTCTCTTCCGCGAGGGACGCGTGCGCCGACCGCCAATTCGCGCTCACTGCGCAAAAATCGCGGGACACATCCCCAAGTTCTCACTCGCGGGCAGTGCAAGGCCGAGACTCAACGACTAGAACCCAAGAAGAACCCTCGCGGTCAGGCCAACACGTCGTGAATTACCTTTCCATGGACGTTGGTCAGGCGGCGCTGGATTCCGTTGTGGTAGTACGACAGCCGCTGGTGATCGACGCCAAGCAAGTGCAACACGGTGGCGTGGAAGTCGTTCCAGTGCGTGGGATTCTCAACGGCCTTCTAGCCGATGTCGTCCGTCTCGCCGTAGGCCATGCCCGGCTTCAAGCCCGCGCCCGGCCATCCAGACCGAGAATCCGGATTGGTTGTGATCGCGACCGGTCCCAATTTGATCGGCGCCCGATTGCGTGAACGGCGTGCGTCCGAATTCGCTGGTGAACAGCACCAGCGTGTCGTCCAGCATGCCGCGTTGGCGAAGATCCTTGAGGAGTCGCGGCAACCGGTTGGTCGATCCGCTGCGCTTCGCGGCTGTGGTTCTTGAGCATGTCTTCGTGACCGTCCCAGTTGATGCGGGGCTGCCGAACGCCGCCGGAGAACAGTTGCACGAAGCGCACGCCACTGTTCCAGCAGTCGCCGAGCCAGCAGGCAGCTACGACCGAAGTCGGCTGACGCATTATCGTTCATTCCGTAGGCTTCGCGGGTGGCTTCGGTTTCCTGACATGAGGTCGGTCACTTCGGGAACGGCCAGCTGCATCTTTGCGGCCATGTTCGTAGCTCCGCATGCGAGCGAGCAGGACATCGTCGCCGCTGCGCTCCAGGTGCTCGCGATTGATCTGCTGCAATAGAGCGCGGCTGGCCGCTTCGGTTTCGCGGATTGATTTCCCGACTGGGAAACAGGTCATGAATTGGATCGCCTTGGCTGCGGAAGACCACGCCCTGATGCTGGGCAGAGCAGAAAGCCGTTGGTCCAGTTCGAGGTCGTGCCTGCAGGCAAGCCACGCGCATCCGGCAGGACGACATAGGCCGGCAATTCGTCGGTTTCGCAGCCCAGCCCGTACGAGAGCCAGGCAACAGAACGGGGAAACCGTTCAGCCGAAAGCCGCTATTCCTGGAATGTCGCCGGAGTATGGTTGGCGGACTCGGCGACCATCGACCTGATAACGGTCAGCTCGTCGGCCACTTCGGCGAGATGCGGAAACAAATCCGAAACCCACAACCCGCTTTCGCCGCGTTGCTTGAACTCCCAATCGTTCTTCCGCAACAGGCCAACCTTGCCGAAGAAGACGTCTGGCTTTTCACTATCGCCCAGTGGCTTACCGTGCCGTTTGGTGAGTTGCGGCTTGTAGTCAAACGAATCGATGTGGCTGAGGCCCCCACAAAGACAAATGTGGATCACTCGCTTTGCCTTGGCCACATGGTGCGGCGGCGGGTCGCTTGCTTCGGCCGGCACAGGCTGGGCGTGGGCAACGCCGTCTTGCATGAACAACGATGCCAACGCGGCACCGCCGATGCCGCCGCTAGTCCAAGATAGAAAATCCCGTCGGTTACTCGACATACAAGAAACTCATTGTGCGTTGAATAACGATTCGGCAGAATGATGCGAGTCCATGCTCCTTCTTACGAAAAGGTACGCTCTTTCAACTTCGACCCAGCTTTGCCTCGCGCGCAAATGCCAGTTGGTAGGCGAGCTGAACTTGGCGATCCATTCGGTCTCGCCCGCTTCGCGCGCGAGCAGCGCTCGGCGAAGTGATCGGACATTCGCAGCATGAACGAGATTGTTCCAAAAGACGAGCGTATGCAACGGCGTCGTCGTGACGCCGCGTTTGGGTGTGGTGGTTGACGGATCGGGGCAATCGAACGTATCGAGCATCGGGTTCCGGCCGCCGCGGGCCCAAGTGCGGTAGATGCTACGGCGGTTGAACTCCGGTCCGACACGATCGACAGGGATGTATCGCCAAGTGTTCTTTTCGCCACGTACTTATTGAAGTCCTCGAAGCCGCGTCCCGCCATCGCCGGGTTCAGCTCGCCGGATACCGATAACACAGCGTCGCGAACGATCTCAGCCTCCAAACGAAACGGGCTTTTCCGCCAGAGCAGTCGGTTGCTGGCATCGACCTTCGCCGCGTCAGGGCGAAACTTCGAAGACTGACGATACGTGGCCGAATGCAGGATCGTGCGATGGAGTTGTTTCAGACTCCAACCTCCGCTGACAAGATCGGAAGCCAGCGTATCCAGCACGCCGGGGTGTGTTGGCGCACCCCCTGTGAAACCTAGATCGTTCGGCGTTTCGATCAGTCCGATGCCAAAATGATGATGCCACAGGCGGTTGACGATGGTGCGGGCGAACAGCGGGTTCTGTTCGCTTGTGATCCAATGAGCCAATTTCTTCCGCCGCTCCGCTTCGTTGGCCGATGGGGCGAGACCGAAATCGCTGGACAGCCCTTTCACCGACGGCACTCCGCCTGGCGGAACTTCGTCCCCAGGTTGGAAGGGGCTGCCGCGCTTGAGTACGTGAACGACCGGCGCGCCTTTTGGGGACACAGTACACTTTGGACACCGTGATGCGGTTCGATTTCGCTTGCAGGCCTACGATCTTTTTTCTCAGTTCGCTTCGTTGACTGCGTTCATTTTCAGTGAGCTGCGCAAGAATTTCTGCTTCCGTGACAATCGGAGCGCCGGCGGAGGCAGCGACCTCTTCAGCGGTTAGCGCGCGATCGAATAACTCCGCGCGTTCGATCTGCGCGGCGAGCATGCGATTACCGCCCGCGCTGGTTCCATGCCGCAAACCGAATAGTACTTGTGACTTGCCGGCTGGAAACTTCGCAAAGCCCGTCTGGTAAGCACGGCCGTAAGGTTGGCCGTTGCGATAGGCGGTGATTGTGCCGCCGCTTTGGTAGGTGATGGCAATGTGAACGATCTGGTCCTTTGCTTGGTTTTCGCGAGGACCTCGTAAGCATTGCCAGCGGCGAAAGCCATCGCTGCCGGCCATCCATTGCCTGGCATCGCGCTCGGCGTAGACGATGGAATCAAACGTCACGCCGTTGGTGGTTTGCACGGTGATCGCCGCGCCGCCCTGCTGATCCAAATTGGCAAGCATGAGCCAAACACTGAGTGTCTTTTCGGTCAAATCTTTCGTCATTGGCAACGTGGAAACGAAGGCCTGTTTGCCGTCGAGGATCAGGCGTCCTCCTTCGACTTTCGCGCCCCCATGTGCGGTGCCGTGAAACCCGCTGATTGAATCGCGAAGGTCATCGTCAAATGTCCACCTCGCGAGCGGCGTCGGAAGGTTTACTTCCGGGGTCTTGCTCTGCTTCTCGGCGAGCAGCTTGGCGCGAATCGGGGCATCGATGCCCGTTAGCTTTTGGTCAGTTCGGTGATTTCAAGATTGAGCTTGTCCCAATCGCCGCCGACCTTCAAGTTGCGGTCCCCCCGATGAACACCAGAGAGCGCCGAAGCGAAGCGGTAATAGTCCTGTTGGCGAATCGGATCGAACTTATGGTCGTGGCAGCGGGCGCAGTTGATCGTCAGGCCCAGAAAGCTTTGACTAGCGACCGTAACCAGTTCATCAAGTTCATCCTGCCGCATAATTTGCCGCATCTTATCGCCTGCTGGCTTCAGTCCATCGAACGCGCCGCCGACTAAGAAACCGGTTGCTATCGTTGCCGACGCGTTCCCTGGTTTCAAGATATCACCGGCAATCTGCTGCCGGGCGAACTCGTCATACGGCATGTCGTCGTTGAGGGCGCCGATGACCCAATCGCGATACGGCCAGGCATGGGGGCGAGGGCGGTCGAACTCAAATCCGTCGCTTTCGCCAAAGCGGGCCACGTCGAGCCAGTGCCGGGACCAACGTTCGCCATAATGCGGCGAGTCGAGCAACCGATCCACGAGCTTTTCATACGCCTGCGGATCATCGTCATTGACAAAGGTTTCCATTTCCTCCGGCGAGGGGGGCAAACCAAGCAGGTCAAAATAGAGTCGGCGCACAAGCGTTCGCCGATCGGCCTCGGGAGATGGCAATAGCCCTGCCGCGTTGAGCTTGGCCAGCACGAAGTGGTCGAGATCCGAGCGAGGCCAACTCGCCCCGTTGACTTTGGGAGGACTGGCCGCGTGATTGGTTGCAGCGACCACCAATCGAAACCAGCCCGCTTGTCGGTGGTGAACTCGAAGGGCTGAGGGTTCGTTCTGGAGGCCAGCGTGCATCACCCTTAATCCATGCTTCGAGTAGGGCGATTTCGTCTTTCGTGAGCGGCTCGCCTGCATCCGCTGGCGGCATCTCACCCTTCTTTTACCTTGATGAGCAGGTGGCTTTCTGCTGGATTGCCTGGAACGATCGCCGGCTTCTTACTCTCGCCGCCAGCGAACGCCCCGACTCGGTTGCTGAGAACGAATTCTCCCTGCGGATCGCTCTTTCCATGGCAGCCGAGGCAGCGATTGACGAGGAGGGGAACGATTTGCTTTTCAAATGTGTCGCCCAAAGACGGGACCGCCGCCCACGCGGAGAAGAGCGAAACGAATACAACCCACAGCATTTGCTTCATCGTTACGGCCCTAGAACGTGAAGGATTGAAAGTCTGCGCGGTCTCACTCAGATTGGCTTCCTGTTGACGCGAACGTCTGCCCCAGTGCCAGATTCGATGCGAATGCCATTCGAGTGACGTCCAATCGTTGCCGTGACGCTCGTTCACGTATTTCCGTTCCCCGCCAAGCATAAGCGGATATGGACACCGGCACCCTGCAGCACGTTGGTCAAAATGCGGAGTCGTCTCAGTCTTGAAATCCGGGATTTCGCAATTGGGTTGAGCCTGAAACCAATCCTGGCATGAATCTCCCTCCATCCTAACATCGCGCACCCCCCTCGTGTCTAGCGCGTGGCGAGTGCTTGATTACTTTCACCGCGCCAAGGTACGGCATTCTTCCTGAGGAGATTCTGGTGTTCCGAGTCGTGCTCGGAGCGCAATCCTGCCTCACGTGACACCGTCTTTCCGCAAGCAGACTCTTCTTAACCGCCATGCTCGATCGCATTCCGCGGCTGAATTGTCATCTCGGCGATGCGCTCGACGTTCGTGGCCAACAGGCTCCGCGTCACCGCCGCGCTCAAACGTATGAAGCACGCCAATATCGGCCCCAGGCGCCGAAGGCCCCCTCAAGTTCAAAACAATCATGATACTCGCACCTTGGTCGCTGTTCGCCAACGCCAGCGTCCGAACTAAGCCTTGGTTGAACGGCAGGTGGAATCGTGAGATTTCCTGCTCTCCTTTTGATCCGGATTACTTAGGATGCCCACGTGCTTCCGGGTCACGGAGGCCGGCACCATGAGCGTTTGGCCACGTTCGCGCCGCTTGAGGAATTCCGAATATCGAAGTTGAGTATGGACTCAGAACGAACGATGGGACTGCTCGGCGCGACGGGCGTTGGGGTTGGCGCGATCGTCGGCGGTGGCATTCTCGCGCTTGGCCGGTGTGGCGTTCGCGACTTCAGGTCCGGCCGCAATGGTCGCCTTTGGGCTCAATGGAGTGATCGCGCTCTTGACGGCGCTCAGCTTCGCAGAAATGGCGTCGAAGTTCCCTGAGTCAGGCGGAACGTACACTTTCTCCAAGAAGGTGCTTTCTGTCGAATCAGCGTTCACGGTCGGCTGGGTGGTCTGGTTCGCATCGATTGTGGCCGCTGTCTTGTACGCGCTCGGTTTCGCCTACTTCGCCATGGTGATGGTCAGCGACCTTTGGCGAGCCGCGCTGGGCGACTCGCCAAAGATGTTGGTTGGGTCGGGCGTGATCACGGCGGTCGCCATCGCGACGACGATTCTGCTAGCCATTGGATTGATGCGTAAATCCGCAGGGGGTGGGCAGTGGGTCAACGGGGGCAAGGTGCTCGTCTTTGGTGTCTTGATTCTCGGCGGACTTTGGGCGGTTTCTCGGCAGCCTGTCGGCGATACTCGGGCGGCGGCTGCAACCCTTCTTCACCGCCGGATTTGGTGGCCTTGTGCAAGCCATGGGTTACACGTTCATTGCCTTGCAAGGGTTTGACTTGATTGCGGCCGTCGGTGGTGAAGTTCGTAGTCCCGCCAAGACGCTGCCTAGGGCGATGATCCTGTCGCTGGTCATTGCTTTGGCAATCTACCTGCCGCTTCTATTTGTCATCACGACCGCAGGCAGTGTTGCTGGGGAAGGTATCGCCGCCCTGGCTGCCCAAGATCCACAAGGCATCGTGGCGATAGCCGCCCAAAACTTCTTGGGTCCCTTTGGCTATTGGCTGGTGATTACCGCGGGCGTGCTCTCGATGTTCTCCGCATTGCAGGCGAACTTGTTTGCAGCGTCCAGAATCGCCCGGGCAATGGCGCGCGACAGGACATTGCCTTCGCCATTGAATCGGCTGCATTCGAAACGTGGAACTCCGGTGCTGGCCGTCGCAGTGACTGCGGGGCTTGTGTGCATGAT
>CALOEH010000236.1:0-3304 GCA_942492195.1 uncultured Planctomycetia bacterium | reverse complement strand
CGGCCAGTCGGGCCAGTTCGGATTCGTCAGGAACTTCGATCGAGTCGAAGACTTCCATGGCGAACAACTCCGCCACCACTTCCGGAGAGAGCACCACGTGCTGGACGTCTACATCCGGCACCACCACTTCGCCGGTAGTCTCGTCCAACCGCGTCTCTTCGTCCCGGCATTTGTGCGATCAGGCTGGCGATGAACGGATCAGCCCAAGGCAGCAGGTCGCGTCACTGGTTGCATCGTCTGCGTTGACAGGGGTGACAGGTTTCTGGCCCGATTGATGGTCGGCATGTCCGGAGCACCAGCAGCCTGGTTGGAGTTGAGAAGTTCGATGACGACGCAGCGGATTTGGGGAGCGGACATGATAGGGGTGCCTCGAGTAGTTCCATGATTGTCGGCTCCGAGCTGTTCGACTCGTCGCCGGTTTGCGTTTCCTTACTGATCAAAAGGGAAAAGCAACTACGATGCCAAAACCCGGTTCGTCACCATAAAAACTTCGCGCAGCATCGTTAGGCGTTGTAGCCGCAGGGAGTTACGAACCAACTCAACCAGGTCGACCTCAGCGGACAGGTTTTGCTAGCCCGCAGGGTTCAACGGAAATTATTGCAATTGGGCTTGTACCATCTAAGCAACTTGCGCAGGCGGTACTTGCAGGGGCGTCAATGAGCGCTGGAAATTCGCCGGAATCCCGAGGAATCTGCCCATTTTGGCTCAAGTCGACCGCTCAGACCACAGTGAATGTTCAGACCCCAGTGAACGCACAGCCGCGCGGGTGGGAATCTATCGACGCTGCGGTTTCGGCTTCGGCTTGTTCACCGGCTTCTCGGGCCGAGGGCGGAGTTTCAGCAGCAGCCCCCCAATCAAGATCACCAGCACTAGCACGCGCGGTTTGAGAGCGGTGAGCAGCACCAGCACTGCCACCCCCACACCCAGCAACAACCAATACGGAAAGTGCTTGAGCTGCGGGTGCGCAAGCCAGATCACGCCGAGCAACAGCCCGACTCGCAACAGCGGGGCTTGCCAGGTGAGGACCGAGTCAGCGTAACTAGGCGGGACGAAGTGCAACGCTCCTGCTAGCAATAAAAGCAGCAGGGCGAGCATTCCAACAGTGGGGCGGTGCATACACCTATTATGAAACCGACTCGTTCCGCCCGCACCCCTATAAAGAAGAAGTTGGTCGATTTAGCGCTTCTTGGGCGCGTCACCGCCAGGATTCTCTGATCGAAAGCGGAAAAGCTGAGGTTGACAGGCACCACCGGGTGCCAATACCATCCCCACCCCTTCGCTCATTCAGATGGACTTGAGTCCGGCAAAGGTCCCTTCGCAACTTCTCAGAGGTCCCGACATGTCAGGCATCGAACTAGAACGGTTGCCGCTGTTGTTGCAACAACCTGTGCCGATGTGGGTGGTTCTGGCGGCGAGCCTGTTAGGCTGGTTCTTGGCTCCACGAACTGCCGACGAGTAACGCCTGCTGCTGGGTTGGAAAGATCGTCGGCTCAGGCGTCGGGTGTCTCAGCCCAAGGATCCGCCCAGTCTCCCCACTGTTCGAGATACATCCGATAGGCGGCAATCTCCGACTGTCTGGCTTCGAGAAACTGCTTGGTTTCTTCCACCCGTTGCCGTTCGTCTTCCAACTTCAGGCGTCCTAGCACGACTTGGACTCGCAGAAAGACGAAGTAGGTATCCAGCACATCGCAGCGGCAGTAGTCGTTGACCTCGGCCAGTTGGCCGGCGTCGTACATATCTTGCACCATGTGTCCTTGCACGCCCATCTTGCCCGGCTTCCCCAACAAGTTGGTCGCCAGGTTGAGTCCACCGGTGAACCGTGTCGAGCCGAAATTGGTTAGCAGTTCTTGCAGATCAAAGTGGGCATCGAAGTTGAACCGGTTGCGTGGTTGCTCGAAGGAGCGCTCGCGAAAATTGAACCAGCCTGGGGCACTCACGCCGAAGCGAAACGCTGCCAACTCGAGCAGCGGAAGATCGAAGGTTCGGCCATTGAAGCTGACAAACGTAGGGCGGCTATAAGCCTCCCAGCCTCGCCAGAAGTTTTCGGTGATCACGTGTGGCCGGAACTGCGGTTCGTCCAGCAGCACCAGATCCAGCAGGCGAAACTCGGCATCCACCTTCGCCACAGCCACTGAGACCGGGACCTGGAACGTGTACGGGATAAAGTCATTCCCGTACTTCTCCATCAATTCTGCCCGATATTGAGCAACAGCCGCCGTCGCAGACGGCTCCCCGTTGTAGCGGATCTTGGACACCAGATCACCATCGGCCACGCTTTCGATATCGAACACCAGGTAGCGCAAATCAGACATGAGCAGCGAACCGCATTGGGGATGGAGAAGCCGTGAATCAACAAGCGGAGACGTACCGCCCATCCCACTACTTGTACCACATGCCAACCAGCACCGGCCAGCACCTGCTGCCAGATGCCTGACCGAATTCACCCGCAAAAGAAACCGGCGCGTGACGCACGACCTGCAGTCGGAAAGACGCGCTCGGCAGGTCTAGTCCTCGCAAACCGCGCAGGCAGGCATCGACAAACCGTGGACAATGCCGCTCAGGCTGACGCCGGTAGTACGCCGGGCCGAAGCTACTGTCATGATCGTTAACCACGTGCGGGCGGTAGTCCATGCGGTACTGCGTCGAAGGTTCGGCGAACAGGTTCCCGTATCCATTCGGATTGAAACCCCGGTGCATACAACGCTCGCGACGAGTGATGCCGAACAACCGCGGCAGGTACCACATGTCGTAGCGCTGCATCGGCATTTCGTAATTCGGGTATCCGCTACTCGGCTGAACCCCGTTGCCGTAATGCACCCGGTCACCGTAAGGGCTATCGCGAAACGGCGCGTTCCGCGGAGCCATCATCTCCAGCGGCAGCTCCACTTGCTCAGCGATCTCGCTGCGATACCAGGGAGCCTCACCGGCTTGCAACGGCGAATTGGGTTCTTGAGCCAAGGCTGGACCGCCAACAAGCAGCAGCAAGGTCACCACAGCCCAAAGTCCGAACCGTGGTGCGAAGGTGCCCAATGGTTGCATCCCGTTCTCCCTCACTCAGCCGTGGCTTGCGCGGTCATTGCCTTGAAGTGATATCGACCGCCAGCGGCAACTCAGGTTGCAGGATTGTGCAACACGGCCCAAGTCCATCGCCCCTCGGCGCGAGGATGGTGGGATATGTGAGAGATTCCCGCCGCTAGCAACGCCAGCGCAAAGGAATTTCTTGCTAGCACTTCGCGCCAACCGTAGAATTTTCAACGACACCTTGCAGAACTCGCTCACCAGCTTGGTCGCGGTTGAAGCCGAA
>CALOEH010000235.1:0-5332 GCA_942492195.1 uncultured Planctomycetia bacterium | reverse complement strand
ACTCATCGCAAGCGAAGCAGCCTGTTGAGACCGAAGTGATTCACTCATCATCCTCATCGGCCTCAGCCGTTGTTTCGCCTCGCTTGTCGGTGATTGCACAGACAGGCAAGAGTTCCCGCAGCCGCTTCAGCCCGGCATCGGAGATATTGGGGGTCCAGACGGCCAGTACGCGGAGGAACTTGAGTTTTCCTAGGTGGTCAATGCCAGCATCCGTGAAGGTCGGCCCCATCAGCCAGAGCCTTTCTAATCCTTCGATCGCTGCGAGATGTGCGAGTCCCGCATCGGACAGATACGCATCGCCAAACTTCTTCTTCGAAGAGACACCCAGCGTGAGGTACTTTAGCGAAGGCATCTGGCTCAGCACTTGGAGGCCTTCGTCGGTGACGTCGGTATGAAAGATTTCAAGCATCTCAAGATGCGGCAGACGAACCAGTTCGGCAAGACCCTGGTTCCCCAACGCCACCTTGACGAAATTGATCTGCTTGAGCGTTTCCACTTTGGCCAGGGAGGCATAGCCTGCGTCCGTCAAGGAATTTCGACCGAAGCTGATGCAATCGAGCTCCGGGAGACCAGTAAGTAGCGGAATGTCCTGGTCTGTCACGCGAGCCCCACCACGAAACGATATTGATCGAATGGAAAGGGGGCCGTCCGGGAGATCCTTTGGGTTCCAAACCAACTTGCCGTCTTCGCGGTTGACGCCTCCTCCAAGACTGATGACATGCTCGGCAATCTGGCGGACATCAGCACCAACGGGCAGGGGATGCTTGGCGTCTGCTGGCACCACGGCGGGCGCTGGCGGCTTTGGGGCTTTCACCACGGCGGCAACTTGCGGCTTCGGTTCGAAAGAGACCTTCACGCGGTGTCCTTCAGGTGACTTCAGGCTGAAGCTGGCCATCACCGTCCGAAAGCCCTCCTTCTCCAGTCGCAACTGCTTGTTCGCGGCATCCACGGCCACTTTGATTTGTTTGCCGTCGTTGGGATCAGTAATCGTCAGCGTCTTGTCCTTGCCCACGCCGACCTTAATCCCTTGGGTGTTGCCTTCGAACTGAACCAAGATGGTCCCGTGTTCGCTCTCGACCTTGAAGATGAAGCCTGCCGCCCACAATGCCAGGAAGATGCCGAAAGTAAGCGTGGCCATGCCGCCAGCAATCCACGCTGGTTCGGCAAACTTGGATTGCGACGTGGAGAGCCCGGTCGGAATAGTTTCCGCGTGTTTGAAATCTGGCTGTTCCGTTTCCAGTTTCTTCTCAATCTTGGCCAATGCTTCGGCAACATCCGCAGCGGATTGCGGTCGTTGAGCAACGTCCTTGTTGAGTAGTCGCGAGATTAGCATCTCCAGGTCAGCATCCAAGTTCTGGCAGACCTGCCTGATGGGTTTGGGCTCTTCGTAAGCCACGGCGGTCAATGTGGAAGTTAGGCTGCCACCCTCAAATGGAGGAATCCCAGAGACCAGCTGATAAAGTACGCTCCCCAAGCTAAAAAGGTCACCGCGATGATCGACCCTCTGTCCTTGGGCCTGTTCTGGGGCCATGTAACGAGGCGTGCCCAGCACCACACCGCTGCGGGTAAGCCCGACGTCGTCGCGTACCGAGAGCACCAAACCGAAGTCCAGAATCTTTGCCCTGCCGGTCTCTTCCTCAATCCAGATGTTGTCTGGCTTGATGTCACGGTGGATCAGATCGCGCTGATGAGCGGCGGACAATCCGGCGGCGATCTCGCGGCCGATTCTGACAGTCTCCAACTGGCCAAGCTTCTGTTCACGCTCCAGTTTTGTTTGCAGCGATTCACCGTGCAGAAGTTGCATGGCAATGAATGGGATACTGCGGTCTTCTCCCACCTGGTAGATCGGCACGATGTTATCGTGTTCGAGTGCGGCGGTTGCTTTGGCCTCGCGGAGGAACCGATCCTTGGCCGACTTGCTGGCCGCCACAGCTGGCTTCATCGCCTTGAGCGCGACTAGCCGCTCTAGGGTTGGATCTTCAGCCCTGAACACCACGCCCATTCCTCCCACACCCATCAGTTCCAATACTCGATAACCACCCAGACGGCCGATCTCGTCGTGCCGCTCGGCAGGATGCAAGAAGTCAATCAGTTCCTGTTCGCTTGTGTCTGCATCGCGATGCTCATGCGGGGTTTCGGCTGGTTGCTTCTTCGATCCGTGCCCCACGGTCTCCACGGACCGAGTGGTTTCGATCTCCGTGTGCCTGCCTTGCTCTTGGGCCGGAGAAATCTCGCGAGCCACCGTCTCCCCGGAATGAGTCGTTTCGGTTTCCGTATTCAGTCGCTTACCACGTTGGATAACAGCGGCAATCTCACTAGGGCTTCCGACACGTTGGAGCTTTTTGGCTCGCATAGCTTCTGTAAATTCGTCATCGCTGTTCAGTTCGCGAGCCGCCATCAAGCAGGACTCGCAGCTGACCAGATGCTCGTCGATAGACTCGGCATTTGGTCCGCGTACCTTTCCGAGCAAATGAGAACTGAGCAGATCACGGCTTGGGCAGATGTCGAATTTCATAGAACTATCCTTACCGGCGAGAGTTTGGCCGAAGTAGCGAGAAGCTACGTCAACTCGGCTGTCGAGAAGGCATACGAGACCGGCCAACGGATTCTGTCAGCAATTTGCCGGAATCTGGAAAAAAACCTGCGGCACTCCCCCTCTCTCAGTCCAGCAGGTCTTCCAGCTCATCGCGCAACCGCCTGAGTACACGAGACTTAGCCAGGTAGACAGCGTTCTCGCTGAGGTTGAGCTGCTGGGCAACTTCGGCCGCGGATTTACCTTCAATCACCTGACTCCAGCACGCCTGCCACGTGCTGGTCTCAAACTCCGCCTGCATCACCTCCATCGCCCGTTGGACCACATACAATTGATAGTCGCGGTCGGTGAACAATTCGGTGTCGTTGGGAGATGCGGCGTCTTCGGGATTCAGAGGAACGGCTCCCTGAGCGATGGTGGCGCGCTTTCGCATGGCATCCCGGCACTTGTTGCGTGTCACGGTCCGCAGCCAAGCGCGAAAACTCTTGCTGGGATCATACTTGAATGTCCGCAGCTTTTCCACCAACGTCGCCAGGACATCTTGCACGCAGTCCGCAGCATCGTGACCGGATAGCCCCGTCTTGAGAGTCCAGTGGTAAATCAGCGGCGCGTACAGCTCCACAAATCGCTCCCAAGCGATTTCCCGATCGTCTGAATGCAGCCGCCTCAGCAGGCTGACGGAAGTGGAGTCCAATGCTCTGCCTTCCTGCGGGGATTCGGGCATTTGGCGTCTCATCGAGCTTGCTAGTCTATCCCATGCCGTAGCGGATGCGAATCGCTCGTATGCCATCGGGCTGCATCGAGGCGCTGCAGGAAGCACGCGATCAGCGTCGGCACTATCTGCCGGCGTTCTTGCCGACTGGCCAAACGACGTTTCCCAGTTCTGCCAATGGAAGTCATTAACGTCGTGGCTGCTAACCCTGGAAGGTGATGAAATCACTTCCACACGATACGTCAGCGCGTGAATCTGCCAGCTCTACGCTCCTCAGGTTTGCATCCAAGCCTTTAATCCAACCATGATCATTTCGATCGAGACCGTACCTACGTAAAGTGCGGTGATTCGTCCGGCGATTTCGATGTAACGCTGGATGAGCGACTCGTTACGCGGGCGGAAGTAATCGTGGGCTGCTTTCAAGACGAAGATGATGAGCACGGAGATGCTGACGGCTGTCAACACGGCGGCACAGGCAGGCAGCGGATCGAGCCGTTTGCCAATTAGCACGCTGGCGCTGATCGTGCCAGGGCCAATCAACACCGGCATCGCCACCGCTCCCGCCAGATGCGCAGACTCGCCGCGCAAAATCTCAATCGCCGTAGGCCCGCGAAAGACAAACTGCAAACCAATCAGCAAAAAAACGATGCCGCCAAAGACTTGAAAGGAAGCAAACCTTGCTTGCACCACATTGGAGAAGATCGCGTCTCCCAGCAACGCAAAACAACAAAATACGCCACTGGAAATGAGGGCAGCCCTCAGCAAGATTTGCCAGAAGTCGCGATGCTCCAGCTTCTGCACCAGATCGAGCAGATAGACGATCACCAGAAACGGGTTGAGCAAGGCCAGCAGCAAGGAACAGGCTCGTAGATATTCGGTCATTCGAGATCCGCATCCATTGGTCGCCAGCAAGAATCGGAAGGCGGCCAGTCATCGGTGTGAGGAAAGCGGCAGTCACGCCGCGCGGGGCAAAACGCAACACCAATCGTAACGTACCGATTGGGAAAGCGGGACCGGCATGCGGCAGGGAATATGCTTGCCGCGCCGGGACAACGACACCCCACGGGATTGGACGCGTAGTTCGTCGCAGTTGAGCGAGATTGCCTGGTGGGGTGGCGAAATCTCGAATGATGGAATCGCGACGTTGGAACCGTACGCGCATACAGTTGGCTCGATGAAGCCGAACGAATAAGGTTTGCACGACATGCACGGTAACGTAGCCGAGAGGTGCAGTGAGGAGGCGTTGGCTACAACCTTTCGACACCCCTCGATGCCATTCGCGAGACGTACGATTTCGATGTCTCATGCCAGGGATCGGTGCCACATTTGATCGTGACGTTCTTGGAAGCCACAGACTTCGAGGATGCGATTCGCAATCTGTGTCGCTCGGCGGTGACGCCGATACAATGGCCTGCATCGCGGGCGGGATCTCCAAGGCGTTTGGGGTGCGCCGTCCTCGTTTGAAAAACAGGCGCTGGGGCTATTGGGCGAAGAACTTCGCTCAGCCGTCGTGGAATTTAGCAACCAATTCAGGACGCCGGGGGCCGAAGAATCGCGTTGATTGATATGACACAGTTTACCCCGCATTATTCACCACGCCGGTTTTGCAAGGTGCTGGGGGCGGCTGGGATTGCTGGTTGGGGATTGGCGAGTTGAATGAGCGCAGACCGCCCCCTTTCCCCAAGGGGCAGCGGTTGGTGATGGGAAGAGTTGGTATGGTGTCAGTCGCGAGGAACACGTACGCTAGGTGCGCGTGCGGAGGTGGGGGAACCCATTCACGATGACGAGCGCCATGAGCGTGTTGCCCGGTTGCCCAGGCAAGCGGAGTTGGCTGATCCGCGCGGCGACGATGCTCAAAGAGCCGAAAGACCTTGCTCGATGTGGAGCCACAAGCGGCGCGAGTGCTTGACCACGCGGCCGCCTGCCCGCAGCACGGTGCGTTGAAATCGGTGCAGGTCCCAGCGGCCGCCTAACTCGTCTTCCAGTTCGTTGCGGAGCATCGTGGCCAGGTTGAAAGCCAGCAAGGCCAGCAGCAGCGTGACTTCGTTGTCGACAAATCCGCGCGAACGAAAGATGTGGGCCGATCG
>CALOEH010000234.1:0-31302 GCA_942492195.1 uncultured Planctomycetia bacterium | reverse complement strand
CCTGCAGTACTCGAAGCGTTTTTCTTGGTTGCTGAACAGTTGAGACAACGGTTCTACATTGGACCGCGGCGGACGCCTCGGTATCAGGCTCAGCCGCGGATAATCTGGCCCATGCACTCGGCCAGTTTCTCGGGTGTGCAGACCAGGACGTCCATGCCTACTTTGCGAAGTTTGCGCGCGGTGGACCGGTTGTACTCGGGGCGGGCGTTGTAACCGAGCGCCCCCAGGCCAATCATGCGGATGCCTGACTCGGCCATGTTTCGCGTTTGGCGGATGAGGTCCCGTTCGGCCCTCCCTTCGTAGAAGTCGGTGATCAACACCACAATTGAGCGGGCTGGCTCCCGCACAAGTTGCTGGCTGTACTGCAGTGCCCTGGTGATGTCGGTTCCCCCACCCAGTTGAATGGAAAGCAGCACGTCGACCGGCTGGCCCACCTGGTCAGAGATGTCGACGACTTCGGTATCGAACAGCACCATCGAAGTCCGTACTGCGGGCAGCTCGGCGAAGATCGAAGCCATCACGGCAGAGAAGATCGCCGAGTCGAGCATCGAGCCTGACTGATCGACCGTCACAATGATATGCCAGGGGCGGCGTTTCCTTTCGGCGGCGAAGAAGTACATCTGGTCGACCAGCAGTTTACCGCTGTCTTTGTCAAAGTTTTTGAGGTTTCGGCGGATGGTGGTCTTCAGATCGAGATTGCGAAACACCTTCCGCGGCGAATGGCGATCGCGGCGCAATGCCCCTGTGATCGCCTGTTCCACCTGCAACTTCATCTTGTCTTTGAGTTGCTGCACCACCTTGTCGATGATCTTTCGGGCCAGAATCCGGGCCTTGGGGTTGAGCAAATCGTTGTGCGTCAGCAGCGTCTTGACCAGTTCAACGTTGGGTTCCACCTTCTCCAGCAGCTTCGGCTGATCCAGCAATTCATGAATCCCGCGGCGTTGGATGAGTTCCCGCTCGAGTACTTCCTTAGCCGAATGCGGAAACAGTTCGCTGACCGCATCGATCCACTCCGGCACATTCAGCGCGTGCCCTGGCCCCTGTCCGGCGTCGCGTTTGCGGTTGCGTTTTGGTGGACCTCCTTGGGTATCTTCGTCCCTGAACAAGAAGCCAACGAGTTGCTCGATCCGCTCGTATTCCGCCAGGCCGCCGCAGTGGATACTGTGCTCTTCGGCAGATTGCCCTAGGATGACGCGCCAGCGGGCAAGGGTTTCGGGGTTCGGTGGGGAGGCCGGCATGTTCAAAACTCCCAGTCTTGCATGATGCGATCGACTTCGGCATCCAGGCGAGCCAGCAGCGTCGCGGCTCCTACAGACGTTGTCATGGTGGTCAGCGACTCGGCTTGCTCTTCGCTCAAACCGTAACTGCGGGCTACGGTCGAGGCGATCGAGTCAACATGACGCTGGTGCAAACGCTCAAAGGCGGCTCGCATTCGCGGAGCCATGGTGAGGAACGAATCCCAATCGGCAACTTGCAGCAGCTCGTCAATCGCCGCAACCAAGGCATCCGCTCCCAAGAGCAGCGAGGTCCGGCTGACAGCCATGATCCCGTCGAGCAAATCGCCTGCCTTGACCATCTCTTCCGCCGGGGCCCTCGCCAAGGCTGAGACTTCGGCAGCCAGTGCCTCGGGCGTGATCTGCCGCATCTCGGCCAACATGCCGACCAGGGCTCCTTGTAAAAAGGGTACATTTGATTGAGCGCGGGCATTACGAACATGCTCGCAGAACAAAGCCCGATCAAGCCCTCGCGTGGTCTCGTCGCGCAGCAACACTTCTGCCAGGTGTTTGAGTCCATCCACCACGGCGGCCTGCTGGTCTTCGGGCACATTGGCCACGTCGGGAAGTGCAAAGCAAGCCCGATCGTAGCAGCGGACCATCAAGTGATTGAGCCGCTGTCGGCTGAGACCACGGTACTCGGCATAGCGGTCAATCACGGTGAGATGCGAGAGTGCTTCGCTGAGGGAAACGAATCGGGAGTCTTCGTCAATGGCTCGGCCACAGGCCAGTTCCGCCCTTTGCACGGTGCCAGGCAGATCCATATTGACGGACCAGACCAACCGCTCGCAGGTCCAGCTGGCGTTCGTTTCGTGGCTTGCCAGATCTTCTTCCAACTGCGCCAGGGCAGCCGTCTCGACGGTGTCACCGTAGAGGTTCCGTTCGATCAATTCGGCCTCGACCTTAGGACTGTAGCGGAGGTCCCAACGTTCGCGAAAGATCGTCCCGCTGGCCATTTCGCTGGTCGAAGGCTCGGTCAGTTTGCAGAGAGGAATCTTGAGAAACGCGAGCCGGTGCAAGAAGGCACTTCGACGGGCGTCAAACTCTTCTCGCTTGTCGAGTTGCACTGTCATCCGCTTCTCGCGGCTCATGGCGTCTGCCAGCTCATACTCCTGCATCAGGCCGTAGAAGTCATTGACCATGGGGAGTCGGCCCAAGTCGGGCGTGACCTTGCCGAGCCGTGTGCCTACTTCAGCGGCGTCGATGGCGCGGCGCAAATGAATTCCTTCTTCTTCGGGGTCCCCTTTGCAGCAACAGGTGATCAGGGCATCGTGGATGTCATCAAGCACCGGGGCACGGCGGCCGCGGAGTTGTGCCAACATCCTCGCGTGCTGGCTCACGGCAATGGCATCAGCGGACGAAAGAGGTTCTCCTTCTTTGCGAGCGCGCTTGAGCACGTTCACCACATGTTCGGCGAGCAGGTCGTCCGCCCGTCCTTGTTCCCAGAGTTCCCAGCACGACATATAGAACTGCGGGGCACGATTGCCAGCCCCATAGCCGGAGAGTTCCGAAATACGGAAGTAGGAATAGGGAACGACCGACGTATAGACCGTCCCGGGAGGAAGTTCTGGAGGAGCCGTCGTGTCGTTGCGATCCAGAAACAGGTGGAACCCACCACACACGACCAGGGCATCCTCCGGCTTGAGCTTGCGCTGTTGGAGAGTTTCGCGAATGGTGCGGAGCATGAACCGTTCCCTCTCCAAGGTGCCGTCCTGTTGCATACGGCTAGGGGGAGTGGTTGCCCTGGCCGCTGCACAGAACGTGGCCAGTTCGCGACGGAACGATTCGGTATCTTCGTCAAGAGCCCTGAGCTCGAAGAGCGTATCCCAGGCTTCTCCCCAGTGGCGAAATCCGGCGGTCTCGGCCAGTTGTTGATAGAAGCCGCTTTCGACAATCAGGCGGTCGGTCTCGCGCTCCAGCATCCCAGGACGTTGACGATCGCCAGGCAGGCCGGCTTCTTCGGCTTCGTCGGTCGTCGAATCGTGGGCGTCGTCTTGCTCCTGGGTATCGTCTTCTTGGATCGCTTCGTCCTGGTCGGTCGGCCCGTGAATCTGCGCGAAGTGCGGCAAGTCAATGAACACGACCTGAGCCTTGATGCGGCGAGCTTCCTTGAGAGCGACGTACTCAGGCGAGTAGGCAACCAGTGGGTACCAGCATGAGAAGCGGGCGGGGATGTCCGCCGCAGGACTATAAATGCCTGCCAAACCCAGCACGTTGTCATCGTCGCGATACGAAGAATACACAGCCACGGGCGGGCGGGTCTTCGCGTCCACAATGTACGGGATCAGATCGTTCGCTTCGTGCGGTCCTTCGATGAAAATTACTTTCGGGCGGCGGGCGGCAATTGTCGCCGTTAGATGTCGGGCCACCGCCGGTGAGTGGTGACGGACCGGAAACCAGTACAGAGGGTCACTCAAGACCTCGTCCACCTGGGCGGCCACGGACTGCACTTCCGGCATCTCGGTAAAGTCAGACTCACGGGGCATGATGGTTACCGTACCACCTCGAGGACTGCGTCGTGGAATTCCTTCCAGGCCTTGTCCTTGGCCCCGCGACGCTTGGCCACGATCACCGCATACTCTTTGAGAACCTCCAACTCGGCCGGGTCTTCCTTGACGATTGAGCCCACCATGTTGCGGGCGATGTCACCCGCAGTGACGTTGCCGGTGCCAAAGTATCGGGCGTGCAAGTTGGAATCGAGAGCCACGCCAATGGCCTCGGCGGTCGAGAGCGTATTGGAAGCCTTCTTCAAACTCACCCCGTCGTTGGTCTTGCCATTGCGGAGTTCGCGAAACACGGTAGCCAGCATCTGGATGATGGGAGCCGTCACGCGCTGCGGCAGGTCGTAGCGTTCGATGAGTTCGGACGAACGCTGCTGGACAATCTGGATCTCGGTTTTTTGATCACTCACAATCGGAATATGAATGTAGTTGAACCGCCGCTTGAGCGCCGCCGATAGTTCGTTGACTCCCTGATCGCGAGTATTGGCCGTGGCAATCACGTTGAAGCCGGGACGAGCCCAAACCATGTTGGCCCCGGGAAGTTCGGGAATGGCAATCGCCTTGTCTGAGAGAATCGAGACGAGCGAGTCCTGCACGTCCGGCACACAGCGCGTGATCTCTTCGAACCGTAACAGCCCTCCGCTGCGCATGGCAAGCATGGTGGGTGATGGGATCAGGTTGTCGGACGTGGGCCCTTCGGCAATCACCCGGGCAATGTTCCACGAATACTTGACGTGCTCTTCGGTGGTCCCGGCGGTTCCTTGCACGGTGAGTGTCGACAGGCCGGTGATGGCCGCGGCCAGATGTTCGGAGAGCCAACTTTTGCCGGTGCCTGGTTCGCCGACCAGGAGCAAAGCGCGTTCGGAGGCGAGTGTGACAATCGCCCGTTCGACCAGGGAGTCATCGCCAAAGAACTTGCGGGTGATCTCCACCTTCTGTTTCTTGCCGTCGATCTCCGCCTCGAGTGTCTTGCCGCCGACCACGTAGTCGAGCACGGCACGGGGAGAGAGTTGCCAATGGGTCGGCGGAGTATCTTCGTCGTTCTGCCGCAACGCGGCGAGTTGATCGGCATACTTCACTTCCGCCGGTTCGCGCAGTTGCTCAGTGTTGGCACCGGACGGTTTGGCTGCCGTCTTCGAGCCGGAAGTCTTGCTGGTCGCGGTCTTCTTTTTGGCCATGGTTGCTGTTCCGTGTTTGAAAATCCCAAGGAAAGGAAACTTCTCAGAACTTGAGGGCTGCGAGCAGCGCTTTGCGATCAATGTGTTTATCCGAAATCATGAGATGCTCCGGCTCCTTGCCGAACGCCGTCAACGGTTGCAACACCAGCCGGCACATCTGGTAGTGCAACAATCCATAGAGCGGTGGCCGAACCTTCTTCTTGACCAGCGCCTTGAGGGCTGCGCGAAGGGCCGTCCCTTCGTCGGACGTGCTGGCGATCAGATCGAAGACCGTCTCGCGATGCACTATGCGAAACACAACCTGCCCACCTCGCTGCTCCGGCGGTTCTGGCAAGAACTCCCAATCGTGCAGCACGACTTCCTCTTGCAGTTCAACCTCCAGATCGAAGGGGCCAGGCTGGTACTGACGAACCCTTTCTGTGGCAGGCCCAACATCCCAAGTGAGCAGGCTGGACCAGTCAGCGAACGAATTTCCCTTAGTCACTTGCGACTTCTCACCAAGTGTCAAACGGCCGCCGCCGCGATCATCCCGAGCCACCATGGCGGAGTCAATCTGGACAATCTTTCCCTGCAGCAGCAGGTGCGGATTGAACTTCTGTTTCTGCGGCAAATGCAGAAAACCTTCTGGCGGAATGTTCTGCCCTGCCTTGAGCGGGAAGATGCAGGACCAGACAAGCGACGCATGGGCTGGCAGTTCTTTGGTCGCTTTGAGTGTCCGCAAGCGAAAATCGAATCCACAGAAAGCATTCTTGACGAACTTTTTGGCCACGCCGAGCGTGACGACTTCGAGCTTCTTGACCGACTGCTGCGAGGGAACGTGGAGGAGTTTTGCGAAGGCCGTTTCGTCTTGTTGCTTCACTGCCCGAATCAGTCCTTGGCTGAGCAGCCAGCAGCGGTTGAGAAAGAAACTGAGCCGGCGCTTGGAGAACTCTGGATCATTGCCAGTGAACCGGCCGAGTTCTTCGTTGGCCACGCGGAGTGTCGAACCCAACCGAAGCAGGCGCATCCGCGAAGCTTCTTGAAAGGAAATGTAGAGTGTCCGCCGGGTGGCTTCCGACGCCGTGGTGAGCCCAGTCAGGAGGAGTTCTTCGACCGCGGCGGCCAGCGATTCCAGCAGCGGAAGCAGTTTTTTGGGATCGACATCGGCGAGTTTCATGCGGACTCATTCTCAGCAACGTCGCCGCAGGCCGTTTCTTCCTCGGCCGTGGCAATCTGCTGCAAGGTCTCCAGCGCCGCTAAGGCGACTTCTCGCGAAAGAACACGTTCTAACAACCGCAAACTGGTCTGGGCATGCAGCAGTGCCCTGGCCGCCAGACGATCGTCGTTCTCAATGGCGGTGACCAGTTGTTGCAGACGCTCGGCCATGTGTGCGGCACCAATCTGCACAAGCCGCTCTTGCATGCCGCGGAGTCGGGCGAGCGAAGAGGGCGGAACGGCTCGCAGGCCGCGTACGAGGAGATCATCTTGTATCTCCTGAACGTCCTCAATGGTGCCGACAATCTCGCTGATTTCGTCCATGTTGTTTCCAGCGGCTAGAAGGCGTAGTAATCTTCCGGCAATGTCTCCGTAGGACGCCAGTCAATGTCACCCGCTTCCATCCCTTTGTACTTGAGCAACGTTTCGCTCATCGCGTCCTGGTCCAGGATCGGCGACTTGCTGGCACTAGCGTATGCCCATTCGGCGGCGTCTTGGGGGTCGATCCTCTCGGCTTTGGCGAGGCCAACGATCAAGACCAGCAGGTGTTTGCAGAGGGCCCCGCGGAGGCCGCCGCAGTGATTGAGGTTCTGCGTGCAACAGCAGAAGTTGCCGGAGGAAGTCAAGCGGCAAGAGTAGACCAGCCTTGAATCGGTCTGGCTCTTGACCACGCCAACTACCGACTCTGCGGTCACATCGGAGAAGAGTTCGAAGCGGTCCGCCTTGAGCATCTTCAAGGCTTTGGTAAGCCGTTGTTTCTCGATCGTTTTTTCGAAACGCTGGAGAAAGCTGGCGAAATCGGCGACGCCGGTCGGCGCGGTTCGCTGAGCCTTGGTGCGGTGGCGTGGAATTTTTCGCAAGGCAATCTTTCCTAATCGCGGCACATCTTGACCTAGCAGTTCGCGAACCGCCGCCTCGGCAAGTTGCTTCCAGTCTCCCTTGGTCACCTTACTCTTGTACGTTGAGACTTGCAGCCCATCGAGCTGCCAATTGCCGGTCCCCCAGGTCTCGGCACACAGCCGCAGCCCATGCGAGAGCGACTCGATCGGAACAGTACGTTCTACGGCAGGCTGCGTTCCCGATGAGCGGGCGAAGTCGAGCTGCGCAGGCCGTCGGGCACTTTTGCCATTCGCACAAGAGATCGCCACCTCGCCTTCAGGGGTGGTCACCGAAAACTGGATTGTCACATCCTCGGCGTTCTTCGTGGCGGCATCGAGCGCAGCGCACGCGGAGCCAACTTTCCCATCGCCCAGGCTGGGAACTTGCAGGTTCTTGGCACGTTTCAGGTTGGCACCATCGAACCGGACTCCCAGCAGCAGGGTGTCCTTGAAATCGGCCCCGGTCAGGTTGGTGTTCGATAGATTGACCAACAGCAACTCTGCCCCAGTGAGATTGGCCTTGTTGAGTTTGGCCCCTTCCAGATCGACCGATTCGAGCTTGGCACCGCGCAGATTCGCTTGCGTCAAGTCGCAGTGGTAGAGGTTACAATCCGTCAGCGTGGCACCGCTCAGGTTCGCTTTGGAAAGAAGAAGCGCACCTTCGCATTCGCACGATTTCAGTGTCGCATGACTGAGATCGGCCCCTTGGAAATCCGCATCGACGAAGGCGATCGTATCAAACGTGGCATTCGTGAGCAGGCAGTTGCGAAACCGGCATCGCTCCACACCGCAGTCGTAGCGAAGCTCGAACTCCGGTAACTTTGACCTCGAAAAATCGCAATCTCGCGCCATGCCAGGGTCGAACTTAGGCAAGTCAGCCCCCGTACACTGGCAGTTGATCATGCCCTGCGCACTGAACTCTTTGCCGCTTGCGCCGCTGAGTCGCACGTCGATCAGGTACGGCGCGTACGCCTCGTCGACCTGGCAGTCGCGAAGGTCGGCCCCTTTCAGGTTCATCAGGCGTAGCGACAGGTCTCGCAGATCTTTACCGCGCAAGTTGGCACCGCCAAGATCGAAGATGCCTTCAACATACTTGTGGATGCTGCTGCGGATCAGCGCTCGCAGACGATCGGTGCCAGGAGTGCCCGCTTGCAGCAACTGCAAGACTTCTTCTGTGGAAGGTTTGAATCGTTCAAAGAACTCGGTCTCGGAGATGGTGAAAATCTCCGCGCCTTGGGCGTTGTACTTGGCGGCGGCGTTCTCCGCAGCTTTATGAGGCCCCCGTTCGAGCAGGACCAGCACCCCAGTGGAGTCGGTCACTTTCTGCGCGACCGTTCCTCCTTCTTGCCGCACCATGAGCTTGAGGTCGGAAGACTTCCATCGCGACTTGCCGGCAAAGACGACCTCGCAGCCGTCAAAACGGAGTTGCTTAGAAACGGCAGATATCTTCGTTTTACGCTTGCCCATCAGAGACTTTCAAATCAAAGAGAAATCTCAAGCTAGAAGGCGTTGTAACTTTCCCGCAGACTCGGAGCAAGGGCCGAACCCAGATCCTCCCAACCCAATAGTCAAGTCATCTCGTGCCATGTAGCGGGACCTTTGGAATCACAACCCGAAGCGTCAGCGAGGAGACTGCAGGTGGCGGCATCCCACGTCGTGCTTCCTCGCTGACGCTTTGGGCTAGGATTGAAAAGGCGGAAGCTCAAATTGGTTCGAGGCCATCGGGTGTCGGTATCACAATCTCTGGCCTACAATATTAGGATGCTCTCTACGACGGAGATGCCTCGGTTCCTAGAAAGAATGAGATTTCTGATAGGAATCGAGTCGTTTCTGTCGAGCCACATGATTGACCCGCCTGGCGCGCATCCGTTTGACCAGCCCATTCTTTGACGAGACCTCCATGCGACGCTTTCCCTGCTGTGTACTGATGCTGTTGTTGGTCGCACCCTCCATTGCCCAAGAGCCGGACGAAGCTCGCTTTGCCGGACTGCTCCCCAAGGCAGAAACTGGCGCCGCCAAGCTCTTGGCCAGGCATCCCACCTACGATGGGCGAGGGCTGATCGTGGCCATTTTGGATACTGGGGTGGACCCCGGCGCGCCCGGCTTGCAAACCACCAGTGACGGCCAGGTCAAGATCATTGACGTGCTGGATGCAACCGGAGCTGGGGACGTCTCCTTTGGCGATCGGGTGAACGCCTCGGAGACTGGCACCCTCGACGGCGTCACGGGACGCACACTCAAGGTGGACCCCAACTGGAAGAACCCCAGCGGCAAGTATCGCTTAGGCTGGAAGGCGGCCTTCGACTTCTTCCCCCGTAGTCTCGTAACTCGCATCAGCCGGGACCGCCGGCAACAACTTGAGAAACAATCGCGTCGCCATCAAGCCGACTTGCTGATCAAGATACGAGACCTCCAAGCCAAACCGTCAGGAGACAAGGTCAAGCAGCAACTCGCCGAGTACCGGGCCAGGCTGGAACAACTCGACACCACTCTCAAGGATGCAAAGGACCCTGGGCCTATCTTTGACTGCGTACTGTTTCACGACGGCCAGCGCTGGCTGGGAGTGGTGGATACGGACGAAGACGGCGAACTGGCTGACGAAACTCCCATGGCCAGTTACCGGCACCAGCAGCAGTTTGCCACAGTCCCCTTGGACGAGGCGTTGCTCAATTTTTGTTTGGACATTGCCCCGGATGGAGCCAGTGGTTCGATCGTGGTCGATGCCGGCGCGCACGCCACGCACGTGGCCGGAATCGTCGGCGCGTACTTCCCAGATCAGCCGAATATGAATGGCATCGCCCCAGGCGTGCAGATCGTTTCCATCAAGATCGGCGATACTCGACTCGGCAGTATGGAAACCGGTTTGGCTTTGGAGAAGGCCGCGCAGTGGATTGCTGAACGCGGATGCCATCTGGTCAACATGAGCTACGGTGAGCCGACGCGGATGCCCAACGCCGGCCGACTGACCGAGATCTTTACCCGTCTCGTGCAGCAGCACAACGTAGTGTTTGTGGCCAGTGCCGGCAATAGCGGACCGGCACTCTCCACCGCAGGTGCCCCAGGCGGAACCAGTTCGGCCTTGTTGGGCGTTGGTGCCTATCTTTCGCCCGAGATGATGCAAGCAGAGTACTCGCTCCGCGAGCGGTTGCCAGAGTTGACCTACACCTGGACATCTCGCGGCCCCACGTTCGATGGAGACTTGGGCGTGGACCTCTTGGCCCCCGGTGGTGCCGTGGCCCCGGTGCCGGTGTGGACGCTCCGTCGCAGCATGCAGATGAACGGCACCTCGATGGCGTCTCCCAATGCTTGTGGCAATATTGCACTGCTGCTCTCGGCTCTTCAGCAAAACGACCGCAACTGGACCGCGCCAGGCATCCGCCGAGTGTTGAAGAACTCCGCCCGAGCGATTCCCAATCTCGACCCGTTTACCCAAGGTGCCGGATTGATCCAGATTGATCAGGCAGTCGAAGACGTTCTTGCCGAGCAACCTTCTCATCGGCCAGCTGGCGGTGCAAAACGCAAGAACCAAACCAGCCCACCGCAGGCGTCAGCGGTCGATAACCCTTGGTGGTTCGACGTGCGGCTTAGCTTGCCTGACAGGCCGCGGGGGATTGTGCTACGCGAAGCGTTCGAGACAGAGCAACCGTTGGAAACCACCGTCCGCGTGACCCCTGTCCGGTTGAACGAAGGTCCGGCAGACCGCCGCTTGCTGGAGATCGAGTACCACCTAGCTTTAGAGTCCACCGCAGACTGGGTGCAGGTGGGGCCGACGTTGCTGCTGGTCGGCGGAACGCAATCCTTTGCGATCCGTGTCGAGCCCAATCAGCTGGAGCCAGGTGTGCACTTTGCGGAGATTCAAGCCTACGAAGTCGGGAAGAAGAACGCCGGCCCGTTGTTTACCGTGCCGGTCTCCGTGCTCAAACCGCACGTACTGGCTGACGGTCAGACAGAAACCACCACCGAACTCAGCCTGGAGCCTGGCGAGATCCATCGCAGCCTGTTGGCAGTTCCGCAGGGAGCCACTTGGGCGGATGTCTCACTTCAATCACTCTCGGCGGACAGTTCGCGCAGCTACCTGCTGCATACCGTCCAAGCCGCCGCTGGACAGTCGTTCGAAGATCATGAGTTCAAGCAGTACCTCACCCTGACCCCTGGCGAAACCCAGCGGCGTAGCTTAGCCGTGACGCCTGGCATGGCCGTAGAAGTTTGCCTGGCCCAAAACTGGTCCAGCTTGGGCAGTTCGCGCGTGCAGTTGAAGGTCAACTTTCATGGACTGACACCCAGCAACGAGCGGCTCGTACTCACCGATTCGCTCACCACGCCGGTTCGCGTTGCCGCGCTGTTGGAACCCACCACGCTCAAGCCGAAAGCCGAACTTTCCAAATGGCGGCACCGCCTGTTTCCCCGTCAGTCAGAACTCAAACCGCTCGTCCGCTCCGCCACCAAACGGCATTCTGCAGAACCACTGTTTCAACTCGAACTACACTATCAGTTCGATCAGGCGGATGCTGGCAAGGTCACGCTGCAGTTTCCTTGGAACCAGGGCGTGCTCTACGACTCCGAACTATCCGGTGTACTCTGGCATCTGTATGACGGAGACGCCTACCGCACAGCCTCAGGCGATGCCTCACCGCAGAGCGTGCAGCTGCGCGCCGGTCCGAAACAGGTCCGGCTGTATCTACAGCACGACAACCCGACATTGCTGGAGCGTTTTCGCAAAGCGCCGCTGGACCTGGAACGCTCGCTGAAAAAAGCTCCCTCCGTCGGGTTCTACACGAGCGAAGATGCCGCCAGGGCAAGACGCTCAGAATTCACATCACGACAACTCAGCCGTGGTGAGCAAGCGGTGTTGTATGCAGGCATCCAGCAGCCTTGGAAAGCGCCAAGCGAACTGGCCCCTGGCGACTGGTTGCTGGGGAGTGTTACCTGGTCCGACCGGAGTGCCGAAACCGGCAGCGCGCGGCGGCCTGGCGGTTTCCCTTTCGAAATGTGTGTACCAGCGTTGGCTCCTGCCGATCAGGACCCGACCGATAAAGACGCTGCTGAGCCAGAGGACAAAGGGTTCGCAGCTTCGCTCTGGAAAGCGGAACTTGCCGAACTCAAACGGCTATCGGGTCCCAAGCAGCCGGAGTTGTTCGAAAAGCACGCGGCTCGCCTGCTCAAGCAGAAGCCTGACAATCTCGAAGTGCTGCTCCAACGACTCCACCATCTGGACAATGTGCCGGCGTTCCGCAAACAGCATCTGACCGAAGTGGTTGAGGCGGCCGATGCGGTGATTGCGCTGATCGATGAAAACAAGATCCAACAAAATGCCGCCCGTGTGGGGCTGCCTGGCGATGCGAAAGCCCAACGCCTGCACCAACAAGCCGTGAAGCTGCGCGAGACGCTTGTGGATACGCTGTACCGTCGCGGGCGAGCGATTGGGTATCGCGAGCTGCCGGAAGTCTTGAAGAAGCAGCCCATTGCAGATCCACAGGCCCACCATCAGGCGTTCGAGGCAAACTTTGCCGAACTTCGCCGCTGGGTGGACACGACGGAGAAGAAGTATTTCTTGTTGCACGTTCGCCGTGAGCGCCGGTTGGGCCATTTCGGCCAGGCTCTGGCTACGCTCAACAAGCAGATGCAGGACGCGCCGCTCAACTTCTGGTACCACAAGAAACGCCGCGATCTCTACACCGACCTCGGCTGGAGTACACTCGCCAGTTGGGAACAGCGCTGGCTCATGCGGATGTTCCCCAGTCGAGCGGAAGAAGCGAAACCAAAATAGGACCTCGAATCAACTCGAGCGCTCTGCAAAACAATTGTCTCAACGGTCACCTGTAGAAGCCGCCTGAATCGTTCTTCTTCGCTCCCGAACAGTTGCAACAACTGTTTTATCCGGCCCTCGCCGCTCCGACGGGCTCAATCTCTCTATCTGGCACGGTGGCACGTAGTTACGCATCCGGCCATCGACCTTTCAAGCTGAAAATCCCTTCGCGTGACCGAGTCCGTCAACTTGGGGGGATGGTATGGCCTCTGCCAGGATGCTACGAAGCTCACAAGTGCGGTCGATATTATCGGCAACTTCGGCGCTTGCTTGTCTATTTCCCGCAGATTACTATGTCGTGCTATACCACCCATTCTGCGGATGCAAAACCTGCCGCTCGGGGCTCAAATTCCATCCAGAATACGAATTTTTAACGGCACTACTGCGCTCACTGTGCTGCGAGGCAAATTTCGATGCGTAATCGCTCAGAACATCGTTCTTTCAATCCCACCCGGTCATCTCGCAAATTGCAACGCCGGACGCATCGCCGGAAGTTGCGGTACGACTCCTTAGAAGACCGCCGGATGTTGGCGGTATTGATGGTGCAGAATGATCTGGACGATTCACTCCCCAACCTGGCTGGCGATGGTGAGCTGAGTCTGCGCGAAGCAATACAACTGGCCAACAATCCAGGACTGGTGATCGATGGGTTCACGAGCAACGACGTGGATGACACCATCACCTTTGATGCTGGAATGGCGAACGACACCATCACCCTGAGCGGCACCGACCTCAGCATCACTCAATCGCTCACCATACAGGGTCTGGGGGCAGACCAACTAACGATTAGCGGCAACGACGCTTCCGGCATTCTCGACTTCACGGGCAGTCAGAACTACGTGGTGAACGACATCACGCTAACCTCAGCGGATGGAATCGCTGTGAGGAGCATTGGCACAACGCTCGATCTGGACGGCGTGGTCATTTCTAACACCACGGGTACAGGCTCGTTCGCAATCCTTGCGGACAACGGCACGACGCTCAACGTCACCAACAGCGCGATCATCAACAACAACAATTCGACGTTTGAACAGATCCTCATTGCGAATGGATCACTGGCATCCTTTACCAATACCACCATTAGCGGTAACAGTGGATCGGACGCCATCATTTCGGTGAGTTCCTTCTCCGCCCCAGCCACGCTGAATCTGACCAATGTCACGTTGGCCGGCAATACAGGCAATGGAATTAGCACCAGTGGGGGACAGACCTCAACCGTCACCTATCAGAATTCAATTCTGGCCGACAATACGGGGAGCAATTTCGCTAACTTTGGCGGCAATCCAAACCTAATCTCGGTCGGCAACAACATCCTGGACGATGCCACCGGCGACGTCACGCCTGGGCCAATGGATCAGACAAATACCGATCCACTGCTGATGCCACTGGTCGCGGACATGGGGACATTCGTACAGCCGCTGAGTCCGGGTAGCCTGGCGATAGATGCGGCCAACACGGCCGCGGCACCTACCGAAGATCAACGCGGCGTGGCACGTTTCGATGGAGATGGCAACACGTTCGCCGAGGCCGACATCGGAGCCTATGAATTTGTAGTCACAGCTACTGCCAGTCTGACGGTCCAAAACACACTCGACGACACCCTGGCCAACCTGGCTGGCGACAACGAACTGAGCCTCCGCGAAGCGATTGAGCTGGCCAACAATCCAGGCCTGATCATTGACGGGTTCACCAGTCCCAACGACCCCATTGATGTCATTGACTTCGATCCCGGTCTGGCGGGCAGCATCATCACGCTGAGTGCCGGTGGGCTCCAAGTGAATGGCTCCGCAACGATCCAAGGTCTCGGTGCCGATCAACTCACCATCAACGGTGGTGGCGGTACGATCTTTGGCCTGGATGGTGCCAACGCCGACAAGACATTCACCATCACGGACTTGACACTCACAGGTGCCGTCAACACCGTGAACATGTCCGGTTCAAACCTCAATGATGTCTTAAACATCCAACGCGTGGTCGCCACAGGCAATGCTGATCCTGACCCCAGCGGCAGCGTGATGGTGGCGTCGTTTGGAACGGTCTTTGTCACCGACAGCGCGATTGTCAACAACGCACACAACGGCCACGCCTTCGACCTCAGTCAAGGCAGCGCCACCTTCACCAACGTCACCATCAGCGGCAACGCCGGAAACGCCATCAGCACGTTCCCAGGCACCGGATTAGTGAATTCCCTCTCCCTGCTCAACGTCACCATCGCTGACAACGGTGGAGCGGGCGTCGAAGTTCGCAGCGTCCCCGCGACAACCATACTCACGATCGAATACCAGAATTCCATCTTCGCAGAGAACCAAGACGGGAACTTCACCACAGGCACTGTCGATGGAACATTGAACCTCAACTCGCTGGGCAACAACATCCTGGACGATGACAGCGATCCCAATCCTCTCGGCTCTGATTTGCAGAATACCGACCCGCTGTTGCTCCCGCTCATTGAAGACGCCGGCACGTTCGTCCACCCGCTCCGGTTCGACAGCCAGGCCATTGACGCGGCCAACGATGTCGCCGCCCCCGCTGACCGATCAACGCGGTGTGGCCCGTGTAGGGACCGCCGACATTGGTGCCTTCGAATACGTGCCGCCGGTGCTCACCGGAGATGTGGTCCTTGATCTCGAAACGCTCGGTTTCGAAGATGGTTCGGATGATACCGTCACGCTCCGCCGCGGCAACTCGGTGGCTCCGCTCAATGCTGGCACGGAGACCATTGAAGTTTATATCAATGGCAATCTCTATACCGTGCTGGACGAGTCTGCCGTCACGTCGCTCACCATCAACGGCACCGACGATAACGATACCTTCCTGATTGAAGAAACAGCCGAAGGTCTGCCAGAGCTTGCAGGTGCCGTCCCTAGCGGTAGTGACAACACACTGCTCACGGGCAGTCCGAAGTTTGAGGTCAACGGGGGGCTGGGGACAGACGCCCTGGAGTACACGTTCATCCCTGGCGGACTGGACTACAACACCATCTACGCCGCCATCAATGACGGCGCGAGCACGGGTGACGATGAAGGGGAACTGCTCTTCACCGATACCGGCGGAGCGACCAATTCGCATCAGATCTACTTCACCGGGCTGGAGCCGATCACCACCTCCGGCCTGGTCGGCGGCACGCTCACCGTGCGCGGCGACGGGACAGACAACAACATCATCGTAGACAGGGCAGACTTGGTTGGCCCCGGCGGTGGGCAGGCCACCGACACCCGCGTGTTCATCAGCAATGCGGAGTTCTTCGATTTCGCCGCCAACACCTACACCGGGCTGGTGCTCGAAGGCCTCGGCGGCAGTGACACCATCGAAGTTCGCGGCTTCGCCGACGGTGAAACCGATCTCGCTCAACTCACGCTCGATGGGCATACAGCAGACGCCGGTATTCTCATCGGCAGCCCTGACGATGACGCCGCTGACACGCTGCAACTGCGCACCAACGAACTGCCCGGCAATTCTGGCACCGGCATTTCTACCGACATCTTCGGCCGTGGCGGCGATGACACGGTTGAAGTGGGAGATTCCACAGTTGGTTTAGACCAGATCGTCGGCGCGGTAAATGTCGAGGGTCAAGCGAACGATCTTACCTTCGTTGACTACAGCGTCTCTGCCAAGGGTGCTACCTCTACCTCACAACTTTCTGACGGTGACTTGCTAACCATCCTGGACGACGCGAATACGGCTAGCAGCACGTATACCGTGACCGGAACCACCGTCGCCCGCACCGGCACGGGGACCATTACATACAGCACCATCGAACGGCTGGCCGTCAACACCAGTGACACCGCCGCCAGCGATATCGATGTCAACTCCGTTGCCAGCGGCGGGTTTAGGGCCACCATCAACGCGGGAGACGCGGCTGACGATATTGACATTACCACCACCGGCACCTCTGCGGTGCTTCTGGTAAATGCCGGAGGCGGCGCGGACACGGTCGATCTCGCCGACACCACGGAGACCGGCAAAGTCTTTCTCCGCGGCGATGCTGGAGCGGACACCATCACCGTGGTCCAGACAGGTGGAATTTTCTCCGGCGTCAGCGTGGAGATCGAAGGTGGCACCGAGAACGACTCGATCACCGTCAACCAGTTCGACGGCCACCTTCTCCGTATCGATGGCGATGCCGGCGCAGATGTGATCACTCTTGAAGGAATCGCAGATCAGGGCTCAGGCGGAGCCGATCTCTTCGGCGGTGACGGCAACGACACCTTCAACATTGGCGACACCACCAACGGCCTGGATGACATCCTGGGCGAGGTCTGCGTCTTTGGTGAGGGAAGCGATACCGCGCCCAGCACGAATTATTCGATCGGTGCCAAGGGGTTTTCGCAATCCTTTTCAAGATCGCACGGTGACCAGCTCAATATTCTGGATGATGCCAATACGTCCAGCAGCACGTATACCATCACCAGCACCACCGTGGATCGCACTGGTGCCGGAACCATCACGTACGACAGCACCGTCGAACGGCTCAACGTCAACACCAGCGACACCGCCGCCAGCGATATTGATGTCACGAGTACCGCAGGCATAAATGTTACGACCATCAACGCTGGCGACGACGCCGACGACATTGACATTTCCACAACGGGTGATATTTCCGTACTCATAGTCAATGCCGGCGGAGGTGCCGACACCATCGACGTGGCGACGACAGCGGACACTAGCCTGACCTTTCTGCGTGGCGACGCCGGCGCAGATTCAATCACCGTCGTTGACACGGGTAACACAAGTGCCAACGGGCTCGACATCGAAGGTGGAACCGAAGACGACACCATCACCATCAACCAGTTCAACGGTGCATTCCTCCGCGTAGACGGCGATGCGGGTGCGGACGTCATCACGCTCGAAGGAATCGCCGTCACCGGCGCTGCTGATCTCTTCGGCAGCGAAGGGAACGATACCTTCAACATCGGCGACACCACCAACGGCCTGGATGACATCTTGGGCGAGGTCTGCGTCTTTGGTGAGGGAAACGATACCGCGCCCAGCACGAATTATTCGATCGGTGCCAAGGGGTTTTCGCAATCCTTTTCAAGATCGCACGGTGACCAGCTCAACGTTCTGGATGATGCCAATACGTCCAGCAGCACGTATACCATCACCGCCACCACCGTGGATCGCACTGGTGCCGGAACCATCACGTACGACGACACCGTCGAACGGCTCAACGTCAACACCAGCGACACCGCCGCCAGCGATATTGATGTCACGAGTACCGCAGGCATAAATGTTACGACCATCAACGCTGGCGTCGATGCCGACGACATTGACATTTCCACAACGGGTGATGTTTCCGTACTCATAGTCAATGCCGGCGGAGGTGCCGACACCATCGACGTGGCGACGACAGCGGACACTAGCCTGACCTTTCTGCGTGGCGACGCCGGGGCAGATTCAATCACCGTCGTTGACACGGGTAACACAAGTGCCAACGGGCTCGACATCGAAGGTGGAACCGAAGACGACACCATTACCATCAACCAGTTCGACGGTGCATTCCTCCGCGTAGACGGCGACGCCGGCGCGGATGTGATCACGCTCGAAGGGATCGCGGATCATGGCTCAGGCGGTGCCGACCTCTTCGGCGGCGACGGCAATGATACCTTCAACATCGGGGACACCACTAACGGCCTGGATGATATCTTGGGCGAAATCTGCGTCTTCGGCGAAGACAACGACGCCATGCCGGAGAGCACCCACACCATCACGGCCAAGGCCTCGACCGTTACTACCACTCTGGCTGATGGCGATCTGCTCAACATCCTGGACGGCGCCAATACCGCGGCCAGCACCTACACCATTGATGACACGTCCGTGTCTCGCACCGGTACCGGCACCATCATGTACGAAACCGTCGAACGCTTGGCGGTGGAAACCGCCGCTGCCGCTGCGAGCGATGTTGACATTCTCACCACGGCCGCTGCTGTTGTTTCCACCATCAACGCCGGCGATATGGCGGATGATATTGACATCACCACCACCGGTGAGCACGTCGGTCCTGATCGTCGACGCTGGAGACGGCGCTGATGCCATTGACCTGGCCGGCCTACCGGCGAAGGGTCCATCACCTTCCTCAATGGAGAGTTGGGGGATGACTTCCCATCGACCCATTGTCGGCATGAGTGCTACCAGCGCCCGTCGAAGTTGACGGTGGTGCAGGGGCCAATGTCCTGGCCGGCAGCAACATGGCTGGCAAGGTCAATTTCAAGGGGGTGATGACGCCGAGGTCTTCAATATTGACAACATCCTCGCCAGGGCAACTGTGGTCTACAGCGGCGGCGATGGCAACGACACCTTCAACGTCGGCGCTCAACTCCCTGCCTGACGGAGTCATGGGAGATCTCAGCATCTCCGGCGAAGATGGCGAGGACCTGCTGGTCCTCAACGTCAACGCGGCTCCCCGCCGGTGGGCCAGACAGTGTCGAGTTCGACGGCGACGATGACGACCGACACCATCATGCTCATCGGCACCGCCGACCATCGTGAGTTCACAACTACCTGGATTCCACCAGTGGAACCATTGATGTTGATAGCTACGTGATCACCTACTCCGGTCTCGAACCGATGGTCGACATCAGATTGCCACAGTTGACCCGGACATTCCAACTTCGCCGCGAATTCCAGCACCCTTAACATTTTTCTTTTGGCTGTTGTACTGATGGCCGTGCGGGTTTATCGTTTTCGATCTGAGTTTGTATTGAACAGGAAGCTATGCGTTGGCGGAACAACCGGTATTCTGGCTGGGTGGTAAACCCGGCAGTAAAGACAAAGGGCGCGAACCGCCCGAGGCGGAGCGTTACGAAGCTGCTTTGCGGGAAGCCTGCGAGGCGTGCGGTTACGAGGTTGACGAATACGTGACGGCACTGGGAGGTTTCGGCGGCTGGCTGGCCCACCTTGAACGGGATCACACGCGCTATCGCCTGTTCTGGAACGGTAAAGCCGGGCAACTTGCTTTTGAAGAGCACCAGGAGCGCAGCGGCTGGCACGAGTTGCGTGCCCGTGAAACTCCTGACGAGGGCCTGCCTGGTTTTATCAATGCGGTGCGGAATATTCTGCAGCCGGAATCAACGGACAAACCAGCGGCTTAGCGCACCACCGGGCGAATTCAGAACATGGCCAGCAAAAGCGAAGTCATAGCGCCGCAACCCGAGTCGTGGATTTGGGTGCAAAATTTTCCCCGCCGCGCGGGGCGTTGAGAGTTATCTGCACTCCTTTATCAGCTTTGAGCCCATGCTGGGATTGCTATATAACGATATTATTGTGTGTTTTGACTATGAGCAAGAACCAGATACAGCTAACACCCAAATAGCCATTAAACCGTAATTACACCCGAAGTAGACCGGCAATCGAAAGTATTATCAGTAAAATTAACACATGATGACGAAAAGATTCCTTATCAACCACTATGAACATTTTACTTCCAACAGAAATTCCCAAAAGCAGCGGGATCAGACAGACAACTGTTACGCAGTAAAGTCTGGAATGTCGTTAGACCATGAATTGAGGCCATTACCAGACTCATTGTGTCAATACCCAAGAAATAGGCTATGATAGATGCGCGGGATACCGTAACTCCAGCAGGTGATGAAAAGGTACATAAGAATCACTGGTGGACCGCCTATTGCGGCAGCACCGTTTAAAATTCCACACGCTATTCCTGTGGTAAGAATTAATGGTCTGCCAGGCATTTGTTTCCATGCCCAGCCACGCAATAGTAGAATTGCAGCAACCAAGACCAGCAGGGAGATGGATATGCGCATTGGTTCTGCCGGTATATTGGCAAGTAGATATGCCCCAAAGGGTGTGGCAAAAAGCGATCCAGCAAGCAACCAGCGTATAGAATACCAGTCGATGTCTTTCCAGACCTGCGGAACCAAACGAATGCTCGCTATTACTTCCAGAATAAGGACAAGGGGAACAACACGAGCCGGGTGGAATTACAAGCGATATGGTTGTAACGGCTACCATTGCAAATTCCAAACCCACTGTAACCCCGAATGAGGCCTGCTACAAAAACGGCGATAACTGCAACGATTAGTGAGGAAAGATCAAGGCCTAAATAGTTCAAATACTTTTCCTGCTAAAAAAGTCAGTCAATATGATCCACGAAAGAATTCCCATATCAACCTCCTTGATTTCAGATTATTAGAAAGGGTTTAGACGCTTGTATGAATCATTGAATGACGATTGACGATTGACGAATTGTGGATGTCGCTTCGCTCTGCTCTTTTTAACAAATAAAATAGGAAGAATTCCTTAATTCGACATTCGTCAATCGACATTCGACATTCGACATTTGTCGTGCTGGAGTTTCTTTTCCGATCAGACTGGACACTCGCGGCCAGCGGCGGTGCTCATATCTATCGAAACCCACCCCGCCGGTAAAGTCGCCAGGACATTATGCTTCCACATCGCCAATAGCGGTCGGCGCTTCAGCCGTGGTTCGATATCCGCCGTAACCCCCGAAGTGCCGCTCAATTTTCTACAAAATATAATCCACACCATTCTCAAATGTCGCTAGGGCTTTGAGTAGTCCGCAGCACAGAGAGCAGTTTTCCCTGTATCGATCTCAGCCCCCATAATACATCCGGCTCAAAGTCGCATCCAGGCAGGAATCCGAGCACGATGGGATACCCCATCTGGCTGTGAAGAAAATTTCAACAGGCAAGACGTCGGCGTTCGCGACGATACGGGTGATATTTTCGTAATAATCAGGCGCTGAATCAAACAAGCCAGCCCTTTTTTCCGGTCGTTCGGATCTAAGCTCGGCCCGATAAGAAAGTTCCAGTCCCCGGCGCCATATCTGCCGGGCGGTAAAATCAGAGTCGACCCGGGGCAGTACACGCCGGATAAAAGTTAAAACAGACCGTGCAAACCCTTCCTGCACCAAATTGGCGACCTCATCAGTACGGGCGTATAGCAAAGCGGTGGGCTGGCAAAATCGCCCCCACAGATAAGAATGAAGCCATTTTTTTTGATGTCCGGTTTTTGGAAATCAGACCTAGACAAAACCGCATATTTGGTCCGCACAACCTGTCCTTCAAACCTCCGCCTCCAGGTAGATATACATTCGGCGGCAGCAACATGTTGAAAAAAGCCTGGAGGCGACTCGTATAGGCGGCGCGGTAGTTGTCCACCAGCAGAACGAAGCGACCCACATACCAAAGATCATCTCCCGAACGCAGACAGGAACCATAAAACAAAATGGCCTGGGCGGCCTTGCCGTGGCGTGCCAGTATTTCGTCGATCAGATGGCACACCGCCGGCGAAGCCGCCTGGTTGGATCTGCGACTGATGGCGGAAATTAACTCTGGAGGAATATCCATTATGAGAATCTCTATCCGGACGAGCCGGAACCAACATAGAATTGTGAATTGCAGACTACGTATTTTTAAGATAGAATTAGCTCTTTTTTTGGACATTATTTACGTATTACGTCCCGTGGGGTTTGGCTTGGGGATTAAGGTATACAATAAATTAAAATTCGAGTCTTTGTGTCTTGGTGGCTAAATTTGGTTAGAACCTCGCCGTGGGATTTGAATAAATAGGCCTAAATCCCAAAATCCCTGAATTCCTGAATCCCTGAATCCTGGAATTCCTCAATTCTTACATCTGCCACCATTCGCCTTTAGTATGTTGTCACGAAAACCAGAAAAATCACCGTTGTATAACTAAGAAAGTAGCTGTTCCACCATATCGCACCACAGTGGGTTCCGCTTGATTCTCAGGTGTATAGAGTTGGCCGTCGAGTGTGAAGCCGCCGGCGAGATTCAGCTTTATTTCATGTGCATTGTGACTGTAGAAACCGTTTTCCGGCGTCCCATAGGCACCACTGCGGCCTCGCAAGATTGACGGCAGTGCCCGCAACAAATGTCGCGGATGCATGCGAACGGCAGCATAATGCAGAGGGCAGGACTCCTTACCCCAGTATGGATAAAGCCCTAAGAACAATCTTTCCAGTGTGCTAACGAGAACCACAAGGGAATCAAAATGCTGCGGTGGGTGGTTGTCCATCGCCACCGAAACGGGCACAGGCGATATGAAGTTACTGTCCCGGCGGATTGCAGACCATAAAAAGCGAAGAATTGCCAATCCGGGACAGACCTCACCTTTCAGGCCTTTAGAATTCATATTTCGATGAAAATATTGAATTCCCTGATAGATGGCAGAGGCTCCAAAGAACATTCCGTAACGGGTCTGATGACCGGGTGCCTGCACCTGGAAAACCGGACGGTCTATCACCCGGGAATCACCGGTTCCGGTTGCGACCCAGTTAAACAGCTTTCTCAGTGACCGTACTCGAGACCCGGAAAAACCAACATCCCTGGCGGTCATGCTGGTAGTGCCGGATTGCAGCACCGCAAGCAGGGGTTGGATTTCAAACGGCTGTTGGTGAAAAAGGGCGGTCAATACTGCCTGTACGGTACCGTCGCCACCGTTGACCGCCAAGAGATCGACCTCCTGGTCCGCAAAATCCCTCAGGCCCGCCAGTACGTCCTGGGGCGTCTGAACGTCACAATGAACGACCTGAGGATGATCGTCGATGATGCGCCGGATGTCGTCCAGTCCGTTAAGATTTCCGCCGCTCAGTGGGTTGATGATGACACCGACACGCACAGGACGGCCGAACTTTGAGACATTGCGGAATCCCATTTTATTTTTATAATATTCCTTCAAATTTTTACAATAATTCAACCACTAAGCACATAGATTCATGAATACCGTCACCTAAAATTTGAGGAATGGATTCTAAAAAAAGAAAATATCAGACAGGATTTACAGGATCGTCTGGATATAAGGGCCTTCGGCGTAAGGGTATCTCGCCATAGGCAAAAAAAATATCCCATTAATCCTGTAAATCCTGTCAAAAACAAGAACTTAAAAAATATCGAATCCATTCATTAGTCAGCCGCTCTGTGCGTAAACAATCGCACAGCCAGTGGTTGTTTCTGCTTAGTTTGATCGATATCCATCAGCCAGGATTTTACCGAACCGGTCGTCTGCTGCCGGACGAGTGCCATCAATAAGCGTCCGAGAAGAAAAATGCTGGTCACCACAGTCCAGATTACCACCGCAATCAGTCCCCAGTCCGGATGCCCTATAAGTGTACCGATGGTCAATAAAATCAAACATGGGTTGCGCCGAGCGGTAATCAGTCTGAAATAGGAGTCGATCGGACGCCAGCAAAAAATTCCGAATTTTCCCAACCTTGCCAGAAATACACCTTCCACCAGTCGTCCCACGCCATATCCGACCATAATCAGCCAGAATACGGTGTTAATTGACAACCCGATTAAATAAGGCGTGGATATGCCCAAACCGAGTCCCCAGAGGATGTACCAGACAGGAGGATGTATCAAATCTATGAGGTGGTCGAAATAATGCCCGAACTTGCTGGAGGTCACAGTGACACGCGCCAGCTTACCGTCGACAGTGTCTAAAAAAGTCATCAACCAGCCGGCCAATAATCCCCAGCCATACCAGCCATAGGTGAACAACACCCCAGCCAATATAACCAGGATCAAGCCGATGATGGTAACATGATTCGGTCGCAGTCCAAAGCGTACACACTGACCGACAACCCATTGAGCCGGGCGTGGCCAAAACCATTTGGTGACCAGGTCGGTGACGCCTTTATACGACGCGTCAAAAAGCCTGCGCTCTAAAAAACCCTTAGCCTCGGGTAGTATAGGCAGCACAAATGGCGGTTCAAACTTGAGCAGCCGCTGTTGGAAAGATATGGACAGAGTTTCCAGGGTCTCCGTCCTGACACCCGGAACGGGGCCTTCAGGTGACGTTCCTTGCAAAATTTCAAATACTTGTGTGCATTTACCGCCGACAACATGAGCGGCAACGATTGTATTATCGGATGGTTGCGAAATCTTCAAAAGACTATCCGGGTTTTTTACCAGGTAGTGGATGATACGGTCATCAAAGAGGTAATCACCCCTTAACAGCAGAACCGTACTGTTTTCCGGTACAACGGTCAAATCTTTCACGATGTCTGTCACACCGGCACTCTTTAATACTCGGAATAAGCGCTGACGGGATGTTAGCCCCCAGAGTTTTACCGGGCTGTCATTAATAATATGAGCGTATATTGGCATAGAAGTATCCTATCCCGGATAAACCGGAATTGAATATTCTAGCAATAGTCATTTCAGAGGGGGTCTGTTGCAATATCCACCCAATTACTATATTAATCGCGGATGGTCTCTATAAACTTTGATAACCCCCAAAATTCCGCTTCTCCATCGTCAATGGCTGACGACCCATCATCAGCGTCAGTCATAGCTCTGGCCCATATTTCCGACCCGCACATTTCGTGTATGAAAGCTATCACAGCCCGCGACCTATTGGGCAAACGCCTGCTCGGGTATTTAAGGTGGAAACTGCACCGCGCATCCCGGCACGGTGACAGCGTTTTGTCAGCTTTGCAGGCAGACCTTGCGAAAACCAAACCCGATCACATCGCCGTCACCGGCGATTTGACTCACCTGAGCCTGTCCGCCGAATTTAAAAAAGCCAGGCAATGGCTGCAGTCATTAGGTTCTCCATCACAGGTTACCGTCATCCCCGGCAACCACGACACATACGTCGAGACCGACTGGCATCAAACCATGGCCCACTGGACCGAGTATATGCTTTCAGATACCGCACGGGACGATGACCCTAACTTAGAAAATAGGGACCGCATTTTTCCCTGCTTGCGCATCCGGGACCGAGTTGCCATCATTGGTGTGAGCACAGCTCGACCCTGTGCACCGCATTTGGCTGTGGGCAGCATCGGTAATATACAAATGCAGCGCCTGGAAAAAATTTTGTTTCATACCGCCCGGCAAAATTATTTTAGGGTTTTACTGATTCACCATCCGCCTGTCTCCGGCACGGTCAGCTGGCGCAAACGTCTAACGGATGCACCCGCTCTGCAGTCGCTTCTGGCAGCCTTTGGGGCGGAGCTGGTCTTGCACGGCCATGCGCATCGCTCGCACCAAGGCTATCTGAAGACTCCCTCCGGTAATGTCCCGGTGATCGGCGCGACATCGATCACGGCTGTGGACCGCCGGCAGGACCATCGCGCCCGCTATTATATCTACCATATATCCCCGCGCAACGGCGGCTGGAATGTCAGGCTTCAGGTACGCGTCTACTCGCCGGATAAAAATCGTTTTATCAGGGAAAATGAGCAGCAATTGGGCGACAGACCTTAATATCGTGGCCCACAAATATATTAAGAGCTATGTTGGATATCCGGTACTGGTTGAATGCCTAAATTGAAAAAATCCCAAGCACCAAATGACAAATAACAAACAATATCCAAATTCGAATGATCAATGACCCAAACAAGTTTGGGATTTAATTTATTGTGATTTGAGTTTTATTTGGAATTTAAGTATTGTAATTTGGAGTTTTAACAACCTCATCCTACCAAAGACAGAACTACTTTAACAATCTTAGTCTTGAAAATTGCATGTCGGAAACCAAACTAGATGACCTTCCGTAACTGCCAAAGGGCAATACTCGAGATCAGTATTACCGGTGTCATTGCCGTAATAACCGGTGTGAGACTTAATAACAACCCCAGATGTACAATCAACTGATCGCCAAAATAAAATACAATTCCAACAAATGAGCCTATCATGATCCGCTTTCCCGCCGTGACAAGGCGGGTAGAGCCAAAAATGAACGGCAGTGAAAGCAATACCATGGCCCCAGTCGTCAGGGGCACACTCAACTTGCGCCACAGAGCCAGGGCATAGCGATCTGCATTCTGTCCACTCTCCCGCAACGCTTCAATATACCGATAAAGGTCTACGGACGAAAGACTGTCGGCTGGGAGTTCAAGCACATTAACCTGATCTGAGCTTAAAAATGAGTGCAAAATCAGGCTCGGCAGTTGTTGGGTTGAAATGCCTTGATCGGTGAAATTCTTCTGGGTAATGTCTTTGAGAACCCATTGATCATTTTGCTGAATGCTGGCCTCACGAGCGTGGGTAAACACCTTTAAGCGGCCTTTTTTATCCGTTTCGAATAAATCCAGATCAGCCGCCAATCCACCGTAAAGTATTTTTCCGACATGAATGAAAGTAAATCCTCGTCGGGCCCAAAACCCTTGTTTGGTCAGCGTGATACCGGTACCGGAAATTGCCAAAGCGCGGCGTTTACGGGCCAGCTGATCGAGCGGGGGGACAACCATCTCTGCCAACATACCGGTTAACAGGATGAAGAGTGTACCGGCGGCAAGCACCGACCAGCAGATCCGTTGGGTCGACACGCCGCCGGCCTGCATGGCAAGCAGTTCACCGTGATCGGCCAACAACCCAAGGGCGACAATGCTGCCAAGCAACGTGCTGATGGGCATAAGATCAAGCATCCGCCGTGGCATCGTGAGGCAAATAAAGACCAGGACGTCTGGGATGCGAAAATTTCCTTTACCGACATCATCCAGCTGGGACACCAGTTCCAGGAAACTAAATAGCGCAACCAGGACGATAATTATTAGAACAAAGCTGCGCAGAAAGCTCATACCAATGTAACGATCAAGAGTTTTCATCATTTTCCGCGCCGGCGCAATGCCATTGTAGGCTGCCATAACAGAACCAGCAGTACCCCTGCCAACAGTAATTGGGTCCACCAGATCCCGGGAATGGCGTCGAGGGTGCCCCGTTCGACCCATTTCTTGGTCAAAGCGCTGAGGTTATAATAGACCGCAAAAACCACCACGGCCGTTGTGATTTTTGCATATTTACCTTGACGGGGTGATGAACGGCTTAAAGGGACGCCAATCAGCGCCAAAAGGATGGTGGCCAGCGGCGTAGAAAGCCGCCACTGAAACTCAGCTATTTCTTCACTATCGCTCGACCGAACGAGAGCCCCGGTGGATGCGGCCTTGACGCGATACTTCAGGCGGAGATTCTCTTTGGGTTCAAGGGGCATAGCGGATTGTTCAAATTGGATGACACGTCCTTCTACCCCTGTGCGCGAAAAACTCATACAGATGGCCATCGCTAAATACCAGAATCTGCATACCGGATGCCGGATCTATGCTTTGATGGGCCTGCTTCGCAAAAATAACCTGCAAAGCATCGTCTCGTTCTGTTCGAATAAAGACCCGTTCGGCCTCATCTTTTTGGTGGTCAACCTCTTCAGCGTAAATAACCCGCGCGCCATTTTTAGTTTCATAAAACATCCCGTCATTCATGCGCGTGAGGTCGAAATTTGCCTCTGCATTCGCCTTGATTCGATAGTACTGCTTGTAAGCCCAGGGCCGAATGAAAAGCGATAAACTGGCAACGACCACTGCAATTGCCACAGCAGTGTACAAGACAGGCCGAAAAATGCGGCCCAAACTCACACCACAGGCGAAAAGGGCCGTCATTTCGGAATCTTTATACAATCTCCCAAGGGCGACCACAACGCATAAATACAAGGTGGTGGGTAGCAGCACCTCCAGAGCGATAGCAATTCTAAGCAGGATTAAGATAAAGACAGTGGTGCCCGGCAATTGACCGCTGAGGGCGTCTACCAGGAAGCGGGTTGCCATATAACAACCGAAAATAAAGACCAGTATCAAACATACCGCCACTGTCGGTTTGATGATTTCCCGCATTATATAACGGTCGAGAATCATTTGCAGCCATCTAAAAAAAAACGTTCTTCAACACCATGGGTTCAGAACGCTTTAGCGAAACACTTCGAAATTAATTTAAAATTATAAAGAATAAAGGAGATTATTAGATCCTGCCTTCTACCTCGATCATGGAAAATTTGGCTGGAAAGTTAACTTAGCGTCACCTTCGTCGTCTGACAGGTGCCTTCATCGACTTCAGCCTCCCCAGGGGTGCCGCAGGCCGATACGACTTTTTCGGCCAGTTTGAGATCAGCATGGTAATCGACTTCACACCACTGTAACCCTTTGACTGAGCAGGTCCACACCGGCATCGACCGGGCCATTTCATCAACTACCGACAAATACCATTTTGTCTGTGCCGAAGGAGTCTCCAGCGTCTTTTCCAAAGCAAGGCGGAACAACCCGGGTCCCTGGCCGCGGAAAAGGATCATTCCGATGGATTCCCCGTCAACTTGATCCGGCAAAAGATCCTTGCCGATATTCACAAGTCGGCAACCGTCCAATTCAACCTTCATGTCGTCAGCATCATAGTCCTTTTTATGACTGATAGCCACAGTTACCGGGCGATGAGGCGTATCAAGGAGGCGTTGCATCACGGCGGCCTCAAACAAAGTGTCGCCATTTAGCAATACAAAGTCTGAATGCATTTCATCGTGCGCCGCCCAGCAGCTGACCAGGTTATCCGATACCGCATAATCAGCGTTGTAGATAGTTTTTACATGATGTGAGCCATAACGCTTCCGTAAAATTCTTTCAACTTTGTCTGCACGAAAGCCTAAAACAACGGTTACCTGGTCAATTCCGCATTTAGCAAGCTCATCAATTTGCCACCAACCAAGGATCGGCCCCCAACCGGCAGGACACACTTGGGGCAATCGGCAGTTAGTGGCAACAGCCGGGTACCCTGCTCTGCACTTAAAATTTACAGCTTTCATAGGGTAATTTCATCTTTATCTTATATAGGTTGTCAAACGTGTTGCATCAGAGCCGGATCACACGAATGCTTTGAATGTATGGTTAATTTTTCATTCTCAAGTTCCAACCCGAGCGTTTTATCGAAAAAACCAACGGCATGTTCCAGAATTTCCTGAAAATGTTCGACTTGATCGGGAGATAAGCCTAAGGATACGGTTACTGTGCCGAAAACGTCGGATTGGGTACGCTTGATTTCTGACAGAATTTCTTGGCCCTTTTCGGTTGGGTGACAGTGGTCACCCGTTGATTTTCAGGTAGTATCCTTTATCAACAAGTTTCTTATCTTTCCAGAGTTTTGTGATCGTCGTGGAAATTGTGCTGTTGCTGTAATCCGTCGGGTATAAGCTTCCGATTTCAGAAATGCTCATGCTGCCCTTCATTCCAATGAGCTCTATTATTAAGCTCTTACTTGGTGTTTTCACAAATCACCCACTTTGTTTTCAGAAATTTTAGAGGCAATATATAACCGTACCCTGAAGGCCATATCATAGATCAACGATTCCGTGTTTTTTTTCATCAGCGCCTCTTGATCAGATTTCCCGATTTTATTATATGTGGTTGGAAAAAGTATTTATAATACAAAAAATATGATTTGTAAAGAGTTTCTCAACACAAAGTTAAGAATTTCTTAATATTTTGATTTCTAAATTATTATTTTTTTTGTAATATTGTCAAATAGAATTATTGGCTGACAGGGGTAATACCAACCTTGATGTTACTCCTGGACGGCAGGGATTTCGATACTTACCCCTATCAGCAACCCAAGTATCATGCCCCAGCTTGAAGCTATCACATATGTATATTCACCTTCAATATCCGATCAGGATCCACCCGCATGTCTCCATGCTTAAACCAAAGCCAACCAGATAGAGAACAGACGATCGAATCGTTAAAGGCTGTAGAAGTGGAAGGAAACGTGCCTTAAACACCTTCCAATCCGTTTAAACTCGGCTCTGTGAATCAAGTAGTCAGTAATTGGCAGACGAACTCACAAACGGTGTCAGAAGAATCTGTGTGCTTGCATCTGGTCCAGCCAACGGAATATCGTAGCCGATGCTGCCCTTTGCATCAAGCGTGAACCCACGTACTGTTTGCAGGTTCAGATCTTGAGCGTTGGCAAGCATCAGGTTGTTTGTATCTACTAAGGTGTACTCGCTGCCTTTGCCAAGGTTAAAGCCAAAGCCCGGACCAAGCAACACGTGGAAAAAGCGGCTACCAAGATTGATCCGCAGGCTTGGCTCAACAACCAGATAAGAGAAGCTGGTAGAGAGATCTTCTGTAAAGAATTTGTCTGTGGCCACTTCTGATTGAATTTGATCGAAATCAATCGGGCGGGCATCATAGCCAAGCAACAGGTTGAACCCAAGCAACTTGCCCGGGTTGTACTCCAACACACCTCCAAGGCTAAAGCCACCGTTTCCTGCATCAAACGTTGATGGAGGGTCTTGAACCCGTCCGAACCCATTAAGTCACCTGAGAAGGAACTATAGTTTACCTTCCATAGGAGTCCAAACCACCGGGTTCCCCACTGGGCTGTTGAGTCGCCAGTAGATTGGGCGTGTAGGCCGTTAAAACAACTGCCATCAGACCAGCACCGCCACATATAGGCGATGGATAAGAGTCCTGCTCATAAACGTAACTTTGAAGGTAAATGTGAGTTGACATTTCTCAGATGATTCTCGTTCACTGAATCCTGTAAAGAATACGGGACCACACGAATGTCAGCCACCCGGCGGAGGACGCCAAGTTGTTTGAAAGGTTTAGCCGCCATCATCATTATCAAAAAAACTTGTGAAGCGATAATTCCAGTGTTACCAAACACGAGGAGAATGGGGAGTTTGATACGCGAGACAAATAATTTT
>CALOEH010000233.1:0-84700 GCA_942492195.1 uncultured Planctomycetia bacterium | reverse complement strand
TCCACAACTTGATAGTGGTGATGGTGGTTTCGCGCTCGTGGCTGAGAGCCGCCACGCCGGTCTTCCGTGACTTGAACGAAGCCGAAACCTTGCAAGGGCTCGGGCTGCAGGACAAGCAGATCGAACAACTCGACGTGGCGGACGTCTTCGCCCTCCGCGTCAAACCTGGCGAGGACGCCAGTTGTCGCAATCTGTATCAAACCGTGCAGCCGCGCGTGCTCGGTCTGCCTGAGCGGTTGATCGCCCGTGGTGGGTTTGCCTGGATGGGAAGTGCGGCGGATTCACCCGAGCAACGAGCCAACCCATGGTTGCTGCTCGATGCGGATGTCGGCGAGACGCCGGATGGGACGCCGTATGTCCCGATCGTACTCGATATGAACACGGCGTTTTACAGCCTGCACCTGTATCAGGTAGGTGACACGTTTGATCTGCCGAACGATCTTGGCGAGAAGATTCCCTGCAAGTTGGTGGGCTTGTTGCAGAACAGTATTTTCCAAGGGGATGTGCTGGTCAGCGAAAAGCGGTTTTTGAAAAAGTTCCCGAACATCAGCGGCTATGGCTTCTTCTTGATCGAATCTCCGCAAGACCAAGTCCCCACGGTTTCGCAAACGCTCGAGACCGCTCTGGCCGATCAAGGTTTCGACACCCAATCTACTGGCGACCGCCTGGCAGGTTTCCTGGCCGTGCAGAACACCTATCTCTCGACCTTTCAAAGCCTGGGTGGTCTTGGACTGCTGCTGGGGACATTCGGCCTGGCAACCGTGCAACTTCGCAACGTGTTCGAACGGCGGGGAGAATTGGCCTTGCTGCGAGCCACAGGATTCCGCCGCGCCAAACTCGGACAACTGGTCTTGATTGAGAACGCCTGGCTGTTGGTCAAGGGTCTTGGCATCGGGCTCTTCGCCGCGCTGATTGCCGTTTGGCCGCATCTCTTTGGTGGCACGGCGGGGCTTCCCTGGAAGACGCTCATTGTCACACTCAGTGCGGTGTTTGTCGTTGGGTTGATTGCCGGATTCCTGGCGGTCCGCGCCACCCTGCGCGCGCCGTTGCTGCCTGCCTTGAGGGGAGAGTGATGGTTTCGCACAGCGAGGGCCGTGGCCTGAACCTGCAGTTTGATCATGTCGGCATTCCGGTCGAAACGCCGCAAGCCGAAGAGTTTTGGGTCCCAGCCAGCGAGTGCTGGGTTACCAATCCCCGCACGCATCCGCAGCGGATCGAATACTTGCGATTCAAGAACAAGCCGGAATTAGAACCAGGCTCGCCGGAGTGGAAATTGTGGAATATGCCGCACATTGCTTATCGTGTGGACGATCTCGATGAGGCACTCGACGGCGAAGCACTGGTGTACGGACCGTTCGAACCTGCCGAGTTTGGCCGCGTGGCGTTTGTTCACAAGCATGGGTTGATTGTCGAGTACCTGGAGTACACCGACCTGAGTACCTGGTTCGGAGCTGAATCACCCTGGACGCCGGCCTAACAACCGAAACGGCCTTCGCGCACGTCAACAAGTGGAATTCTCCACCCTGGCTATTTATGATCAGCCAGTGCCCCTACGTCGTTGACCCCCAAAAGGTATCCTGACATGAAACTCTACTTGCTTGCCGCACTGCTGATATCTGGAGTCTTGATCCCCACCACGGCTCGCGCTGACGTTGTGCTGCCGGATCTGTTTTCCAGCCACATGGTATTGCAGCAAGGGCGCGAGGTGCCTGTCTGGGGGACTGCCGAGAATACCGTGACGGTAGAAATTGCAGGGCAGACGCAAACCGCCACCGTGGACAAGAACGGCAACTGGTCACTCACGCTCAAACCGCTCAAGTCCGGCGAGCCTTGCCAGATGACGGTGAGCGAGCAGGGTGGCAAGAGGGTTGTCATTGACGATGTCCTGATCGGCGAAGTCTGGCTTTGCAGCGGCCAGTCAAACATGGCGATGCGAGTTTCCAGCTGCCAGAACTATGTTGCCGAACAGAAGGAAACCACGCACCCGCAGATTCGGATGTTCAAAACCGTCTCAGGTGGGCGCGGGAAATGGGTGGTTTGCGGACCTGACACCGTAGGGCAGTTTTCTGCCACCGCCTATTTCTTTGGACGCAAACTTCACCAAAAGCTGAACGTGCCTGTCGGCCTGATCAACTCGTCCGTAGGCGGTACGCCGATCGAGCACTGGACGGCGGTCGAAGCACAACAGGCCATGTTCGATTCGCCTGAGGTGCAGGCCAGGCTCAAGCAACTGGAGCAGGCGGGTACCACCGTGCCAGGCCCGGGATCTGGCGGGTTGTACAAGTCGTTGATCGAACCGTTGGCTCCTTACGCACTCCGCGGCGCTATTTGGTATCAGGGAGAACGGAACACCAGATTCGGCGACCCGTATCTCTATCGCTATCAACTGCCCGCTCTGATTGCCAACTGGCGAGCCTTGTGGAAGCAAGCGGACTTGCCTGTGTTGTTTGTGCAGTTGCCGAACTTCTTGCCAGCTCAGCAAGCGCCGAGCGAGGATCATGGTTGGGTGTTCGTACGGGAGGGAATGTTCGAAACGCTCAATGTCCCCAACACCGGCATGGCAGTGACGGTAGACGTTGGTCTGGCCAACAATATCCATCCCCCCAACAAGCAAGATGTGGGCGATCGCTTGGCGCGTTGGGCGTTGGCAACCACGTATGAGCAGGAGATGCCGTACAGCGGTCCGCTGTACAAGTCGATGCAGATCAAGGGAAACAAGATTGTGCTGGAGTTCTACCATGCCGAAGGTTTGACCAGTGCTGAAGGTGGCCCACTCGTAGGGTTCGCGATCGCTGGCAAAGATGGAGAGTTTGTCACGGCAACAGCGCAGGTGGAGTCGGGAAAGGTAGAAGTTTCCAGCCCTGAAGTTCCAGAACCTGCAGCGGTTCGCTACGCCTGGGCTCCCAACCCTGAGCAGAACCTGACCAACACCACCGGCTTGCCAGCCAGCCCTTTCCGGACCGATTCGCGAGTTTGGACGCTGGGTGGTTCGCAAAAACGGTGAGAGGTCTTGCGTCAGCAGCTCTCCGTCATTCGTTCGCATTGCCGATGGGGCGGTTCGTCCATCTAGAAAAGTTTCCTGAGACGTGCTACCGTTCTCAGCACATGTTTGGCGTTCCGCCCCCGAGAGAGACGTAAAGAGAGTTGCTATGGGAAGAAGCTTTGAGAACCGCAAGAATTCCATCTTCAAGACGGCCGCTCAGAAATCCAAGCTGTACTCCAAGTATGGCAGCAAATTGTATGTGGTTGCCAAAAGTGGCGTGCCTGACCCCGACGCCAATCTGCCGTTGCGCAGCCTGATTGAGAAAGCCAAGCAGGATCAGGTTCCGGCGCATGTCATTGACAAGGCAATTGACAAAGCCCGCGGCGCCGGGGGTGAGGACTTCACCTCTGCTCGCTACGAGGGCTTTGGCCCCGGCGGCTCGATGGTCATTGTTGACTGTTTGACGGACAACAATCAACGGACGATTTCGGAGGTTCGTAGTTGTTTTACCAAGACCGGTTCCAAGTTAGGAGCAACCGGGTCCGTGGCCTTGTGGTTTGATCAACTCGCCGTGCTTTCCTTTCGAGGAGAGAACGAGGAGGAAGTGATCGAAGCGATGTTGGACGCCGACGTCAATATCGAAGAGGTCGAATGCAAAGATGGCAACCTGACCATCTTTGCGCCACCTGAAGAGTTTTACAACGCCAAGACAGCGTTGTTGAAGGCGTTTCCTGACACCGAACTCGAGGTGCAAGAAATCACCTTCCTGCCTCAGACCAGTGTCACACTTGGGCCAGACGACCTGCCAATGTTCCAGAAGTTCATCAACATGCTCTACGATTGCGACGATGTGCAAGACGTCTATCACAACGTCGACCTGGCCACCTGAGTCCGGCCATTTCCTGTCCATTGTGGTTTCGAACACGGATTGCCGAACCACATGACTCATATCACTGCGCTCTCCGCGATCTCTGCGGTGAGTTGAGTTGCGAACCGATTGGGCGTACCAGATCTCTCAAGTATCTGCGATTCGCTAATGGGGAATTCTTCTTCGCCTGACACTTCGGTTCGTTTGCATGGTGCTGGAAATGCGAATAAAATGCGTTTCAGAATGAGGGAAACTGTTTACGAACCAAGGGGGCGCAGCATGTCGAACTGGTACGTTATCCAACATGGAAACCGCTTGGGGCCATTTTCTCCCGCGCAGCTCAAGCAAATGGCTGCCGCCGGCAACATCCAGGCACAGGATCAGGTCCAGAAGGATGACGGAGAGCCCCAACTCGCGAGCAGCGTGCGGGGTTTGGTCTTGGCGACACCCACCCCGTCGAATGTGCCGACGCCGGTCGAGCCACCCCCAGTTCCGCCTCCGGTTCAAGAGCCACCGCCACTTGTTGGAAACTCGCATCCAGGGAATTCCAGTCCAGGCGAACACGCTGATGGCCACCGCGGCTTTGAGCCGCCGAGGGTTCGAGAGGGGATCGATCTTGCCAAATCGGCATTCAAGAAAGGGACGACACGTCTTCGAACTTCGTTCGGTTCCGCCTCTGCCGACACGATCCGACTCGGCAAGCTCGCGATGGCTGATCTATTTAGTCATCCTGTCAAGCTTACATTCGCATATGTCGTTCTCAATATTGCTTGTCTCTTTGCATCCGTTGGGTTAGTCACCATTCTATTGATCCCGGTTTTCGTGCTGGGGTATATCCGATATACGAAGGCAGTTATCGAAGACGAAGAGCCAACCTTTGGCGAATTCATCGCGTTCATGCGACATGGGTGGGATTCGCTTTGGCACCTTCTCATGCTCTTGGCAGCGTTTTTCGTGACGGTAGCCCTGATGATTGCACCGGTCGTGTTGGCGGTGGTCCTTGTGGTTTTTTGTTTTGGGACGATCGGTTCTGGCATTGCCCAGTTATCTGATCTTGGAAGTTCAGAGGACTCGCACCAATCAGAACATGGTTCGTCAGGATTCTCACCGAATTGGGGTGGTCGTGAATCGCGAAGCGGTTCGCGCGATGGGCTCATTGCTTCATTCGTGGATGCAGTAAGTGCCTTGGGGACCTTCGTCGTTCGGATTGTTTTGTTTGTGATCATGTTTCTGGTGGTGAATGCGGTTCTTGCCCCCGTAAGTGCAGCGATGATCCTGGTCTTCACGCTTGCTTTGGGCTTGTCTGAGAATGAGCCTGAGAGTGAAGCCCGATTCGATCTGGTGTACAATTCCTTTTCGCGCATGCTCATCATCGCACGCACACATTGGAAACGACTTCTCTGTGGCGGGTTGTTTCTTTCCACGCTACTCACCCTTACGTTCGTTGCTGCGATGCTTGCCGCCGGAGTTTGCCACGAGATCGGCCTGCGGTATTTCGGGTTGTGGCTCGTGAACACCGTGTTGCCGGTGGCATCGTTTCTGTTCGTGATCTACGTTAGCGTGTACTGCGTCCGCACGAGTCTGGCACTGCGGCAAGACTCCGCGTAGGAAGTGACGGAACAAATTTGCCCATGGGTGCATCGTCACACCTGAAGACTAGGTGCCACAACTGCCCTCAGCAGCGTTGAGGTACAATCTGCAACTGCGATGGTTGCTGGACATTGACGAGTTGGTCACCTCGCTGCCTGACCCTCTGGTGGTTTTCACGCCTGACTGGACGGGAAGCAATCGCCACGGGACGTCGAGTCCCATTTCGACGTCTGCTGCTCAGGCTTCTTTCCCTTTCCCGCAAACGACTGTCGGCTGGAGGTCTGTAGCGGCAGTCAGCTGCCGTTTTGGCTCACCGCCAGGGTTTTCAGGCTTGCTGGTATAGGAGTTGCATCTACGGTATCTCGGGTTTACCGGGATCAATTTCCGGTAGTTCCCTCATGCGCAAGCTTAGCGATCTTTTAGGAGCAACGCCCGATGATCCGACATTCAAGTTTTCTGGTTTTGATGTCTGCTGCCCTACTGGTGCTCGGCACGGCAATGGCGCAGCCGCCTGATACAAAAAATGAAAGTGGCAAAAGCCGTCCCAAGACCTACATGCCGGTGGTGATGGAAGAAGACTTCGAAACGGTCAAGCAGCGTGACAGCGAGCAGCGTGCTGCGTACGAGCAACGGCACCAGACGTTGTTGCAGCGACGTTACGACCTGGGCGATCATCCCTCGCAAGTCGCCATGTCAGCCGGCCGCAAACAGGTACAACGCGGCGTCCGGGTCAAGCTGCACGGGGGAGCCACCTGGAGCGATTTGGCAACGCTCACTCCTGCAGAGATCAAGCGTAGGGATCTCTTCCCCGCTGGCTTCCGACCGCTGCCCCATTCCAAGCACGAGACCGGCGGCATGGTGTTTCCCAAGCAGCAGATCGAGGCCATCAAGAAGGCCGAAAGCCGAGACCTGAGTCGGTTTGACACGACGTTTGATCTGCCGGACCACCTGACGCCCGAGTTCCCGCCCCCGATGTTCTTGACCACTCGGCCAGAACTGGGGGATGTGTCGCAAGGGCAGGTCCTGACGATCAAGAACTACTATGCCTTGCTGCGAGGCAAGCTGACTCCGGTCCAGATGGAAGGCATGCGGTTGCTGCTGACTCCCTTCCCGCAACAGCAGTTCAATCAAACCGAAGACCGTAAAGTGGCCGAACCGCAGTTGGGAGTCACCTGCCTGGACTGCCACGTGAATGGACATACGAATGCCACGTTTCACCTGAACCCCGACACACGTCCGCAGCAAAATCGTTTTCGGATTGAGACCGTGAGCCTGCGCGGGATGTACAACCAGCAGATCCATGGTTCCAAGCGTTCGCTCCGATCGGTCGAAGACTTCACCGAGTTCGAACAACGCACGGCGTACTTTGACGGTGATCATGTCACAGCCGCCAAGAAGGGAGTTCACCTGCCGAACCGTTCGGATCAGGTCTCCATGATGGCTCAGATGCAGAACATGTTCGATTTCCCACCTGACCCAAAACTCGACCTGCTGGGAAAACTAATCCCTGAGAAGGCCAGCGAGCAAGAACTGCGAGGAGAGAAGCTCTTCTCTGGCAAGGCTCAATGTGCCGCCTGCCACCCGGCCCCGTTCTTCCTCGACAATCAGATGCACGACCTCAAGGCAGGCCGGTTCTACGAACCCGAAGTGATCAACGGTCAGTTGAACGTGACCGAAGGCCCAATCAAGACGTTCACGCTGCGCGGGATCAAGGACTCGCCACCTTACTTGCACGATGGCCGTCTGCTGACGCTCGACGATACGGTCGAGTTCTTCAACGTCGTGATGCAGCTGCAGCTTACGGACCAGGAAAAATCGGACCTCTTAGCCTATCTCCTCTGTCTCTGAATCATTGACATGGAGGACCAGAAAGGACCCATCATGAGTACCACAGACACACTCGCTTATCGCTGCCCCCACTGCCATGCGGTGGTGGACGCGCGGGAAGATTTAATCGGCAGCGTCGTGGATTGCCCTACGGCGGAATGCGGTCGCCCGTTTCGTTTAGAAGCTCCCGTAGCCGCTCCCATGGACGCGGAAGACGCGCGCAGCAACGAACACCATACGTTGGTCAAAGGTCCCTCGGATGACGAATCCAATCTTGAGACCGTCCACCCAGCCATGATTCGCCGGCACGTTGGGCAGTCGATCCTGATCGTGGCGCTGCTGGGTCTGGGGATCGCCGCGCTCGTGGCAGGAGGGCTGTTCGGCCAAGGCTTGACCATGGACGACTCAGAAATCGTAGGGGCCGGCATTCTGTTGATCGCAGGTGCCGTTATGACGGCGTTCGCGGCCGTGGTTCTGCTCACATGGTGGATTCAAGCCCGAATGACTACGTTGATTGTCACCAGTGAGCGAACGATCTTCCGGCGTGGCATCTTCAGCCGTGAGACTTCCGAAGTTCGTCACGCGGACGTGCGAAACCTGCAAGTCGACCAGTCACTGGCGCAACGGATGTTGGGGATCGGTGACCTGGCCATCTCCAGCTCCGGCCAAGACGACCTGGAAATCATGGTGCGTGGCATTCCCAACCCTGGCGGCATTGCCGAGATCGTGCGTAATCGTCAATGATCCACAGAAAGTAGTCATCTCGCTCCATCATGACAAAAACCGTGGCATCTCGCGAAATGCAGTAGTACCACGTTCGTTGTCAAAACCGCTCCGGCGATTCTTGGGCCGGCATCTTCAAGCGCCTTCATGACAGCGTTCGCAGGCGAGGTTCTTGCTCACCTGGCGGATTTGAGGCCTAGCGACCGAAGCCTGAAGCGAGGAGGCATGACCAGGGATGTCTCCACCTGCGCTACCTCGCTGACACTTCGGGCCGGGATGCCAACGAAGTAGCGACTCGCGCGCGACCCGTTCCGGTCAGCTGCGGATAGTGGTATCATTTTGGGACCTTGAGATCGTCGGATGCGGGGAGAACGCCCCCGGGTCCTGTCCCAATGCGGTCTACTTAAACTTCGGAGTACGTTGATCTATGAGTCATGCCCCTTCGCATCATGCAGCCCCCAGCCAGGAAGTTTCGTTGCAACCGGAAGAAGGTTGGCACTGCAGCCACTTGTACTACCGGTTCGATCGCAAGGCGCTGCGTGACCTCTCGCCAGACGAGATCACTGCTGGCAAGGCGGCCATGATCCAAACCCTGGATCCTGAGGGCACCGACGCTCCGGCCAGACTGCAGACTTCGGTGGTGAGCGGCAACAAGGCTGATTTCGGCCTGATGATTCTGGACCCGGATCCGCTCAAGATTGATAGCGTGCATCAGCGTTTGATGTCGGGACCGTTGGGCTATGCCTTGGAGTCCCCGTATTCGTTCATCTCGCTGACCGAAGTTTCCGAGTATGTGCCATCGGTCGAGCAGTACGGGCGCCGACTGGTGGAAGAAGGGGAAGAAGAAGGAAGCCCTGCGTATTTGGCGAAGCTCAAAGCGTACGAAGGTCGCGAAGTGATGATGCGCAAGCAGCGGCTCACCCCGGACTTTCCTGCTTGGCCGGCTACTTGTTTCTATCCCATGAACAAGAAACGCAAGGTGGTGGAGAACTGGTTCCTGCTTGATTTCGATGCGCGCAACCGCCTGATGGCCGAACATGGACGAACCGGAATGACCTTTGGCGGTCGGGTGACGCAACTCATCACCGTAGGCTTGGGCCTGGAAGATTGGGAATGGGGGGTCACGTTGTGGGCTCGCAATCCTGACTTCCTCAAAGAGATTGTCTACCGAATGCGGTTTGACGAAGCGAGTGCCCGTTATGCGGAGTTTGGGCCGTTCTACACCAGCTACGTTTCGACCGCTGCCGATGTCTTGAACCATTGCCGGATCGGACAGTAGCGCTCGCCTGAGCAGAAGCCAGTTGTTGACATGCAGGCACCCAACGTGAACCCACCGGCGAGCCCGCCGCTGCCGCTGTTGATTACCGGCATCTCGGGCGTGGCCGGATACAACGCGCTGGACTACTTTCAGACCAAGTATCCTGGCCAGGTCTACGGAGTTCGGCAAGCCAACAACTGGCGGCTCACCGGCCCTGGCATCTTGGCCTGCGATGCCGAAGACCTGGACGGTTTGCGCAAGCTGTTTGACGAGTATCAGTTTCGCTCGGTGCTCGACTGCTCAGGCAACTGCGCCCTGAAGAGTTGCGAACTTGATCCTCACATGGCCTGGCGGATCAATGTCGAAGCCGTCCGCAACTTGCTCGAAGTGCTCGATGGCCGCACGGTTCGGCTCCTGCGTCTTTCCATTGATCTGGTCTTCTCCGGCATCGGCGACGGAGGGCATGTGGAATCCGACCCTCCCGGATCCGGTGACGGTCTACGGAGAAACCATGGCCTCTGGAGAGCGGCTGCTGTTGGCGGCCGATCCGCTGGCCTGTGTGCTGCGGATCTCGCTGCCGATGGGGCTCAGCTTCAATGGGCATGCCGGAGCGATTGATTGGATTCAATCTCGGTTCAAACAGTCCAAGCCTGCCACGTTGTACTTTGACGAAGTTCGCACGCCGACCTACACCGATTGTTTGAACGAAGTCTGCGAGGCCGTACTCGCCAGTGATTTGCGTGGGTTGTATCATGCCGGCGGACCGCGGCGGCTGAGCTTGTACGAAATTGCTCAAGTGGTGAATCGGATTGGCGGTTACGATCCTGACCTGCTGGACGGAATTCCGCGAATTGAAGCCGGTCCGATTCCGCCTAGGGCTGGGAATGTCACTCTCGACTCGTCTCGGCTGCTGGCCGCCATTGACCCGTTGGCATTCGACCCATGGCCTCTGGACGAACAGCACGTACCGACTGACCGCCGCTGGCATTACGAGTCACCGCGCGGAAGCCCTGAGCAACTCACGGCCATGCTCTACCGCAATCAACAACGCCGTCGCCGTTGGCCCTTTCAGCCGCAATTGTAAACGGCGGCGATGCGGCGAAATTCCATGAATGACTTCTCTCCGCTCGGTATCTAGGCTAGAGCGTAGTTTCCTGACCAACCCCTCAACCGGAGTGACGTTGATGATCCGCGTTTGCTGGACGATTGCTTTGCTGGCCGTGATTCCCTGCAGTCTGCCTGCGGCAGAGCCGCATTTCAAATTCCGGGATACCGCCCAAGAAGCCGGCATGTTCCCTGCGCTCAAGGAGATTCACGGTCACGGAGCAGGTTGGGGGGACGTTGACGGCGATGGCTGGCTGGATCTTTATGTCGGCATGTTTCGCTCCGGCGGTGGCCCCAACGTGCTGCTACGCAATCACCAAGGCAAGTTCCAACTTGATCCTGGTAAAGAAGTCCGGCTTGCCACCCGAGCCACCGGAGTGGCGCTGGCTGATCTCGATAACGACGGTGACAATGACCTTTACGTCTCCAGCATGCCAGGCCCGGCCGGGAGTCGGTTGGCAGAGCGGGCAGGAGAACCGATCGCTGGTTGCTCGTTGTTTCGAAACGATGGAGCAGGGAAGTTCACCAATATCTCAGCAGGCAATGGAGCGTGCCCCGAAGCCTTCGGCGGCCGCAGCGTGGCTTTGCTCGATTTCGATGGCGACGGGCTCTTGGACATGCTGGTCGGCGAGGATCCCTTCTCCGGTTACAACGGGTCCAAGACCACCAGCAGCCGGCTGTTTCGCAACTTGGGCAAATTGCAGTTCAAGGACGTTTCGCAAGAAGCCGGCCTGACCGCAGGACTGCCAGGCTTGGGAGTTGCTGCCGCTGATGTCAACAACGACACCTGGCCAGATCTGTTCCTGGCGGCAAGCGCCGACAGCAACCGACTGTTCCTCAATGACGGCAAGGGGCACTTTGCCGAAGCCCCCGGCTCGCAAGAAGTGTTCGCCTGGCCAGATGCCAAGGGAGATAACATGGTTTGCGGAGTCACGTTTGGCGATGTGAATCGCGATGGGCTTGTGGACATTGTCCTTGGTCAGCATTACCGCAATCCTTGGATTGAACCGGTTGCCAACCGACTGTACCTCAACCGGGGCATCCGCGAAGGTGTGCCGAAGTTCGAAGATGTGACCGAGCAAGTTGGCTTGACGCCACTGCCGATGAAAGCGCCGCATGTGGAAATTCAAGACTTCGACAACGATGGCCTGCTGGACATCTCGACCAGCCTGGTCTTCTACGCAGGCGGTCAGCCGCATCCGGTGATCTTTCGCAACCTGGGCAACCAGAACGGACTCCCCAAGTTCAGCGAAACCTCGACCGGCATGAATGACTTCCCCACTGATGAAGACTCGGCCATCAAGAGTTCTGGCAAGTTCTTCGAGAAGATGGTGAGCGAAGGCAAAATCATTTACTCGGCCCCAGGCCCCTCTGCCGACTACGACAACGATGGACGCTTGGATTTCTTCTTGGGCAACTGGTGGACCGAACTCGACTCGCTGCTGCTGCACAACGAAACCCCTTCGGGGCATTGGCTGCAGATTCAGTTGCAGATGCCAGAAGGGATCAACCGCGCCGGGATCGGCAGTCGGATTCGTGTCTATCCAGCAGGCAAGCTCGGCGACGCCAAGAGCCTGATTGTGGACAAGGAAATGAGCCAAGGTTTTGGCTACGCCTCAGGGCAAGCCGCTATTGCACACCTAGGGCTTGGCGACCACAAGTCGGTAGACCTGGAGATCACGTTGCCTCACGGAAAAGGGCGTTTCGAACGCGCCGGCGTTCCCGTCGATCAACGGATCACGCTAGAGCCGTAGGGCTTGCTATTCTTTACTCTTGCCGTCCCACCAACCGTCAATTTGCGCGCTGAGGCGTTTGACTACGTCCGGGTTGTTTGCGGCCAGGTTTTTGGTTTCGTGAGGATCAGCCACCACGTCGTACAGTTCCGGCTTCCCCTTGCTGGGCACAATGAGTTTCCAGGGTTGTTGGTAGCACCAACGATACAGCAGCGATTGCGAGGGGTCGTCGATGTCCACAATGTCATGCTCGAAGATCTCACCGAAGACGGTCTCCCGGGAGATTGCCTCGCCTTGGCAAATGGGCAGCAAGTTGACGCCTGGTAGCTGCTTGGGAATGGCAACACCGCAGGCTGCCAGAGCCGTGGGGACCAGGTCAATGCTGCTGACCGCCGTGGTGTCGTCGCGGCGAGGTTTGAGTTTGCCAGGCCAGCGGACCATGATCGGTGTTCGCACCCCTCCTTCGTTCGGCGAACGTTTACTGCGGGGCGCATAGCCATTGGAATTCGGTTGCTGAATCCACCCGTTGTCGGTGACGTAGAGCACCACCGTGTTCTCAGCAAGGTGGCGCTTGTCAAGCATCTCAAGCAGCTGGCCGCAGGTTTCGTCGAACCATTCGCACATGGCGTAGTACTTGGCCACCGGCAGCGTCCTGCCTGGCTGCATGTATTTCTTCAACAACCGCTCTGGCGGATTGTGGGGCGTGTGCGGCAGGAAGGGGGCGTACCACAAGAAAAACGGTTTGCCGTCGGTGTTGTCCAGAAAATCAGCAATGGGCTGGAGACCTTGCCGGCCGATCTTGAGCCCCTCGTCTCCATGCCTTCCACCCCGTTTGGTATCGCCATGCGTCATGGCATGCGTGAAGCCACCCAGACGCGGGTTCCCTTCCCACCACTTGCCGGTTTGCAAACTCGCGTAACCTTGCTCTCCCAACATTCGCGGCAGGGACGGGGCATTCTGAATGTGCTTGAGCATCAAGTTCCGGTCGGTGCCCCGGGGAGGATCATTTCCGGTAATCAAGTGCTGATGCGGATACAGGCCGGTGGCCAATGTCGCCAAACTGGGACGGCACAGACTCGAAGGAACGTACCCTCGCGTAAACGTCACGCTCTGGCTGGCCAGGCGATCCAGGGCAGGCGTTTGAATGTCAGGATGCCCCATGAATCCGTAATCGTTCCAGGCTTGATCGTCCGAGATGATCATCACCACGTTGGGCGGGGCAGGCTTGTCCGCCGCCAAAGCAGGACCAAGATTGCCAACTGCCGACGCCAAGAACAACAGGACCGTCCCTAGCAACCTTGGCAGGCGAGTAGTAGAAGTAGGCATCAGCAGGTGAACTCCAATAGGTCTTGCGTGTTGTTCAACAAGGGTTGACGGTGATCTCAAACAGGGTCACGATCGCGGCGTGGATGGGTTCGGCAGCAGGTAACGCAGCAGCAACTCTGCCACGCAGGCAGGTTTGGCAACTCCTTCAATCTCGAACGTCAGCCGCCAGGCGGCTTGCACCCAGTTTGCTTCGGCCTGACACTCGGCGAGTTCCAGGTTCAATCGTAACCTCGCGCCGCAGTGCACGGCATGTGGAAATCGGACGCGATTCAGGCCGTAGTTGAGGACGAGTTGGACACCCGCAATCTCGATGATTTGGTCCATCCAGGCAGGCCCCCAAGATAACACCAACAGCCCATGTGCTATGGTCTGTTGTTGCCCTTCAGCGGCCGCTCGGACCGGATCCGTATGGATCCATTGCCGATCCCCGGTGGCTGCGGCAAAGGCGTTGATTTCCGCCTGAGTGACTTCGTGCCAAGGGCTACTGCCCAAGGGTTGTGCGACCACTTGAAGTAGCGCATGGGGCGAATCGAACACGGCAGGCACACGCAGGCTCCCAGCAGACCAGGCACATTCAAAGCTGCCATTGTACTTGGAGTTGTGCTGAGAATCTTGCGGCGTTCGAAATTCGCTGGCGAACCTCGTCGGCTCGTCGTCTATGCAGCCCGGCTTTGCGGAATGTCTTCCCACTCGGCGTTTTGCGAGAAGGGAATGACCATGGCAGGTCCATGTTCGGCAGAACTGACCCACTGCTGGCCAAACGCTTCGAGCAACGTGGCCACGCGCAACAGATGCCAAGGTTGCGGCGTCGGAGGTTCTGTTCCCACGGCTTTGAGTTCGCAGAACCGGTCGTTCTGATCGCGGAAGGCGAGCGACAGACTCCACTGTTGGGCTTGATCGTCAAACGGTTCACGGTCCCAAACGTGGCTCTGTTCGGTGTACTGCCGGCTCCCTACGGAAACTTCCAGGCGATGCGTGTGCCAGAGTTGTGATTCCAGGGTGAGTGCCTGCCAGGCGGCTTCGAAACTCAAGCCCGACTGTTGCTGGAGCTGACGTTGGCGAGCCGCGGAGCTATGCACCCAACGCTGGCTGATTCGCGTCAGCCAGGCGGTTGCGGCAACTTTGATCAACGCCACCTCGTGGTGTCCGAAAGCGCGGAGTTTGATCAAGAGGGCCACTATGGCAAACGTGGCGATCCAGGCCACAGCATCGTTTCGCAAAAAGGTCGAAGCCGTGGCAGCGGCTCCGGTGGCCAGGCACAGTGCGCCAATCACAGACAGCACTTGCCAGGTGGTGAGCCCCCGTTCGAGCAACCGATGGTGAATGTGCCCTCGGTCGGCCGCGTCGAAACGCCGCCCGGTGAGTTTGCGGCGGACAATCGCCAGCACCGTGTCGAGCATGGGAATCGCCATGATCACCGCCGGAGCGGTAATGGCCAGCGTGGTGGTGGTCTTGAGCGAACTTTGAATACCCAGCACACCCACCACCAACCCGATCACCATACTGCCAGAGTCTCCCAAGTAGATGCTTGCCGGCGGGAGGTTGTAGACCAAAAACCCAGCCAATGCACCGGCCAGGGCGATGGCAATCATGGCTACGTGATCGTGCCCCATGGACGTGGCAATCACGGCAATCACGGCCACGGCCGCAAGACCTACCGTCGAGGCCAGACCGTCCAGGCCATCAAGCAGATTCAAGGCATTGATACAGCCCAACAGCCAGCAGACGGTGAGCGGGATGCCGAGCCAGCCCAACTCAATGGGGCTTCCGAACAGCACGATTCGGTCAATTGCATGGCCAGCCAGCACAATCGGCAGCGTTGCCACGGTCTGCATCAATAGTTTGAAGCGGGGGTTGAGATCCCAACTGTCATCAATGCATCCGGCCAAACAAACCAGGCCAGCGGCGGCCATCAGTTCTGAGGCCAAGGAGTCCAGTTGCTGTCCCCCCGTAGCCATCTGTCGGGCAACCCAAAGCCCTAGGAGCAGGGAAAGGTAAACTGCCAAACCTCCCCAAAGCGGCACCGGCAACTCTTGTAGCTTTCGCTTGCCATCGGGGTGATCGACGGCACCAAAGCGCATCGTCAATCGCCTCGCCAGTGGCGTGAGAACGAGCGACGCCACCAGCGTGACGGTAAGTACGGCCCACATCGAATCCATTCTCCTCGGTTGCCAGCAGTGCATTCACGAGTCGTTCGCGAAGAGACAACGGCAGCCGTAACTACCAAATTCGTGCCTGTTCACACAAGGTGAATCGACGTGAATCCCGCGCTGTCTCGCCGTTGCCACCTTACGGTTCTTCGCGCGGTAACGGGGTAGGGAACCGGGCGAAGAATAACTTCCGCATTTGCGAACCGGAGATGCTCGAGCGAGGCTAAATGCCCAACCGGTGTGTCATCACGATATCACGACGGAGCGTGATGACGACTTTTCCGGTCGCTGGAAGCTGGACGTTTCTAACTTGCGGCGGTCAGCGAATTGCCAGGGGGTTGATTCTGTTGGAGGTACGTGTCGAGTTGAGTACTCTGCCCTTTGACCTCGTCCACCGCTTGTTCGTCGGGCAGTTTGCCATCCAGGATCGAAGAGAGATTGTCAAGCTGGGACAAGACACCGTTGACGTACATTTTTTGCTCAGGGTTGGTCACGGCGGCAATGCTGCCGGTCTCTTCTGGTTCGGGGCCGCGAAGTCCTGTGAGGACGCAGTTGAGAAAATGCTTGAGTGCGCGGCGGTTGTCGTGCTGCCGAATGACGTCCATGCCGAGGTTGCCTAACGGTTTGGCAATTTGAGCGTGGTTCACATTCGAGCGCGAGCTGTATTGCAAGGCCCCCAGGGCTCGTGCGGCTTCGCAGCGCACGGAGAACGACGCAGACTTGTCGTTAATCATGGCAATCAAGCCTTGCAAGACGTCAACGGAACCGTCCCCGCCGAGTTGTCCAAGAGCCCCCAGCCCTTGGGCAGCCCGTCTCCGAAACCAGTCTTGCCCTTCGGCCGAACGCCCCGCCGGCGGTGTGGCTTGATTCATCAGAGCCAGCAACATGGTGCGAAGTTCGTCACCTTGCTGTCCCACCGGTCGGCTTTCGGCTTGCCGCACCAGGCCCAACAGCACGGCGGCCTTGATCGCATCTTCGAGATCAGGATCAGCCCACATTTCCAACAGCACGGTTTGGGCTGCCGGGAGAGCCACCGGAATCACGCCTGTCCCAAACAGCGGAGGTTCTGTCTTGTTCAAGTCCGCCAACATCAAGGCACCGTTGTAGCGAACCGGCATAGAGAGAGCCTTGTTGCGAACAATCTCAGACAAGCCTGTCAGCAGCGTATCCAGCATCTTTTGATGAACCGCCTGAGCTGGCGCGTTTCCGGAAGTTCGCAGTTCGCGAACCAACACGTCACGCTTGCGCGAGAGACCATCAATCGCAGGGTCATGAGCAAACAACTGCAGGTCAATCTCCAGATATCGGGCAAGTTTTTGATCGTCGCTGACCGTCCCTTCTCGGTGCATCTTCGAGACCGCCAAACGCAACGAGATCTTTTCTTTCTCGAGCGCCTTCTGTTCTTCAGGCGTGATCTGCGCATCAGCGACGGTTGTCAAACCAACCACCATCACACCACACAGGGAGAGTCGCAAGAGCCCAACGAAGGCCGCTCGCGCGAGAAGGTCTACGGGATATGTCATGGCCTCGAATCCAAAGTTCCAATGGACGAAAGCTCTGCATCCTCAATGGATGCACCGCAACAGGGCGAGTGCCCAATCACTGCGAAAGGGGGTGCATTGTTGAGCACACTTGAGGGTTTCGTGTCCCCCTGCAAGCCAACTAAACTCATGCAACCAATACGCTTAGCGTATCTTGACACGAGGTGGGTTGTCAAGCTGCGAGGGGGCCGCTGCGGTTTCCCTTGGGAACAGCCGACAGGACTCTAACCTTGGTCGAATCAACAGGTTCCGACGATTATTGTGAGCTTCGAAGACGAAGCGGCCCGTCAGATAGGCCAGAATTCTCACTCACGCAACCGGGCCAATCGTTACAGCTGTCCCATAGGCCAGCACTTCGGTGCTGCCTTGCATGAACTCGGTCGCGTCGTACCGCATGCCGATGATGGCATCCGCGCCCATCGCTTGGGCATGTTGCATCATCAATTGGTAGGCATGTTGCCGTGCTTCCTCGCAGACCGACTCGTATTCCGGAATGTTTCCGCCGCCGATGGAGCGCAGTACACCCACAATTCCGCGAGCAATGCCTGGCGCTCGCACGACAATTCCTCGCACAACGCCAAGGTTCTCAATGATTTGGAACCGGGGGACATCATTAGTGGTCGTAACGATCATAGCGTTTGTTCTCGCGACTCGGTTCGAAGCCCTACCTCTTTAGATACCTTATTATAGGAGAGCGTTCGTTCATCTTGAGTCCGGTTTTCCAGCGACGGCTCGATAGAGCAGTTGTCCCAACAGTTCACCTGCAGAGGTAACCGAGACGATTTTCTTAGCGCCTCAAAACAAGGCCGTCCGACTGGTCAGGTTGTGAATGACATCCAACGTGCTGGCCCGAACGATGTTTTTATGTTCAACCAGACGGATGGTATGTTGTTAGAGGATCAAAAGGCAGGGAGCATATCATCGAACCGAATGGCGAACATGTCACTTCGGTCGTTCGGCCAGAATCTGCGCAAAGTCAGAAAGTTGTCAGCGGAGGCCGAAGGCCAGCAACTCCAAAGGAATTGGAAGCATTAAACCAATTCGTCAATTGAGGAGCTAATATGAATGACTGGGAAGTCGCTCTTGAGAATCTGTGCTGTGATCTAGTATCACAGCGTGATTTTGAACCATTGCTTGCCCAACTCTTTGTGAAGGATAGCTCACAATGGACTCCTTTGATGAGCCTCGCACAATCGTCGAGTATCGACTTATCACACTTTGCAGATATTGCGAGTCAACTATACATCGTATGGTTAAGTCACCCAACTGGCGGTTCAGGCTATGCGGTCGTCATATTTTACGACTTTGATTCCAAATGGACGAAGGGTGCGGACTACAATCGAGTGCGGCTGCTTGGACAATCTCAAGCTACGCAAGAGGACTCGGAGTAGACAAGTGAGCGTACCGTGAACTGCATCTTGCCTGCTGGGTTAGGTTGGAGGATTTGTTTTCCTCGAACTTGGGAGCGTGGCGATGACGAGATCGAAGCGGTCTGTTGAGAAGGAACGGTTCTGGCGGGCGATGGTGGAGGAGCAGCGGCAAGCGGACACGAGTGCACGTGCGTTCTGCCGAGAGAAGGGGATCTCGGAGCCTTCGCTCTACGCCTGGCGTAAGAAACTGTAGAAGCGCGATGTCCAGCAGGCAGAGACTGCCGGGAAGCCTGTCGGTATCAAGAGTGGGGCTGCCTGGGTGGCAACCGTCTCACCTGGTGCAATGTTGTGGGTTCTTGCCTGAGAGCGGAAGCTCAAATGGGCTCGAGGTCACTACCTGGTTACGTTCGCCGGTCGGTGAATGGATTGTCACGCGCCAGAAGTGATTCCAACGCCGATCGAAAAGCGCTGCGACCGGCTTGCTCATAACATCTTGGGTGCGAATCGACTGCGTGGAATACAAAATGGTCAAGCCGGATGTCGAGTTGGGACAAATCAAATGAGTGCTCGTTGGCAAGTTCTTGGATTGCCTGCGACGCAAGCTCTGCAAACTCAGGCATCGGATATTGGTGTGGCTCTCCGGTACGCCAATCCGTTAGCTGAATCTCGATTTTGCCGTCATTATCGCTACGAGGATACAACGTCACTCGGAGACCGCCTAGCCGTTCCGAGCCCGCCACTTGACGGATCAAATAGCTGGATCCGATTGCTCGAAACGTCATCCGAGGTTCCTTGTGATTGGGCGACGAGCGACGATGGCGGAAACGATAGGTATAGCAACTACGCACGCATTGTCGCTATCCGTGAGAGTCTGGAGTCCGGATAGGTGGCCCGCGCAGAAGATTCTTTCGATGAGCGTTTTCACGTTAACTCAATTTCCGCTCCGGCGGTCTTCTTGCCAGAGTCCGTGCCGTGCTTCGGTGAAGGCTATGGGGATGCCATGGATGCCATGTCTTGTGCAGTCCGCTTGACTCGATAAAACCGTACCGTCGTCCAGAGCGTAACCATCGCAATGGTCGGGCAACAGGCAACTTTGGCGGCGTACCATTCATCATAATATGGAAGGCTGATGTGATTGTAGAAGTAGCCTGATCGAGTCGCTAACGCCAGGAGGACGGTCAACATGGCGAGAGCGCACACGGCGGGAATTTTCGCATTCGGCGCAGATTCAGTTGATCGTTGCCACATTTCCACGATTGTGGCAGTCCATGCCATGATGCAGATCGCAAACCATCCGTTCATTAGCAACGCAGACGAACTGTGCTCGACAACATCGTGGTCGCTATGGAGTAAATCTGTAGGTGCCAGGTCCGACTTTTGAGGAAGCTGGTATCTTCCGTCAGGCAACCGCATCTGCCGCCACTGCGATTCCGTGAAATTGGTGGACATATACGTAAACGGCCACCCAAAGTCGTTTCCACCGTACGTCTTGAAGGGTGTTCTCGGTGGGGTTTGGCAGAACGGACATCCGATGGAATTGACGATCGCCATGCCAGCAACGACGGCGAAAACGGCAGGAAGTGTCAATGGGGACGGACGCATGGTTGCCATCCATAAGAGCCTGGATTGATGGCCTACGCTGAAGATCTGATATAGCGGATTATATCATTCAAGCAGGCTCATTGGCCCAATGTTCCAAGTTGAAGTCGACCAGCCATTCCGCGAACGTGTGCGAGACCGGTCGCTCGTGCTGGATCGTGGTATATTCGAAGTTGACGACAGGGCACTCACCATCGTCGCGCTGACGATTGAAGTCGAGACAATAACCACCATCCTCGTGAATACAAACGACGTAGAAGCCATCTGGGAGTTGCCCTTCTTCCCGAACAGCGCTGGTGCAAACGACCAGGTCACCTACGCCATTCACCTGATCGTCATAGATGCCGATCGATCCGTAGCGTTTGACGAACGCCACGTACGACGGTGGAAGCTTGAAGCCAATCTTGGTTTCACAGGCGGCAATCGCAGCATCCGACGCAGGCACATCGACTTCAATATCGTGCCCATGGATTCGGATACGCTCGATCAGATCGTCGATACGTTTCATAGAATCATTGCTCATGTCCGGCGTAATCTGGCAGCGATACTCGTTGATTCGAATATCCGGAAGTGCCGCCTAATTGCCCAGTTTCGTGTCGATCGCACTCATGTTCGTTGTGCCAGTCATCTCTAGGCTTAGCTGCATCGTTCGCGAGAAGCGATTTCGGAATCCGATTGAATTTGTCGCATGGCAGGCTCGGTGAATCAGGTAATCGACGCACGAAAAATAACGAGTTGCGATCATTAACCTGGCTAGCCGGATCAATTCGCGTCGAATTAGATTAGAGCAGCCCAAACTTACGACGGCTACTCACTGAGAACCGTTCGTCCAGGTAGATAGCGAGCGCCTTCGTCATCACGGTCTTTATCGACTCCACGTCGTACTTAAGGTTTTCCCTTAGTTCGACCGCCCGTCCACTGATTTCACTTGCCACGAGATCTCGGCAAGCGTCGTAACTCTTACTTCGTTCGGGGGGAGTAATACGGACGAACTGACGCACTTCGGCAATTTCACCCCCCCTGAATAGATCGCTTCCGTCAAGCAATTCCACAACCACGGCGCTCAAGTAGCCATCGCCGTACTTTCGCTCGGCAGGGCGCAATGCCGCGCGGATACCAAATGCGAAACGTTCTCCCTCTTGCTGAAGGTCAGTGGCGCGAATCCCCAATTCCACCATTCCAGCATTCACTGCATCGTCCCACTCAACCTGCTGAGGCGTTTGCTCGGTTTCGTTCTGCCAGTGGTGAATTACCAAATCCGTCCGGCCCCCATGCTCGTCAGGCCGGTACAACTCAATTTCGAATCTATCGCCAGCTTCCTGGCGATTCTTGCAGTACCGCACCAACGGTGGCAACGACGCTTCTTTGGGCGCTTCGAACATTTTGTCGAGTTCGTTCATGGCTTCTCTCGCTAGGCCAACATGTTGGCGTCATTCAACAAGCTGGATAGTACAAAATGGGCAGCATTCCGAGGCGCAATGATCACCCCGGTTTCAATATCAGTGTCCCGCTGTTCGTCGGCAAAGTCACAGATCCCCTTGACGACGCACCATACCGGGTCGTCAGCTTTCACGGCAGCAGCTAGTAGGCCAACGCCTTCCATTTCCCCACCTACAATGGGCTCATTGCCGTGCGGCACTGTTCCGAAAAGTTCGTCACGAAACCTCGCGCAGTGGATACGAGCGGCACCCGAGAGGATGGCTCCCACATGAACGGCAAAGTCAAACTTCGTTCGCTCCTTTTCACGCAAGCATCGCTCGACCAAGGACGGTCGAGCTGGCTCGATCTCCAGCGAACTATAGTCGTTCATGTACCCCGGCTCATTCATGGATGGCCTTACGTCGCGCTTGTCGTACGGAATCAGTGAATTAGAAACTAGCACATCGCCTAGCGACTGTGCCCCTCGGGAAATTCCGAACCCCATTCCAAGTTGTATAATGCCCTGGGCACCTGTTGCGGCAAGGTATCGCACCGCTTTGCCGGCCGAACCCAAACGACCGTAGGGTCCCATTACGACACTTCCCTTGATACGCGAACAACCAATCGCAATGACCGTTTCTCCGCCAATGGTTCCCAAACTCCACGCGTTGTCGCGCAGTCCTCTTTCACGAAGGTAGCTTGTAAGTTCGGGAACTTTTTGGCAGTTGAGCCCTAACGCCTTCGCTTGGTCCACCATTGCATTCTCCTCAGCGGGAGTTGCTACGAATAAGAGCAAACTACAAAGTGGCCATGGGAGTTGCTCTTCGATCGCTTTCGCCATCTCCACTCCATACCCGCGTCTGAGCTCATTATTCTGGAGGTATCAATCGCGCCCTAACTCACCTGCTCTGGCTCTTGATAAACCCCAACCTGCGTGGCCAACTGTCGGCAACTGCGGGTGATGCCGTCGGCGTCGAGACCGAGGTCGGCGAGGAGTTCGGGGCGTTCGCCGTGTTCAATGAAGGCGTCGGGAATGCCGAGCCGGCGAAGGTGGGTGGTGGTTTGCTGGTGGTCGTTGCAGGCTTCGAGCAAGGCGCTGCCGAACCCGCCCATCAAGGCGGCTTCTTCCACTGTTACCACGAATGGTGAGTTCTTGACTGTGGCCAGCAATAGGTCTTGATCCAGCGGTTTGATAAACCGGGCGTTGATGACCGCCACGTCCAAACCGTCTGCCGCGAGCCGTTCGGCCGCAGCCACGCACTCCGGCAAAATGGTGCCGCAGGCAATGATGGTCCCGTCCGTGCCGGGTCGAATGGTCTCGGCTTTGCCCAACTCAACCGGCGCGGCGTCTCGCTGCACCGTGACCGCTTTGTCCTTGGGATAGCGGATGGAGACCGGCCCGTCATGGGTCATGGCAAACTGGAGCAACAGCGGCAGGTCCGCCGCATCGCCGGGTGCCGTGACCACCATGTTGGGAAACACGCGCATGTAGCCGAGGTCAAAGTTTCCGTGATGCGTGGGCCCATCAGGACCGGTCAGTCCTGCCCTATCTAGCATGAACGTGACAGGCAGGTTCTGTAGAGCGACCTCTTGGAAGATTTGATCGTAGCTACGCTGGAGGAAGGTGCTGTAGATGGCCACAATCGGGCGGAGGCCACTTTTGGCCTGACCGGCAGCAAACGCTACGGCGTGCGATTCGCAAATGCCGACATCGAAAAAGCGGTCCGGAATCTGTTCGCGAATGTTGCCGAGGTTGGTCCCCTGGCACATGGCGGCGGTCATCACCGTGACGCGAGGGTTGTTCTTCATGGTCTCCAAAATGGCTTCGCTAGCCACGTTGGTATACGCCGCTGAAGAACCTTTCTTCTTAACGGGGATCACATTCTCATGCTGATCGCGGGCAAAGGGAGCAGGCGTGTGGAAGAAGACCGGATCTTCGGCAGCCGGCTTGAACCCATGCCCCTTCTCGGTGACCACGTGCAGCAGCACGGGGCCTTCGACATTCTTGACCATCTCCAGGTAGCGGCGCAGTTGGGAGATGTTGTGCCCATCGACGGGGCCGACGTAGCGAATGCCGAGTTCTTCAAACAGCATCCCGCCGTGCAGGCCGGCCTTGACGGACTCTTTGACTTGCCACAAGAAGCGTTCGGCCGGGTCCCCAATCACTGGCACGTTTTTGAGAATCTTGACCACGTCCTGCTTGATGTTGGAGTACAACGACGAGGTTCGCAGTCGGTCCAGGTAAGAGGCCAGCCCTCCGACTCTGGGGCAGATAGACATCTTGTTGTCATTGAGAATAATCAGCATCCGCTTGCGTTGCGGCCCGGCGTTGTTCATGGCTTCGAAGACGATGCCAGAAGGGAAGGCACCGTCACCAATCACGGCGACCGAATGGCGATCTTCTTCCCCCTGCACGCAATCACCGACACGCAGGCCGAGCGCGGTAGAGACACTGCATCCGGCATGGCCGGTCATGAACAGGTCGTACTCGCTTTCGTTAGGGTTGGGGTAGCCCATCAACCCACCACGCATGCGAATGGTGCTGAACTCGTGATACCGGCCGGTGATCAGCTTGTGCGGATAGACCTGATGGCCGGTATCCCAAATCAGCCGGTCGTGGCTAAAGTCAAAAGTCGAGTGCAGCGCCAGGCAAAGTTCGACCACGCCCAAGTTCGAGGCAAAGTGGGCCGTCCGATCACTGACCAGATTGCAAAGCGTGTCGCGTATTTCCCAGGCCAACTGTTCCAGTTGCTGGTTATTGAGCGCATCGAGGTCGCGGGGCGAATCGATACGTGATAGTAACTCGTGCATCAACGATCCCTTTCCAACACATAGCGGGCGAGTGCTTCCAAGCGTTCCGCTTGAGGTAAAGCTTGCCGAACAGTCGAACAAGCTTCGTCAATCAAAGCCCCGGCCTGCTGCCGACTGGCCTCGATTCCCAAGACCGCGGGATAGGTGAGCTTGCCGCGGTCTTCGTCTTTCCCCAACCGTTTGCCAACTTCCGATTGCGAACCTTCGACATCCAGCAAGTCGTCAGCAATTTGAAATGCCAACCCCAGCCGATGTCCGTACAACTCAAGTGCTTGTAACCGTGGCGAACTGGCACCGGCACACATGCCACCCAGTCGACAACAGGCCCAAAGCATGGCGGCTGTTTTGCGTGCATGAATGGCCGCCACAAGGTCAAGATTGCCATCGTGATGCTCGGCCGCCAAATCGTCAACCTGACCTCCTACCAAACCCGTCGCCCCGGCCGCTTGGGCCAGCGTGGCACAGCAGCTTGCGGCCAACACGCCCGGCTTGATCTCGGTCGCCAAGATCTCAAAAGCCCTGGTGAGCAAGGCATCGCCAGCCAACACGGCCAGGGCATCGCCATACACTTTGTGGTTGGTGGGATGGCCGCGACGCAGGTCGTCATCGTCCATGATCGGCAGGTCGTCGTGAATCAGCGAATAGGTATGCACCATTTCTACAGCGCACGCCGCAGGCATGGCCGCTTCGACCGAACCGCCACAACTCTCGGCCGCCAAGAGCGTGAGCAGCGGACGTAACCGCTTGCCAGGCAGCAACGTGCTGTAACGCATGGACTCTTGGAGCGAATCCGGACAGATTCGTCCCCAAGCATCTGGCTGATCGGTGAACTGCAGGCGCGCACCGAGAGCTTCGTCAATCGCCGGCATCCAGGCCGAGGCGATTTCTTGAAAAGCTGCGTTTGCCGCGGCTTGCGACATCCAATCACTCCCAAAGACTCAGGACCTGGAATCAGTTCACTCGCTCGCCCAGTTCGCGAAATTTGGCTAAGTTTAAGAATCCGTTCACTTTATTGCCGGACCTCTCTCTATCTTAAAGGGGAGGCCGCTCGCCGTCTACGATTCCTTGCCTTGGCAATACGGCGGTGAGGTAGGTTTTGCACCGCTCTTGGGGTACATGATCCGCATAACCCCCAGATTGCCACCTCGCTACCTACCTTGAACCGAAATTCCGCGATCGAAATAACCTGGCAATCGTTCGCCTGACTCCCTTCTGTCCTGACGCCCTCACGTGCTGGGCCCTCCGTTTCATGGATTCTCCTGCAACCCCCAAGTCCGCCGGCAAGCCGCATCTCCTGATGCGGAACAAGCTTGTGCTCGGCATCCTGGCCGCTGCGTTGCTGGTTGCTGGGTTCTTGGCACTGCCGGTCGGTGGCAACGCCACCTTGGCGTACCGAGACGCGGGGCATTTCTACTTCCCACTTTCGACCTGGGTTGCCGCCGAACAAACCGCCGGACGTTGGCCACTTTGGAATCCCTACGAGAACACCGGCTCGCCGTTGGCCGGACAGGGAACCTCAGCGCTGTTTTATCCTGGCAAAGTGGTCTTCTGGCTGCCGATCCAACCAGCCCGCGCGTACAACGCCTACATTGCAGGGCATTTACTCCTTGCCGCCGGGGCCATGTTCTACTTGGCCAGACGTTGGCGGCGGAGTCCGGCCTCGGCACTTATGGCCGCCGCCAGCTACGCCTGGGGAGGAAGCGTGTTGGCTCAGCAGGCCAACGTGGTGTTCTTAGTGAGTGCCGCCTGGTTGCCACTCGCGCTGCTGTGGTCAGAGGACCTGCTGCGCATTCCCAAGGCAACCACCGCCCTGCGCCTGGCGGCCTGTTGGGCGATGATGGTCCTCGGCGGAGATCCGCAAACCGCCTACCATGCGGGACTTCTGCTCGCCCTTGGCTGGATGCTGCATGCGTGGTGGCGGTGGAAACACAGACGAGCCCTGCCAGCAACTCGGGAGAATCGGAGAGCCCCGCGTCTGCGAATGGTGGCGGTGTCCATCTTGGCACTGATGCTGTTCTCCGCCGTACAGTGGATTCCCACCTGGCAACTGGCGCAGCGAAGTACCAGATTCCAACAACCAACGCGCAGTCTGTATGGCGTGCTGGGCGAACTCTGGCGCGGCACGCCTCAGGGGGAGCAGCCAGAACGCAGCACGGCGGCGTTTCTTCACCACCGGCTACTGGCACCTCCGCCGGACAACTCCCACGCCAAGGCGATCTTCGAATTCAGCACCGGTCCGTGGCGGTTGGCTGAGTTCCTTTGGCCGAATGTATCAGGGCGAATGTATCCACAACACCGCCGCTGGATGCAAACCATTCCGGCCGAAACTCGACTCTGGGTCCCCACACTTTACCTGGGCATCTTGCCACTGCTATTGGCGCTGATGGCCGCTCGCGCCAGACGAGGGCTGTGGCGGAGACGCTGGTTGACCTGGATCGCAGGCTTGAGCCTGGTGGCCAGCCTTGGCATCTTCGCTCCGGCTTGGGCGGTCCGGGAGTTGTTCGCCAACTGGGATCCCGACGCCAGGCAGTTTGACGGTTGGATCGTCGGCGATGCCGTCGGCGGTTTGTACTGGCTGATGACGTTGATCCTGCCTGGCTACACCGGATTTCGCTACCCTGGCAAATGGCTCGTGGTGGCCAACCTGGCCATCAGCCTGTTGTCCGCCTATGGGCTGGATGGAATCACCCGCAGTCGCCGGCCTGCCAACCTGCGCCTGGTCCGGCGATTCCGCAAATTGTGTCTTCTGCTAACCGCGGTCAGCCTGCTGTTGGCACTGCTTGCCTGGTCGCTGCGCGGCTGGTCGTTTGCACTCTGGGGAGACGCGAAGCCTGACACGTTGTTCGGACCACTGGATGCAACAGGTGCCTGGCTTGATCTAGTTTGGGGGCTCGGACAAACGGCCATCGTTTGCCTAACGGCAGCCATTCTTACAGGACGCTGGCGAGGGGGGATTACCGCCGCCATACTCGTTGCCGTAACACTCCTGGACTTGCTGTTGGCGAACACCTGGACCATTGCCACGGCACCTAGCAAAGTTTGGCGGCAACCGCAGAGTGTGGTCGTGGCGATTCGCAACGATGCCGAACGTCGTGGCCTGACCGGACCGCTGAGGTTGTACCGTTCGCCACACTGGTTCCCTGCCAGTTGGAAGGAAACATCGTCGCCAGACCGGTTCGCGCAGATTGTGACTTGGGATCACCAAACGCTCTATCCCAAACATCATCTCTTTGGGGAGGTAGAACTGTTCGACGTGCCAGGCACCATGACGCTGGCCACGTATCGGGAGTGTGTCCAAACGTTTCGCACCACAGCACACAACGACGCGCGATTCTTAGCAGAACTGAATCGCCTTGGCATTCGGTACATTCTCTGGCCACGCTCTCGCCCAATGCCCCGCCTGGCTGATTGGGAAGCGGTCACTTGCCGGTTCGCGGCGAGTCCGTTCGATAACGGGCTGAACGAAGAAGCATCGCTTTGGTTCAACCGCACGGCACGCCCGGCGATTCGGGTGGAATTGAATGCCGATCCTTCGAACCAGCGGGATAACACGAATCGCCTGACATCCAAGATGCTGCGGTTTGAGCCCAACCTGATGGAAGTGGAGGTTGAGCTTTCGCAGTCGGGGCAGCTGGTATGGCAGCGTGTGAACTATCCCGGTTGGCAAGCCAGTGCGGCGTTCAACTCAGGCAAACCACCCACCGACGCCGACTTCACGCCTATCGAAATCCAACAGCCTGACCCACTCACACTGGCCCTACCACTTCCCCCCGGCCGGCACCGAGTGCGGTTTCAGTTTGCGCCAGGGGTTGTGCAATGGGGGGGCTGGTTGAGTAGTATCGCCTGGCTGGCGTGGTTGTTGAGCGAGGTGGTTGGTTGGGTGAAGGCGCGTCCCAAGTAATGTAGCGACGAGGAGTGAATGGGTCGGACGCTTCGATAACACGCCGAGAAACGAACGAAACTACTGGCAAAAAGTTGCCGGAGACACCATACCACCATTGCCACCCAACGGCTATCGGCTGAGAAACTGTGCTTCTCTTACAATTCCATCCTCCGCATCATTAGTCAGCACAATATTGGCTCCCCCGTTTGTCTGCATTCGTGCGAATCACGATTCGTCGGGCGTCACGTCGCGGTGACGCCCTCCACATTGCTCGAGACGCCAGCATTTCTCTTTCCGCCATACGGGGTAGAAAGCAAAAACACCCAGGATTCTCCAAAAAAGGTTGAACCAGCGCTTCACGAAGCGATAATAAACCCCCCGACCTGAGGTAAGCCCAGGGGCTCTTAGGTGGGAATGTGATTCAAAAGTTCAACCATCCTGCCCGTCTGCGGTCTGACAGGGGGGATCACGTCTACTATCCGGGGGGATCCATGCGCTTCGCGTCAGTTTGCGAGTTACTGGACGCGCTGGCAACCGGCGAACCTGCTGCCATCGAAGCGTTCGGCACTCGCTATGCAGCTCACTTGCTGTCCGAGGTTGGGGAGATTTGCAAGCCTCACCCGGTAAAGCAGAATGAGTTCTGGAAACGGCAGATTGTGGACTGGTGTCGCCGGATGGTGTGCCGGAAAGCGCCGGCGTTTCGAGCCCTGATCGCCGAGGTCACCGACGAACGTGCGCAGTGGGTTCAGTTTGGCAGTTGGCTGGACGAATTACTCCAGGCAGGTTTGGATGCCTCGGTGGCCGATCTATTTGCCCACCTGGCGGCTCACGATCCAGACGCCTATGACGATTTTGAGGATCGTTTCAAAGACTCGATTGAAAGCGTGATTCGCGATGGGCGAACGGTGCACAACATCCCCTCGTCCTTGGCAGACTTGATCTCGGTAGGGTTGAGTCGTGTGCGGATCACCATCCTTTCCTGCACTCAGCAAATTCTGGACGAGCTTCCCCCGGATCCTCGGCAGTGGATCGTGCTTGGACAGTGGATCGTGGTACACGTTCAGAAGTGGTTGTTCTTGGAGGGGCATCGGCCGCGGCCAGACTGGCTGCCAACCCGTACACCTGAAAGGCAGCGTTGGGCAATTGGCGGCTTCGATATTGGAGCAGCGGCTTGGCCTCATTCCGAAGTATCCGGTGACATGTTTGATGTGGTTGCCAGGGACGGTCAGCCTTGGATCTTGCTAATGGACGGCACGGGACACTCTTGGCTTCCCTATCTCATTGTGCAGGGCGTCAAAGATTTCTGGCGGAAGCTGTTGGACTCGGACGGGATTGCCGAACCGTACGAACTTTTGAACCGACTGCAAACCGAAATGGCACCTGCCCTGCCGGATGGGATTTTTGTGGAAGGAGTGGCCGCTGTCTTGAGGCCCGAAGGTTCCGTAGTGGCTGCCACAAGCGGGGGTCGCGTGGTACGCAAACTCGCGTCCCAACCGTTGGAACTGGAGGAACTGCCAGGTTTTCTGCTGGGGAACTTTGACTGGGGAGAACTGGATCGAGAGGTCTATGCCTGGCGACTGGCAGACCAGGACGAACTTTGCTTTGTCACGGATGGGTTTGTCGATCAACTCGGTGCGTCGGACATCAATGGCCTGCTTGCCACGGAGTTTCCTCAGGGAAACTCAGAATTCGAGTTACACGAAGGCATCTGCGCATTGATCGAAAGGGTGTTGAAGGATGGCAAGCAGTTTGATGACATCACGCTGGTCAGTGCCCGACTATCCGGTGCCAGGTCACCTGCTGCCAACGAGCCCAACCCCCAAGGCGCAGGGTCCCAAACGATGCTCGAGACAGAATCCGTGGCGGCACCCCAAGACACACGCAACAGCAATTGCGAGCAATGCCTTCCATTCGATTGTGAGCAGGCAGTCCGCGATTGCGGACAACAAGACGCCGCGGCCTGCAACAACGTGGTGAAGCAAGTGCTTCCTCAGGTGGAGCGCCGCGTGCGCGCCGTGCTGCGACTCGAACGGAGCGCGGACTGGGACGATGCCACGCAGATGGCCTTGATGAAGGTCTACCGGCGCATGAGTACCTGGCGCGCAGAGTGCCCGTTTTGCAAATGGGCCGAAGTCGTGGCCGTACGTACGGCGATTTCTGCCGCTTCCACACCGATGAGCCTACCGCTGCTTCAAGACGCTCCGGAGACCGCAGGCTCTACGGTGGATCGTCTGGCCCTGCGAGAGTGCATGGAATCCAAATTCCAGCAGTTCAAGCCTGAGTGGCGCGAACTCCTTCAACTTTGGCAGCACGAAGGCAAGACGCACGAGCAAATTGCGGAACATTTCGGCAAAACTCGAAAAACAATCGCCCTCTGGCTAAATGCCATCCGCGAGCAACTGAGTGAGTGCCTGGAAGAATAGAAGTTTTTCTTGGATTTTTTTGCCCGTCCATGACACATGACCGCGCACCAAAGCGTCTTCCATAAGGAACCTGGTTGTGACTGAGGAGAAGCATCCATTGCTCGACTGGACGAAAGTCGCCGCGGAACTGCGCGCCTATCGCGAATTCCAGCAGGAAACGTGGGGGACGGTGAGCGATATGACCATCGCCAAGTTTGTCTCAGGCACTTCAACACACGAAGAAGCCCAACAAGTCCAACAGGCCGCTGGGCGGTACCCAGCGATCCAAAGACTGATCGAGGTGGTGGGTGGGCCCGCTCTGTTGCAAAAAGCACTGGGTGCCTCTGCCGCCCCTCGAACAACCAAGTCGGTTGCCAACAGCTGGCGTCTGGAGGGGCTTGTGACGGAACTGACCCAAACGCTGCGAGGATGGGTGGAAGACGCGGGACTTGCCGCCTCGGGAATGACCGACTGGTTGGTCCAAGATCAACAGCAGGAGCGAGTCGGCATGTTGATGGGCGAGACCGAGAACGCTCAGCAGCCCTCGCTCGTGTGGCGAATCCCCGTTCCGGACCAGCCGGACACCATTGTGCATATCGAGATTCAACAGGTCGAAGCCGACCAATGGGATCTCGCCTGTCAGATTGAAATCAAACAACAACCATACGTGGGTGCCGACGCCCGATTGGAGGTGCACGATGCCAACGGAGGTTTGGAACATTCAGGCAGCCTTGCCGAGGCGCAAGAACCCATTCATTTGGAGTCTGGAATGTACCAGCTGACCCTCTCGTTAGAAGGTACCTCGTGGCGTGTCCCGCTCGAAATCGGTGCGCCACCACCTTCGTAACCAGACAGGAGCCAGAACCATTGGAGCTCTCGCACAACGCGGGTGCACGCATCCGCTGACGTTGATTCGTTCGTTCTCACTGCTCACTTATCCTGACGACGCATTCGCAGTCCCATGACGAAACGCATATTCACGCAAGAACTGGGGGTGTCGCAACATCGCGACCGAGTCGGCAATGAGGCGCTCGTCTACACCCCGAAGCCACTGCTTGAGGACGGTAGTCCTGCGCCCGAAGCTTCGTACAAGCGGATTGATAGCGATGTGCTCAACGGTCGGATCGAAGACGTACGTCGTCGTGTCGAAGAGTTGACCAGCCTGGCCCGCCTAGGGCATGACCGGGGAAACGTGGGGATCGAGCGTGAGGCCAGTGCGCTTTCGTCCTATGTTCTGCCAGAAGGTGGATTTGTCAGCGTCATTCCACCAGAGATTCATCCCAGGTTCGACATCATCAACGACGCGGCTCAAGAGATCCCCTGGGAAGTCTTGCAGGAGTACTTTGGCCGTTGTGCCTGCGGTGCCCCGACCGTTTGCCTTGCCAAGAGCAACGATTCGTCACAGGCCTCGTTCTGCAGCGTGTGCGGCAGTCCGTTGCAAGTTGCCGGAGGCCGTCTGGCGGTCGATCGGCATCTGGCTCATCTCGTGCGGGGAGGGCGTGCTTCGACCAACGTAGGCAATGAGTTCTTGATCATCGTTGACCCTAGGAGCGATCTGACCACAGAGGGCGATCCCAGCGGCGAGTGCCAACGGCATATTCAGCAACTGACGCAGATGCTGACCGAACACAACTTTCGGATCAATTTGATCAAGAAGAAAAATGCCACGTTGCCCCGAGTGCGCGAAGCCCTGGGACGTAAATCCGTGGTCGGCATGTATTACTTTGGGCATGGGTACTTTCCCCACGATGGCAACGAAGGACGCTTGCTATTGGCCGACGACGGCGTGCTCGTAGCCAGCGAGATCCAAGAGCTTGAGCCTGGCATACGGTTCGTCTTTCTCAATGCGTGCGAAGGTGCCGCGACAGGCAGAAATTGGACGCTCGAGCGCAAACTGGCGAGCGTGGGGCATGCCTTTGCTCGCGGCGGCCCCACCAAGGCGGTCATTGCTCCCCTCTGGCCTGTGGTCAACACGCAGGCTGCCACGTTCGCGCTGGAGTTCTTCAAGCAGGCACTGGGCGGCAGTTCGCTCGGCGAGGCACTCTGCTCGGCCCGCAAAGAAAGCCTGGCACGGTACGATGCCGGCAGTGCTGACATTTCGTGGATGGCCTATCGATTCTTTGGTGATCCCAACCGCAATCTGCCAGAACCTGTCGAACCCGCGGCAGTGGGTGACAACGCCGTGGCTCCCTCGCAGTTGTTTGCTGAGAAAGACCGGCTCAACGCAGACCTGTTCGCGTTCGACTTACGCGGCGTCTTGCTACGTGCTGCCAAGCGGCGCAACTTGCAAGAGCGCAGTTGGATTTCTACCGCGGACGTGCTGGCCGGAATGGTCCGGACGGGGCAGTTCACCCGATATGTTTGCCGTTCGTTAGGAATCGAGCCGGATCGGCTGTACAGCCAGTTGCTCGAGACACATGACGCTCCGGTGGAAGAAGGTAGCGCATTGCCGCAGACCGAGTCCTTGTCAGAAACCGAGTCCGACGCAGACGCCTCGCCATCGCAGCAGAAGTTGGCCGAACTGCTACGCGAATTCGAGAAACTCTACGTTCGCCACACCAGCCAGTTCAGTCAGCGACTGCACGAGGTCCTCAGAGCGGCCGAGCGGCACATGGCGTCTGCCGAGGATGAGAACCAGGCAGCTGAAATCTCAGAGAAAGCACTGTTGGTCAGTTTGATGAATGAACGTGGTTGGGTTGTGCCGCTCACCGCGTCGCTTCCGCCGGTCCACAAAGTGCGGCAGTTCTTGCAGAGCGATGCCAGTCGGCGAGTGGATGACAACGGTCAGTTGACCTTGGCAGAACTCACGCCTGAAGCTCGGCGGATTGTCGAACACGCCCACGAACTTTCTCAACAACGGGGCATGCCGGAACTATCCAGCCGGCTGCTGTTGGCAGCGTTCTTGTCGGACGAAGCACAAGTGGCCGCGCTTTGCGACATGCAGGGTTGTGACAGTGGCACGCTCGCCACGTTGCTCATCGCCAGTGCTGACAGCAAGACCCCTTCGACGTTTGTACTCAGTCCCGAGTCCGCGACGCGGGTGTTGTTACCAGCGATCAATCGGGCCATGGCAGCCCGCCCTGATCGTCAGCCGGTGGACGAACAGACCTTGTTTCAGGCTTTCTGCGTAACGGCACCACCTCCGCTCAAGAAGGCGTTGAAGGGATTTGAGAAACCGCTAGGACTTGATCTCGATGCAGTCGCTCGAGCCCGGCTCTCACAGTCCAAGCCGGCAGACCGCGGCCAGGCAAAACAAGAAAACGCCTCGGCATCCGCCGACAGTCGCTCGTCAGGGGGCCCTTCGTCGTTGACAGGTTTGCGCTGTGAGGCAAATGTCGAATCGATTCTGAATCGTGCCTTCGCCTCGGCAAACGCGCAAGGCTATCGAGAGTTGACCTCAATCCATCTTCTGATCGGTGCCATCGCAGGCGGGTCCGGTATACTGGCCGAATGCCTGCGACAGTTCGGCGTGCGTCCCGAAGAGGCTGTGGTGACCTTGGGCGGTTTCGTTCGCCCAAAAAGTTGGGATCCAGCCAACACCCGGCCTGCCGTCAGCAAGAACTCGGAACAGGCTTTGCAGCTTGCCGCAAAGAGAATGCATGCCCAAGGGCGAAGCACCATCAACGAGTGGGACCTGTGGTGCGGATTGCTTGAGAAGCCAGTGGCCAGTGTCCATGCGGCGTTGACGCAACTCGACGTCGTAGAACTCCTGGACATTTTGCGAAACCACGAGGCTGAGTCACCCACCGATTCGGTGATCAATCGCGTGCCGTTCAGCATCGTGTTTGATCTTTCAGCCCAGGCCAGCAAGGGAACGGTTCGAAACTTCGTCGGTCGCCACAATGTACTAAGCGACGTTGTCAGGCACCTTGACGAGTCGCAAGGGGTGGTCCTGGTCGGCGGTGCCGGAGTTGGCAAGTCGATGTGTGCCGACGGACTTGCAAGTTGGCTGCAAGACGGGCTTTGTCCCGAGCCACTGCGTGGTCGCCGAGTGATGGAACTCCCGGTTCGTTCGCTGGTTCAATCGCGGCAGTTGTGTTGGCACTTGGATGACCTGGTGCAGCAGTTGCTATCGGAAATGACGGCCGAGGACATCGTCTTTGTCGATGACATCGATGCGCTGCTGTCCCCGTTCATCTCAGGCCCTCAAATGTTGGAACGGTTGCTCACGCCGCTGGCGGATCACCCACTGGTGCTGACCGCGTCCAGTGTCGCAGCGGTCCAGGCATGCGGGCGTTCTGTACCGAGATTGCAGACGCTTCCGACCGTAACGCTCGAGGCTCCAACTCGAAGCCAGGCCCAAGAGATACTCGCGGCGAACAAAGATTGGTTGGAAGCCCGATTTGGCGTGGAGATTGATGACGAGGCGATGGCCGCTGCGCTCGAGTTGGCAACCTCCGTAGCGGGCGAGCAGTCACTCCCGATCACGGCTATCGAATTCCTGGCTGCCATCGGCGTATCGGACGAATCGCCGTCTCGCATCGATCGCGATGCGGTGGAAAGGTTTTTCAAACCAGAGGAGCCACTCCCAAGCACTTGAAACACTTCGCTGCAAACTCGCACGGTAGACAATTGTCATTCGGTTTTTAAGCACCAGGCAAGATCTCAATCATGGCTCCTTCATCTGGTCCTCATCGCGCTCCACAAGAACCCGATATTCGGGTTGGTGCCGTGGATCCGGCAACCGTGGAATCGGTACGCTGGCGCGGAGAGCAACTGGAGCCAGGGTATGACTTCTCGAGCGCCGCGACACTCGCCAGCCCAAGCATCGAAGGGAGCACTCCGGACACCGGCCCAAGACAAGCCAAGTCCAAGTTGCTCACGCCTGAGGAATCTTCACATCCGGTGCTGGAGGCCCTGGAAGCGGAGGCCAACGCCGGGCAACCGATGCGAGCCCTGGCCGGCTATCGCCGCCTGGCAGCTGCGGTGGCCGATTTGGAGGACGTCTCCACAGACAACCTGATTGCCGGCGTTGGTGCCATGCGCCGTGCGATTGAAACAGCGGTCAGCAGCGATCTTCCGGAAACGGCGGCTGCTGACATTTCGACACTGGTTCCCCGCTGGCAACAGAGCGGATCGTGGCAAAAGTTGCGCCGGCAACTTTCCAAGCATCTCGAACGCCTGATCATGATGGAACTGCGGATGGGGCGTGGCGAGGCCGCAATCGAGGCCTTCGAAAAAGCCAGAAGTCTGGCGGACGTGGATGATGACGTCCGCTGGAGACTTGCGCTGGCTGCCGCCGAGATGGGAAAAAGCGATATCGGCCTCGCTCCGTTGTATATCGATTTCTTGGATCGGGCAGGGGGTGACGCAGACGAGTGCGAGAAGGTACTTGTCATGCTCCGCCGTGGGCTGCGAATCACGCTGCTCAGCCCTCATGATGACGACCTCTCACGCCACCGTAAGCTGAACGACCAACTGTGGGAAGTTCGTGCGGTGGCCTGGTGTGCGGCACATCGGGCTCATGCAGCACTGCGGCTCAACCGACTCGCCGAGGCCTTGGAAATTCGCGAGGCGGTGCCAGATTTAGAACAGGCAGACGCCGATGCACTCGTCGCATTGACCGCCGTGTCCATCCGAGGGCAACGCTGGGAAGACGCTTTGTTGCTGCTTGACAAGGCCCAGCGAAGACGAGACGGCCAACCAGGTCTCGAAGCACTCTACACACCGCTTGCCCATCTCGGACATGCCTTGGCCGTGGGGCCCGAGCCGACTTCGCAAGACACCTTCGTCGAACAACTTGCCCAACATGCTGAGACCGCACAGGGAGCCTTAAGGCGCAACGCTGAAGACCTGGATGCTGCCTGGCTCATCGGTGCGGGGCACTTCCTGGCAGGTCAGGATGCGCCGGCTCAGCAACAGTTCCGCAGCGCACCGCTGGACCTGACACGTTGGCAGTACTTGCTGTTCGAAATTGAATCGCTGCATCGAGTCGATCGTCCACAAGCAGCCCAAGAGCGACTCCGCTACCTGGAAAAACAGCAACCGCATGCCGCCAGTGCCGCCCGATTGCTGCTCGCCCGCGAGGCGTTGCTCGAGGCAGATTTGCAAACTGCGCGAGGGATGGTCGAGGCGGTGCAGGTGAGCCAGCGGGCCAACGACACGGACCTGGCACCGGTCCGTGGCTGCTTGGAGAACGAACTTCGTCAATGGAACCCTGCCCCGCGAGAAGACCGTCCGCTGCCCCCAGAGGGAATCGGTCAGGCCACGGCGGCGGTGCGTGGGTGGCAGCAGCGGTTGGAATGTCACTGGTTGATCGAACAGGGCGAATGGCCTTCGGCTTCGCAAATGCTGGACGACCCGTTGCAATGGATCGGGCCGGATCGCGATGTACATCGCGTGCGTGCGGCTGGGTTGGCGTTGCTGGGAGTCAATGAAGACATGGCCGAGCGACTGCTCGAACATCTGGGCGCGTCGCCCGCTGCCAGACATGTCGATCGCTTGGCTTGGGCCCTCTGGCTGTGTGGTCGCAACGCACACCCGCAAGCCCAAGAGGTGTTGTTCGAGTTGAACGAAAAACTTCCGGACTGTCTGGAACTTCGTTTGGCTCGGGCAGAGTCCGCCTTGGCGACTGCCGAAGACGAAGACCTATCTGCCGTTCAGGCAATCCTCGACGACCCCACACAACCGCCGCTCAACGAGCTTTCGCTTTGGAAGAACGCGCCGAGGGTCAGCCTGTATCGTCCCTGGCAGCGCTGGATTCCTCCCAACGACTGGAGTCACACACCGGAGCATGTGTCCATGCACCGGATTGGAGATATGCTTCAGGCGGCAAATCTCTTGGCACGCGCAGACCGCACCACGTTGGCCATGGAAGTGGTCGCGCTGATCGAGCGATTCATGGGAACGCTTTGCTCGGTGGTTCGGCAGCAATTGGGGGAACTGCTTCGCCAGGCATGTGTCGCGGAGATTGGCCGGTTGGAGTTCGAGCAAGCCTGCCGGTTGCACGCCAAGGCATCCGAGTTCGACGGTGGCGACCCGACATTTGCGGTCCAACTGGCCGAGGCAACCCGCAGTGTCGAGGCGACGCCTCCGGATGTTGTCCTGGAAACCTTTGTCGAATGGCTAGGCGCAAACGCCGCCGATGCCAACAGGTTGACCGAGACTGAGGTTGGCCAGGCCGTCAACCGGATGTTGTTCGTTGACGAACTCACGCCTGAAGCCCCTGGTGAGTTGGATCGGCGACAAATCTGGTGCGAGAAAGTCCTGCAAGTGACACCCGCTTGGGATTGGCCCAAACAGAACCTCGCCCGTTGGGCTGCCCGCGTTGGAAAGCATTCGGAGGTCTTGCAATACTTGGATACCGTCACGGATCTCCAGGCGTCCGACCATGTGCTGCGGGGACATGCGAGTTGGCAGTTGGAGTCGTATGACGTTGCCCTCGACTCCTTCACGCGTGCCATGGCAGCAGGAGCGGCACAACCGGACTTGCCCACTTGGCGCGGCTGTGCCCAAGCCGCGGTTCGATTCCGCCAACTTGCGCAAGACGAACAACCTTTGGCACGTGCCGATGCCGAGAAGCTACTGGCTGACTTGGCCTGTGACCTTGAGGAACCGGCTCTGGTCCAGCGAGCCGCGGTTTGGTCGGCGGCCGTGCTGTTAGCCAGTGGGCAGGGTGCCCAATCCGCCGAAGTCTTCTCCCAGCATCCGGAATTTGTCGAAGAACATCAGTTGCCCGCCAAGGCAATTCACGGCGCGGCCTTGATGATGGTCGGGCAGCTTGACGAGGCGTTGGCCTTGTGGCAAGACGGGGACGATTCCCTCCAGGCGGATCCGCTCATGCTCGCCACAGGCTTGTTGGGCCGTTTGCGGTTGCAGCGGTTCGCAGCAGACCAGCAAGTTCGCCCTGTTTGGGATGAACTCCGCAAACGGGCGGCCACCACGCAACCCTTCCATCTGGCGACCGCCGAACTCGCTATCGCTCGCGATGAACTCGATCAGGTTAAGCAGTCGCTGCAGCAAGCCCAAGCGGCTGCCGAGACGCCGCTCCCCGTTTTGTTCGCTCCGCTGCAGCAGCTGTTTCGTTGGGAGCAGCGCTTTGTTGCCGCCCGGCTGTTGGCGCTCAACGGGCAGTTTGGCGAAGCCGGGGCCGCCTTGCAGCAGCTTCCTCTATGTCTCTTCTGGCCGGGGCTTCCAGAGTTCTGGCAAGCGACATGTTTGGCAAATGCGGGGGACGTTGCCGAAGCCGAGAACGCACTGCAAAGCGTACTCGAGTCCGACTCGATGGTTGCCGCAGACTGCCACGCCCAGCTCGCGCTGATCCGTGTCAGGTCCGGCCGCATCGACGAGGCAGGCCGTGATGTCGAAGCATCGTTAGCGGATGAGCCGGCACATCCATTTGCACGCCTCGCCAAGGCGGAAATCCAAGAGAGCGAAGGAGACACCGCAGCGGCCAACGGCACGCTTACTGCCATTGCGCAGGGTCCGGCACCTACCCGCTTGATGGCAGCGGCGGAACTCCGCCTGGGGCGTCTTGCCCAAACCGCTGCGGACGACACGGCAGCCGAAGAACACTTTCGCCGCGCACTTGAACTGCGTCCCAAGTGGCAACTTGCCCAAAAGCGGCTGGCGTTGCTCTTGGCGCAACAACCTGCCTCGGCGGACGAAGCGATGGACTTACTCGGTCAGGTTTGTGCGGCGGCTCCCCATGACGTGCCGGCGCATCTGTTTGCAGCCAAGCTTCATCATGATGCGCAGCGATGGTCAGAGGCGGCAGATTGCCTGGCCGCCACGGTGCGGTCTCCCGGTTTCGCACAGGTCTCAGCAGCAGTGCGGCAACAGGTGGCGCTGTGGTCGGTCGATTTGCAATTGATGAACGGCAAGTTTGGCGCAGCCGCGGCAGCATTGGCGCAGATTGAGCAAGACTCCCCCTCGCCGGAAGTTCAAGATCGGTTGGTCCAATGCTTGCTGTTGCAAGCGGTCGAACGACTGCGCACGGTCCCCTTGCTGGACCATGAGATCGACGAAGCCACGCAGGCGGCGGACGAGGTGGTCCGGCGGATCCCAGACCATGCTTTGGCTTTGCTGTTGGCTGTCCTTTGCCGTGTGCTGCGACATCGACAGAAAGAAGCGTCCGCTGGAAAGCTATTGGCCAAGCTTGGCAGGCAGACGTTTCCAGAACCACGCTTGCAGTTACTCTCTGGGATTGTTCAACATCTCAGCGGAGATGAGTCCGCACTCCAAGGCACCGATTCGCTGCTTGCAAGTCTGGAAGATGGAGCCGCTGGCGAAGCGGTCCGACTGCTGGTTGCCAATGGCAAACTCGAGAAGAAGGCATTGGTCGAAGCGGGATTGAAACTCGTTCAGGCTATTCAGCAGGGTGCCGTGCCTCAGCTCCCGTTCGACCAGGATGACCTCGTCGAGATAGCAGGCCTTGAATGCCTGGCCGAGAACAAGCGGCAGATGGCCGTCGATACGTTCAAAACTTGGGTGGATGCCGGCTTTGGAAACGGCCGCGTCCGGCTTCACTGTTCCCAGCTTCTGGCCCAACAGGCCGTGGCGAGGCTGCGGGCTCGCGATGTCACCCAGTCTCGCCGATTGCTGGCAGATGCCGTATCGGCATTGGAAACCGCCCAGGCCATACCAGCCGCAGAGAGCAACGGAAACTAAGTCATGTTCTTCGAAAACGACCAACTGACCTCAACGGCACATTCGCAACTGTTGCTGGCGATGAAACTCACGGCCTCCAAGAAGGCGAGCCCTGAGCAGTTTGTGATTGCCCTATTGCACGAAGAGAACTCTGCACTTTCGCGTGTATTTGCCCGCACGCGCCCCGGTTTCGACCGCGAGGGTCTCCGGACGACGCTGGTTGCCTCGGCTGCGGATAGTCGGGCCACGGCCATCACCACAAGCGAGTGGAGTGACGACTTCATCTGTTCGCGCAGTCGCGCCGCTCTGGACAAACTGGCCAGTCTGTTAGAACCAGCGACCGGCGATTCGCAGCGGCAGGAGAGTCTGCTGGCAGCCGAAATGCTCCAGGCCATGCTGCCCCGCGTGCAACGCGTGATCCAACGGATGGGTATTGACCTCGAACAGGCCGTTACGCTGCTCAAGGAACACCGGCCAGCGACGGAACGCCCCCAGGTCTTTGACGAAGCTGGCAATTTCAACCACGATGCGTTCTCCAAAACAGGCACCGCAGTCCTCAGGCTGATCGAGAGCGAAGCGCGCGGTCTAGGACTACAGCGCGTCGGTACGCCGCTGCTGCTTTTCGCCTTGATTGCGCGTCCTGACGGACTGCTCGAACAGGCACTTCACTTGCAAGCCCTGGACCCGCGCCAGCTGCACAAGAACCTGCTGTTGCAACTCCGAGCCTTGGGCAAGAAGCGTTTCAACGATGAGTTTGTGCTCACGCGCGAGATCATGCAGCCGGTGGTGGTCCAGGCATTTGAGAACGCCGCCACCAAAGCGTTCGATCTGGGGCTCGATGCCATCGGCGAGGCTGAGCTGGTCAATGCCTTGTTGAGAAGCTCAGACTTCTTCGTGCAGAACTTTTTCACCTCAGCCGAAGTTGACTTCGAGCGGTTGCGGACCTTTTTGGCAACCCGACACTCTGGCGAAGAAGTCGAGGGACCTGACGAGCAACTCCTCTCGCTCGATGAAATGGATGCCCGCTTGCGGCGCAATGTGGTTGGGCAAGATCACGTGATCGACCTCATCATGCCGATCATCAAACGCTTGCGATTCAACTACCCACGCCCCAATCGTCCCTTGTCCGTGCTGTTGTTCTTGGGGAACAGCGGTACTGGCAAGACGCAGTTAGCCAAAGAAATTGCCAGGGCGATCTACGGTTCGGAAGATCAGCTGATCTTTATCGAGATGGGGCAGTTCGGTACCGAACATTCCAAAAGCATGTTTGTGGGAGCACCTCCGGGCTACGTGGGTTATGGCGAGGGCTTGCTAACCAACGGGCTCCGCGACAAGCCGGGCTCAGTGGTGCTGTTTGATGAAGTGGAAAAGGCCCATCAGAGCGTATTTGACGTCTTACTGCGATTCCTGGACGAAGGTCAAATCGCGGATCCTGCTGGCCCGGTCCGAGATGGACGTTCTTGCGTTGTCATCCTCACGTCCAACCATGCGCTCGACAAATTGCAACCCTTGATCGACCGTCAAACTCAGGCAGGCAAAGTATCTGCCGCACAACTGGAGACCGCTCGGCAAGAGATTCGCAACGCCATCCTTGAGACCAAGTTCTTCCGTCCGGAGTTTCTTAATCGGGTGGATGATCTCGTGCTGTTCAACCGCCTGGACGGCAAGGCCTACCGAAAGATCCTGACCCATCAACTGGTCAACGAGCAGAACCGCCTGCGCGAACTCAAGGACCTGGACGTCGAGTTCGACGAGAGCCTGATCGACTCTCTCTGCCGGCAGTGCGAAGAGCGCTCGGGCGAGGGCGCACGGGTCTGCGCGAAACTTATCTCGACCTTGGTCCTCACGCCGTTGATTGACTACTTCCTCGAAGATGAGAACCAGCACGTGCGTCGGTTGCGGGTTGGCATGAGTGCCCAAGGAGACCTGGAGTACGCGCAGTTGGCCGCCACAGGAAGGAGTTCGCGCGGATGAGTCAACCAGCCATCAAAGATCCCACACTGTTCGCCGGTCGGTATCGCCTGGACGTGGAACTCGGAGCCGGAGCGTTTGGCAGCGTGTACAAGGCCACGCAGATGGTACTCGACCGCCCGTTGCGTTCGGTGGCGCTCAAGGTGTTTCATAGCGAAGCCGTATCGGCTGGCAACCTGCAGCAAACCCTGAATGAAGCGATCCAGATTATCTCTTTGTTGTCGGATCTATCGGATTGGGAAATTCGGCAACACTTTGTCACCGTGTTCGATGTGGGCGTGACCGATACCGACGCGCCCCAAGGCTACGTGTCGATGGAACTCGTCGGCGGCGGAAGCCTGGCCGGCCGATTGCGTGATCTCAAGAAGTTTACGTTGCACGCGACCTTTGACTACTTGCTGCAAATCACCCGGGCGATGGCCTTCATGCACCTCGAAGGCTACGTGCATAGCGATCTCAAACCGGACAACGTCCTGGTGTTTCGCGGCCGCGAGCGAGACTTGCTCAAGATTGGTGATCTTGGACTGTCTGGTAAATACCTGGGTTTGTTCTCGGAGGGGCCTCGCGGCGGCACGGTGTCGTACATGAGTCGCGAGGCCTTGCTCGGTTCGCCCACCACGCCAGCCTGTGACGTATTTGCCATCGGACTGATGGCCTACGAGATGCTCTGCGGCAACTGTCCCTACGCATCGGTCGGCAGCACGCTCAATGCCGGGGATCCAGATTACCAAACGGATCTCAATCGACTGCAGTTGCAATCGCGCGAGAACTCCCTGTGCTTGCAGCCTGGGGCGTTTGTCGAATCGGTCATGAGCGAAGCCGAACTCGACGTGGCAGCAATTTTGTTCGTGATCAACAAGGCCCTGGCCTGCGACGTCAGCAAGCGGTATCCCTCCGCGGTCGCCATGTACGAGGACCTGCAACGAATCGCGCGTGGCCGACCCCCTGTCAGTGATGGGAAGGGACGCACAGCACCCGTTGCTGCCGATCCCTACGAGTCGTTGGCCGAAGAGGTTCGCTTCCATATCGCGGCCGAAGATTGGGCCAGCGCCGGAGCCAAAGCGTCCGAACTGGCTCGATTGACTCCCGAACGACCAGATGCCTATCTCCTGCAAAGTCAGATTAGCATCCATCAGGCAGACAAGGCACCGGTTGCCAAACTGCGAGAAACCTTGCTGAAGCAGGCAATCAGCAAACTGCAACGAGGCGTAAGGATTTGCCAACAATCCGCGGATCGTCGGCGTTTGAATCAGGCAATAGCAGACATTTACCACACATTGGGTGACCATGAGACGGCTCGACAGTTCCGAAATATCGCAGGCTAAACGGCGCAGGCCTGGCCGGCGAAAGCCGGATTCAGCCGACGCCCCCGCTGTGGAAACTCCGGTGGCACCTCCCCAGGAGCCATTCGACCAGATCCTGGGTCGGTTTGCTGCCGATGTGGAATCGCATCATCAGAAGAGTCCCTACCTGGCAGCGTACGATCGCCTGGTGTCCGAAGAAAACGGCGTTGTTCCACTGCTGAGCCTCGAAGCGGCCGATCTGTTCTCACAAGCCAGGGCAGACAATCCGGCGGACGCCATCGCGTTGCATCACTTGGCAATTATCCATCATGGCTATGCCATCCACCTTCACCGCGGTTCAGCCAGCGGAGATCTCGGTCTGGCCGACCAGGCAATCGAACATTGGAGATTGGGGCTGGCCTCGTGGGCCGAGTTGGTCAAGCAAGACAAGTTCTGGGAAACGTTGCGAACGCGCTGGCAGACCCAATTTGAAGCCACACCGGACGACAAACTCATCGAGCGCCTGGCCAACAAGGTAGATTTCGACCGGCTTCGTCGAGCACTGCCCGAGCAATTGCTCGACGTGCACCTGACAGTGATCGAGAAGACCTATGAGGATCAACCTCAGATTGCCAAATCGCACTTGCAACTCATTGTGACTTCCGAGTTCGACAAGAAACATATCGAGAACGTCCGGCACCGCCTCTACAAGTCTTTGGTCGGCAACGTGGGAGCCATGTGCGCGGATCTGAGGTTTTCTGATGCCGAAAAACGCCTGCTGGCCTACCTGAAAATTGATTCCGATTACACAACGGCGCTTACGGACCGTCTTATGGTAGTCAGCAAGGATTGCGAACGGATGGAGAACGACACTTCAACAATTGAAAAACGCATCCAGATGCTACAGCGCTGCGAAGCCACGGCCAAGCACTCGGCCCTGCGCCAGGCGTCCGAAGAAATGATCGTGGCAGACTCGCTACGGCGATACTACCACCAATGGGCCATGGCTCACGTTCAGCGTGCCAATAGGGTCATTGAAAATTCCAAGAACGTCACCATGCAGCAGGTCCTGCAGTGCGTGGACCACCTGATCGCCGCAAGTAAGTACACAAGGCAGGCCGTGAAGTTTGAGCGTGGGGGAGACCGTGCTCGAAGATTGCATTTCGAAGCTTGCAACAATGGGGCCATGCTTCTGCTCAACAATACAGAATCGTATGCCAAGGCCAAAAGCCTGTTGGACGCGTCGTTGGAGGTGGATTCCCAAGATCCGCTCGCAAATGTGTTGCTCGCCAAATATTACTTCGAGAAAGGGGAAACCACCCAGTTCAAGCGACAGTTGGAAGTTGCCGAACGAATCAACTCCACCGCCTGCAACCCAACGGCAACCAGCCAACTGGAGAACCTCCGGACGACAGCTTCTCGAGGAACGGGTGGCCGCGAGTTCATGAAGCTGCTCGTTCAGGCAGCCGAGTACCTAAAGTCAAAAAACTTTCATGGAGCCTTGGCAGTCTGCAAACGAGCGGAACAGTACGTCGGCAGCGTGAGCGATATGGAGAGGTCTCAACTCTACAAAGTCATGGCAATTTGCTGCCTGGAAACAGGTGACCTACATGCCGGCAAGAGATATTTCGAAATGGGCGAGCGCGCCGAGCGAGGAAGATAGATGAAACCATGTGGAACAGTTGTCTCAACTGTTCAAGAACTACGAGGGATGCGTCGGATCGGCAAGTGAACTGTGTGGATATCTGTATCTAATGAAAGAAATCCTCTCCTACTATAGTTTCTAAGCATCAGTTGTGTGACTATGACAGACTCATCCCCCAACACCAACGGACGTAGCCCAACCACCAACCTTTGGGCAAAGATCGACGCTCGCAATCCATATCTACACAACGTGTTTGCGTTGTTCGGTATTGATCCGGATGCTGGCGAACGCGAATTTCAGCGGCAATGCCGTCGTGTTCGCCGCCAACTCGAAGCCGGTCAGTCGCGGGAGTTTCACGGTTACGAGGTTACGAATATTGACCTTGCCAGGGCGGACGATCTGGCATCTAAGCAGGACGAGTATGCCGCCGAACGACTCTTGGCACACACGGTCCACAAGATTGATCTTCAGGCGTTCGAGGCTGCCATGGCCGCGATCGAGGCGGTTGAGTTCCCTTCGCCCGATGGACTGTTGCCGCTGGCGGTGCGCAACCTGAGCTTTCTCATGGCGCTGATCCCCAATCTTGACAACGTGGCCGGGAGCAAACCACAGCTGCCGACCCCAACCACGTTCGCCGAAGTGGCACAACCCGACCTGGCATCCGAGCACACTTACGATTGTTGAGGAACCCAAATATGGCCTTCGAAGAACGTTTCCCCTTGCCGTTTCAGCAACGCCCGCTTCGGTTCTCGCAAACCGGGACCGACGCACTCGCGGTCTCTCGGCAAGAACTAAAACGGCAAATGTCGGCGCAGCGTGACCAGACAGATCAGCTGCTGGCAACTTTGGCGGTGGCCCAGTTCCAACTCCATCAGATTCGGCGCGACCTTCCCACAGACGTTGACGTCTCGAACACGGCAGAAGCCTTAGAGATTGTGGCCAGCGATCTGGCTGAGGTCCTCAGTGGCCAGAAAGTTGAAGCAATCGACCTGACGGACGGCCCTTGGACCGCCGAACAGCGGAAAGATAACGATCTCCGGGGTCATCAAATCAACGAGGCTTTGACCGAACCGCGCGTGACCCACACCGTGACCCCTCCGGTCTATCGCCGAGGGCGATTGATTGCCCGGGGCGCGGTCATTGTCGAGACACCGCGACGCGAGTGAATCTGGCAGAGACGAGTCGTCACAACTTGTCACAAATCGCAGACCGCCGTTCTGAAACATTGATTTCGGAATCACTAACTTCGACTATTTCAGAAACTAGAGGGATCTTCCCATGCAGACCCATGGAATTGTTGTAGGCATTGACTTGGGAACAACCAATAGCGTGATTGCCATTCCCGGCCAGTACCCCGAGTTCGGAGTCGTGTTCGGTGACGTCACGGTGATCTGGGATGCGTTCGAGCGGATGATTCATGCTTCGGCCGTCTGCCAGGTGGATGATCAGATTATGGTCGGCGATGACGCCAAGGCTCTGGCTGCCGAAGGCTACACGCCGGTGCGATTCGTCAAGAAGAGCATGGGCACCGACCAGCGTTTTAGGATCGGCGACCAAGAAGTAAGCCCTGAACAGGTGTCGGCCTACGTCCTCCGGCATCTCTGTGAGTTTGTGGAGAAGGCACTGGATGTTCGCATCTCCGGGGCCGTCATCACGCACCCTGCCTACTTCGATGGGGTCGCCATCAACGCCACCAAAGAGGCAGGCAAACTGGCCAAGCTGGACGTTGCCGGCTTGTTGATGGAACCGGTTGCCGCGGCCATGGCGTATACCGCCGATGACGAACGCGCCAGTCTCCGGGTACTGGTATACGACCTCGGCGGAGGCACGTTTGATGTCACGCTGGTCGAACGCAGCGGTTCGACATTCCGGCCTGTCGGATTCGGCGGAGACCGAGAACTAGGGGGTTACAACATCGATAAGAAGTTGGCCATCGAAATGCTCAAGTCGCTCCGCGAGAAAGGATACGTCTTCAATATTGACGTTGAGCAACCTGAACGCGACTCGCGTTGGGCCACGCTGATGCACTATGCCGAACAGCTCAAGTTCAAGCTATCCGGCAATGCCGCCAAAGGGGACATCCGCGTACCGGCGGTCTTCAAAGATGACTCGTCACCCCCCAAGGCCGTGCAACTTTCGTACAGCATGTCCCGTGCTGACTTTCTCAAGCTCATCGAACCTGAGATCGCCAAGACGATCGACCAATCCAAGAAGGTACTCGACAGCGCCAACGTCTCGCCGGATGACCTGGACTTTCTGGTACTTGTGGGAGGTTCTTGCCGACTCCAGGTGATCCACGATCGACTGAAGGAAGAGTTCAAGCTGGAACCGCAGTTCAATGAAGACGTGCTCGATCTCAGTGTTGCCGTGGGGGCCGCGATGGTCGCCGCAGCGGCCGGAACCACCGAAGGAGGAGTGCAAGTCAAGCATGTTCCGGAAGAGACGGATGATCCGCTGCTTCCCATCAGTGGACAGGTTCACCCCAGTGACAAGACCCAGCAAGTGGCCAATCTGGTGGTGACGGTTGACGGGGGATCTGGCGGATCGTACAGCAGCATGACATCGGCCGAAGGCAAATTTTATGTCGAGGTTGATCTGATTGAGAACAGCGAGAACGAACTTCGCTTGTCCATCAACGGCGCCGACGGGGCTTTGATTTTTGAGCGAACTTACAACGTCTTCCATGACATCGAGGTCCGCCCTGCCGTCGAGCATGAAGTCTCGGCCATGCTTCCGAAGACCGTTTCGGCCGAAACGGCCAGCGGGCTGCGAGAGTTGGCTGCCGAAGGAGTCACGCTCCCATTTAAGAACTCCGTACTGTTTCGGACCCTTAAGGAACTGACGGAAATCTCAATCGATCTCTATCAAGAAGACGTGCAGCTCACCACGATTCTGATCTCAGGATTCTCTAAACCAGTTCCGGCTCAAGCTCGCGTGGAGTTGGAGATCGAGGTCGGTGCCGATTACACGCTCAAAGCAACGGCAAAAGTGCCGAGCGCCGAGATTGAAAAGATGCAGGAAGTCAAACTCGCTCCGCTGGTGATTCCGCCGGTTGATGCACTTCGACAGCAGTTTCGAGAGATCAAAACGCAGTACGAAAGCCAGTTGGAAAACACCCCCGACGGCACCGGCAAGGCACAGATGGGAGCCGAGGGGGACCGAATTGTCGAAGAAGCTGAAGAACTGCTGGCCTCCGAATTCGTGGAGCGATTGCAAGTCTACATGCTGATCAAGCGACTATTCTTGCTGACCAAGAAGTTGGCATCGGCAGGCACGTTGACTCCACCCAAGAGCGAGCTTGATGCCAAGGTGGCCGAGGCCAAAGAGTTGCTCTCGCAAGCGATTCGAAAGCAACCCGCTTTGTCCGATCAGAACTACGATGCAATTATTGCCGCGCTCGAGGCGGCGGTCGAAAGAGCCTATCTCCAGACCGATCAAACCGCCTGGCAGCATAGCGACGAGAAACTGGAAGAGATCATCTACACCTTCAAATCCATCCTGGAAGGTGGCGGTCCCAGTCTGGATGACATTGATGCCACGATGATGCAGATGTGGCTGACGTCGGAAATCTCCCGAGTTCGCAGCGAAGCTGCCTCGAAGAATCTTGACTCGGACCGTGCCGCACGCTGCGAGGCAGAACTGAGTGCCGCTGAGAAGAAACTTTCGCAGCTTGACATGTCCAATGATCGGGCCGCCAAGCAGCAGATGATTGGCATCTACCAACAACATATCAAGGCAGCCGAACAGATCTCTGGCGTGCAGGGAGGCGCCGGTGGACCTGTTATCGATTAACGCCTTGGACGGTCGCCAACCCTTCGTCATGTCAGCCAGTTGAAAGAAGTATGCCATGTACCAATGTCCGGATTGCGAGTTTGGTGTTGCGGATCATGAGATTCGTTGCCCTCGTTGTGAGACCGACCTGGCAAGTTTTGCCACCCTCAACGAGTTGCCAGACGTCCAGTTCAACACAGCCCTCGAAGCCGCAGGGCGGGGGGACTACGTCACCGCCATGAACTTATTGGGTGCGGCCATTGTCTCCCGTCCGGCTGACGCCGAGGCCTGGATGCTGGCCGGGTTGATCCATGCTCGCAGCGGTTCGTGGCCAGCGGCTCGTCGATGTTGCAACATGGTCCGGATGTTGAAACCAGGTTATGCCGGTGCCGCCAAGGTTCTTCAGGCGATTGATGCCTCGATCGCCCAGGACAATGCCGCAACCGCGACCGCCGACCCAGATACGGCACCGAGGGAGAATTCGTCATGACCGGATCCTCCGAGATTCTCAAAACCTATGCGGAGAAGATGCAGGCCCACCTGCGCTTGGCGGTCGAACGTTGGCTCAAATCGACCATGACCTGGAGTCCCAAGTTGGCCCAGGGCTCCGTGGTTGGCAAGAAGCTGACTTTGCCACTGGAGACGGATGGCACGACGCTGAAACTGCGGAAGTTGCGAGAGTGTTTTCCGAAATCGCTTCGTACGATTGCGGACGCGAACTTGCAGAAGTCCGTGCATCGGCAACTTGCACTGCTCGCTGCCGAAACGTTGGCGCTGGATGACCAACTGCTTTCGTTGTTGAGCGAACTGGCAACCGAAACCGCTTTGCACCGCATCATCATCAATCCTGCTGACCGGTTCGAAGTCGGGCCGTATTCGGTACTCATGTCACTGGCGTGGGTCAATGTGCTTGCTGCTCACGCCAAGTACGCGAAACACCTGGATGAAGCCATTCAGCCCACGGACTTGCAGCCCATTACCGAACCACTCGACATGATTCTGGAACTCGAGGTCGAGTTGCAACCTGGCGACTTCTGGATTGGCGAATTGATTGCCGGATCTATGTGGACGCTGCAAAAGAGCGTGCCTGCTCGGCGTGCCAAACCTGCGAAGACGGGCCCCAAAGCAGCGGCGGAACCCCCGTACACTTGGCGCAAGTCACTCGCATCGCTGACCCCGCATGTCATTTCGACCAGCATGCTCTTCAAGCTGCTTTCGGCCCATCAGATCACGGCCGAGGTTGCCAAGCGGTGTCGTTATCGCAGTTGGCCCGGTTTGCCACAGTTGCTTGGCGACCCTGGCGCTGATGGCTTGCGACACATGCTGGTCGGTGAGTTGGCTCATTGTGTTGTGGAGGACAAAGTGGGGCTCGCCCGAGCCGCGTTGGTGCGTTTTCTCCAAAGTGTCACCGCTGTTGAAGACCCCGTCCAGCACCTTCACGCCAGGCTGCTGATAGCGCAGTTGTTTTGGGAAATGCTCGAACAGGACGCAGACATTCTCCGCGTGCTTGTCGAGCAGAAGTCGATGAGCGGAGTACTCCTCCCGGCACTCAGGGCGATTGAAGTCGATACCTCGGCGGAGGACCTGCCGGATGATTTTGCCACGGAACTAAGGCGGCTCCATGAGATTCGCGCGCTTTGCCTGCGCGTGTATGAAGAGTACGCCTCGCTGACAGCTCTGGTGAAGAGCATGTCCGGATCCACGAACTTGATTTAACGGCACAAGGACAACTGACGATGGCCCGATTTGTCGAAGACGTTACCCGCCAACTGCGTGAGAAGAGCGGCTTGGTGCTTTCGCAAGATAGCGATGCCAAGGCGTACGTCCGCGCATTCTCAGCCGAAGACCCCCTAGGGGGAGATTCTGCACGCCCGGTACTGATGTGGGACCCAGACGTTGGCTTCATTGCCACGGATGACTTTGCCGACGAGTTCCCAGAGACCGAAGAACTGCTCGCAGCGCTCGAGTTCGTGAGAGACTACCGAGCAGATGCGATCTTTGTGATCGATTGCAGCGACCTGGAACTCGCACCCATGACCCGCCAGCTGAAGCGGCCCTTGATGCAGCTTCAAATGAAACTTCAGGCGAGTGAGACGGTCGACGCCGTCATCATCGCTGGCGAAGTCTTGCCGGCAGCGCTTTCCGAGAAACTGCCTTGGGCGGGAGAAGCCGGCGGGGATGAACCTGCCTCGGGCGACTCACAAGCTCCCGCGGCGCACACCTCGGACAGCTACTCGGACCTCAAGGAGTGGCAGACCTTCGACACAGCCGAGTGGGAAGAACGCCTGGAGAACATGAAGCCGGAAGAAGTGGAACAGATCATTCAAGCTCGGGCCCATGAGCGCTCGATTGATCGGCTCAATGATCTCCGCGCCGCCATGCGAGAACGGTTCGCCCGCAAAGACCAGATTGTGGAAGCCGTATGTGCCGCCACGGTGGCACAAGTTCCGACCGTGCTGATTGGTCCGCCAGGTACGGCCAAGAGTAATTTGATTCGCGTGTTCTGCGAGGGGCTGGGGCTTACCTCAGACTCAAGCAGCAACGGCAATAGCAATGGCGATGCGAAACAACGAAACTACTTTGAATACTTGCTCACTCGCTATACGACTCCTGAAGAAATCTTCGGCCCCATTCACGTCCAGGACCTGATCAACAAACAGGTTTACCGACGTGTGACCGATGGCTACCTGCCTGAATCGCAGATTGCATTTCTCGACGAGATCTTCAAAGCATCGTCGGCCATTCTCAACACCTTGCTCACATTGCTGAACGAACGGATTTTTTACAACGGCGGCACCGCGCAACGGGTTCCGTTGATGATGGTCTTCGCGGCCTCGAACGAGGCACCGGCCGATGAAGGGCTGCAAGCACTCTATGACCGGTTCCCGCTCCGGCTCAACTGCCAATCGGTGGCGGACGAACATACCGACGAGCTGCTCGAAGCAGCTTGGGGACAAGCCTACGACCGGCAATTCGGCCTGGGGAATCGGGCATTGGAACAGATGGCGTGCGCCAATGATCTGCGGTTGCTCAGGCACGTCATGCGGCAGTCATTCGGAGCCAAGAAACCTGGCGAACGCGGACGAACCCGCCTGGACTTTCAAAGTGAATTCATGCGGTTCTTCCGGTCGTTGCGTTCTGACTACAACATTTCGGATCGGACAATCTCACACCTGCTCGCCTACTGCCGGGCCCAGGCGCTCTTGAAGAAGGCACCGGAATTGACCACGGACGAACTGAACGTGTTCAGCTTTGTGGAGTGGGACGAAACCAGTACCGGCGAGTTGGATCGTTTGGTGGCCAACATGAAACGCGGGGTCCGCATCTGATGAGTGACGACCAACGGGTCAATCTCCTGTACTTCACGTTCGACTCGCTGTTCTTTTGCGAGACGCCCCCGGACCGCCTGGCCGCTAAGACATTCGTGACTGCGGTGAACAAGTGGTACATGCCGTTCATTCGCACCGGTTGGGCGGTTCCGTTCGTGTTTGTGTTGGATGTCACCACCATGCTGCTCTGGCCTAAGGTTCCGTTCAAAGGTCGGTGGAAGCAGGCGCAGACTGAAGAGCGGAAGCAGTTGGCGCTGGACTACTATCACATGCTCCAGTCACTGCGGAAGCAACCCATCTTCATGTCGCTGGTGGCTTTGATCGAGTCCATTGAGCAGGAGTCGCGGCGGATTGAAGTCACCAAGACGTTCCTCCGTTTCTTGATTGCTGAGTTTGCCCAATTCCGAGAAACCTACGCCTTCGATACTCGGGAACTCAAGATCATCGATGCCAGGCTATCGACGCGCGGCATTGAGAAGATGACACTCCGGATCCGCGGTAAGACCACTTCGGCCCAAATGCTGTTAGGCGATGTCAACACGGTGACACGTCAGAACGAGTTTGGCACGTTGCACAAACTCATGCGCCAGATTACCGAGTACTACTCTGAGCATCCACTCGAGGAGTTCATTAGTGACGAAGAACTGTTGATGATCCAGGTGGCTGCGCATAGTCCCTGGGGCATCAGTCGCGTGGATTACCGGTTCTTGCAGCATCTTCTCCTGGCTGAGAATCTCTCGGGCGTCGAGGAGGTGGAACCAGATCCGCGCATGGTGGAGATGATTGTCCCTACCGATTCTTACGAGGTCGATGGCAGTGTGGGGGGATACATCGACGTCAACCGCCGGCGTTTCTCTGGATCGCTGGCGGAAGTTCTGCCGGCCGAGCTCTCGCTGTTTGACCATCAAACCCTGATGATGCAAAAACTCCTCAACGAAGGAGCCTTGCATTTCGTCCGCGAAAACATCGAGTGCATCGAAGAAGAGTTGCGGGTCCTGTGTTGTTTTGTCGTGGATGTCGATGAGCGGATGTTTCGTACCTCGGCGAATGCAGATCCGATTCTGGGTGCCGGCATGACACCGTTCGTCCGAGCCAAGGCTCTGGCCGCCTGCATGCTCAAGGACCTGGCCCAGTTCATGCCGCGCGAGAAGGTTCACGTAGACTTTGCTCTGTACTTGTGGTCCAGCAAGGCGGCGCATACCTACCGCACAGAGATTGATGTGTTTGGTGCGTGGACTCCCGAGTCTGCCGCCTCGTCGTTGGAGTTTGCCTCAGGCTTGGTGCCATTGGCGCAACCACTGTTCGAGAACCGGCCGACGGTGGAATCCAGTCGCGAGAACGAAGTGCTGGACCGGGATCCTGGCAAGTACATCCAGCGCCGCAGCCAAACCAGAGCTTATCATTGCCGGCATTTTACCATGTTCAGCAGTTCGGCCACGGCGTCCAACGTGGTGCCTCCCGAAGATCCGCGTCTGGTGCATGGGGACCATACCGGAGACACCATTCACCTGATCCTGTGCGACGTTGATCGGGTGACGTTGTCTATTTCGAATCCCGCGACACTTAACAACGTGGACGACGTTCTTCGCGCCGCTCAGAAGGGCGAACTGAGCGAAGATCGTCTGCGTTGGAAATTCATCCAGACAGTCTTAGCAAAAGCCGCCGGAAAGTCGCCTCGCGCGGCGGTTGAAGACGTCGAAACACTTGGCAACTTGGAATGAGCAAAACCACCGAAACCAAAGAATATGGCCAGACGCTCAACTTCCCGTCACCGGCCAGTTACATGAGTTTCCTGCTGACCGCGCAGGAAGATCCGATGTTTGGACCACGGACGGAGATCTTCCATAAGCATTTGAGTATGCCGTATATCGATCTGCAAACGGCCCGTGAGATTGCCGTGAACGTGCGCGGCAAAGAGAAGCCGATCCGCCGTTTGCAACAGATGACCATCGCCAACGGAGGCGAACCCCAGGCGTACCATAGCCTGCCTGAAGAGCAGTTCAAGCCGTTTAGCGTCACCCGATTACTACGCAGCGTGCGTCTCAAACCGGCACCGCACCAAGCTCAACATGCCACGGAATTGCTCGCTGCCGTCTACAGTGCCGATGTCAAACAGCTGAGCGAATTTCTCCGGTTTGTCTGGGACCTGGGCGTCGAAGGAGTCGAAGTTGCCTTCCTGCGTCGCCGGGATGCAGAGATTCCCAGTTATCTGGTCCGCATCTTTGGCATGCGACGAGCCGATCCGTTCCACGCCTGGTGCCGCAATACCACGCTTCGCGTCGAAGCCTATGCAACCTCTGGCCGAAGTGGCGAATCGAGCCGGTTCTATACCGCCTGGGGTTATCGGTTTCCCGTTCCCGGTTTGGAAGAGTTTGTGGCTGAGAACCGCGAACTCGTCTTGCTGCGCCCAAAGTCTTCCGGCGAAACCCAGTGGATGGCGTTTGGCAAAGGCGAAGTCAACTTCTTCCGAAAACTCTATGAGTTTGCCGATTTGGAAATGTCTCTCCAAGAGCAACCGTTGGTTGAAATGGAGGAGGATGGCGAGGCCTCCGGCGGTGCCCATCGAGCTGGCCTTGGTCCGCCATCCGCGCAAAGGTCGCCGCAATCTCTGGCAGTTGGACAAGCAGATTGATCGCGAACGCCATGTCCTGCAAGATCTCGAGCGGAATCGGGCACGCGTGGCCAATGACGAACATGACGAGGTCTACTTTGCCTACTGCTTCGATCAAGAAGGGATTGATCAGCTCAACCCTCGATTGGTGCAGTTGATGCAGCAGCGTCTCGGCACGCTGGCCCACTACGATTACGCATTCTGTCGGCCGGACCGTGGCACGGCATACCATGTGGTACTTTCGAATCGCTCGCACCGCCAGCTAGGGTTCTCTTTGCAACAAGCGGATCGGGTGTATTTCCAACCGGTGCAGTGGCGTCGCTGGGGAGTCAATCTGTTTCTCCCCTACGGAAGCGACCTGGCACCGCGGATCGACAATGACGATGCGATCCCCGTCTTGCAAGAGATCTTGAAGAAGAGCCAGTCTCAGGGAGAGGACGACAACGCGGGGGTTTCGCTGGCCGACAGTGCCGCCGTACTTTGGGATGCCGGAGCAGAGGGCAAGATCCTGGAGACCCGCGTCAAAGAAACCCGCCCGCTGTTGTCCCAGTATCAACTGCTCAACATGTTCCAACGATCGTGCGCCCGGCATGTTGCCGAGTCCACACGACACCGGCTTGCCGACGGAGTTCGCGCCGCGCGGCAACGCGTGGACGTTCGCTTTGACGAACTCACGCGAGAGCTACTCACACACATTGGTGAGCGGACCGAGCGTTTGGACTCCATGTATTCCGAACTCGAAGCCCAACTGCAACAAGCCAAGCAGTTGATTGATCGGGTGGAACCCAAAGTCAAACAGGCAAGCGAGGTCATTCTCAACCTTCCCCAGGAATGGGTTGCCTTCGTGAACCGGGTGATCGACGTCCATCGCGAGATCACCAGCGGCGAGGTCGCGGAGTTCGGGGACCTTCGCCAGGAGCTGCATGCCGGCAATATCGAACTTCGCACCTTGGCGGCCCGCGGCCGCGATCTGAAGTCAGCTGCTGAATCCCGTGTGCAGCAGGTTCAAGAGGGTGTGGAAGAGTGCGTCAAGAGCGTCGAAGAAACGGAGCAGTTCGACCGTCAGATCGAGCAACTCGCGGTACGAGCCAACGGCATGTTTCAAGAAATTGGCCGCATGCACTCCCGACTCGAAGCCCGTTTGGCGAAAGTTCAAGCCATGCAGAAACGGGCTGAGAAAATGGAAGAAGAGATCGATGCGATTGATGAGAAAGAACGCCAGACCCAAGAGCATCTGGCCGAAGTAACCCGTTTGCGTCGTCGGGCCGAAGATACGGCGGCCGAGGTCGAGAAGATGCGGCAAGATTCAGAAGTGCAAGAACAGGCCTTGCTTCGCAAGAGTACGGATCTGGCACGCTCACGGACTGAGTTGAAAGACCGCGCGCTCCGCATCAGCCGACAACTGGGACACATCGAAGCTCAATTGCAACTGCACGTTGATCAAGCTGCGGAAATGAGTGAGGCATCGCTGGCCCTGGACGAAGAGACCCTGATGGTGGACGCCCAAGCGGACGCCTTGGCAATGTGGGATGAGCAACGCGAGCGTTGGAGTTCTTACATCGGTGACCAGCGAACGGTCGAGTCGACACAGATTGCAGATATTCACTCGGCCTTGAATCGGCTCTCCAGTGGAGATCAAAAATCTCCTGCACATGAGCAGATCGAACTGGCACGCAAACACCTGGCACAAGCAGAGAAGATGCTTGGCACCAGCGGAAATCGATAGGAGCAACATCATGCCAGTCCCCCCAGACCAACAACCGTCAGACGCTGATCACGAGCCGCAAGCTGCCGAGGAGGAAGATGTGTCGGCAAGCGAAGCAGCCAGCGAACTTCAATCCGATTCGCCTGATGCGGACCACACACCGAGTGATACCACCGCAGAGTCAGAAGACGCCGTCGCCGAGGTGCCGCAGACGGTGGAAGATCTCGAAACGGTGATTCGCGCTCAACTGGATCGTTTGACCAAGCGGGCCGAGGAGTCGGACAAAGTCGCCACCGAACTATTCACCCGTACAAAACCTTGGGGAGCCCCGCTTCGAGCGATGAGGGCAATCACCCAGGGTAAGAACGAACACGTTGAGCAAATCTCCGCAACGCATCGCGCGGCGTCCACTGCGTCACAGCGCGCGATTGCGCAAGTCCGCGCTCGCGCTGGCAGAAACTTCGAGTATGCCCGCGTCTGGGTGAGTGCCCGAGCCTACGCTTGGCGGCGACTCGAGGCGAACACCATCGAGCCTTTGGAGTCCTGGTTCGAGGCCAACCAACAGCAATGGAAGCAGTCGCAAGAACGGACGGAAGAGATCGAACAATGGCTGGAAGCAGCGGCCAAACGCTGGACCACGGATGAACAAGCATGACCTGCAGAATCCCATGGCACCTCAAGATGTGTACCTGAAACGATGAATTGGTTGTTGAACATTCACGATACTTACATCCTGGCACTGGCGCAAAAGGTCTTCTTCGGATTCCCTCTTGTGTCCGCGGTCGTGATGTTTGTAATTCTGGTTTGCCTGCCTGGCCACCGTTGGCAGACGCGGCTGCTCACCTGGCCCGCGTTGGCCTGGGCGACCTGCTGCCTGGTGCTCTACGGCGCTTTGCGAGTTCCCTACGGCCCCCTGCAAGCTTCGCCGTTCCTGGTCTGGTTTCTGATTGCGCTCGTTTCGTATCGTGTCCTGCGCTGGATCTTCTGGAAGAGCTTCTCAGGGGTTTCGGCAGGACGGTGGCCGTATGGTTTGCATCCGTGGGGTAACGCGTCCCGACCATTGGTCCGTGATTATCTCCGGTTCGATCCGCGCGCTGTCTATTGGTTGGATCTTGCCCGAGCCGTGCGCGGCATGCCCATCGAGCGAACGGGGGAGGACCGGCAAGAACTCGTCACCAAAGTTGCCGATGCTCCCACGTCACGACGGCAACTGTGGCATGGGCTGTTCCGATTGATGGAGCTTCGCATCTGGATCTATCAGCGGTTGCCATCCTACTGGTATCGGCCCCATGATCTCTCATCGCCCCGGTCCACCGGACCGTTGCACTTGAACGAACCGCAACTCAAGTTGGCGCTTCGCGAAGCGGTAACGACCTCCCACGAAGATATGATCGACCATTGGGCAGGTAGCAGCTTTCGTGACTACGCCCGGCGCAGCGCTGCGCTGGCAGCCAGGCATCGCGCGCAAGCCGCGGACGCAGGACTGCGCCATTTCGCCCTTCGCGAAGCCTTGCTGGAATATCAAACATTTCGACACCCTTGGCAGAAAGGCGAAACGTCGTTGGTTCAAACCGCCCGGTTCGCCTACGAGACATGGCGGCTGCGCTGCGAATTCGACGTACTTTGGCAGCCTATCGACGAAGCTCCTTCGAGCGACGAGGTCGAATCTTCTGAAACCGAAGAAGACGCAGAGCAGACGGTTCCGGACATCGGAGACATTCTCGGGGAAGCTGAGCCAAGAGAATCGCTGGACGAAGCGAACTCGAATGATCCTTTGGCACTCGCCGCCTCAGACACTCGGGAAGAAACGCCGGCATCGCATTCATCGGATTGGGACGAGGCCGCCTACCCAGATGGGTCTGAACTGGCCGCAGAATCGGATAGTTCCCAGGTTGCCGTCACGTTCGCCGATGACGACGAAGATGACGATGACGGAGGAGAAGACTATAGCGCACAAGACAGTGACGAGTTCTGGCCGGAGTCTCATGCGGACGACGACGCAGAAGAATCTGAGCCGCCGGAAGTAGACTTTAACATTGTCGTCAACGATGAAGAACCGGCATCAGCAGATGAGTTCGACTTGGGCGTTGATGAAGAAGAGCCCGCTTCGGCAGAGAGCTTCAACCTTGGCGTCGAAGAGCAAGCAACGCCCGTTGAACCGTCCAACGGCGACAATTACGAACCGGCGCTGTCCAATGGCGAGCCTGAGGAAGATGATCTTTTTGATCTGTCGGACGCTTTACCGACAGAGGAGCCATCGGACGACGAATCACCTGGTGAATCATCCGAGGCGGGGCCACTGCCAGGGTATCAACAGGCGAGATTTGGCGACCTGCAACGTGCCAGCGCACTGCTCGAGTCATTCTTAGGCATCGAGTTGCAGGGAGAATTCGAAGCGGATTCTGATCGACTGCAACGTGACCTTGCGGATCCCAAGCGGCAATTGGCCGCCCTGATGCTGTTGATGCTCTGTTGCCTACGGTCGGACTATCGCGACGAGGGGATTGATCGACTGCGCACCGAACTCTTGATTCGCTTGTTCCGGCGATTCGCGAGTGGGAGGGATTCCACGCAGGCTGAAGCTCGGCGCGCGTTCTTCCGAATGTACGTGGATGTCTTGTTCCAGCGACAGGAGTACTCGCAGATTATCGAGTTCTTTGGACGCCGCGAGGACCTGGGAAAACACGAGTGGAAGGTCTTGGCGGATGCCGAGATGCGACTTGCCAGTACACTGGCCGACCAGGACGAACTGCGAGACATGCTTCGCTTCAACGCGATTGGGCACTTCTTTGAGGCGGGCTTCCGAGGACTCTGGACCTTGGAGTACGCCAGCCAACTTTTGGACGGCGTCTCAGATCTCGAGGCACTCAATCGAGTCTTGGGAGCTTGCCAGGTTGAAGTGGGAAGTCCCGAAAGCCTGCGCGAACTGAAAACAGCCGCCAGCCCCGCCAGCTCGGCAGGTTCCACCAGACAAGCAACCCCCTCAAAGTCCAAGTTAGAAAAGTCGAAGAAGGAAGTCGGGACCAAGACGACCAAGAGTCCGGCCGAACCATCAACGTCCAAGCTCCGCGCGAAGGTCGGCTTCGGCAAAGCAGGTGCCAAGGCCAAGCAAGTCGTCGAACTGAAGAACCTTCCGTGTGTCATTGGTAGTAAAAAACCGGCCCGGTTGTTGATCAAACATACCGGAGTCCAACCGCAGCACTTGCGTCTGTTCGATCACAAGGGGCATCTCGCCGTTCAAGATCTCACAGGCCAAGGCATTCGAGTCAACGGTGGTAAACGATGCCGTCAATCGCTTCTGAAGGCTGGAGATCAGGTCCAGTTCGGCGAGGCGAACATGGAGATCGTGGAGGTCAACAGCGCATGATAAACCGTCAACACGGCCGACATTCGACAGCGAACCGTTCGAGCGCCTCCGGCGACGACCAGGGATTTGGCAAGGTGGAACGCCTCCGGCAGTTTGACGCGGCTTGCACGCTGCTGAGCATCGAGCAGGGCGAGAACCGAACGGCCACCGCTCCGGACGAAGACCATCGGCAGTTGGCAAGCCCTCACGTTCTTCACAAGCTGCTGGCTGCGACGGTCGTGGCATTGCTAGGTGGCACGGTAGCGCTGATTCTGTACCTTCCTGGCCGAACCCCTGGCCGGTCGGTGCCCGATTATCGCTGGGGAGCAACCTATACAGCCATTGAAACTTCAGACGCTGTATTTGACCCGGTCGATGATGCCATTGTCACGGCAACCTTGGGGGACGGAGCTCATCATCTTGATGCCGCCACCGGGTATTTCTCACATCTCACGTATGAGTCTACCCAAGGGCGGTTGCTGTCCAATCACGTTCTGAGACTCGAACGGGACGACGCCGAGCGGCTCTATTTTCTCTGCGAGCGGGACCAGGCCAGGGGGCTCTGCCGCTACGATTCCGCCGCGCAGCGCTGGCAGAAACTATTGGGACTCGATCGATTTCCCGAACTCACCAACGGCCAAAACCCTGCCCAAGTGACAGATGTCCTCGAGTTGGGAGACGCCCTGTGGATTGCAACCGACACGGCCGGGATTGGTGTCTATCATCCCGCCATGCACGCTTGGGTGAGTGTTCATCGTGTGGCAGATCCAGGGCTGCCCAGCAACAAGATCCGCGACCTGCTTGCCGGGACCGACAACGATGTCTGGGTGGCCACCACCGCAGGACTGGTGCACTACGCCAACGACACCTGGCAGCGCGTGGACAGTCAACAACTCGCTGGCAGTGACATCCAGCAACTTGCCCTACATGACCACAAGGTGTGGTACATCACCGCCGGAGGAGGCATGGGCAGGCAAACGGCGTCCGGTTGGGAGATTCTGGCACCCGAGTCCGGTTGGAAGAAGTACTCAGACACGGATCTCGCGCTGGCGGCCTGCGATAAGACGAACCAGCAGCTTTGGCTCACCGCGGGTGATCGAAACGTCGCCCGTTATGATCTCGCTGCGCGTCGCTGGACAACGTTCGACGCACCCAGCGGAACATCGATCAACGCGGTCGTGCCAGACACGTTGTCAGCACACCCTGGTGATTTGCTGGCGGCAACCTCGCTGGGTGTGGAGCATCTGGACTTTAACAATGGCGAATGGAACCGGATGGCGTTGGGGTCATCGAAGACGCCGGTCCTGCTCGATGCAAGTTCCGGGAGCCAAATCGCCAGTACCCGAGGGAGCGACGAAACCGTGGCGTCCTCCGTCTTGACCCGACATGCAGGCCAGGGCTGGAAACTGGCCGTTGGCTCGTCCGGTGCGTTGGTCGGACCAGGCGGAAGTCCTTGCCGCCGCAGTCTCGCCCGAGGACCAAGCCTTGTTGATTGGCACCGAGCGGGGGATGTCGAAGTTCGACCTTGAGTCCCACCTTTGGGCGAACAATCTCTTAGCCCCAAGCAAGTCTCCAGGTTCTCCCCTCAATGTGCAGCAACCTGGCATCATTGACCTGGCAGCTTCAAGCAACCGTGTTTTCGCTTTGCGCTCGGACCATCAACTGCTTGCCTGGAATCCAAAGAATGGTGCGGTCGCGCCGCTACTCGGCGGAGGGCAACTTCCCCAGAGTCTGGCGCAGGTCAAAGCGGTGACACGCGACATCCAGGGCCGACTCTGGTTAGCCGATCAAGCCCGCGTGTATATCTACGATCCGGCTGAGCGTCGTTGCCAGACCCTGACCGAGGGCATTGCCGGAGTGGAAGCATTGGCCGCAGACTCTCAAGGCGTGTGGATCCTGGCTCAAGGCAAGCTTTCGTTTGTGGCAGAGCCAACCGAGTCTCCTCAGGCTGCGGAGGACCTACCGGATCGGGTGCGCGAGATCTTTGCCTCGCTCGGCACGCCTGGCGTCACGACTCGGCATCTCGATGGCACCGTGGCCTATTACAGCACGCCTGCGAATGTTCGGCATGTGGTTGGTGCTGCCGCGCAGGGTTTCTCGCCAATCGGCGCGCCAGCCGTGGGTGTGCGGAAGACGGAAGTGGTGTTCGGAGGCGCTCGTCCCCATGTCTACAGCCCTTCGACACGCTCTTGGCAGCCGGTGGATCAGGTGACCAACGTGGCAGAGATCCAGTCCACCGCAGGCGAACTTTGGTTGCGTAGCAACGGCAAAATCCTGCGGATGTTAGACGGAGCACAAACGGCCGACGCGGGTCCAGATGCCAGCATCATCCAGTTGGCCGACCGCAAAGGTGAACTGATGGCTGCGGACAATCAGGCGGGGCTTTGGGCACGCGCTGCGTCCGGTCTCAATTGGCAGCAGATCAAGTCGCCCGCGAACGGACCGATGACCGACTCTTTAACAACGCCGCTGATCGCAATTGACAAAGACGACCTCTACCTTGCCGGTGGCAGCAAGAAGCAGCTTTGGCATTTCTCCTGGCAGACGCAGCGCTGGCAACCGTTGGCATTCGAAGACCAACCCATAACCGCCGTGGCCAGCGTGACAACCGCCGCCGGCAAGGCCTTTGCCCTATCGAAGGGACAGGTGTATTCGTTCCTCCCTGCCGACGGCTCCGTGAAACGTGAGCAGGTCGAAAACGTCCAGCAACTCGCGGCCATCGGTGATCAGGTCGTCGCTACCGATCGCGGTGGTATCGTATGGATCCAGGAACAACAAGGTTGGGTCTCGCCGTTGGTGCCAGCCGAATCGACGATGCCGGTTGGTAGTGCCATTCGCGATGCGGTGAACACATCGTACGGACCCATGTTGTATGGGGATGACGGAGCGGTGCTATTGGATTCGCATCTCGCCGGCTGGACTGCGGTGAGTGCTGACCAACCTTTGCAAATTGGCAACGTGCAGGTCTCTGGTGACGGAAACACCGTTTGGGTGCTGGACAAAGAAGGAAATGCGTTTGCTTTAGCAAAGTCGAACGATAAGTTCCGTTGGAACTCCATCCAGTTTCCCGCAGATTCCAGCCCCGTGCGCTCGTTGACACTGGGCAATGGGGCGAATGCAGCCCATTGGGTTTGCCTCAACGACGGTTCGCTTTGGCAAGTCAAGAACGACGTTCCGACAGCAATCAAGCTACCCTCGGCGGCTCCGGCAGATCCGACACGTATCGTTTCTATTGCGGAGGCCCCCGCAGGGTTCTTGGTTGCGTTTCGTTCCGGAGAACTTGCGACCGTTCGTCCCGGTTGGCAATCCTGGGAGGCCGTGGAAACTCCAGCGAACGTGAATTCGATCCAAGAGTTCATCTCGCTACGTGCTGCGGACGCAACCATTACCTATTGGCTGCTTGCTGGTGATGGGCAACTCTTCAGAGCCGGCGCGAACAATGAAGGCAAGTGGGAGCAGGTTGCCACCGAGATCAGCGACATGGACGCCTCGGGGCGGAACGTTTGGGCCACCAGCGCCGCGCGTGGCGAAGTACTCCAATTCTCAGCAACTGGCGATCCGACCACGCTCGCCGGACCCGCGAAACTTCCGGCCGGGCAGATCGAAGGAATCGCTGCGGTCGGCGAGATCATGGACGCCGACAAGAACGCCATTCTCGTGCTGGCGGATAAGAACGCGGTCTACGCATACCATCCGATCCTCCGAACCTGGTCGATGCTGGAAGTCCAGGTCGCGGAGCTTCACCCCGTTTTAGACGCTTTGATGGGACGGACTTCTTCCGGCAACCTGTTGCGGTTCACCTGGGGGAACGGCGCTTTGGTGTCCGAGAACGTTCAGACGCCGACCAATGTTCGCCGACTTGCCACCGATCGACAATCCCGTCATTTTGTCGCCTCGCTGGATGATGGACAACTTCTCTTGGTTCAGCCCAATCAGGCTCCCGTTCGTCTGCTGGGGCCCGTCATTGATTCCACGCGGCGCGAAGGCACCATTCGCGACATGGCCGCGTATGGTCAAACGGCTGCCGTTGCATTGTCCACCGGAGAAGTCTTGGCTCAACGTAGTCCTCAAGATGGCTGGGAATCGGTAGGGCAGTTCGCCGGAATCCGCAAGCTCGCGCTCACCGGAGGCAGCCTTTGGATCGAAACGGTCGAGAACGCCGAACGTACGCTTCGGCTGCTGAAATCCACGGGAGCCAACTGGCGCGAAACCGACTCCGTGACCAAGCTGATCACCTGGCACCGCGTAGGCGATGCCGTCGTGGTGGTCCACAAGAACGATGCAGAACAGACCATTGCCGAGCATCGCACCGGCAACGCAACCACTTCGCTCACACTGCCGGAATCTTCAGGCCCGGATGCCGCAGAGGTCACCGGTTACCTGAGCAGTCAGCATGGCCTATGGTTTCAGACGTCTGCCGGCGCGATTTGGAATTTTGATCCACGCAAGTCCACCTGGCAATCGAGTCCCCTGCCCACCCAGAAACCAGTAACCTGGACGGCCATGGATGCCACGTCGCCCGTGCTCTTGAGTGATGGACAACTCCTGCTGGGGGTCCGTCAAGATCGGGGTGAGAAAGCTTGGGACTTTCGTCCTCTGAAGGCCAAGGTGGTTGATGTCGACGGTCTGGATGACCACTTGGCTTACGCCACCGACGACCAACTCGTCGTGCGTGACTTGCGGCAAACCGGAGTCGGAGCAGAGCGCCAACTCAACTTCAATAGCGCCTGGCCCCAAGACGCGCAGACTCCCACTCAGGCCGTGGCCCAGGACGCCACCGTTTGGGTGTTGGGGGAGAACAATTCTCTGGCTTCCTACAACCTGCAGCAACGCCGCTGGAGCCCGCTTCTGCCAGCACCGGCCGCCGTTCAACAGATGTTCGTCGCCAAGGATCTGCTGCATCTTGATCTCGAAGGAGACCACCTGGCCCGCCTGGCTGCCGGACGCTGGGAGGATCCATCGGCCAAGGCATCGCGAAAGTGGACCTTCGAGCAGACGGAGTATGAGATTACCGCTGCTCACGAGTTTCATCAGGTGGTCGAACAACCGGATCCGCCCCAGTCTGCCAACCGGCTTGCCGCCGGAAGTCCCGTCCGTTTGCACGAGGCTAAGTCGTTATGGATCGAATGGAGCGATGGCAGCCTGGTTCAATACGATGAGAAACTTCGGCAGTACAGCACGCTTGTCCAGCCGCCTGCGAAGAGGACCTCACAGACAGGGTTGATCTCGGACAACGCCGACAGCTATTTCATTTCGGAACCGGCCAATCAGGTATATCACCTGCTGGACGACAAACCGGTCTTGATCCAACTGCCAGAGGAGTTCCAAATTCGCAGTGTCTCCCAAGGCTCGGCCGGCCTGGTACTTGCTACCGCAGATCGATGGGTCGTGGTGGCCAAAGGAGAAGCCAAAGAGATTACCGATGCCAACGAGGCCAAGCGGATTCGGGACGAGGCCAAGGCAGCCAAAACAGATCGGCATCTGCAAACCGACAGCTGGCGAATTCATCGCCCCGCCCCGCAATCTTCGGTTCAACTACAGCGCAGCATGCGCGGCGACTGGGTCGAGATGCCAATTTTAGACGGACGTTTTGCTTGGGACGTGGTCCGCAGCGGGATGCATTGGAAGGATCGGCTGGTGTTGTTTACCGCTGCTGGGGTCTCAATTTTGCCAACGTCAGGTGCTGGCCCACCACTAGATCTGCTGCCTCTGAAAACATCTGACGAAGCTACCGACAAGGGGTCATGGGCCTGGGCTTTCGATACCTATGCCGTCGTTCGAGATGCCCAACGAGACCTCTGGCTACTGTCGTCTTCCCAGGAAGGCTGGAAACTCGAAAAACCCTCGACGCCAGAATCCCTCTGGAGAGTAAACCGGACTGCGGACGCGCTGCAATTCGAGATTGAGTACTTCGAGCAGAAGCGGCTGCCGGTCACTCTTAGCAAAGCGGGACGGTGGGGATTCGACCAACCATTGAGCGTGGCCCTCAGCGACGACATTGTTTGGATGGCCACCGCCGATGGGTTGTTCAAACAGACGCTCGACCTGACTCGGCCGGTTTGGGAGTCGAACGCGCGCCAAGTGTTCGCGAACAGTCGGCGAGACGAACTTTTCTCGCAAGGCCCGCAACAGCAAACATCTCGCCGAGTTGATGCCGCCTGGCAACCGCTCAACGACTCCGCTTTGCTGAAGACCGCCAAGAACGAGCGAGCGTTGAGCAACCGGCCAGGCAATGAGCCGATTCGCGTGTCCCTTCGCATCGCAGGGCGTGACCGCGAACTCGAGTACCAAGGGGCTTCACTGGCGATCTCCGTGCCGCTAACGGCCAACGGTCAACCGTTGCTAACTACCGATGGAAAAAATCTGTACGTCGCCACTCAGGCTGGTTTGGCCGTGTACGATGCGCGCGGCGATCTCGCGGCTCTGCATGCCACCGGTCAGCCCATCCAGGGCATGCAGTGGGATACGAGCAGTGCCGATGCCCCCCAGCTCCATTTGCTGCTTGCGAGTAGTTCTGGAGACTCGGTTGTGGCGTTGTCCAAAGACCAACTCAGCCCTAGCGATAAGGACTGGGCCGAGTTCACGAAGCTCACGTTTCCTTATCACCAGCAGACATGCACGCTCCAGATTTCGCCGAATCGAACGGATGCCGAAGTCCGGACGGTCGGCAACGAGAACGTTTCGTCCTGGAAGTTTGATCTGCGAAAGGGTGGGTTCGTCCATGAGTTGATCCAAGACGCTGCACTAACCCGTTCGTCCATCTGGACAGTCTCTCCGCTGGCCCTCGAACGCCGCAAGATCGAGACTCCCCAAGTCGGCCAGCAGGTGACCGCGCTGGATTCGGACAAAGACAAGCTCTTCAAGAGCGTTCGGCAGCGGCTTTTCTTGTGCGATTCTCCAATCGCCCAAGGTGAGGTCTGGGAGCTAGATGAGCAGGGACAGTCGACGGCGGTGGCTGCGGACGATTCGATCCGCAATATCTTGAGTGCTGGATTCGAAGGAGACCAATGGTTTGTCTCTTCGTTGGAGCGGCCCCTGGTTTATCATTTTGCCCAAGGGGAATGGAGAGATATCAAGTTTGACACAGGCCGGGGCTTTGGCGTGGATTTTGCCCGAACGTTGCTGGTGCACCCTCAGGCGGTTCTACTGAATACAGAAGCGGGACTCTGGTCCGTTCCGCGCACCAATCAAACCACCCTGGAGTTGAAACGCCTTGCTCCGCAGACATCGCCAGATGCGAGCGAACCGCTGCTCGTCAAAGAGTTTTGGCAAGCTGTAGACGGGACACCTTGGGTGCAAGACAACTCTGGCAATTGGCAGACGTTCGACGCAGAAAAGCAGGTGCTTTCTCAACCGATCACCATGTCCGAGGAAGTGGCCGACCAGCGGCTCACCCTCTTCCATTCTGCCCAAGCCACTTGGAAGCGAGACGAGAACACGGTTCGGCTGATTGAGACAACTCCTTTGGGAACGGTCACCTCAACGCTCGACTCGCAAGGGCGATTCGATTCGGACTCCGTGTTCGCTGCGACGCAAGTTGAAGACAGTTTGTGGTGTGCGACGGCGGCTGGATTGCGAAAGTTTCGCCTTCCTGATCAAACGCTCTTGGGCGAAGCGTTGACGGACCAAAGAGATCAGAGGAACCGATTCGATTTCTTGAACAACAACTGGTACCTCTTGGCGAACTCGGAAGCGTTCCGGCTAGACGGCCAGCAGTGGAAACCGATTGCCGCTGCGGATTTACCAAACCCTGCCGTTGCGCCCATTCCTGTCGGCACCAGGTTCCGGATCGATCGGGCGCAGAAACTTCCGCGATTCGAAGCGCGTGACACTTCCACCAGCGACCGCTGGCATGCCATTGCGTTCAACACGCAGCTTCGCCGGCTGGGAATTCATCAAGCAAACGAAGCGATCATCGAAGAGGGTTACTTGCATGTCGCCACCGACACCGGCGTGGCGAGTTGGAAGCAAGTTGGCGAGACACTCACCTTCTGGGGAATCCAGCCGGAGCTTCGGAAACTCAAGGTCGTTCAAGCAGAACCGAAAGCGTTGTTCGTGGACGAGCAAGGCGCTACGCATCGTTTTACCAATGAGCGCTGGCAAGCGGCACCTTTGACCGATGAAGACCGCTTGGTCTTGGCACAGTCCGAAGGCTGGCGATGTGAGCAATCTCAGGCCGGCGGCGATCTGAAACGCATGCTCGCTGGAAACTGGAAACCGCTGGGGCTCAGTTCGAAGGGGGACTTTGATTACCAATGGATCAATGCCGTGGCGTGTGAGCCGGATGGCACGGTCTGGAGTATCGGGGACCGCCACCTGGTCCAGTGGAGTGCGGAGAGTGACGGGCGACTGAGTCCGGAGGCGATCTTGACGCCGGATGAGATTGGAGCCAAGTCAGACTCCGCATTCACGGCCCTTACCGTTCACGGTTCGTCCATCGAAGTTCGCCTGGTCAGTGACGGCAACGCGCAGATGTACTCCAGAGATAACCGCGGCCCTTGGCAACCTTTGGACGATGCCGAGTTTGCGAGTCGCGAGCAGGTGCTTTGGAAAGATCCGGTGTGGTTGATCGAACGTGCGGAAGCTGACCGTTTGCGAATCGTGCAGCACTTCCCAGACGGAACCGCCATTGACCTCAATTGGCTCGGCGGCCGGTTCGATCTTGATACGGTCCACGCTGCGGCACTTTGGGAGAACCGCCTGTTGCTGGCAACTCCTCAAGCGTTGGTTGTCGCAAACCCCAAGGCAGGTGACACGCAACAGGTTGTCGAAATCGACGGGGTACAGCAGACCACCTTTGCCCAAGATGCGTTGCGAATTGTGATGACTCGCGGCGAGTTGGAAGACCGCATCTCACGACCGTTGGAATGGTCGCAGCCGGCCGTTGCACTTGGTACTCCGCTGTCTCCGGAAGAATCGGAAGACATTGTCGCCACCGCGTTTCGTGATTCGATGTGGAAGTTCGTGTTGGGTAGTCGTCCTGACTTGCAGTGGCGAGGAATTCCCTCCGGCTTGCAGCAAGGCCGGTTCTTGCATGATTCGTTTCGCGCAGCAATTCACCATACGCTGGAGACCGGCGAGAGTTTGCTCTGGTTGGCCACGCCAAACTCGCTGCAGCAGTTTGACGTGAGCGCAGGGGGGCCCGTCCTCGCATCGGCCTATACACTCCCTGACCAGTTGCAGGGTGCAGAGATGGTGGAAGCGGGCAATTCACACGTTGCGTTCCGCGGCAAGGACGAAAGTTGGAACATCGACCTGGCAGGCAAGAAGTGGTCGCAGGCAATCGACGGGCCGGCCGCGCGTTCGCTGGTAGATACACCTCTGTGGTCCTGGGATCGGAACGGAGACGGCCAGGTGTCGGCACGTTTCAAACTCAGCACCCAACCAGAACTTGCGCCGGTTCTCGACACTCAAGGACGGTTCGCATTTGATGGTGCCGCCGCGGTGCTGGCCGATGGGCCTCAGGTATGGATTGCCGGTCACGAAGGAGTGATTGTGCGTCGCTGCACCGATGGCGAGATTCTGTATTGGCACCGTACCGGGCTTGCCAACAGTACAGAGACACCCCTAGGGCAAATCGTGCGGATGCAGCGATTCGATGACACTGGCGCTCCGGTTGCTTCGTGGGATGTTGCCAACCAGACGGATGTTCGGCTGTTTGCCTTGGGCGAAGACGGGCGAACGTGGCAGTTTGATGGCGAATCGCCAGGGACATGGAGTCTGAGCAGCGAGCGGCCTTTCGAAGCTGCGTCCGGAGGCAGGCCGATTGCCCGCACGGATATGTTAGATATCTCAGAGCAGCCGGACGGCGAACTGCGGTTCTCGTACCGAACGGAGCATGTTGGGGCGAGCGATGCTCCGGTGCTTCAGAACGGTCGTTTTTTGGCCGACACCATGCGCAAGATCGTTTCGTACCAAGGTCAACCCGTTGCGCTAACGGCCGCCGGTGTGGTTGAATTGAACCCGACCGCCGGTTTCCAGTCGCTGTGGACCGATGGCCATGATGCTCCCCTGACGCTGGCGAACTCCACCGACTTGTTCATTCAGGCGGAAGAGCCGCAGCGACTGATGGTCGCCAGCGCCGATGGTCCGGCCTATGAATTCGATCCCGAGAATCAATGGTGGCAACCCCAAGAATCCACGATTGATTTGCAGCACACGGCTCAGGTGCTTTTCAGCAATGAGTTTTGGACGTGGTCAAAGTGGCAGGACCGGATCAACGTCGATTTGCGCTCCACGCCGCGAACCGCTACCCCATGGCCGTTGTTTGTGGATGGTCGCTTCAGCTTTGACGTATTGCAGAACTACCGGCTGGATGGAACGCGCCTGTGGGCAGCAACGGCAGGCGGCGTGGTGCAGTTTGATCGGGAAGATATGAAGATCCTGACCATCGACCGCGAGGCGATTGATCTGGAGTCCGGCGAGTCAGTGACGCTCCGGGACGTGGACTCATTCGCCCAACGTGAGAACTTGACGATTGTCGATCAGCGATACCACTACGTGCGCCGCGGCGATACTTGGGAACGGCGGTTCGGCAGTCTGGCGGTCGCCGATACGCTGGTCGAGTACACCGATGGCGAGTACTTCTAGCGCGTCGGTCCGCTGGTTTCTGGCAGACCCTCAACCGGCTTCGACGTCCAACGCTATCGCCAAGATCGGATGATCGTGGGGCGTTACGAAGTGCTGGCGGGTGTTCCGCACACGCAACTCAAGAAGATCTTGGCCGCCTCAGGCAAGCTGTGGATCTGCCTGGACAATGGTTTGTTTGTGATCGATCCATGATCGACAGGTTCGTACTTCTCAAATTGCTGGCATGTTTGCTACGAGGTTCATCAGGTGTCATCACTCAAACTCTATCGCGCTGCCCAGATCAGCTTGCTTGTGGTCCTGGTGCTGGGAACTGCGGTCTGGTACTTCATCCGTCCTTCAGCCAACACGTCGCTGATGTCCATGTCTTTTGATATCGAGCGGGTGGGGCGTGCCCAAGAAGTCACCGGGCAGATCATCGTGACTGCCCGTCGCCTGGCCGACACCAACGCGACGACACCAGCAGAAGAAGTGGCAACGTTGCACACCAACCTGCGGCACTCGATTGCCTCGGCGGAGAGATTGCTCACGGAGTTCGAATCGAGACCTTCAGAATGGGTTCCGGTGGCAGAAGCGGCCACGATGCTGTTGGATGCGCAGCAGTTGGGACGGCTTGGTCTGAACCGTTTGCCAACGACCACCGAAGTGCCGTCCGACAACCCTCAGGAACCAACTATCACGCTGGAAGAAACCCCGGAAACCAGTGCCGCCATACTCGAAACCAGGGCACATCAACTGCTGTCGGCTTCGGATCTGTTGCGGGTGCGTGTGGAACAGGCCATTGCCAAAAGCACGTTCAATCGCGGAAGGCTGTTGGGATTCGAAGCTTCGGATCTGTTGCTCGGGGCACTGGTAGTGACCAATTTGCTGGCAACCATGGTTCTTAACGTGGCATGTGTCCGCCTGAGCATGCCGCCTGAGCAAATTGAAAAGATGGAACTGGAGTTGATTCGTAAGGTCGATCCGCAGGCAGCTTTGAAGAAGTGCCACCAACGGGTCAAGGACCTGCTTGAACTGGCTGACGACTTCTGCCGTCCAGGATCCGCAGCCTAGTTGAAGGGACACCTCCAATGATTTCACCCGATGCCATGCTACCCAGCGAGGCGTTTCGCGAAGTGTGGACCGCCGAACGTTCTCGAAACCCGCGGCAGATTTATCAAACCATCACCGAGTTGGACGCGCGTCATGATGCCGCCCTGGATAGTCAGTTTCCAGAAGTTTACCAAATGCCGGTGGATGCGGTCTTGACGTTGTATCGGATTGATCCGAATCGGTTCCGATCGCTCGCGTTGCGCACCCTTGGACCCTATTCGACGGGTGACTCTCCCTATTGGCGGCGCGTGTCGGCGATTGCCAGGGATGCGTACGCCGCGAAAGATTGGCAACTGCTGGGCAGGCTTTGTGTGGCCATTGATGAAAAGACGGCGATTGACGCTGGCCCTGCGGTCAACCCCGCGCCGCAGGATCATCACGCAGAGACCATGGTTGCTTATGGAATGGTCGAGCAGACAGGCCGCCGTCAAACCACGGGAGATGAAATCGTCAAAGCCATTCAGTCATTCTGCAATCTCCGCAACGCTCCGATTGACGAGGAGATCTACTTTGAGATTGTCACCGCGTACTTCCACGCACTGCCAGCGGAGTTTGTGATTCCGCCAGAACTCGCGTCAACACTCCCCAATCATGAGCGGCAAGCCTCCTCGTCGGCGGTGGAGGTCACTCACCCGATGCTGGCATTCTTCTGGCAGTCGTTTCATGGCAATTGGCGTGAGTCTCCCGAGGCGGTTGAGCGCCTGGCCGAAGGCTCCCATCCCATGTTGTCACTACTCGTGCTTCAAATGAAGCGGAGCAAAGTGGAACCGGTCGAGTCCGAACAGGCAACCGATCCGGAGATGACAACTTTTGGCGAACTGTCTCGAGGAGAAGCATTTCCTCCAGTCGGTGAAGACGATGTCCCTAGACAAGAGACCGCCGACTACGACTTCGACAGCCCGTTCGTGAATGTCGATCCCGTTCGAACTCGGCCCAAAGAAGGACGTTGGAAACAATGGTCGCAGGCATTCGGCAAGTTTTTCCGCAAACTATTCCGCAGACGTTCCAAGGGGCGCCGGCAATGAAATCATTCGCACGATCCCAGACGAACCATTCTTGGCTTCGCACTGCCTGGCTGGCAATGGCCGTGACCTTGTGCAGCACGTCGTATGGTCATGCGCAAACGATTCCAGAAGATCAGATCACCCACAAGGTGACCAAGGAGGTCATCCAGGGCAAGATCCTGAGTTTCACACCCACCGAGATTCGATTCGTGGGCAAGACAACGGTGTATCTACAGAAGGACTACGCCATTACCAGATGCGATGGATTTACCAACGACAAGGAACTGCTCGACGCTGCCACGAAGCCTCTTTCGAGATACCAAGCCCATCTTCAGCAACTCGAATTGATAGGCCCCGCGTACGAAGAGGGCAAGGACATCGATGTGAAACGAGATCGGTTGGCGCTCCGCGAAGTTCTGAAGCGGATTCGTAAAGAGTCGCTACTTCATCCTCAAGCGCTGGCGTTGCTTGGGACAGCCAACGCTCTTGATGTCGGCTACGCACGTTCTCGGTTCGAGTATTTCCAGGAGATTCGCGACGACAGCGACCCTTTGCTCCCTGCGGTGATGGCATCGTTGAGTGACCGAGACATCCGCGCGTTGGATAGAGCGATTGAGAGTACCAAAGTTCCGTGTCAGAAAGTCATGACACGTGCCAAGCTCAAAGGTCAACCAGCGAATGGGCAAGAAGCTTGCACGAAGTACGAGTCCGATTTGGCAAAGCTACGCGCCGTGGTGATTGGCTCGAAGCCCTTGGAGGCATTCGCCATCGACGCTGCCACCTCGCCTGAGATGCTGACGCAATTCGAAGCAGAACTTGACAAACAGCTGCAGCATGCGACGCAAGGGGCGGAACTGGTTTACCTGCCGGAGGGCGTTCGCAAGTTCTTCGAAGCCAGGCAGGAGCAAACGGCCACGCGACGCGAGCAAGTGGGCCTGTTTGTCAAAACGGCAGCTCCCGTTGAGACCTTGCGTAGCATGTTTGACAAGGGGGTTGAGAAGTTGGCATTACAGCAGAATCCCAACACCGACACGATCAAATCGGCATTCGATCCGCTACGAGACCAACTTGCTACGACTCGAAAGGACTTGGAGCCTCGAGCCGCGACTCCGGCCGGTAAGTATGCTCTTGCCCGACTCGACGCCTTGGAGAGTGATCTGGATCGACTGGCCAAGGATTTTATCTGGGAGAACCTGTTCCAACGAGCCAGGAAGGAAGTGGAAGCGGCGAGAGTTGCAAAGACACTCGAGGAGACCAATCAGGCCCGGGCAGCCCTCGAAAAGCAACTGGCCGATCTGAACCGTACCACGATTCCTTCAGACAAGAGAACCTCTTTCGCGACGGTGCTGGCCAGTACCACCGCGGCTCTGTTCGACGTGCGACTTCTGAATTTTGGATTTCAATTGGAAGGGATTCAGGATCAGATTCAAGACGCATCCGAGTCGACCAAGTCCATGCGGATTCGGCTGGGTCAGATCGCCTCGCTAGAGAATGCCTGGTCGCGGATCAAGAGTGATGTCGACGCCCTGAAGGATCCGCCGGTTTCGGCTGCCAAACAGTTGGCCGACATTCGCCGGCAGATCAGTTTGACCGAAGATCCCATTCTGGCAGCGGTCAAACTCAGCAGCGTTGACGACCATCTCAACCGACTTCCGACAACCATCGATCAGCGGGACGTTCTCCAGCAGGCCACGCTGTCGCTGACTGCTGCCGAAGAGGCACTCAAAGAAGTCCCGATCGGTGTGCTTGTGGAACTCCGATCGCAGGCCGTTGAGCGTGCCAGCAGCGCGAAGTTGAGATTGGCAACGGCGACCGGCCACATTACTTTTGCTGAGGTAGAGATCACACTCAAGACCGCTCTCGAAGAGGTGGAGCGGGCACTCGACGAAAAACGCCTGCTGGCCGCACGCACCAGAATCAATACGGTGGGGCCGGAGGTGAGCCGAGTCCGAGCGCTGCTCGACACGCTGCCGATATTGCAAGAAGACCCTAAGTTCTCAGAGACCGTTGCCAGCTACGAAGCTCGGCAGGGGGCACTGACCGCCCGGCTTGATCAGGAGTTTCTTGATAAGAAGCGGGCCCACGGTTGGTTTGCCCTCGCTATGGACGAGCGCCCCCTGGTGGCACCAGCAGCCGAGAACCGTTTGCTGCAGGCCGAGCTACTCGCAGGCATGGGGAAAGTTGAGGAAGCCCGCCGAGCATTGGCCGCTGTGAACTCACAAGACCTGCAGCCTGCCGCGCAAGCCCAGCATGGAGACCTAAAGCAGAAATTGGAGTTTCAAGACGCGCTCGCATTGGAAGAGGCGGGCGAACTGACCGCGGCGGTCAACGTGTACGAAAAGATTGCCGCTTCGTCCGGCGACAACTGGTATGGCCAGGCGGCACACTTTGCCGCCCGACGTGCAGAATCGCAGCTGTCGCACATTCAGGATCAACGCAGCAATCACTGGCGGCTGGCGCTGGTCGGAGTGGGCCTGGTTGCCATGGCCGTGGGGGCAGTGATGTTGCTGCGACGTGATAGTCACCCCGTCCGCTTGCGCAACGCGCGACGTGAGTTGCAGGCAGCCCAAGCGGCGGCCCGCTCGGGCGAACTCGAGCGGCGCGACTTCCACTTTCGCAAGGCCGCCGCGCTAGCCTCGGGAATTCCTGGCGGCGATCTGCTGGTTGAGCAGATGCGTGATGTTCCAAAAAGCTCGACCGTCTCCGATCACCTGCGACTCAGCCCCGAATCGGATTCAGACTATATCACCTCGGCACTCGAGTCGGCTGATCTACAGCAAGGGATCCTGATTTGTTTGGAATGGCTCTCGAGCCACTCAGCATCCGAAATCGACTCGCTGTATCAAGAAGTGAAGAAGCACTTGGCAAAGCACCTGCGCCCCACCCGAGTTATGTCTCCTGGTGAACTGGAATGGCGAGCTAAAGCCGCCGCCGAGTGTGCCGAATTACTGCCAAGTTCGCGGTGGCCACGCTATTACGAACTCGTGGCACTCGAACTGCTTGGTGAACATCAGCAGGCAGATGAGAGGGCAGCCCAGCTGAAGCTCGCAGACGTGGCGGAGAAGACGGACCACGAGATCCAGATGGTCATTGCCAAATGCTGGTTTCGCCTGTCCCGGCACGCCGACGCTCAGCAATTATTCAAGCGATTGAGCAAGTCCAATCGTGTCGGAGAAGAGGCGCAGCAGTGGCAGGCCATTGTCGGCGGCGACGTCCTCGCTAAGAGAAACAGCACGAAAGACGGGAAGTCCAAAAAGATGATCACTCGCTTGCTGGGTGCATGAGTTGAACTTCCGCTCGAACCTCCCGCTGGTCGGAACTCGACTCAAATAAGACGAGTTCTCTTCCTGGGTCGAACACCATCAAGCAACCCGGAACGTCAAAGTGCCTCCCATGTCCGAATCGTCAGATCGTATCCATTCCAGCGATGAAGCATCCAGCGACGCCGTCGCACCGGCGAACCGTACACGACGCGCGGCACCAACATGCGTGGACCTCATCATCGATCGTCGCTATCGGATACTGCGGGTCAGCGAAGAACGCAACGATGGTGATCTGTTCGAAGGTGTCGAAGAAGCGTTGGGACAGGTCATCGCTCCGGTCGCCGTCAAGTTGATCTGGCCTGCGAGCGACGCTGAGCAAGAATCTGCACTGCGCGAAATGCGTAGCGCGGCGAAGTTCAGCCATCCCGGGCTAACCAACTATCGCATGGCAGGGCAGATCGAAGAAGGCGACCTCGCCGGCGCCATTTACCTGGTGACCGAAGCCGCTGAGAGCACCTTGGCCGAGGTCCTGAAGGAATCCGAGGGGATCCCCCAGCGGGACGTTCAGGCGATGGCCGTCGAGATCGCTCAGGCCCTTTCCTTTTGTCATCACCAGCATGCAGTTTATGGCGAGGTTCGCCCAGCGAATATTGTGCGGGTTGGTTCCGGTTGGAAGCTCGCAACAATTGGGCTTCTTCATTTCGATACCGATCAACGGTCAGAATCCCAAGACTTTGAGGCTCCGGCCAGCGACATCTTTGCCCTGGGGGAGACGCTACTCGCATGTCTCGTGGCAGAAAGCTCCGACGGTGCCTCCACATCGGACGAACAGCAGAGCGTGCCAGATACCTTGCCAGAGTCCCTATCAGAACCATGGCGAGCGCTGCTGGCGCGGTGCCTTGATCCAGAGCCGAGCGAGCGTCCTTCGGCCGACGAGTTGATCAAGCTCTTGGAATTCTCCACAGATGAGGACGAGGCTCCGGCAACAGACTCGTCGGAAACGCCCACCAGGGCACCTTCCGTGCCAAGTTCCGTGGAAGCTGCAGTTGAAGAGCCACCTGCAGAAGAGACAGCGCGGAGATGGATCGTCTCGAGTCTCGGACGTGGCGAGTTTCCTACCATCGGGGAAGCGCTGCATCAAGCTGAAGAAGGGGATACGGTCATCGTCCGCCCCGGCACGTATCGCGAAAGCCTGCACCTGACTCGCCCCGTCAAGATCATTGGCGAAGGAGCTTTGCAAGAGATTGTTCTCGTCAACAGCGACGGGGATACCGTCAGCATTGAGTCCGACGCAACGCTCGAAGGCATCACCGTCCAATGCACTGCGGACAACGAACTGTCAGCGGGGCACGCGGTGCATATCAGGCGAGGGAAGGTGGCTATCACCGGCTGCGATATTCGTTCGCATTCGCTTGCATGCATCGCCGTCCATGGTGCCCACAGCCATGCGGAGATCCAAGAGTGTGGAATTCACGAAGGAAGCGAAACAGGAGTCTACGTCTTCGACCGTGCCACGGTCACGCTGGAAGATTGTGACGTGTACGACCACGCCTCAAGCGGACTCGTGGTCTCTGGTGGGGGACGTCTCGCACTCAAGAGCAGCCAGGTCCATCATCTGTTTGCCAGCGGTCTGTTCGTCCACGAAGGAGGCCAGGCGACCGTCCATGATTGCACGTTCTCGTCGTGCGCGAAGGCAGGTGTCGCTGTTGGTTCTCAAGCCACGGCAACTCTGGAGAACGCTCGATTCCAGCACAATCTGGCCTACGGTGTGTGGTATCAAGAAGACAGCGAAGGCAGCGTGCGACATTGCCAGTTCGAAGCCAACCAAGGGGCACCTTGGCTAGTGCCTGAAGATGGCTCGATTCAGCTGGAGCAGAATTCCGTCGTTCCATGAGATCCCTGGTTGCCGGAGATATCCCGCACGAATCCTTGAGTTCCGATGGTCTCATCTCATCTTATCTTCTAGCTGCCAGTTGCTGCGCTACGGTTTGAACCGAACGAGCACGTAAGGCCCGAGAAGTTCCTCCGCATCGTACTTCCCGGCTCCCTCGACGGTGAAAAACTTCTCTAGTTCGTGGAACGGTACGTCTTGCGAGACAAACCATATTCTCCAGTCGGCAAACAGCACGTGGAACCCGCCGGGATGTCGGCTGGAAATCCCTCGTCCGTTCGCCCCGTTGATTGTCTTAGGCATGGTGCGAATATCCAAATCCCCGGGGGCCATCCAATGGATTCCAGAATCACGGACTTCCACCACGAGGATTGTGTCTCCGTCCAGTTCACGAATGGCTTTGGGCGGTTCGCTGCCATCACCAAATGGCGTTCCAGGGCCTGTAATCGTCATCATGCAAGTGTTCTTGCTGTAGTTTCCTGGCCTCTCCCAGCCCACCAAGGCGTCATAACAGAATTGCCAAGGGAACTCTGTCATTTGCTTGTTGGCTGGGCTATCCCATGCCGATGACGCGTCCCAGTTGCCACCCGAATTGAAGAACCAGTTGTCACGGTAAGTCGCCACCTCGCCTCGCCAGCTGTAGAGAGGCCGGCCGGTCCCGTTTGGCATTCCCGTCTTCGTTGGTTTGTCGAGAGTCTCGCATCGGATAGGAAATGGAAGATGCCCGTGACGCTCGTCGTACCAATCGAGGCTCCACCCAGTGCACATGAATGACTCACGTGTCATCTTGAGACGGCTGGCTTCTCGACTGGTGCGAACGACCCATAGGTAAGCGGAGGTAGCCACCGCGAATCCGGCGATCACGCAAAAGAGAGTGCGGATGCTAAATTGCATGTGAGATCCCTGGTGGCTGGGGGAATCAGGCCTCGCGTCGTCGACAGCCAACCATCCGCACTGAGGCTAAATTAGACGCGAGTTCAGGTGGATTCATGCTCGAATCACACAGCGATTGCCGTCACGCAACGCCCCGATTCAACGGGCGGCGGCCAAGAACGCTTGCTATCAGGCTTGACCCGGGTTGCAATCGATTGTTACGTCCTTCAGCGCCAGTGACGTTGTCCCTGCGAACGTCGGCGAATTTTGCACGGAGGAAGTTTACTTGTGAGAGCAATCATCCCGTCGTCTGTAACTTGGGCATCACCAATAACGATCCACTTGGCTTCTACAAAAGGTTCGAGAAGCACGAGCCAGTCAGGTTGATGTGCTCCACGCCGAGGGTTTCACTACTTGGACGAAACGACTGGCTTCAACTCGCCGCAAAGATCCAGTGCTCGCAGGGCTTGCGCCGTGGAGATGTAGGTTGTAAAATGCCGCCGTTTGTCGCCTGGTGTGTCGCCTGGCTTGCGGGCCGGAAAAGTAAGGCTCTCAAGCCACCAGCGGCCACTTTGTCGCTGGTTGCTCTTCAGCCACGCGATCCCCCGCTGGATTTGCTTGTCTGCAGCAGGGATGCCGGATTCACGCAGCAGCACGATGGCTAGCCCTGTCATGTAGGCATCGCTGCCGGGATTGTCGGCATCAGATTTGTCTTGCAGCGCTGCGACGAGGCGAGGGTCCCGCCTGACGGACCAGTTGTTCGGGTCCGACATGCGGCGGGTCGACCAACCGCCGTCCCCCTGCTGTTGCTGGCGGAGCATGGCGATGGCCCTGTCGCGCTGCTGCGCGGTTACGACTTCCGGCATCAGCGTATCAACCCGCAACAACAGCGCGAGTTCGTAATCATTGCGAGGCTGTTGCTCGCGAAAATACGTTTTCAGACGCTCGACGCCGCTGCGTAGTTCTTCATCTTTGAGGTTCTCCAGCCAGTCAGGGGCGGCGGCCACGGCGCGTACCGCCTGCACGGCCAACTCGAAACCTGAGATGACATGGGGAATCTGTATCCTACGTTGAGCCATGTCCCAGGTTCCGTCCTCTTGCTGTCGCGAGAACATTTCGCGTAGCGCGCCGGCGGTATGGTCGGAGAGCTCGCCCGTCACGTGTTTGTCCCACTGGGCCAGACCCAAGGTGCGCCAAACGAACCAGAAGTCCCCCTTGGAGGCCGACTGGGTGTTGACGGCGTCGGTGAAATTTTTCAGGAGTTCTTTCCGAGGGGGACCGAGCGTTTTGGTCAGGCTAGGCCGTTCGGCCATGTAGGTGCCGTTCGTGTGGCAGGTGATGCACCGATACGAATTCGCCCAGGCGACCGCGCCATCGTCCAGGTACTTCACGGCTGCTTCCTGGTTGAAGGTCTTTGATAGCGGCTCCTCGGCGTTGGCGTCTGGGATCTCAATGTCGTCGGCCTTGTACTGCGGAGGGCGGCCAACCAGCGGCTCCGCAGCGGACAACGAAACGTACAGGTGTTCGACAACAACTTTCAGCTTCTCAGCATCCGGCCTCGGTTCGTCTTCAGGCGGCATCTCCCCATTTCGCAGGGCATTGAAGACACGATGCCAGGTCCGCGTTGCCTGTTGGCTACTAAGTTCGGGGCTGAGGTTGTCGAGCCTGAGATTGCCTTGCGGCTTGTTCGCCCCATGACATTTCAAACAATGTTGTTGGATAAACCCAGAGAGAAGCTTGGGATTGAGTTGAACCGTCTCCTCCGCACGAGCCAGTGAGGCGGAGAGCAGCAGTAAGAGAGTTGTATACAGTGCTTTCATGGCGAATGTCTTCTTGGACTTCCAAATGAGATCACAGGACGTTCCCCTATCTCGGTGGGAAGCAGCTAAGCATCCCGACGTCCGCAGGAGAATCACTAAGAAGTTGTACCTGGGAATCGGCCAACATGCACGACTTCCATTGCCACAGTTGATCAAGATTCAGCCTGAGGAACGGACGCAGCGCCAGCGATTACCCCAGCTCGCTGATTCGCTCTTGGTCATCCAGCAAATACCGGGGACGACCGGTATGATCAGCGAACGTCAGGTTGGGGTTAATGCCAAGCACGTGGTACAGCGTGGCCAGGACGTTCTGCGGACCGTAGGGGCGCGAGCGAGGGCGTTCGCCACGCACGTCGGTAGCACCGATCACCTGTCCCGTGCGAAATCGGCCTCCTGCGAACAGAGCGAATCCGGCCGAGGGCCAATGGTCACGCCCGGCCGTCTTGTTGATTTTGGGGGTTCGGCCCATTTCACCACAGACAACGACGGCAATGTCTTTGTCCAAACCCCGCTCATGCAGATCGGTAATCAGTGCATGAAGCGAGCGGTCCAGCAGCGGCACATTGTCGCGCTGATACTTGAAATGATCCACGTGCGTATCCCAGACACCCACCGCCAAAGTCACCACGGGGACGCCAGCCTCGACCAGACGTCTGGCAAGCAGGAACTTGCTTCCTTCCCAGCAGCGGCGGCGGTCAGGGTCGAGCTTGTACTGGATGTCACCGCCGTATTTGGCCAGGACTTCTGGAGGTTCGCGACTGATGTCAAAAGCCTCACGCACCTTGCTGGAGGTAATCATGCCCAGGGCTTGCTCGGTGAAGGCGTCCAGGCCAGCCATTTCGCCGCTCGCATCGACATCGCGGCGAAGGTTGTCCAAGGCACCCAGACAGATTGATTTTATTGTTTGAAATAAACTGGGCCAAAGTTCAGTTGTCCACAAAAGTAATGGTTAACGCATCCTTTAACTTCGCGCCTGCCTTTCCGGCTTTGTTATCGGTCAATAAGAGAGAGTTTGAGAAAACTAATTTTAGTAGGAACGCTGGTACGCTGGAACAAACGCAGCACGTTCCTACTGAGCATTTTATTTGACAGAAATTACCCTCGGTTTTGCTTCAGGCGCCTTGAGCAACGTCAGAGATAGGACCCCGTCTCTAAGAACAGCCTCGATATTACTGGTATCTACCGCATTGGAGACGGTAAAACTTCGTGCATAATTGCCTATGTTGTATTCAGCATATACAGGATTGAGTTTTTCATAGGGTGCATAGTCAATCCGGCCTTCTACCTCAAGTAGGTTATTCTCCAATTTAATGTTCACATCCTCTTTCTTTACTCCAGGCAGATCCATCGTTATAACCAGACTTTCTTTATTTTCTACAATATCGGTCTGTGGAATAAAAAACCGTCCTGCGACAGTTCGTTCTTCTTTATGCTCCTGCTTTTGCAGATCTTGAGCTTCGGTTTTGGCGACTACTTTATTTTCAGCCATGGTATCCTCCTTATTCATCCAATTTAGTTGATTACAATTTGTTTGGGTTTGTCTGACTCTGCCCTTGGCAGGATCACCATCAACAATCCATTCTTAAAATCCGCCTGGATCTTGTCCCCTTCTATACGAAAAGGCAATTTTATGGAACGATCAAAGTTTAACCCTTTGCGTTCCAGACGATGGCAACTGCAATCTTCGCCATACTCAATTTTACGTGCACCGGCCAGACGCAGAACGTCTTCTCTTATTTCCAAAGTCAATTCCTCTTTTTTTACTCCAGGCAATTCAGCGGCCAACACCAAGTCCCCTTCCTTCTCAAACAAATTGATGAAAGGATAAACCCCACGGCCGGTTGTACTGGCCTCAAAAAAGTTTGTATCCCTCGCTTGCTCCACTGCTTTCTGGATCGCTATATCCAACTCGCTTGATAATTTTCCAAACATAACCCCTCCTCATTTAATTATGAAGTTTATATATACCCACCACATAAATCATGATGGCGCCAATTAACATCGGTAAAAATGCCATAATCGTGTTGCAAAAACATCCCACGTCGCTCTAACAACAGTTGTAATTTGCATTTGTTTCTCCATTTTGTTTAAGTTAAAATGTTATCAAAGCTTTTCTTTTTTAAATTTTTCAACGCATTCCTTTCGAATAGAACTTCTCGATGTATTCTTTAACCATTCTGCGGGCGGAAAACCGGGCGGCATTACTTTTCATTGCCGCCTTCATCGCCTTGACCCAATCCTGCGGAACGCCGCTTTCAGACGTCTTGTAATAAAGCGGTATGATCTCATCTTCCAGAATACGGTAAATCTTTTCGGCATCATTGCCGTCCGGGTTCACAGAACTTGCATCATGTTCCACCGCCCAACCGTTTTTCCCGTTGAAGCCCTCCACCCACCAACCGTCTAATATGCTCAAGTGGGGGACACCGTTCAGTCCAGCCTTCATGCCGCTTGTCCCGCAGGCCTCAAAAGGAGGCAGCGGATTGTTCAGCCATATATCCACCCCGTGCACCAGGTACTGGGCCAATTGCTCGCCATAATCCTCCACAAAGGCAATTCTGCCTCCAAGCTGCGGGTCACGGGCCAGGTTGATCAGGCTCTGCAACAGCCGTTTGCCGGGATCGTCTGCCGGGTGGGCTTTGCCGGCAAAGATGATCTGGATGGGGCGCCAGCGGTCCTTGAAATGCTTTTTAAGACGCTCCAGATCCTGGAATAATTACTATATGTATCACCTCCTATATTTTATTGTAATTTTAGCCTTAAAAAAATAACCGAGATAATTACTCGGTTACAACAAATCTTCACACCATATAAAGATAACGGGTCAAAGGTTACACACTATTGCACCAATGGGAGCCTAGTTTTTCACTTTTCAATATATAAACCCGTAATAGGGATTTAGAGTTATATATTATAAATCCATTTATATAAACGCTAAAATCCAATATGGCAGAGAAATCAAACCGACCTCATTCTCATTCTAAATGTAATTGTATTACCTGTCAAGTAATACAATTTGAGTTATTAGTCGATAATATTTCCAATAATATTTTTTATTATATGTGTGCGAAAACCTTTTCTCTTTAAATGACCAGCTAAGAACATAAGTAAGGTTTTTTTGATTTGGATTATGCTTTATGAAAATTTTGAAGCGATGCTTTGAGCTAACATCGCCTTTTTCATCATCATATTGTTTAGTATATTTGATGCAATATCTTTAGGTATACCTCTATCTATTAGCTTCTTAGTTAATAGATAAGGGCCTAAGAGTTTATGAGTAGTATAATTAAAAAATATCCTGAGCTAACTTATTATCATCTAAGTAACCATAACTTATTAATGTTTCAATAGTATCATATATATCATTATCGTCAAAATTATATTTGCTTAGAATTTCTTTAAGCTTATTTTGACTATATGAGCGATAGGAAAGTTTCTTCATAGCTATACTTAATGATTTTTTTGACATTATTTTGCTTCTTTTTCCTCGGTAACTTTAGGGTTTCTACTGGGTGCAGGAGAGAGTTTGATCTGACTTTCGTTTCTATATCAAGTGCTACATCAGGATGATCTTTTAAATATTGCTTTGCATTTTCTCTACCTTGACCTAAACGATTTCCACCATAAGAATACCAAGTTCCACTTTTATCAATAAAAATAATATCATGCTCGGAAGCTAAATCGACAATACTAGCCTCTTTAGAAATTCGCTTCACCATACATTATATCAAAATCAGCCTGTTTAAAAGGTGCAACAATTTTATTCTTAACAACTCTAACCTGGCTTTGACACCTATCATTTCAGAACCTTGTTTTAAAGTTTCTACTCTACGCACTTCCATACGAACAGAAGCATAAAATTTTAGTGCTCTACCACCAGGAGTAGTTTCAGGGTTACCAAACATAACTCCAACTTTTTTCACGTATTTGGTTTATGAATATTGCAGTTGTATGAGATTTACTTATAGCACCAGTAAGTTTACGTAAAGCCTGGGACATAAGACGAGCTTGTAAGCCAACATGTGTATCGCCCATATCCCCTTCTATTTCAGCCCTTGGTACTAAGGCAGCAACTGAATCAACAACAACAACATCAACGGTGGTGAGGGTGGTGATGGTGGTGAGAATGGTTGGTGGTGGTGGTGGTGGTAGTGGTGGTAGTGGTGGTGGTGGTGGTGGTGGTGGTGGTGGTGGTGGTGGTGGTGGTGTGGTGGTGGTGATGGTGGTGGTGGTGGTGGTGGTGGTGGTGGACAAGGGTGTTACGATGGTGGTGTTGATGATGATGTGGTGGTGGTGGGGGTGGTGGTGGGGGTGGTGGTGGTGGTGGTGGTGAT
>CALOEH010000232.1:0-28699 GCA_942492195.1 uncultured Planctomycetia bacterium | reverse complement strand
GCCATCGTCGCACGCACGCAAAGCGCCGCCCTCCACGCAGCCGCCTACGCCAAACCCCCCACCCAAACAGCAATTCTCCAAGCAGAGACGAAGTCCTCGTCCTAAGTCATCAAGGAAGACCCTGGCACCAAAGGACCCACGCTCACGTACCTACATCAGCATCCCCGGCAGATACCTGGTCCTGATGCCGGCCCTAGGTCGGGTGGGAGTCTCACGCAAGATCGAAGACGAAGAACTCCGCCGTCGCCTGCGCGATACCGTGTTGGAACTCAACCCGCCTAAGGGACTTGGGGTTATCATTCGCACCGCCGGCTCGGACCGGACCAAAAAAGAACTCTCCCGAGACATGGCCTATCTGTTGCGCCTGTGGAAGGTGATCGTGCGGCGGATGAAGAAGAACACCGCTCCGGTCGCCATCTACGAAGAAAGCGACATGATCATCCGGTCCATTCGAGACATCTTCACCTCAGTAGTCGACGAAATCTACATCGATGAACCTTCGGCCTACGAACGGGCCAAAGAGTTCTTGCAGCTCGTCATGCCCCGCTACGTGCACCGACTGCAACTGTACGAAGGGCGCGAGCCGCTCTTCCACAAGTACGGGCTTGAGCGCGAAATCCGCCTGATCCATCAGCGCGAAGTGCCGCTCCGCCAAGGCGGGTCTATCGTCATTGATCAGACCGAAGCGCTGGTCGCCATCGACGTCAACAGCGGCAACTTCCGCGCGGATGACAACGCGGACGAGACCGCCTACCAAATCAACATGCTGGCCGCCCGAGAGATTGCCAGGCAGTTGCGTTTGCGTGATCTGGGGGGTGTGATCGTCAACGACTTCATCGACATGCGAAAAGAGAAGCACCGCCGCGGTGTCGAGCGGGCCCTGCGTGATTCGGTTAAACGAGATCGAGCACGCACCAAGATTTTACGCACCAGTCCGTTCGGGTTGATCGAAATGACCCGGCAAAGGATCCGCCCCAGCCTCAAGCGGAGCGCGTACAAGGAGTGCCCCGGTTGCATCGGCACCGGCGTGGTTAAGACCGCCGAGAGCATGGCCATTGAGGTCACTCGACTGCTGATTCTGGCCTGCCAGCGCGAAGACATCTGCAAAGCCACGGTGACCGTATCTGCGGATGTTGCCAACTACCTCAACAACAAGAAACGCCACGAGCTGGCTCGGGTGGAGAACGAAGGGCAGATGTCCATCACCATTCTCCCCGTCGACCACGTCGGCCCTGAACATTTGCACATGGCCTGCGAAGACTCCAACGGGTCAGACGTGAAGTTCCCCTAGACGTTGAGCGTAGGCCCGGTAGAAGCTACAGGACACGGTTGCTATCAGCAGCAACCGTGTCCTGTTTTCGTTGTGTAGAACAGTCGTCCCAACTGTTCACGAACCAAGAAGAATGTTTCGGGTCCACGCCAGACCAACGCAAACACTGGCAACAAGCTATCACGGCTGAAAATACCCTTGCGAAAATGTTCAAGACAAGAAACTTCTAGGCACTTGGCGGCGTCTATGGCTTCGGAACAGTTCAACTTTGCCACTTTCGCAGGTTCTTTCGAGCAACCAATTGTTAAGGAGATGGAAGATGTCACGTGCCGGAATCCGCCTTGTGGCGGCAGGCCTGACCGCCTCGACCGCAGCTCTATTCCTCTGGAGTGGTTCTCTCGCTCAGAAGCCGGAGGAGAAGCCAAGTTCCGAACCGGCGGGGTTCGCCGCGTCGGATGATTTAGGAGGTGCGGAGCGATACCTGACACACGTGGCGACGGACAAGCCGATCTATCGCGGAGGTGAGACCGTTTACATCCGCGGGACAGTGCTCGAAGCTCACGATCAAAAGCCGTTTAACGGCGTGTCGTCGGCAACTGTCGAAATCAAAGGTCCCAAAGGGGAGACGGTTTCCAGCCAATACACGCAGGTCCAGCAAGGGGTCGCAGGGCTCTCTTGGCAAGTGCCAGAAGGTCAGGCAGGCGGCGAGTACACCGCCATCATCAGTACGGCCGGTTTGCCCCCTGCCGAGCGCAAATTCGACGTCCGCGCCTATCGCGCGCCGCGGATCAAGAGCCAGATTGTCTTTGTCCGTGACGGCTACGGACCTGGCGATACCGTGGCCGCTTCGGCACATGTGGAGCGTGCCGAAGGTGGGATTCCCGCCGGTGCGAAGGTTACTGTCGTTGCCCGCGTAGACGAGGAGCAGGTGCATACCAGCACCACCAAGATTGATGCCCAGGGGAACTGCTCGGCCAAGTTCGCGCTCCCAGGCAAAATTGCTCGGGGCGAAGGAACGCTCTCCTTCGTCGTCGAAGATGGTGGCGTTCTAGAGACCGCCTCGAAGACCATCCCCATCCTGCTCCAGACGGTTGATCTGAACCTCTATCCCGAAGGTGGCGATCTGGTGGCAGGGCTGCCTGCTCGAGTGTATCTCGAAGCCCGAACTCCCGCGCAGCGTCCCGCCGATCTGGTTGGCGTCATCGTGGACGGCTCTGGGACCGAAGTCGCCAAGTTCCGCACCGAGCACGAAGGACGCGGACGCTTTGAGTTCACCCCTACGGCCGATCAGAAGTACGCGCTCAAGATCACCGAGCCCAGCGGAATCAACCGTGAGTTCCCGCTCCCCGAAGTCAAAGCAACTGGCGGGGTAATTCAAGCTTTGTCCAATCAGGTTGCCGCTGGCGAGCCGGTCAAGTTTCAAGTCGCAAGCAACCTGCCTCAAGAGCTCGTGCTGCGTCTTTCGCAGCGTGACTTAGAGGTTGCCTCGACCAAGATCCCAGCTCCTGCCGCAGGCGAGCCGAGTCGGGTTGGCGAGATTGTGATGACTCCGCCCGCCACCGCACAAGGGGTGCTCACGGCCACGCTGCTCACCAGCGATGGCGTCCCGGTTGCCGAGCGTCTGGTCTTTCGATCTCCCAGCAAACACCTGAAAGTCAGCGTCACCGCGGACAAGACCCAGTATGTTCCCGCCGGCAAGGTACGGCTCAAGATTCGTACGACGGACGCCAATGACAAGCCGGTAGCTGCCACCGTTGGTTTGACCGTGACGGATGACAGCGTGCTGGAAATGATTGACAAGCGCGAACAGGCCCCGCGGCTGCTGGCGATGTGCCTGCTCGAGGCAGATGTGCGCGAATTGCGGGATGCCCACGTCTATTTCGATCCCGAAAACCCGGCTGCTTCGCAGTCCCTGGATTTGCTATTGGGCACACAAGGCTGGCGCCGGTTCGCCTTCCTGACGACTGAGGAGTTCATGCGTCAACATGGCGACGCAGCACGCAGGGTGTTGGCCTTCCGGGATATTCCCAAACCGCAGGCGACCATGCTGGGGCGCGGTGCCGTGGCAGAGTTCGGTGTCGTGGACGCGCCGAAAGCCGTCCCGGAGTTGGCACCCCTGAATGCCGCGTTACCGGCAGCCGAGGCCGCACCCGTTGACGAACTCCCGGTTCAACAGGCCGGACTCAAGAATGACAAGGCCGAAGAGATCATTGAGAAGAAGCAGGTTGAGAAGAAGCAAGTTGCGAAGCAGCAACGTGCCAACAAGCAACTTCAGGTCGCGGAGAATGAAGAAAGAGACGCCCAGGCAAATGGACAACGGGCCAACGCCGGTGCCCCAGCACTACTAGAATTGCAATCCAAGCGGCGTCAGGCATTGCGTGAAGCAGGTGACGCGGCTCGCAAGCCGGGCCTGTTCGCCGACCGGATCGCGCAAGAACCGATGCCGTACGTCATGGTACGAGAGTTTGCCCACCAGGTGTCGGCAGACCGTACGCCAGGACAACGGACCGACTTTGCCGAAACCGTTTATTGGAATGCCGGCGTGGCCACCGACGCCTCTTCCGGTGAGGCGACCGTCGAGTTCGACTTGAGTGATAGTGTCACGAGCTTCCGCGTGATGGCAGACGGCTTTGATGGCAAGGGGGCCCTGGGCCTGGCGACCAGTTCGGTCGAAGCGATCGAGCCGTTCTATGTAGAACCCAAGATGCCGCTTTACGTCACCTCCGGTGATGTGATCCGTCTCCCTATTGCCGTGGTCAATGCGACCGATAAGACGTTGGCTGGCAGCCAACTGACCGTTCAGGCAGACACAGGCCAAAAGGCGGCCTTCACGGCCATGGACCTCACTGCCGACCAGCGCAGCCGTCGGCTCTTCACCATCAACGTAGGGCGTTTCACTGGCAAGAACCAGTTCGTGTTCGAAGCCACCGCCGGCGCGTACAAAGATCGGGTGGTCCGTCCGTTGGAAGTCGAAGCCACCGGGTTCCCGCGAGAGCTCTCCTTCGGCGGGATGCTCACCGCAGATGGTCGTGTGAAGCACGAGTTCACCATTGGTGAGAACGTGGTGCCTGGGAGTCTCGCCACCAACACGGCTGTGTTTCCCACGCCGCTGGGGAACCTGACCGCTGCCTTGGAGCGGCTGATTCAAGAACCGTGTGGCTGTTTTGAGCAGACCAGCAGTACCACGTATCCGCTGATCATGGCCCAGCAGTATTTCCAATCTCATACGGATGTGGATCCTGCGTTGATTCAGGCGGCCAGCGAGAAGCTCACTCGCGGTTATCAGCGACTGATTGGTTTTGAGTGCAAGAGTCATGGGTTTGAATGGTTCGGTGCAGATCCAGGTCACGAGGCCCTCACGGCCTACGGACTGATGCAGTTTTATGACCTGGCCGAAGTCGGCAGCGTGGATACCCAAATGCTCAGCCGCACCCGCGACTGGTTACTGAAAACCCGCGACGGCAAAGGTGGGTTCGAACGCCAGCGGCGTGCTCTGCATACTTGGATCACCGAGCCAAACGTATCCAACGGGTACATTGCTTGGGCTTTGTTGGAGTCTGGCATCACGGACCTGGACGCCGAGATCAACGCCCTACAAAAAGGAACGGATGACAACACCAACACCTACGTGGTTGCCTTGGCGGCCAACGTGCTGTCTCTGGCAGGTCGCAGCAACGATGCGGCCAATCTGATGGAGCAACTGGCAGCCAATCAGGCTTCAGAAGGCTGGATCCAGAATGCCACGCAGTCCATCGTCGGCAGTGGCGGCGAGTCGCTCAAGATTGAGGCCACCGCCTTGGCTGTCTTGGCCTGGCTCCGCGATCCTGCCTACACCGCGCAGGTGGAAAAGGGAATCAAGTACCTGTTCAAGCAGTGCGAATCCGGCCGCTTCGGTTCCACGCAAGCCACGGTACTCGCGCTCAAGGCGATCGTGGAATACGACAAGGCCAGGGCCAAGCCCAAGGCATCCGGTTCGCTCGAGCTGATTGTCGACGGCAACTCCCTGGGTGAGCCGTTTGGTTTTGACGAACACACCGAAGGGGTTCTGCAGCTAGGCGATTTCGCCCAACAGCTTCCTCCTGGCAAGCATACGGTGGAACTCGTCATGCACGGCGGATCCGACATGCCGTATGCCCTATCCATTGACTACTACGACCTCAAGCCGGCCAGCGCCGACGAGTGCGTCGTCAAGATTGACGTGAATCTGGCCCAGACCAAAGTCATGGAGGGTTCGCCTACGGAGGCCGTGGTCAAAGTCACCAACACCAGCGACGAGACCGTGCCTACACCGGTTGCCATTGTCGGCATCCCCGGTGGTCTGGAAGTCCGGCACGATCAACTCAAAGAACTTCGCGACAAGGGAACCATTGCCGCGTACGAAGTTCGCGGACGGGACATCGTCCTCTACTGGCGAGACATGGAAGCCGGTAGAGAAATCGAACTCCCCTTGAGTCTGGTGGCTGCCGTACCAGGCACTTACACCGGGCCGGCCAGCCGAACCTATTTGTACTACACCGACGAGTACAAACATTGGGTGGACGGGATGCAAGTGGAGATTGAGCCGAAGCAGTAACGGCCTCCGCTCCCCCTGATTCACTTCACGCACATCCACAGCGCGGCGCGAGTTCTAAGAATTCGCGCCGCGTTTTTATTGGTTGACCCAAAGAGTTCATTGCGAATTTCGAACAGGACGCTTTGGAGCACTCGCTACAGGTAGTTTTCCAGGCGATCATCACAGGACGGCACCCCCAATTGCTTCTGCAACTGTTCGATCAGGATGGCAACGTCCTCCTCAGGCATGATCACTCTGGACAGCATGGATGTGATCGTAAGATCCAAATAGGCGACCGAATCCTTGTGAGCGCGAAGCTGGTCGATGAACTCCTCGATGCGATAGTGATCTTCTTCGTCTCTGAGCGTCAATTCCGGTTCTTGTCCCAAGCCGTCCAACCATTCAAAGCTGACTTGGAGCCAGAGTTTGTGCCGCAACTCAGGCGGGATTACCTCCTCAGGCGAAGCTACCCCAGCCGGTAGCGATAGTCCATGTCCATGTTCCCGAAGGGCAGCGACGATCTGACTCCAGCCGTCGACTAAGATGTCATCTAGACAGTCCGAAGTGTCGAACGGCTCGATGAGCAAGTGCGGCACAATCTTGTTGAGGATCACGTGCCAAGGTTGACTCGGTCGCGGAGTGTCATTGTAATACAGTATCTGTTCGTCATCTGGATCGCCGAAATTGAGCATGCCATTCAACTGGTCTTCCTGCTCCTTGGTCAGCGGCAATCCCTGCTCCTGGGAAACCACCGCTTCCCAGGCAACAAACTCCTGTTCTTCAATAGTCCAGACGAAGCTCTCGACCGCTTGTTGCAGATCCCAGACGTCATCCAACGATACGTCATCCAGCCAATCTTCGGTCGGGATATCCGGTCCGAACTCCCAACGAGGCGTTACTGGTCGGGCCTGCGATGTTCGATCCATCTCGGTTTCCTCATATTGGCCTGGAAAATGACCTGCCAGAAAACGAAAGTTGCGTTTGTAGCGTACCTTCTTTCGACATGCTTGTCACCGTATGTCAAAAAGATTCAAACTGCGAAACTCGAAGGCGAACGTACTGATAGAATGCCGCGTATCCGTCGCGTGCGAATGGGTCGCCGAAGCACGTTACCGGTGATTCAATACCGTGTACTCCGAGGCTCAGATGGTTTCCACAGTAGCGATCTTGGACGACGAACCCGAACGTCTCCACGCAATGACAACGCTGCTTGGCGAGCGATTCCCTGTGCACCAGGTTGTCACCTTCGACAACGCTCCTGACTTCAATGCTTGGCTAGCCGACAACTTGCAGTCATGCGTTGTGATATGCCTGGACCATGATCTTGGGCCCAACCGCAAACGCCAGGGGACCGTGTTCGATCCTGGTGTCGGCCGTGACGTGGTGAACTACCTTGCCGGGCGGGTGCCCAACTGTCCGGTGGTCATTCACACGACCAATACGAACGCGCGCCCAGGAATGATTAGTACGCTTGAGGAATGCGGGTGGTTGGTGTCGTTTGTTTCTCCATACGAAGATACTCTGTGGATCGATGAAGTGTGGGCGGACGAGATCAGCAGGCTTCTGACGTAGCGGGTGCCATCTACCACCCCGGCTACTGGCAGCGTAAGAAGGAGAGGTGCTGCCCACGTTTCATACTGCGTTGAGAGGCACACGAAAGAAGCAATTGTATGGACAGGTCCACGCCGCCGAACCGAGTGATCGAATCTTGATGAAGTCCGCAATCCCTCTACTCTGTGTGACCGCCTGCATCCTGAGTTTTCTGTTCGGGCTGATGGCGTGGCTGACACCCGCCGTCGGACCGGAGGCGGGCTTTCGCTGGACGATCCGAATCAGCACGGTCATCGCTGGTCCGTTGAGTTTGCTGATCTTGTTTGTCTTGACTCTCAAGCCTGATCCTGTTCCAGATTTTTTTGCGGATGTGTCACTTCCTCACTTCGGACGCGACGGGGTACTCTTCGCATTCGAAGTGATTGCCAAAGAACATGTCTGCTGGCTGACGGTTCACTATCAGAACAGGTTTGCAAACCGGGCCGTTTTGACGGTCGCGGTGCAACCTTCGCGGGACTTTCTCATGTCGAGGAATGACATACCGTCCATGGTCGCTGAACTGCCTTGCGGCCCCGCCGCTTACGGCACGCTCGACATTCCCCTGCCGATTCCGCAACAGTACCAGGGCAAGAAGCAGTCGTTTGACGTAGCCGCTAGCATTCGGTACCCGAAACGTACTGGCGCACTGCTTCGCAACAGCGTAGGAGCGCCGATTGCCTCGGCAGACCTGCCTGGTTTCGGCAGTCTCGTGCTGACCGTAGCGCACCTGGTTATTTTGGGACGACCTCAGCTGAGCTTTAAGTTTCCTACACGTATTCAGTTGCAGTTGCCAACCGGTGTGCAAGAAACCACAGACGGGCTTCCCGACATCGTGCAGGATGAAAAGTGGGTCTTGCCAGCAGACTTTGACATCGATGCCGCCACCAAGCGCAGTTCCGAACATCCCAACTAGGCGGAAATTGTCCGTCCGCTACGGTTGGCATTCGTGGACTTCAAACAACTCTGCGTATCGCTCCCACTGCCCGGTGGTGACGAGTGCACCAAGTGTTTCGGCCCAAGGGTGCAGCGGAGTGGTGGAGTGGTCAGCGTCCAGGCGGAATACGGCCCCGCCGCATTGGCGTTCGAAACGCCGCACCTGTCGACGATCGTCCGCAAGCGCGACCACGCGGAACGGTCGGCGGAGCGAGAAGAGTAGATTGGTGGAGAACGAGTTGTGACGTCGCAATCGCGGAGGGAGTCCGTCAAACAGGGCCGCCATCCAGCGTACCACGTCAGCGCCGCCGACGATCCCTAGGGGTTGATCTCCCAAAGCACAAGTCAGCAGAGCGGCCAGGCAGGGCCATTCCCCGGAGTCAGCCATGCGGGCCATGCGTTCACGGTCAATCGCTCCAGTACGCCCCGCGTCCAGCGTGAGTGTTGGCAGCGGCACTTTGATATCTTGTTCCACACTCCAAACATCCGCGCGCGTCGCGGCTTCGACCACGGAGAACGGGTTGTGGTAGAAATGCGCCAACTGTTCGGCGGTGAGGACCAATGTCTGAGTGTAGATTTGCCGCCCTCGCTTGCTGTGTTCGATACCGCCCAGCTTGGTCAATCCCACCGCCACGCATCCGCCGGGGAGCGGGTGAAAGTTGACGCTTTCGTGTTCTTCATGCAGAAGCGAATCATGCGAAGGTCCCCATTGACTGAGAGCCCTGCGCTGTTCGGAACTGAGACCGTCGCTGGCCGCCACAAGCTGGTAGCCATCGCTGCGTGCCGTGGGGAGCGACGTAAACACCGCTTGCTCAACAGTAACGGATTGGGTGTCCATCAAGTTTGCCTTCCTTGCTGAGGGCGAGAAGCAACGAATAGAGGGGGCGAAGTCGTTGACTACCGGCGGCTGCGAACGGCGTTGTACATCCACTCGAACGGTTCCACGATGCCGCGCGGTTCTACCCGCAGCGGAACCGGGATTCTTCCCTCGTTCGAACTGTAATACCCACAGGTTCCGACCACGCTGGCCGCAAAGAATCGGTAGGTCCGAAACCGTTGCTGACAATGTTGCCAAAGTCCGGGTGCGTGTCGCCTGGCGTAGCTAGATGGGTCATCGAAGCATTCATCGCATTGATCGGCCTTGCTGAACACAATGGCCACCGGCCGATTACGCCAGCCGCGGCGAGGGTCATCTACCAACTCGACCAGATAACTGAGCAGTTTCATGGTGAAATAGTCTTGGTCAAGCGTTCCAGAAGCAAGCTTGACCGCGTCAATTAAGATCATGGCTCCAGAGCACTTGAACAGGAATGAGCGAACCACTTTGAACGAGTTGGGGTGGTCCACTTCTTCCAGCAGTGCCTCGCCCGCCATGTCTGGCATGATCAGCTCGGCGGGGCGGCGGTCCTTGCCTCCCTGAATCTGGCAGTGTGCCCAATTCCAACGGTCTGGCTCGCTGGGCGTCTTGTCCGGAAATTGGCACGAGGCCAACGCCGAAGTGGTCTGCTGCTGCATGTTCACCGAGAACGCCCCGCGAGCGAGCACGCGCATCCCATCCGAATTGCGAGACAACATATCCATGAGCATGCCTAGGTAGACCGTCTTACCGACCCCACTGGAACCAATGGTGGCCACCAACTGTGGTCGCACCCGCTCATTCGCACTTTGCGCCGCTAATGCCATGGGAGCCAGGCAATGCCGGCAAAGTTCGGCATCAAATGCGTTTCCTTCGTCGCAGATCAAGCACGGCACCTGGACCGAGTACTGGGCCAGACGGTACGAATCAAGATCAATCACGGCTGGCTTGGTCATAGCGATTGTCTGCTTGTGGTAAGGTGAGCGAATGGCCAACAGCGTGCCGAGGGCAGCATTCGCAAGTTGAGTGCAATCTTGCAGTGCCAGGGATCTAGGGGGCAGTCGCAGGTTGTGATACTGAGTACGGTTCGTCCCGTGGCCCCGGTTGTGCAATGCGTTTGTTTTGTGGGCGGTTGCCACCGCTGGCACCCGGATGATTGGACGCGAAAGGGTCCACGGCCAAATCGTTGGTGCTGACGATACAGCGGAAACCAATGTTGTGTTTGCGTTGGGCGGCAACCTCACCACTTTGGAACTGACAGATCGCCTGACTGTCGAAGTAACTATCGAAGGCTCCTCCTCGGATGCTCTTCATCGGCAGGGCCAGTTTGACCCCTTCCCTGCCATAGGGAGGCAGCCCGCATTCGTCCTGCGTCCATTCCCAGACATTCCCAACCAGTTGCAGCATGCCGCCGGGTGACGCTCCGGTGGGAAACTGATTCACGGCCACCACGCCATTGAGGCCAGATCCCCATACGTTTGCCTTGGCCGGATCCATGCTGTCTCCCCAAGGAAACCGTTGTTGTCGGCCGCCGATGGGCCAACAGCCGGCCTTCTCCCACTCGGCGTCGTGAGGCAAACGCTTGCCGGCCCAACGGGCGTACGCCATGGCTTCGAACCAAGAAACGCCTACCACCGGCTTGTCTGCCTCACCGGTCGGATACTGGGCATTGCGCCAGTAACGGGGAGCCAGGCAATCTGTTTGATCGACAAACTTGCCAATCGAGTACCAGGCTTCGGACTCCCAGAGCGAAGCTTGATCGTAACCTCCGGCAGCCACGAACTCGAAGTACTGAGCATTGGTGACAGCACAGCGGTCCATCAGAGAGCGTTCTACATCGACGATCACCGGCACGGCGTCTTCGTCCTCTTCTTCTTCGTAGCCGGCTTTGCCACTCCAGCCCAATCGAATCTCGCCTTGGGGAAGCAGTGCCATGGACTCGCGCAAAGCATCCGCTGCGCGCTGGCGCTGCGCTTCGTTCAGATTGTTGAAGACCTGAGGTCGGAGCAAGAGCGAAGCCCTGGATTGTGCCAACATCAGTTCGACCAGCGAAGCGGTATCGGTTGGCTCGGGACGCGCAGCAATCCGAACCGGATCGAGTCGACCCTGCGAACCGCGCGTTCGTGGGCGACGACGCCACAGTGCCCAAAGCCCCAATCCCAATGAGCCTGCTCCCCCTGCGATCCATCCGGCTCCCGCGGCCCAAGAGATGGCTAGGTCCATCGGTAGATTACCTTTTGTAGGAATTGCGTGAAGAATCAGACACATTTCCAGCGACCAGCGGCGACGAGATCGTTCGCTACTTCGTTGGAATCACAACCCGAAGCGTCCGCGAGGTGAACGCGCGGGGCGACATCGCCTGTCACTTCGGGGGAATGTTGAAAAGCGGTAGCTCAAACTGGTTCGAGGTCTTACGTCGTTAGGCGCTTGCCCGATGTTGGTCAGGCGGGTTGAATTTGGCGAACTGAGCGATCACGCCATCCAGGACGGGATCGAGTTCGAATGGGTCTTCATCGCTCTCTTGTTCGGTCAGGTCGAGCGACCGTTGAGTCAGCATTTCTGATTGCAACTGCAGTGCCTCGCGAAGCAGCATCAGCTCTTCTTGCAGATCTTCTTGCGCCGCGGCTTGCTGTTCGATCGAACTGACGCTTTCTTTGAGCGAGGTCAACTCCTGCTCGAGATCCTGGCATTTCGCGGCCCAACGCTCGGCGTCCGTCTGTTGCTTTTCCAGCTCACTCTGTTGAGCCAGTTGGTTGCGACGTGCCTCGTCGAGAGCGTGTTCCAGTTCTGTTCGCTGTTGTTCGTATTGTTGTTTCAGATGAGCTTGCGCTTGGAGTTGGTCTTGGCCTGCCGAGGCAAACTCGCTTCGTTCGCGAAGCGCCGTCTCGAACGCGCATAGCCGTTCGTAGACTGACTCCAAGCCGCCGAGTTCTCGCTCGACGAACGTTTCGAAATCGTCCGCATGTTCACGCAGTTGCGATAACAACGCCTGAAGGCTTTGGCGATCGGATGAGATATGAATATCAAACACGGTGGTTTCTCCGCCTCGACGAAGACCTGATGAGCGAGACGCGTTGCCAGAAGCCTGGAATCAGACTGAGACCTGCCACGTTCGCGAACTGAGAGCGACCTCTTCGTGGTCCTCTTTGGGAAACCTAGGTCACAATTCCCCAGGAGGCAAATACCCTTAGCAACCCACCAAGAAGAACCTTCGTGTTTGCGAATCGGAGACACGGAGAACATTGAGGAAAGTTCAGGGGGCGCGTGTCCATGACAAAGCTCACCGCAGAGATGTGCCGAGAAAGTTTTTAGCATCGATCGGAAAATTAGTGAGCGGTTTTGGCGCTAGCCACCGGTGGTCGTAGCGATGTCCTAACTGCACCGGCGGCTAGCGCCTTACCGCTCACCAATGCGTTCGGGGAATTGGCCAGACTTGCTGACCGCGGACGTAGGTCCGGCTGGCCTCGGTGGCGGTGGCCAGAAGCTCTTCGATGGGGTCTGCCGTAGTGGAGTTCGAAAGGGGGAATACGGCCAGGTTGGCCCATTTGCCAGGTGCCAGGCTTCCCAGCTCTTCGGCTTGTCCCAAGGCTGCGGCCGCATCCAGCGTGGCCATCTGCAACAACTCACCTGGCCGGAGCGACCAGGTGCTTGCCAGCAAGCGGAGATCTTCCCAAAGATTGAGATCGGGATTCGAAGCCCGACTGTCGGTGCCCAATGCGATTCGAATTCCCCGTTCCCGACAGGCTTGCCAAGGAAACGGTATGTGCCCAAAGTGTGCGTGCGTTCTCGCACAATGCACAAGGCTACTGCCTGGCATGCCGGCGAGCAGATCGAGTTCGTCCTCGTTGAGATAGTTGCCATGAATCCACAACGCCTGCTGGTTGGGACGCACCTGGCGGAGAAAATCGCCGGGTCGGGTCCGTTGGGCGAACGCCTGCGGATTCCAGACTCCAAACTCTTCGAGCATTTCGCGCAGTGGCCCGCTTCGCTGTTCCAGCAGTTGGATCTCTTCCTCGGATTCAGCCAGATGGAAGGCCAGCGGCACGGATCGCTCATGCGCTAGTTGGGTCAACGCCGCGAAGAGCTTGGGATGCACGCTATAGGGAGCATGCGGACTGAGCCCTGGTTGGCATCGATCCTGATTTGGGGAGAATTGCTCGAGGTGCGCCTGAGCCCCGGCAAGGATCTCACCGATGCGGTCTTCGGCCAGACTCAGGCATTCGAGAAAGACCGTACTCGCCACCGGTGCCTGGTGATAGCACTCGTAGGGAACCGGGGCTGTGGCAATTTCACCCAAGCTGGTAATGCCTGCGGCCAGGCTCTCGGCGATGCCTTGCGGGTGTGCCGGCTGGGGCGAAGTCTCCCAACGTGACCGTCGCCCAGCCACCACGGTGCGGATCCAATCGGCAAAGCCCCCGCCTGATTGGCCCCAGGGCTGCGCCAGATCCGAGAACTCCAGGTGCGTATGCGCGTTGACCAAACCTGGGAGAATCACCACGTTACCCAGATCTTCGGCCGGTTGACCGCTGGTGTTCGGCCCTACGGATTCGATCCGTCCACCAGATAGGGTCAGGCAAGCGTGCTCGAGCGGCGGCGCGGCGATGGGCAAGATCCAGCGAGCCTGAACGGCCCAAGATGCCTGATCGAACCTTTGTGCGTGCATTGCCGTACCTAGCTTTGGTCAAGGAGCTGCCAGCGGATAAGTAGTCATCACGCTCCCTCTCGTGCTGCATCAACGCTTAAATTTCGGGTTGGGTGCCATGGCCTCGCTCGCGTGGCCATGCTGAGGTGGAGTCAGAATCGCCACTTGCATCCGAACATACCCCCGCAAGCGAGGGCCGTGGCACCCGAAAACTTTGCCATGACAAAGCACCAGGCACAAGGCTCTTATACCAAGGAAGCAACGAAGCGTCAGTTCCTCGCGGACCAGCGGAGCAAGTTCTCGGTGCGGTTGGAAACTTTGGCAACCGTGACGCAGGCAAGATGATTTGGAAGTAGAGTTGAGATGCGGCCAATCGTGTTCGAGAAAAAACTTCTCTCGGCACACTAATTGCTTTTCACTACACTCAACTGTTTGAATGTTGCTTTGATGGTTAGATTGCACAGATACCAAGCACATTCAGTTTCTTGATGCAGTCCCCTTGTGCAGGACGAACTGACGACAAAGGATCTTGTTGAGATGGCGAAGCAAATGACGTTGCCTCCGGACGCACTGGCCCGCCTTTCCATGTTGTTGAACATGGAGCACCCCACCACCTCCGAGACGCGAATCAAGCCTACCACCCAGCCTGCCGAAGCGAAGACCAACAAATAGTTGACCTGGGGTGGTTCTCCGTCCCGTCACTTTGGTTGCCCCCTGCCCTGTTGTTGTTGTCCGCGGATCAAGCTGCGCGCTTGTACCCGTTTGTTGCAAGTGCCACGTCAACGCTTCAATCTTGAGTTGAGATTGGTGCATGGCCTAGGGGTCTAGGCACTGGGAGGCAAGCTGCCAGTGGTACCCGAATTTTCTGGTGTGGCGGTGCGCGAAGAACGCGCATGAGTGGCGCTCTCAATGTGCAGACGCAGTACTTTGCGTGGCATCAACGCTCACGGAGATTGCAAATTCCCCAACACTGCATTTTCTCCAACACAACATGCCGACGGGAAATCGCAACGTGCTGTTGGATTTAGGCAGCCCGCTGACGCAGCACTTGTTGACGTCGGGCGGTCAAGGCTCTGGCCAAGGCGGTATCTACCGCGGTATCGGTGACCTGTTGATGCAGCATCTGCGATTGGACTGGAGCCAGGACCAGTGAGCGGCGATGCAGTACCGAGTTGATCCGTTGCCGCACCAGGGAACCGCTATGGGCACGGATATACCCTCTCGCTTCGGCCGGAGTCATCTCTGGGGCTCGTACTGCCACCAGGGCCCAGAGTGATTCTTCGAGTTCGCGGGCCAGGTCATGGGCAAGCGCAACTATGAACTTATTGCGTCGATCACCCCAAAGTGAAGCTAGCAAGGCCATCATCTGCGACATCCTTTCCGCCAAGTGAGTCGAGGCACCAGGCATCCGAGCCGAGTGCAAGCAGTCCTCTTTGCAGGTCTCATCGGCCTGGCGCTTTGTCCAACTTCAAGCAATGCCGAGACTTCGCCTTGATTGAATGCTGGCCGCGTGAGCATGGTCGGCAAACCTTACCGTCATGCCTTGCGAGTTGCTGAACGCCTACAACCCTCAGGGGTTTCCTGGTCGGCGATTGCTATCAAGGGAATCCACCCAGCAGATGGGAGGTGTCCCTTTGCTGGCGGGCATGGGGATGAAATAATTAGGAGAAACCCGCGGGCACCGCGACGGCGCGCTCGGCAACCTCGCTCAAACGTGCTTCGCCCCTGGCTGCAAAAGAAGATACGGCGCGCCGTGGGGGTGGTTTGAGCATGATTCTAGCCACGGTAAACCCGACGCAGTTATGAGAGTTTGCCAGGTTCGCTGAACTTTCGAAGGCGAAATATCGCATGTATGCCGCGCTGTAGAAGACGGAGTGCTAGACTACCCATAGAATGCCGGGAAGCAGTCACCGCTGGTGGTCCAAACACCGCTCGCAACAGGCAGCCAACCGGGAGGAGACCCCAGCGTAACATGGAACAGTGCAATCAATTCAACCGGGAGAGTCCTGGTTGAGAACGTACCGAATGTGACAGATTTGCCGATTTGACGAATCCGAGTTTCGGGGCGGAGAGAAAATTGTTGCCCGGTCGCGATGATGCGACATACCGTGGTCTAGGGTTTTTGGAGAAGGAGTTCCCAGGCGATTCCCCCGCGACTGACAGCTTGCCAACGAGGTTTTTGGAACCGATGGGCTTCTTGCAGAGATTTTTCCGAAACGTGTTCCGCGACGGAGCACCCGCCAGCTACAACAGCAGCTTCGAACGTCTTAGCGAAGACGAACTCGAAGCCCATTTGGGTGTGGTCCGTTACGGCAGCTTCGTCCTGACCGACGCCGTGCGTCCCAGCTATGACCTTCAAGTGGTCCCAAGCCAGGGGTATCGGCACGAGAGCTATCGGGACGAAGAGACAAAAACAACGGTGCCGGTGCTGATGGCATCCGCATCTCATGAGATCCTGTTCGATGTCTTCCTCGAACTGCTCGATCCGTTAGGGTCGGAAGTCGATGTCGTGCTCGAAACCAGCCACCATCGCGATGCCCAGGGCCATATGGACCTGTACCGCGAGCATATTGATCTGCCAGTCCTCAAGAGCATTCTTTGCGACTATGAGGAACTGCTGCTCAACGATGGCTGCACCGGGCTTGCCGTCCTCAATCCCAATGTCCCCTTCGAAGTGCAGTTTGACGAACACAAGCTGCTGATTGTTTACGGGACTGAGTTGGAAGAGTTCGAAGAGGTCTTCCAGCGGCGGGGCATCCCTTGCAACGAACAGATGCGGTTCATCACCGAGGCCGAACATGTCCACTCGTCCAGCGAGCAAATGTACGAACAGTTCGAAGAACTGACGCTCCATTTGGGCATCGACGTGCCGTTTGAGAACTACGCATAAGCGTCAGCCCCCAGGTCAATCTGGAACCCGGCCGACAACCAACACTGGCAGAACAAGCAAACAAGCATCGGAACGATACTGGCGTTCCGATGCTTGTTGTTGTTTACCAAGAAAAAAACGCTAGCGTGTACAGGAGGTCCGTTGTACACGCCAGCGTGAGTAGAAATCTTCAACATCAAGCAATGTTTAAAGTTAGCAATGTGTGGCTTACCAGCGAACGGTGGCGCTCGTGGTCAGACCGTGGTAGAACAAGTCGCCGGTTCGCATCGAGAGCGTGGGGGTGGTGGCAACGTTGACGCCAGGACCTTGGTCACCAGCCAAAGCCACGCCGTTGATGAACAGGATCTGGTATCCGGCATCCAGGCTGAGCCACGAGGTCAAGTTCAAGTGTCCCTTGGCTCCGACTTCTCCAACGAACGATGCACGGTCCGACGAGTCGGACAGGCTAAGCTGGTTCGGTCCTGGAACGGCAATCGTGGTCGAGCGGGTATCACCGTAGAAGATACCACCCTTGCAGAACACAGAGAACGACAACGGAGAGTCTTGCGGATTGGGGAGATTGACATCCACGCCCAATTGCAACCCGTACAAGTCGTTGCGGGTCTTGGTGAGGCCCATGGGGGGCGGCACCGGCACGTGGATGTTCAACTGTTCGTTGAGTCGTAGGTATCGGAAACCACCCGACAATCGGATCGGCGCACAAGGATCGCAGAACAACAGGTTGATTTCGCCGTTGTAGAGATCGGTGTCGTAGTTGAATCGCAGGTCACCTGCAGTTACAGGCAGTCCGGCAATGTTGCTGACCCCTGTGGTGGCGATGTACGAGTCCACATCGTTCGACAGTTGGAAGTAGCGAACTTCCACCCGGCTCAAGCGTCCGCTCACTTCGAAACCAGGATCAAAGTAGCCTTCGAAGTCGCCGGCCGAAAGCAACGTCTGGCCAGACAAGTCGTCCGACACGATCGGCGTGTTGCGGTAGTATTCCCGAGCCATGTACAAGTACCCGGCCGAAAACTCAAAGTGTGGGCAGTACGGTTCGTAGCAGCAAGAATTGCAGCACGAGTCTTGGCAACAAGAATCCTGACAGCACGCTGGCTCACAGCAAGCAGGCGCGCCGCCACACGATGGCTGGCACCCATGGCCAGTGCTGCTAGCACTGGCTTCACTGTAAGACGCAGGCACAATACTTCTGGTCGCGCCGAAATCATCGGCTCCCGCGGCGTTGACAGACAACGCCACTGCGACCGCCATGATTGTTCTCAACTGAATCTTTGGCATGATCACGCTCCCCCTCTTGCGTGGAACTGGCGCTGCAACTAGCAACACCGTAGTTTGCTATACAACTCGAATAATCGGCCACCACCAACCCACAGATCCATTGCAGAGTGATCTGGTCTTGCAATCGGAAAAACCGTCAAGGTTTACCAACGGCGGGTGGCTTGCCCTGATTGGGCAAGTTGAAGAGCAGGAGGAATTTGTGAGGTGCTCAACCCCAGCGACCAGCAAGGCCGCGGCTTTGCGCCGAGTACGATTGCAACCGTGGTAGAAGGATTCGGTCGGTCCCACGCACGGGAGCCAAGGGGCTGAGCCCCTGCTCGACCCAACGCTCAATGTCTCCCTGAGTCAGGAGCACCTCGGAGCAGGGCTTTGCAACGGCCGTGCCATCTTCGCGATAGACGTGGACCGGCAGTTGGGAAAGTTCGCCTCCGGCGGGTCGCAGATTCCAGCCTGATTGCATGAACGCCTGGCCCAGCAACGCGGCGTAAGCGAACGCACCGTTTGCCCAAAGATACAACGCGTGCTGCGGTGGATCCGCCTGTTCTTCAAACGGGAATTCTTCCACGGGATACGTCTCTTGGCTGTACGGGTGGCGGAGCAAGAATCGCGGGGCAGTGAGAGCAACGAAGCGGGCTTCGCCTTGTTGCCTCAGCCCGTCCCAAGCCTGTTGTGCCTCCGGCGGGAGGGCAAAGTCCTCGTCATCTTCTGCTTCGTCGAAACTTGCCAGACCGGCCAGGCCTGCACCAGCCCCGGTCAACAGTGGTGCCCCGGCCGCTTGAGCGACTTGGCTCACTCGGTGGAGCAACATGGCATCTTCTTCGGTTGCGGCGAAACTGTAGTTGCCAATCAGCGCGGCATAGGCTTCCCCCCCGGGTGTATCAATGGGACGGGTGACGCAGTGCGCATACAGCGCTGACTGTTTGAAGTCTTCAGCGGAGGCCAAATCTTTCGCGAGTTCCTCCTTGGTGACATCCAGCAGTTCCACCTGCAACGAGCCATCAATCTCCAGTCGGCGAACCAACCAATCCAGGCTTCGCCAGGCCGATTCGAGTTGCTGGAAGTCCGGGTGGTGCAGCACCTGACGCATTTGGGCGGACACCACATCATTGAAATCTTCGAGCGTGGCATCTTGCTCGGCGTGCCTGCCTGGCACCAGATGGGGTGCCATGACTTCTTTCACCAGCGACTCGATCTCAGGACTTTGACTCGAACGAGCTTTGCCAGATGTGGAACTCGCCCCCCCTGGTTTCGAAGTCTCGGACGGCGCGTCGCCGAGTATCTGACTGAGCAGGTCTGCCGGATCAATGTCTTTGGGAACTTCAGCCGCTTCGGTGGTTTGCTCGGACGGTTGGTCAGGCGTTGAGGTTTCGGCAGGAGAAGTTACCGAACTTGCAAACTGAGCGGTGAACTCCGCCATTGCCTGCGGGAACGAATCCGGATTGTCCAGGCGTTCGCGCAGTTCTTCCAGAGTTTGGAACTGCGGCAACCGTTGATAGAGGGCGTCTGGATGGAAGTCGTCGATCTCATCAAACGTGAGCGAGACCGTACCGAGTCCGGCGAGCGGCAGCTCGAGCCCTGCCTTGAATGCCCCAGGCAGGCCGTCCAGGTTGTCAGGATCTACGCGCCGCGGCTTCTGAGTTTGCAGCGTGGTAGTGGCCGCGGCGGGCCGATTCCGTCGGCCGCTGAAATCTCCCAGGATCAGCAATTTGAAGGGGCCGCCGCCAGGTTGGGGGATCGGCTGAGGCCCTTCGTCCGTAGAGGTGCCGATGTTGACTCGCCCGAATGTGATCTTGGCCATCGCTGTTTTCCTGGTGTGTGACGTCCCGTTCGCCTGGAATATACCCCACGGCTGCGTTGAGGCGAATCCGTTTGCTGCCAACGCCTGCCGAGTGTCCTACTTCCCGCTGCTTCTCCAGCAGACAAGATCCAGCGAATGCCCTGCGGCGTGCTATGGTTTTCAGTGTGACGGAACGATAGGTCGAGGGCTTTTTCAGGGTGAAACCACCACAAACGCGCCCTGGTGGTCTCGGCCACTTGGTGGGAGGGTGAACTGCCGATGTTTCTTCGTCCTGGCATTGCCAAATTTCTGACCGGAGCCACCGGGTTAGCAACTGCCCCGGCTGCCACGCGCGCGAACGTTGGGGCGGAAGCCCAGCGTTGGGAGTTGCCGGGAAATTGGATTTGGGCGCTGCTGCCGGCGGTGCTGGCCTTTGTCCACATTGCGACCAACACGCAATACCCTCAGGACTATTGGCATCAGGTCACCACTGGAGAAGCCATTTGGCAATCTGGGAGTCTCGTTCGGCTAGAACCGTTTGCCTTTACGATTGCCGGCCAACCGATCATCAATCATAACTGGCTGGCTCAATTGCTCTTCTACGGAGTTCATCAATGCGGCGGCTATGCAGCGGCGCAGATGATGACGGCTTTGCTTTACGTTGCGGCCGTGATGTTGTTGCAGCAGATCCTATGGTGGCGCGCTCACGAGATGCGAACAGTCGCCCTCCTGGCACTTGTGGCGTTGGGGCTTAGTCTGGCGAATGTGACGGTTCGCCCTCAGGTGTTCAGCGTGCTGCTCTTTGTCGCTGAGTTGTACGTGCTCTGGTTCTGGCCGCCACGCTGGTGGCGGATTGCCGCCGTGGTTGCGATTGAGGTGCTATGGACCAACATGCACGGCGCGTTCCCGTTGGGGGTGGTGCTGCCTGGTTTGTTCTTCGCCAGCCAGGCTTGTCAGGCAGTGGTTCGCTCGAAAACTCTTGCGGCTGAGATACCTTGGAAACGTCTGGCTCACGAACTTGCCTGCACGCTGGCGGCGGCTGGCGCGATGTTTGTGAACCCGTTTCCTGCGAGCACCTGGATGTATTTTGCCGGAGTGGTCAATCGTGCTCCGGCGCGTGGCATTGAGGAATGGTTGCCGACATCGTGGGGTTCTTTCACGGGTCAGACGTTTATGATTTCGCTGGCCGTTACGGTCTGCTGGTTGGCACGCAACACGCGCCGGTTGACGATTCGCGAAACCCTATTGCTGGGAGCCTTCTGCATCTTGGCGGCCCATAGCATTCGGATGGTGGTCTGGTGGGGGATTGTGCTCGCCGTGGTGGCTTCTCGAGACATCGGAAGTGCGGCACGGCGCTCGTTCGGAGCAGGGCAGCAAGATCGTTCGTTGGCAAACACGCTGGCGGTTGCGGCCTTGCTGATATTGGCTGCGTTCTCGACGCCATGGACGCGCTGCTACAACGTGCTGCTGCCGACAGCGAAAAGAAGTGCCACGGTGCTAGCTGGACCGACCCATGCGGCCATGGATATGAGAGCTGACCCGCCATAGCGCGTGTTCGCACCGATGCTCTGGGGCCGAACCGGCCTGGCGACTCTCCCCTCAAACTCAGGTGTTCTTGGACCGCCGGTTGGACTTCTACCCAGACCATGTTTGGAGCGACTACCTGTCCATTGGCCTGGCCGGGCCGCACTGGTGAGAGAAGCTAAACCACTGGGGAGTTGACGCCGTGGTTTGGAATAAGCAACTCTCGCCAGCGTTGCCAACGGTTCTGGCTGCCGACGATGAATGGAAGAAAACGTATGAGGATAGTGCTATGGCAGTGCGTGCACCGGCGGAGGAAACGCCCCGGCACCCAATGATGGGGTAACGAACGGAAGGGGGCTACTTATCTTGTTCTCCGGCTTGGGCTTGCGGGCCTTTCTCGGGACGCCCCTTACCAGGACGTCCAGTTCCATCGGCCCGACGCTGTTGCATGGCCGTGTGGAAGGCTTGGATTTCACTCACGTCCAACTGGCCATCGTTGTTCTTATCGATTCTTCTTGAAGAACTCGGCCGGGTTCGGGCGACCTTCGCCCGGTTTGCCAGGTCCACGCTTGGCTTCGCCGGGCTTGCCTTGGCCAGGCTTGGCCTCACCCGGTTTGCCAGCCGGACGTCCTTGGCCTGGTTTGCCACGTCCGGCAGCCATCCGCTTGGCGACCATCGCGGCATGTTCCTGGAGGTTGAGTACTTGCCGTCACCGTTGGTATCAAACTGCTTGATGATCATCTCTGGCGAGGGACGCTCGCCCCGCTGTCCATTCTCGCCTGGCTTGCGGGCCACCGGGCCGGTTCCCATTTTGCTGGCGTTGGGCTTGGGCAGCGGCTCGTTCGTCAGCGTCCAATTGGCCATTGCCGTTATGTACTCGCACGAGGATCGCTACGCACTGCACCGCTTCAAAGCGGACGAAGCCTATGTGGTCGGCCGGCCGGGCGAGCCAATCCGGGCGTATCTGGATATCGATGCCATCATCGACCTGGCACAACTGAACCACATCGATGCCATTCATCCCGGCTACGGTTTTCTCTCGGAGAATCCGGATTTCGCCCAGGCCTGCGAGCATGCGGGCATCATCGTTTGTCGGCCCGCAGGCGAGACCTCTGGAAAACTTGGGCGACAAGACCGCCGCCCGCGCATTGCCGGCGAAAAGGCGGCGTGCCCGTGCTGGAGGTGGCAGCCGTGACCTGCGCGACGCGAACGAGGGAAAGCAGCTGGCCGCCGAACTCGGCTATCCCGGTGATCCTCAAGGCGGCCCACGGCGGCGGCGGTCGCGGGATGCGCGTCGTGCTGGACGAGAAGGAATTCGACGACGCCCTTCGAACAGGCCCAGCGCGAATCGCTGACGCCTTCGGCAGCCCCGACATCTTCGTCGAGAAGTTCATCGAACGGGCCCGGCACATCGAAGTGCAGTTGCTGGGCGACAAGCACGGCAACCTGGTCCATCTGTTCGAACGCGACTGCTCGGTGCAGCGGCGGCATCAGAAAGTTGTCGAGATCGCCCCGGCCCCGAATCTGGATCCCGTCCTCCGCGATGCCATCTGCCAGGCCGCCTTGGATATCGGCAACCAGGTTCGCTACGAAAACGCCGGCACGGTCGAGTTCCTGGTCGATGCCGAAAGCGGAAAGTTCTACTTCATCGAGGTCAACCCGCGAATTCAGGTCGAACACACGGTGACCGAGGAAGTGACCGGCATCGACATCGTCAAGTCGCAGATCCTGATCGCCCAGGGGACGCCGCTCGACGATCCGGAGATCGGCATCTGGCCCGCAGGAGTCGATGATCCACGACACACGGCTTCGCCATGCAGTGCCGCGTGACGACCGAAGATCCGACGAACAACTTCATGCCCGACTACGGCCGCATCGCCCACTATCGCTCGGCCAGCGGCATGGGCATTCGGCTGGATGCGGGTACGGCCTTTTCCGGGGCGCAGGTCACGCCGTTCTACGACTCGCTGCTGGTGAAGGTGACCGCCTGGGCTCGGCAATTTCCCGACGCCGCGCGACGCGTTGAACGCTGCTTGCAGGAATTCCGCATCCGCGGCGTGAAGACGAACATCCCCTTCCTCTGATCAAGCGGTGATGCGAAATGCGACCTTCATCGACGGCGACTGCACCACCCGCTTCATCGACGAGACGCCCGAACTGTTCGACTTCCCCGTCGCAGCGACCGGGCCACCAAGCTGCTGACCTACCTGGCCGAGATGATCGTCAACGGCAATCCGCTGGTGAACGATCGCCCGCGGCGCCGAACGCCGCGCGCCGGCACCGCCCCGGCCGTCCTATCGATGCCACGCCCGATCCCCGACGGGGACACGCGACAAGCTCCAGCGAACTGGGAGCCGGAGAAGTTCTCCAAGTGGGTGCGCGAGCAGAAGCCGCTGCTGATCACCGACACGACGTTTCGCGACGCGCATCAATCGCTGCTGGCCACGCGAATTCGGACCTACGACCTGCTGCAGATCGCCGACGCCTACGCGCGGCTCTGCCCGGAGCTGTTCTCGCTGGAGATGTGGGGCGGGGCCACGTTCGATTCATCGATGCGGTTCTTGAAAGAATCTCCGTGGAAACGGCTCACCGCTTTGCGGGAGCAGATGCCGAACATTCTGTTCCAGATGCTGCTACGAGCCAACAATGCGGTCGGTTACACCAACTATCCGGACAACGTCGTGCAGGCCTTCGTCAAGCCGAAGCGGCCGACGCCGGCATCGACGTGTTCCGCGTGTTCGACGCGCTGAACTGGGTGCCCAACATGCGGGTGGCCATGGAAGCGGTGCATCAAACCGGGGCGATCTGCGAGGCGGCCATCTGCTACACCGGCGACATCCTCGACCCCCAACGGACCAAGTACACCCTGAACTACTACGTCGACATGGCCAAGGAGCTCGAGAAGATGGGCGCGCACATTCTGGCCATCAAGGACATGGCCGGCCTGTGCAAGCCGTACGCGGCCGAATGCTGGTGAAGACGCTGAAGCAGGAAATCGGCATTCCCGATCCACTTCCACACGCACGATACCGCCGGCATCCAGGCCGCCTCGATCCTCAAGGCGGCCGAAGTCGGGCTGGATATCGCCGACGCCGCGATGGCACCGATGTCCGGCGGCACCTCGCAGCCCAACCTGAACACGCTGGTCGAGGCGCTGCGGTCACACGACCGCGACACCGGCTCGGCCGACGAACACCTCGACGCAATCGCCGAGTACTGGCGGGCGGTCCGCGAGTTCTACACGCCGTTCGAAAGCCCGCCACTGCCCGCCGCCGCCGACCTGTATCAGCACGAAATGCCCGGCGGCCAGTACACCAACCTGTATCCAGCAGGCCCGGCGCTCGGGCTGGCCGATCGCTGGCGCGAAGTCTGCCGCGTCTACGCCGACGTGAACCAGCTGTTCGGCGACATCGTCAAGGTGACGCCCACCTCGAAGGCCGTGGGCGACATGGCGCTGTTCCTGGTCGCCAACGACATGACGGCCGACGACGTGCTCGACGAGAACCGCGAGCTGGCCTTTCCGCAATCGGTGGTCGACCTGGTCAGCGGCCGCATGGGACAGACGCCCGGCGGCTTTCCGCCAAGGTCATCCAACGCATCCTGCGCGGCGAAAAGCCGCTCGAGGGCCGCCCCGGCGAGACCCTGCCCGCCGCCGACTTCGAGGCGGCCGCGCGAAAAGCTCAAGGCCGCTGCTCGGATCACGAGCCGACGCGCCGCGACGTCGTCTCGCACCTGCTGTACCCGCAGGTGTTCGAGGAGTTCGCCCAGCATCAGCAGCCATACTCCGACACGAGCATCTGCCCACCCCGGTCTTCTTCTACGGCTGGAACCGGGCGAAGAGATCGCGGTCGACATCGAGCCGGGCAAGACGCTGATCATCAAGGGAGATCTGCTCGTCGAGTTCGAATAGGCAGAACCGGTTGGGTGGGACTAGCAGCTGGTTGCCAGTGTTCTTGTTGCCTTCGGATGATAGATGGCAGTCCACCGGCACCTACACAGGCAGCAAGTTGCCAAGCGGCGCGAGCATTTGCATCGTGGTGAACCCGCTTGCCGCGCAGACTGTCTAGGCGGTGACGTAGAAGATCGCTCCACGTGGGATGGCACGTAGAATGTGGAATCTTTCCGCCGAAGCTTTGGAGATCGTTCACCAACTGAACGACCTGCGAACCTCGAAGTCTCGATCGAAGCGTTCGCTGCGGGAGGAGAATATCTGCGCTCTCTTGGGGCAACTCGCCGATCTCGAAGAGCCTGCTGCGTTACCGAATGCAGCGCTTCTCCTCTTAGAGCCGAGTGAGAACGTTAGAGCGTCCGCCAGGAGTACCGTGTCCCAACTGGTCTCAGTGCTCGCTCCGAATGAACTCATCCAGATTTACGACTACTTCAATGGGTTCGACAGTTGGTGTCTACTCGGCGATTGGCACCGGCTTGACCCATCGGACGTCGCCATTGTGGCAGGCGAGCGAAGCGGCCACTGTCAATCGTCCGTATTGGGGTTGCTAAGCTTCCATCGCAACGGATTTGTGCGACACAAGGCACTACGCCTTCTTTCGCAATGTCTCGACGGAAGCGAATTTCCATTTCTCGTGATACGTCAGAACGATTGGGTTCCGTCGATTGCTCAAGAGGCACAGGAAGCGGTCTCCGAACGGATCAATGATGCGTACCTGACACATATTGTCAGGTCTCTTCGGCTGATCATGCATCTCATGTCGTATCGCCGCCACGATTTCCAAGGAGTTGTTCGCAAAGTGGTGGATCTCCTTCTTTGCGAAAGGCACAGTGAGATTCTTCGAGCGGCCATTGGTAGTTCTGACCCTATGGTCCGCCGTCAAGTGGTTCGAATTGGGCTCGAAGCTACCGGAACGTATCAAGCCCGTCTCGTGGCATTCGGAGTAGATTCAGATGATCCCATCATCCGTCTACAGTGCTGTCAGCACGCTGCAACGGCCTTTGAACCGAATCAATTGCGAGTCGTTCTACGACGGTTGACGGCGGACCAATTCATGCCGGTTCGACGAGCTGCACTCGTCGTCCAGGCTGATCAATTTCCTCATCTCGCATGCAACACTTGGCAACAGGCCCTGTTTGATTGCAGTCGATCCATTCGAGAACTGGCAAGATTCTCACTAGAGAGGCTGGGCTACACCGAATTCGCCAACAACTACCGTGACGTGATCGCCAAACAGCCCAGCAGCCTTGCCGCCCTTCAAGGACTTGCCGAAACTGGCGAAGCTTCCGACACGGAGCTGTTCCTGGACCTTCTTCGACACTCTTTTCCAAGCCGAAGAATTTGCAGGGATCAACGGTCTTGTTCGTACCTCAAACGAATCTGTGGTGCCAGAAATCGCACCCCTACTTGGCGACATCAGTGCCCGAGTCATTCGCGAGGCGACCAAGGCCGTCGCACCGGGCTTGCATTTGATTGCCGGTGAAGAACTTGTGTCGGTTGCACTTCAAAGCAAAGCCCTTTTGTATCATAAAATGCAGTTGTACTGCTTGCGGAGTTGGGCAAGTGGCGAAGCATTCCGTGGCTGCTGCGTGTTGCGAAAACGGAAGCCGAGTACGAAACTGCCGCATTCGCCAAGGAGGATGCTCAATAGTTGGTTCGTGCCGCCAAAATGTAACCGAGTATTTGTACGCCCTACGCAACAGGAAAGACAAAACATTGCCGCAGCACTTCCAATGGCAATTGATAACGTGTCCGAGGACACGCTCGCTCGAATCAAAGCCAGTCTTGGGCAGTTCGAGTAGTCACCCACCTCTGAAGAGTGCGTAACTCGAACCAGTTAGGCTGGCAAGAACAAGCCACTTATTTAGAAGGTTGCAACTCGCCTTCCGCAGGGCGTAAGCACCTTATTTCAAGGATATTTTGGGTGGATGCTAGCTGAATAAAAGGTGACCTCCAAGGTAGGATGAAGTGTGAAACCATTCATGCCCATCCAAGGAGGTCAGTATCATGGTCGCTAAGTTTGATTCGATTGGCAAGGCGGAGGCCGAGTTTCAAAAGATGGTGCAGTTTGTCAAGCAGGCGAGTGCGTCTGGTGAACTTCGCGCTGACGAAGTCGAGCAAGGCTTGTTTGAAACCGCGCTGACGATCGGAAAGCACTTGCTGAAGGCTTTCACGGAACAGGCCGGTGACGGGGATCATGGCCCCCGCGTTCAGCACCAAGAGCAAACCCTCGTGCGTAGTGAAACGAAGAAAACCAAGAAGTACCGCTCGGTCTTCGGCGTGCTGGAGATCAATCGTTATGTCTATGCTCCTGGTCCCAAGAAGTTGGCGGTCTCGGTAAGCCTGTCGATGCGCAACTTGGACTGCCTGCAGGCGAACAATCTTATGTGCTCGAAGATTGGACGCAGCGATTCTGCATCAAGGATGCGTTCGCCGAGGGCGTCGGATCTCTACGTGCGGATCTGCTCGGCGTGAAGACTTCCGTCCGAGCAGCTGAGGTGATGAACCGCAGCATGGCCCAGCATGTCGACGGCTTCCGAGCGGGCGTTGCCGCAGTGGACCCCGAGAGCGAAGCGGAAATCATCGTACTGGCTGCCGACGGGAAAGGCGTTCCGATGCGGCGTCCGCTTGCTGACCGTCTGCATGAACACAAACTTGCCCAGGCGGGGCATGAATGCGGCGAAGTGTCTGCCGAGAAAAGTCGCGAACCGCACAAGAAACGCTTGGGGCGCGGGGAAAAACGTACGCGTAAACAGATGGCCTATGTCGGCGCAATCTATAGTATCGCGCCGTTTGTACGCTCCGCCGAACAGATTGTTGACGAGCTTCGTCGCCGTCGCCGACAGGAGGATCGACCGCGTCCTCAGAACAAACACTTTTTTGCTGAGATGACCCGCTTTCGCGAAGACGAAGTCCTCAACGGCCAGGAGCAATGCTTCGTCCGACTGGCCTGGTCGGCGATCCATCGTGCCGGCAAGGAGAAAACGCTGGTGTGCCTGATGGACGGTCAGCGATCACTTTGGAACCTGAAAGAAAATTGGTTCCCGAGGCCATCGATTGTGCTGGACATCTTCCACGTCCTGGAGCGGCTCTGGCAAGTCGCCCATGCCTTTCACGGCGAAGGTTTCCAGGCGTCTTCGCAGGTCACCCAGCATCTACAGAATGTTGCTGGAGGGCAAGGTTGGTTACGTCATCGGCGTCTACAAACGGATGCTCACCACCCAGAGATTGAAAGCCGCCAAGGCGACCACTGTTCGCGAGACAATCACCTACTTCGAGAACAACCGGCAATATATGCAGTATGACGACTACCTGGCGGCCGGCTATCCGATCGGCACTGGCGTGGTGGAAGGTGCCCGCCGTCACTACGTAAAGGACCGCATGGAACTGGCCGGTATGCGTTGGGAGATCGAAGAGCCCAAGCCATGCTCAACCTGA
>CALOEH010000231.1:0-29814 GCA_942492195.1 uncultured Planctomycetia bacterium | reverse complement strand
TACGTGGATGATCGCCCGGACGCCCCCGGCCGATTGTCGAAGAAGATGGCCAGCCCATTAGCGAGTTGTTCTGAGCGTGAACGCGACGTGTCGCGGGCGACCGCTTGAATGGGAGTTGAGCAACATGCAGTGGAAAGGCCTGGCCGTCATTGCGACCGTGCTGCTCATTGCCTTCGGAATGGCATTGGGAAACCGCTTCTACCAGAATCAGAAGTCTGGTGCTGCCGTGGCGTATTGGGGGAAGTCCAACGCCTTGGTCATTTCTCAACCTGACAGCGTGGAAGTGTGGCAACTCGAGCGAGATGCCAGCCCCGGGGGTTCGGATAACTCCCGGCCGGCGCTAACGCCCCAAACCCGACAGATGCCTGCTCATGCAGTGATCCGCGGCTCAGCCCTTCAGGCGGCTTCGAGTGTGGATCTCAGTGATGAACCGGGGCTGATGCATCTGCGCAGAGCGTTGCTTGGCAACGCAAGTTACAACTGGGAGGCGCAACCGCAAAGCCCGATCAACTGGCGGTTCGCCCTGTTGTTCACTCGCGATGACCAGCAGGTTTGGCTCTTGCTTTCGGAAGATGGAGACTGGATCGCTCCGGCAGATCCGCAGCAGTCGCCCGCTGCCCTGCGCCGCAACAAGCAAGGCAATCCGCCGTTCTTGGAATTCGTGCAAGACGTCACGGCCGGCAAGGTGGATACAGCGCCTGGGGCTGGGGAGAATCCAGAACCAGCAACACCGGCAGACTGAACCTTTGCTTCACGTGAGCGACAATCCGCCGGCTGGTTTGGAATCCGCCAAGAAACGCCGGTCGCTGCGGCTAGCGTTTCAGATTCGTCGTTCTGGAGCGTGTGGTTTGTGCGACCGGTTCGGCAAAGACCAGGCTTTCGACCAGCGTGCGGTCTTCGCCAGTGAATCGCTCGGCAAGATCCGCCTCAACCGTGAACGCAAAACTCAAGTGCCGTCCGGCAGGGTTGGTGGCCAGGTAGTAGTGCCACTGGATGGGAAGTTTGTCCACTTTGCCGGCGGCAATGATGTGCACGAATCTTACCTGGCGGTCGTTGTTCCATTGCTCAGCATGCACGAATTGTTCGAACGAATCTCCCAACACCTTTTGCACGTCTGCCTGAAAATCTTCAGCCGTGATCTCCTTGCCTTGCGAGGTGGCAGGCAGTGCTGAGACGTTGCACTGGGCCACGAGTTCTCCCTTGTCCACGAGACGCAAGACCAGCAGTTGGCCCTCTTCGTCCAAGATATGCCAGCGGCGATCATGCAACAGGCGATACCGGCCCAACTCGGAGTCGTAGACCAAATGCCGGGCTGAGGGGTCTTCGCTCCAAGGTTCGGCAGCCACCTCGTCATTGAGTGCGGTCGAAGCGGACAGGGGGCGAATCTTCATGGTCAGTTGAGCCACCACATCCAAGCCAGCGGCCACATGGCCAATGGAGCGTTTCTCCTGCACGGCCATGGTGAAGTCCGTAATGCTGTGTTTTGCGCGATCCACCAAGATTCGCAACTTGACTTCGATCTCGCTCGCCACGCCATCCACGGCACCATCGATGTGCCCCGATCCTTCGACGGTGGCCTGCTCCGCAGTCACCTTAGCGAGCCGGCACTCGACGTCACTTGCACTGATCTTCTCCAGCCCAAGGAGCGGTCCCCAAAGCTGCATCTCAGGTTTCCAAGTCTCTCCGACCTCGACGGCCTCGGTCGGCAGCAGCAAGTCAACCAGGACGCTATTGCCTGGGACTTCGAGCAGGTCGAGTTCGTCGCGCGACAATGGAGTTCGGGGAGAGAACAGCGTGGAAGAATCTTGGGTCGTTTCCACGGCAATCAACCGATGCGCGTCGTTGAGTGTCGGTTCGATCTGTCCATTGTCAATCTTGAGTTTGGCGGTCGCTTGCTGGTAGTGCCGCAAGGCATGACGCTGTGCCCCTTCGAGTTCGATCAGGCGTTCGTCATATTGATGGTGAGCCTCGACACTCATCTTGAGCTTCTTGGTCGCCTTGTTCTCTGGAAGTAGCAGGTCACCTCCAACCTTCAGGGTGACCGATACGACACGGATGTCCCCAGCCGCCGGCGTGGCCGAAAGCGTGACCTTCTCGGCCGCGGAGCTTGCTCCGCCTGCACAAAACAACATTGCCGAGACAGCGCAACAAAACAGCTTGGCCACAGTCAAACGCATCACATTCTCCCCAGAGTTCGTCAGGCAACTGACTGCTAGCGGTCAGCAGACCTGTTAGGTCGCGGTTTCTTCTAAGTAGATCGTCCGGAGCGTTTGGCCCAGTTCAACCGAATCAGGCTGATCCGTCACGAACCTCTGCCGATTGTCGCTTGCAGCTGCGGCACTGCTAGCTGGATTCTGGAAATGATTCGGGAACAACGCGAACAATTTGACGCACGCCGTTGGCGCACTTCATACGACAACCTTGTAAGCAACACAGGCGGCCAAACTGGCCTGGGCAAGAACGCTAGCGGTCTCTAGGTTGATGGGGTGCGGAAGCCTGTTCTTTGGACGAGTCGTCCTTCGCGCGAGTATGCTGGAAGGACCGTTGCCATTCTTCCAAGGCGAGGCCCCGATTCCTTTGGTCGCCCAATTTGACTCAGGATGATCAGAATCTTCCTCAGCGAGATCTGATTTCCTGCCTGCTGCAGAAATGCTCGTGAGCCAAACAACGTCTCCACAACACGCTCCCCCGCTGGGGCAAAGTGATCAGCCAGGCACCAAGCCTGTAGCGAGTACTCCCGCTGCAGCCGCCTGGTGGCGTACTCCAACTGCGCTCGCTTTTTCTGGAACGCTGTTGTTGTGGATGTCACTCCCGCCGCTCGGTTGGGGGCCGCTCGCGTTCGTTGCGTTGATCCCGTGGATTCTTCTCTTAGAACTTCCCGTGTTGACCAGTGACCGCCCCGCGTGGCTGGGGGCCCGGCCGTATCGGATGCTGTACCTGGCAGGTTTCACCTTTTGGATGATGACACTCTATTGGTTGTGCTTGCTACATTGGGCAACCAGCTTTGGTTGGGTGGGGCGCTCTCTGCTTTCTTACCAGGCCTGTGATTTGCCGGCCTTCGTTTTTGCCGGAAGATGGGCCGTCCAGCGGCTGGGCTGCCCGGTGGTGATTGCCGCTCCGATCATTTGGACCGGTTTGGAATTGGCCAAGGCTCATCTGGTCACCGGCTTTACCATGGGCTCGGTCAGCCACACCCAGTACCAATGGATCCAGTTGATTCAACTTGCCGCGATTGGTGGTCCGTACCTGGTGAGTTTCGTGGTCTTGCTCGTGGCGGCCCTGCTGGCCAGGTTTTGCCGCTAGCCGAGTTGTTCGCTAACGGGCAGGTTCCCCACTTCGCGTGGTTGGCAATCCGCTGGGCGCCGGGGCAAGCAACCGCCAGCGAAGTTGCTGCCCGCCTCTGCCTGACGCTTCGGCTTCGATCGCGTTACGGACTTGGACCTCCGAAACTGACAGATCAAAAACCGGTCAAAGTTGCCCTGATCCAGGAATCGTTTGATACTGAGTTTACGGATGACCCCACGCGCGAGGATCGCATCCATCAGGCTTACCTTCGCAGAAGTGTGGAGGCAAAACGGGCCCATCCTGATCTGGATTTGATTGTCTGGCCTGAGACCATGTTCGGAGCGACGGTGGTGGAGTTCGCGCCGGACGCAACGGTTCCGCCGGATCTCCAGCAGCGGTATCCCGAACTCACGGCGAAGGTCTTCCGCCATTATTTGTCAGAGAACGCCCAACGGTTTGACCAGCGAGTTCAGGAAACCGCCGAAGCGATTGACACCCCGATCCTGTTTGGCGTGGCCGCCCAAGAGTATGGCACCGATGGCAACGTCCGCCGCTTCAACTCGGCCGTCTTCGTCAATGCCGACCGGCAGCCGGAGATGCGATACGACAAAATGCACCCGGTGATGTTCGGCGAGTACGTCCCGCTGGGCAACTGGCTCCCTTGGCTCTACCAGTTGACGCCGATGTCCGGAGGAATTGATTCAGGCACGTCGGCTCAAAGTTTTGACATCGGGGGACTCCGGTTTTGCCCCAACATCTGCTTCGAAGGGGTCCTTCCGCATCTGGTGCGGCAGCAAGTCAACCAGCTTCGTGCCCAAGGGACCGAGCCAGATGTTTTGGTCAGCGTGACCAACGACGGATGGTTTCACGGTTCGAGCGAACTGAAGTTACACCTGATTTGCAATGTGTTTCGAGCGGTCGAACACCGCAAGCCAATGATTGTGGCCGCCAACACTGGGATTTCGGCTTGGATCGACGCATCCGGCCGAGTGCAATCGCAGGGCCCCCGGCAGGGTGAGGCCACCCTGGTTGCTCTCGTCACTTCGCATCAGCAAGAGACCTTCTACAGCCGCTACGGAGATTGGTTTGCAGGAATTTGTTTGGCGGTGGTGGTGGGAATTTATCTGCTAGCGGTCACCCAATGGTGGCGTGGCAGAAAATCGCAAGCTATTGTCTAGGATAGCTTTACGGTTGTGCCCGGTTACACATGGAGGTGGCAAGTCAACGTGCCGGCATATTCGGTGTAGTCAATCTGCCAGGAATCACAGTTTCGCGGCTTTCTCGTTGACACTCAAAATTTGCCCAAGTTATACTTAAACAAGTGAACAAATCTTCTGTATCTTCCTTGTGCAGTACCATTTGGCAACCATCTGAGTGTCGTCGGTCTTGCGGCGATGGGGGGAAACAACCCTTCGCATGGATTGCCAACTAGCCATGGCTGGCTGAGTGTAAGTCACAAGCGTAAGTGAAGAAGCCAGTTCAAGTTGCCCAATCCAAGGGCCAGATTCCAACCGTGGGATTTTGCATCCATTCGTTTGTTGATCATGCCGGCGCGTCGTTCGTCGCGCGTTGTCGAGGAGAGGCGGAATGAACCTCGTCGGAAAAATCTTTGTCGTGCTCATTTTTGCAATGAGCATTATCTTCATGGCCATGTCCGTGACATTGTATGCCACCCATAAGAACTGGAAGGCAGTGGTCACGCGGCGTCCGGAAGATGTCAAGGGAAGCGAACAGGTAGGCCTGCAGTACCAACTCGAACAGAAAGATGCCGAGTTGGAAGAATTGGTCAACTTGCGCACCTTGCTCGAACAGCAATTGGCCAATACCAAACGGGCCAGCGAGCAAGCCATTGGCAGCCTCAACAGCCAATTGGACGAGGTCACCAAAGAGCGGGATGTCCTGCAGGCCCAGCATGCTCAACTGGTCACCGATGCCGCGAATGCCACAGCAACCATGGTCACCAGTCAGAACAATCTGGCAACATTGCAAGCTGAGGTTGAAAATCTCCGCGCAGAGATCAAGATCTCTCAAGATGACCTGCAACAGAACCTGAATCGCGTGGTCAAACTTGACGACGAGTTAGCCCAAGCCAAAGGTGAGTGGGATCGGCTGAGAGCCGCGAACCTCAAGATCGCCAAGCAGAACGAAGATTTGCAGTTTGCCGTTCAAGATGCCGGGATTCAGCTAGATCGAGGTGGCCCACCACGAGTGCAGGGGTTGATCACCGGGACGCTCAAAGACAACGTGCAAATCTCCATCGGCTCAGACGATGGGCTCGAACGAGGGCATCAACTGGAAGTCTTCCGGCTGGGTGCCACGCCAGCAACGACCCAATACTTAGGCAAAGTTGAAGTGGTCGAAGTGTACGCCGATCAGGCCATCGCGCGGATTCTTCCGCAATTCAAACAAGGTACTATTCGGAGCAATGACCGTGTCGCCTCGAAAATCGAGTAAACCCGCCAAAAAATCGACGTCGGGCGTCAAGGTCCAAAAGGCGAAGTCCAACGTCTACACCATGATGTTGTTCCTCTCGGTGGTGGCCATTGGCGTTGCCATCGGCATTCTCTGTGCCGAAATGAGTACCTACGATTGGGACTGGAAGGCTCAACAAGCGGGCCTGCGTCCACGTCCCAACGTGAACGTGAACTTCCAAGTTCCCCAGCAGATCACCACGTTTCTTTGCTGAGCTTGGCAACAGGAACCTGGTGCCTTCTCACGGCCAAGTTTTCGGGTCATGCCCTCGCTTGCGTGGCATGTTCGGATGCAAGTGGTGATTCTGACTCCACTTCAGCATGGCACCCAACCCGAAATCTAAGCGTTGACGCAGCACTAGCTGCTGTTTGGACTTGACCCAATTGTCCGATTCGTGGCACCTTGCTCGTATCGAGTTGCGGCAGTCTTGCAATCTCGCACGCTGCGGATTCTTCTCCTTTATTTTCCACATTTTCTTCTCCACCTTGGCACACGAAGTGAGCACGGATGCTCCCCCGATGGTTAGCAACTGGCCAAGACTTGGCCATCGACTTGGGCACTGCCAACACGCTGATTAGCGTGGTCGGCCAAGGGCTCGTGTTGAATGAACCCTCGGTGGTCGCTCTGCAAAGTTCCACCAAGGGACGCACCTTCGATGGCTGCGCTGTCGGACACTTGGCGAAGCAGATGCTAGGGCGGACCCCCGACTCCATCTCGGTGGTGCATCCGCTCAAACAGGGAGTCATTACAGACTTCCACATGTGCGAAGCCATGCTGCGATACTTCTTTCAGAAGACTCGCCGCAACCGCTGGTCAGCCAGACCCAGGGCTTTGGTAGCCGTGCCAGGCTGCATCACGCCCGTTGAGAAACAAGCCTTATTCAACAGCACACTTCGCTCAGGTGCTGGTCAGGTGCTGCTCATTCCCGAAGCCAAGGCCGGAGCGCTGGGGGTAGGGCTTCCTATCACCGAGCCTGTGGCCAGTATGATCTGCGACATCGGTGGCGGGACTACCGAAGTTGCCGTGCTGAGTTTTGGCGACATCGTTTCCTCCGCCTCCATCCGGCTGGGTGGCGATAGCATGGATCAGGCTGTCGTAGACTATCTCCGGCGTCAGCATGGTCTGCGAATTGGCCTCCCCACCGCCGAACGCCTACGAATCGAGTTGGGCAGCGCCCTCCCTTTGGACGAAGAACTCACCGACGAGGTCCGGGGCATTGATGCGTCGTCCGGTCTGCCACGGCGGATGTTGATTTCCAGCGAAGACATTCGGGCGGCCCTTGCTGATTCGCTCGAAAAGATCGTGGACGCGGTCCGAGACACCCTGGACGGATGCAATCCGCAACTGGCATCCGATCTTGTCGATTACGGAATGGTCTTGGTGGGCGGAGGATCGCTGCTCAGGCGTTTGGATGACTACCTCAATCAACGCACCGACATCCCCTGTCGGGTTTCGCCCGATGCGCTAGTGGCCGTGGCCAAGGGAACATTGATTTGTCTGGAGCAGGTTGATCGATGGCGAAGTAGCTTGGAATCTAACGAAGACGACGTCCTGTGATGCTCCGCAGCAAGTCTCCATTCGCTCCTGCGTCACCCAGTGCAGATCGTGGTGCGTCATCGTCCGTCCTCGCTCCGATGCGGCAAACTCTGGCTCAGCTTTTGCCACGCCAGCGGGCGCCGGCCCGGTACGTTGACAGCCGCGTTCGACTTTGGGTACTGCTGGCTCTGTTTGCCGCCGCCGCCTGCGCGATTCTGGTCCGGCTGATGGTCCTCGAAGTCACCGGCGGCGAGCGGTTCCGTCAACTTGCCACCCAGCCGCGGCAGGAGCGATCGCAAACGCCCGGTTTGCGAGGTCGGATCCTCTCCAGAGACGGGGCCGTTTTGGCGCAGGACGAATCCGTCATCGCGCTCGCCGTGCACTACCGCTGGTTGGAAGAACCCTCCGACATTGGCTGGCTGCGCCGGCAAGCCCGAGCTGAGCTCACTCCGTCTCAGCGTCGAGACCCGCAGCAAGTCAATGCTGCCATTCGCGAACTTCGTGTCACTCGCATTGATCTTCATCGCCGCCTCGCCCAGCATTGCGGATTGACCTACGACGTTTGGCGAACGCGCGCCAACCGCATCCAACGGCAGGTTCAGCGGATTGCCGAATCGGTCAATCGCAGGCACCAACAGCGGTACGAATTTGACGCCGAGTTGGCCGCCCAACAGGACTCGGCCGCGGCAGACTCTTGGTGGTCGGCAGCTCTCGAACATTGGACTGGTGGGCAGGACCCATCGGGTTCGCGGCGGCCCCGTCCCCGCACATTCTCGCGAATCGTGGTGGCAGAAGAGCAAGACTACCACGTGCTCGTGGACCGCATTTCAGCAGAACTTGCCCAAGAGATCGAAGCCCAACCGGCGAAGTTTCCTGGCATGGTTACCCAACGCCAAACCGTGCGGAGCTATCCCCAGCAGACTCAGGCGGCACACGTAGTGGGCTACGTACGAGATGCCGAGGCGGGCGATTCCGGCAGCGCAACCGCCGATGGCCCCCAAGGAGTGGTGGGCATCGAACGGCTCTTCGACCCTCAGCTCCGTGGCACCGCTGGCACCGTGGTCGAGTGCACCGATGCCGATGGGCAACTCCTTTCCACATTTGTCGAAACGCCATCCCAGTCTGGCACCGAGGTACGGCTCACCCTCGATCTCCGGTTGCAGCAGCGCGCCGAACGCCTGCTGGACGAAGCCTTGGCTCGGGCGTCAGCGCTGGATGTCAGGCACACCGCACTGCATGGTGGGGCGGCGGTCCTGATGGATGTTCGCAATGGGGAAGTGCTGGCCCTGGCCACGGCCCCCCGGTTCGACCCCAACTGGTTTGCTACCGGACCTTCCACTCGAGCGGCTGCCGCGCTTCAAGACCCTGCCCAACCGTTGTTCGAGAGGGCAACCCGCATGGCGGTTCCTCCTGGCTCGGTGTTCAAAGTCGTTACATCGGCCGCCTTGCTAGATCGCGGGATCGTCGATCCGCGTGAGCCATTTCACTGCCGCGGATATTATCAACGGATGGATCGAGAGCGGTGTGCGCTGTTCCAACTCAACGGACGAGGTCACGGCAGTCTTGACCTGATTGACGCCTTGGCAGTCAGCTGCAACGTGTACTACTACCGCTGCGCCGATACGCTGGGAGAACGCGATCTGTTCGATTGGGCTCGCCGGTTCGGCTTAGGAACAGCCACAGGAATCCAACTTCCGGGAGAATCAGCCGGAAATTTGCCGGATGCGGACCGCCGGCAGACGGATCGAAATCTCTTCATCGGCCAAGGGGAAATCACCACCACCCCGTTGCAAATGGCTCGAGTTGCCGCCGCAGTGGCTAACGGCGGCAAGCTGGTTGTTCCCCGCTTGATTTTATCGTCCAAGGTTGGGGAGCATCCATCCACCGCCGAGACTACCTCAACGTTGGTTCGCGGATTCACTCCCCAGACGCGCGAATGGCTGCACCGCGGAATGGTCGCCGTGGTAGCGGATCCACAGGGAACGGCCCACCGCACCGTTCATCAAGATCGCGTTCCCATCGCTGGCAAGACAGGCACGGCCGAAACCGGGCGCGACCAACTCTCCCACGCCTGGTTCATTGGGTATGCACCTGTGGAGTCGCCCGTGCTGGCAGTCGCCGTGTGTTTGGAACACTCCGGCAGTGGCGGAGCGATGGCTGGCCCCGTTGCCAAACACCTCCTACTCGCGGCGGACGAATTCGGCTATTTGAATCAGACCGAACGCAGCGCGACCGGGCCACCCCGCAAAGATTGATTCGGTTGATTCCCGTTTGTCCAAGTGTGATTGCGGATGCGCAACTCCGTTGGTGCGTCGAGTAGGCAACCGGTGATATAGTAGTGTTGGCCATTCCCCAACGGTGGGTAGCTTGTCATCAGTCACGCCGCGGCCTTGAAGCCCGCAGGCCGTGACGTCTCCCACGCATGCAGAGACTCGACAATGAAACTTCTCCTGACCATCGCGCTCTGCCTGACGGCTTGTGGACCGCTGCAAGCGGAGATCCGCTGGAGTAGTTCGTTTTCGGAGAGTTATCGCAACGAGGCGAGTGACAGCAATGTGACCTTCGCCGTTCTCACTCCGCCCAAGGTTGATGGTCTCGAAACCTACCCACTGATGGTGGTCTTGAATGGCGGACCTCGCATCCCGCCCAGTGAGAAGTTCCCGCACTTTCAAGTTCGCCCGTCGCGTACTCGGAGTTGGGGATACCGGACGGTCTCAACGTACGACGCGATGCAAGTCATCACCTACATGAAAAAGAACTACCCGATCGATCCGAATCGGGTTTACCTGGTCGGTTCGTCGGCGGGGGGAAGTGGCGCGATGCACTTGGCGTCGTGCTACCCAGATGAGTTCGCGGCGGTATTACCGCTGATTGCGGCCGGCAATAATTATCCGTTGCTCAATTTCTCGAACCTGCCGGTTGCGTTCCACCATGGCGATCAAGACTGGACGTCCTCAATCTGCAACGCTCGTGTTCAATCGCAGCGGATGCAAGCGTTGGGCTGCCCTACCGTCCTCAAAGAGTACGCAGGCGCTGGCCACGGCATACCCGGTTCGCACGAACCGCTCATAACGTGGCTCTTCTCGCAACGCCGTGATCCTGCTCCAAGAACCATTCGCCACGATTGCGAAACTCCCTCGCTGGGGCGTGCGTCCTGGATTCGGATCGACGAGTTCGAAGATCCACATCAACGCGCGTCCGTTGAGGCTGAAATCAGCGGTCAGACCGCGATCATTCGTCCCAAGAACACCGCCCGACTCTCGCTGGCACTGGATCGAATCCCAAACGTGAAGGAGGTTCGAATCGGCGACGCCACATTGTCGGCGAGCAAACACTACCGCTTGCGTGACAGTCGCTGGCAAATTGCGGACGCATCCGCCAAACCTCAACTCCGCCCTTACGAGGCGGGTGGTGCCACCAATCTTTACCAAGGTGAGCCATTGCTGATTGTCTACGGAACCGGGGGCAATCACACCGATCTCGTTCGCGCTGCCGCTCAAAAACTCGCAACGTACGGCGGTCCCGCCCACACGGCAATGCGCGGACATCCGTTCCCCGTGATTGCCGACGAAGCCCTAACGGACGAGCAGCAAGCCCGTTGCAATCTCGTTCTGATTGGCAGGCCGACCGAGAACCTGGTTACCCAGACGCTGTGGTCGCGTCTTCCCCTGTCCGTCGAAGGCGATGTTCTTTCCGTTGCCGATCGTCCGCCCCTTGAGCTAAAAAACCGAGTCCTTGGCTTGCTCCACCCGAATCCCAGTCACCCTGACCGAATCGTCTACGTGTTGGCACCGTTTGTGGACGACACGGGTCTCGACCAGTTTCATCAGAACCCCCAGTACTTTCTTGCTGGCTCTGAAGGATTCGATCGGGTCAGCCAGCCCGACCTGGTGGTCCAAGACCTGAAGTATCGAATCGGGCGGCAAATGCAGTTCGGCAAAGATTGGCGATCGCTGAAATTGCCGGGAGCGGACACACTGGTACCGCCGCGTCTTGCGGATCGCGCCGAGGTCGCCACCGTTTGCATGGAGCTCATGCTCGGCAAATCTCAGGCTGACTTCGCGCTTTGGTGGGGGCCAGCCGATCAAGGAATGTGGGGCTTCGATTTCAATCACTTGCAAAGCTACGACCCTCGTTCCTACACCTTGGCTGACTTTCGCACCCAGCACCGTCTTTGTGAGACCACACTCGGCAGTGTGACCGGTGCCGAACTTAAACAGATCTGGAATCGCTGGGGCCCATCGCGCGAGTTGCTCTGCGTTCCGGAGATCACCCTGGACAGCCTTGACGACGCATCCGAATACCGGCTCCACATTCCCATGGATCTCTACATCAAACTCGGCCAGCGGAAGAAGAACCTCAGAGACCCCAAGCCTGGGCCTGCGTTCACTGCCGAGGAACTTGCTCCCCGAATCTTCGGGCGTGAGTGAACCCTTTCACTCGTCAACCAACCCGAGAAATCAGCACGCTGAAGCTACTTCCCCGCAAGAATCTTCTGTACTTCTGACCACGGTCGCGTGTTGACCACATCGGCCTTGGTCAATCCGGCGCGGCGGGCTTGCAAGATGCCGTAGCGCGCGGCGGCGAGGCCGTCTGTGGAATGGGCATCGGTGGAGATGACGATGGGGATGCCTAGGTCTTTGGCCGCGGCACAGTGGATGTCGTTGAGATCCAATCGCTCCGGCGAGGCGTTGAGCTCTAGGAACTTGCCTTCTTCCTTGGCGACGCGGAATACCTCTTCGATGTCCACGGCGTACGGTTGCCGGGCGTTAATCAAACGGCCGGTGGGGTGGGCAATGGCCGAGATGTTGGGGTTCTTGAGCGCGTCCACAATCCGCTTGGTGATCTGCTCTTGCGATTGATTCTGGCCGTAGTGGACGCTGGCCACCACCCAATCTGCCTGATTGAGGAACTCGTCTTCGATGTCGAGTCCCCCTTTCTCGAGGATGTCCACTTCCACCCCTTTGAGCACGCGAAAGTCCTTGAGGGTCTTGTTGAGCTTATCAATCTCAGCCCATTGCTCCAGCAGCCTGGGGCCATCCAGACCATTGGCCATGGTTACCCGTTTCGAGTGGTCGGTGATGGCGATGTACTTAAGCCCCTCGCTGCTGCGCGGCGGCGACCATCTCTTCGAGCGTGGCCTTGCCGTCGGTGGCCGTGGTGTGCATGTGCAGGTCTCCCTGCAACTGGTCCACGGTGATCAGGTCCGGCAGGTCGTTGGCGTCTGCCCATTGGTACTCGCGGCGATTCTCACGCAGTTCTGGAGGAATCCATGGAAGCTCCAGGGCGGCGTACACATCTTCTTCGTTTGCTCCGGCCACGTACTCATCGTCCCGATAGACGCCGTACTCGTTGATCTTGAGCCCTCGGCTCTTGGCCCGGCCGCGGAGTTCGACATTGTGTTCTTTCGAACCGGTGAAGTATTGCAAGGCCGCACCGAAGGACTCCTTGGGCACCACACGCAGATCGCACTGCATGTGATTGCTCAGCCGGACAGACATCTTGGTATCTCCACGAACCAACACGTCCGCCACGGCCGGGAGTTCGCCAAAACGGTCCATCACGGCTTTGACGTCGGTCGAGACGACGAGAAAATCCAAGTCTCCGATGGTTTCGCGCCCGCGGCGGTAGCTGCCGGCAATCTCCAGTTGATCCACGCCAGGGCCAGTGCGGAGATGCTCGGCAATGGCCTGAGCGGCATGATCGGCCGTGGCCCAAAGTGTGCGGGTGTCTGCCTCGGCGGCAATGGCAATCCCGTCCAAGATGGTCTCTTCCGTCTTCGCGCCAAACCCTTTCAACTCGCGAACCTGATGCTCTTCGCAGGCCACGCGGAGCATGTCGAGCGAATTGATCCCGAGCTCCTTGTGCAGCACAGCAGCCTTCTTGGGTCCCAAGCCTGGTACACGCAGCAGGGCAATCACAGAAGCGGGCACTTGCTCTTGCAACTCAAGGTGTTGCGGCAGCTCGCCCGTGTCGACAAGTGTCTTGATCTTTTGCCCGAGATCTTTGCCAATGCCAGGGATCTCGGTGAGTTGGCGACCACTCTCCATAATGGCTTGGGCCTGTTCGGACAGGTCCCCAATGGTGCGGGCACCGTTGCGATACGCCCGCACGCGAAACGGGTTGGCTCCTTGAAACTCAAGGATGTCCGCCATCTCATCAAAGACTCGTGCAATCTCGCCGTTTCTCATCTGCGTTGATCCTATAACGCCGCAGTGGCCTAAACGTGAATTTCCAGAATGTCTCGGTCTTCAGGAATGTAGTCCGCCTTGACCTGAGTGCCGTCGTGGACCTGCTTGCCCCACACTCTGGCAAACTTGAACTGGTCGACAAAGTCTTTGTGAATCTGTTCGGCAACTTCCAACACGGTGGAACCTCGCCGCACGGTGAACGGACGGTCCAGGTCCGACTGCTTCTGGTTGGGGGTCTTGGTGTACACCCGAACCACGTCCAACGATTGAAAGATGGCTTCGCGCAATGCCTCCAAACCGGTCCCTGCTTTGGCCGAAATGCAGAACTCGGGGAAGTCCACCGTGCATAATTCGTGCAGCAGTTCTAACCGATCTGCCGCCTCAGGCAGGTCCATCTTGTTCGCCAACAAGAACGTGCGGGTGAAACTCAGCCCTACGTCTTCTGCCCCCAACGCAGACTCTTTGGCCAACCGGGTCTTGGTGGCGTTGAGCCGATCCAGCGCTTCTTGGCATTGCTCAATGCCGTCGTCGTTTCCCAGGTCAACGACCAGCAGGGCGAGATCGGCAGAGCGAATCATCCCTTGCATGTAAGGTTCGAGATAGTCCGGCGTGATGGGAGGCGTGTCGATGAGTTGCACCATCACGTCTTCCCAGGGCATCATGCCAGGCAGCGGGGCCCGGGTGGTAAAAGGGAACTCGGCTACCTCAGGCTGGGCTCGGGTCAGGCTGGCCAGCAGTTGGCTCTTGCCGCCATTGGGAGCCCCCAGCAAGATGGCGGTGCCCGCTCCTTGCCGCGGGATGCGAACGCTATGCGCCTTGCCCCCTTTGGACTTTTGGGTTTCGAGTTCTTTCTTGGCCGCGCTGATCTTCTTCTTGAGTTCCGACTGGAGCTTTTCAGAAGACTTATGCTTCGGCATCTCCTGCAGCATGACCTGCAGCCAGCGGAGTTCGTCCTCGGTGGTCGCTGCCCGCCGGTACTCTTCTTCAGCCTTGCGATATTGGGGAGTAAGGTTTGCTGCCACCCGACGTGGTTCTCCTGAAAGGTCCGATTGAGGGAAGTCCGTATCTGTTGAACTCAGAGATACGCCTGGAGGGGAATGGAGTCAAGCACTGCCGGCGAAGTCGTCGGGGGAAACGAACTCGGTCTGAGTTACTGACCGAACCGTCCGCGCGAGAACTCGATGTGGCGGGGTAGGAGCATCGCGATCGTGGTCCGGATCTGGCATTGGGAAATCCCCGTTCTCGATTCCTACTTCTCGCTTCCCAACTCATCACGTACCGATTGACTCAAGGACTGCGTCAGTTCTTTCTGCTGCTGCTTGGTAAGTTCGCCAGAACGCAGCGCAATTGCGCCCAGTAGTCGATAGCTGCTATGTTCGGTAGTGATTTTGCTCTCAAACTGCCAAGGTTTGGCGCTGAGGGTGGCCTCCTGGTTGTCGGGCGGCGGGACCGCTGGCCGTAGAGTTTGCGAACGTAGCGTGTGCCCTGATGGTAGGAAGGGGTCGGCCGGGTTCACGGCCAGTTGCTCGGCGTCTTGGTTATCCAGCAGTAGTAGCGAAGCCCTAGCGTCGAGCGGTTCGAGCGTTTGCAAGAACTTCCGGCGAAGGCGAGCTAGCGGGGTGTCTGCGACCGGCACGCTCATTACCGGTCGACCGGGACGCAGCCCAGTAAGTTTGCCATCTCGCAAGGCGAAGGTTCCCCGGATGAGTACGTGCTGCACGCCAATCGAATATTGATGCGGCTCCAGAAACGTGGCCTGGTCGGCAATTTTCTCCGGGTCGAACAGCACCAGATCCGCCCAATAGCCTGGCTTGATCAAACCGCGGTCGGTCATGCCGAGCCGGGCGGCGGGGAGTGCGGTCATTTTGTGCACCGCCTGTTCCAAGCTCAGGACGGGCCGCTGGCGAACGTATCGGGCGAACACGCGAGGGTAGGTTCCATAACTGCGCGGGTGCGGACTTCCCTGGCCGAACGGAAACACGTAGCCGTCCGAGGCAATGCAGGTTTGCGGATGCCGCATCACACGGTCAGCGTCCCCATCCGGCGAATCGTCAATGGTGTGATAGATAGCCCTGGCACCGCGAGCGACCAGTTCGACAATCAACTCCGCGCCACTCTCGAGCGTGAGTTTCACATCGCGACGGTCAAGGATTTGGGCCAGGTTGAGCCCTTCGAAATGGTCCTTGTCCTCAGGAAGTTGAGCAATCTGGATTCGGGCGAGTGCCGTGCGAACTTCTTTCGGTTGTTGGGCATCTACCCCGGTCTCGAAGAGTTTGCGAAGCATCAATCCGCGCACTGCCTCAAGGATTTCGGCCTTTTGCTTGGGATCGGCGATGCGCTTACGAAATGCCCCCAGACCTCCGGAGATGGTGGTCTGTGGAACCATCAATCCGAGGTTCGAACTGCCAGCCCCATACGGATACTGGTCCAGTGTGACATCCATGCCGGAGTCCCGCGCGGCATCCATTCGCTTGAGCGTTTCGGCGGTGAGCCCCCAGACCGACGCGGAAGAAATCTTGTGATGCGACACATGCACAGGCACGCCTGCTTGCCGCCCAATCTCAAGCGCTTCTTCCAAGGCAGGCAAGATGCGGATCCCTTCGTCCCGCATGTGTGTGGCGTAGATACCGCCATAGGGAGCCAGCTCACTGGCCAGCGCGATGACTTCGCGCGTGCTAGCGTAGGCACCCAACCGATACCGCAGCCCCGTGGACATGCCAGCCGCGCCGGCCTCCATGGCATCGCGAACCAGAGCCTGCATCTGCTCAAGCTGCTGGGGTGACGGCGGGGCGTCAATCTGGCCAATCACCGCTCCCCGCACACTGCCGTGGCCTATCAAGAGGGCAATGTTGGGGCCGGTGCCGGTCGCGCGCAGCGCGGCAAAGAACTCAGGCACGTCCGTGGGCGAACCGCCGCAGTTTCCGCACAGCAGCGTGGTAGCCCCTTGGTGCAGGTAGTTGGCCACCTGCGGATGCTCGAGCACCGCACGGTCCGAGTGGTTGTGCAGGTCAATGAAACCTGGAGCTACCACCAGCCCGGTGGCATCTAGCACTTCGGCCCCAGCCACGTGGTCCACTTTGCCTACCTGCACGATGCGACCGGCGGCAATGGCCACGTCGCCTCGCAGGCCAGGCGTACCTGAACCATCGACAATGGTGGCTCCTTGCAGCACCAGCCGCGGCGGGGCATCAGCGGCCAGAGTTGTCGAAGTAACAAGGAGGAACATCCAGGAGAAAGTTGCAACGTGTCGAGGCATGCCAGGGCGTTCCCCCAATCAGGAGTGTGTCTGCTCGCCCCCGTTCTGATGATTCGAAGGCTCGTTCGATCGGTCATGATAACCGGATTTGGCAGGTGTTGGGGTGGAATTTATTCGTCATTGCGACTGCTCGGGCCAGCCCTGCCAGCGATGCTGTCTTGGCAAAGTTGGTTCGGCTTTTAGTCAGGGTTTAGCTCTGACATCGTCTTGCTCCAGGAGCCCTGGGGATGGTAGACTCCCGCCCCGCTACTTCGCCGTGGAGCAGGATGCTTTACCTTGGCGAACACGGCAGCTGCGACAAAGCTGCCCGGCGTGCGACATGGAGGTCGAACCGTGCTTTCAAAATGGCCCATTCGAAACAAGCTCATTACCGGCTTGGGGTTGATGCTGGTCATCGTGGCCATTTTGTCCTGGAGTGGCTTCTACGGACTCTACTCGTACCGCGCGTTGCTCAAGAGCTTGGAACGCGTTGCCGAACTTCCCCTGGCCACAGAACTTGGGCTGAGAGCCAGTGATCTACGCGTTGCCGCGTTGACGCATCCAGGCGAATCGCGAGGTAACTCCAACGGCACCCAATCGCTGCTCAGCATGCAGATTGCCCGAGAAGAGTTTCGGCAAAAACTGGAAGCCGTGCGAGACATGCTCGAGCGATATCGAAACCAACTTCAAAACAGTCATCCGGAAGGAGTCCGGATCGGCGGGAAGCAGGAAGAATGGGAAACCGTGCGGGAGATTGACTTTGCCCTGCAGCGGATCGCCTACGCCGATCGAGACGAAGACTGGATTCTCAACCGAATCCAGCACGGAGAACTCGACACCGAGCTCGAACACTTGCAGCTGATGGTCAGCGAGCTTCCCAGCTACCTGCACCAAAACATCCATGAGTTTCCTGAACAGGTCCGTGGCCAGTATCGCACTCGAATTGTGGTGGCTTGGGTCACCTCGGGAGCCACGCTACTGCTGGTGGGGCTCTTTTTCTATCTCTTTTACAAATGGATCTTTCGCCCGTTGCGAATCTTGATTAAAGGTTCACGCAAGGTTGCCGGTGGAAACTTCGACCACAGCATCCAACTGGACACCAACGACGAGATGGCCGAGTTGGCTCACGCGATGAACGAAATGACCCTGCGCTTCCGAACCATCCGTGACGACCTCGATCGCCAGGTGCGCGAGCAGTCTCGGCAGATTGTGCAGAACGAACAGCTTGCTAGCGTCGGGTTCTTAGCGGCCGGCGTGGCTCACGAAATCAACAACCCGTTGGCCTCGATTGCCATGTGTGCCGAGTCGCTCGAGCGGCGGTCAAAAGCTCTTGACGACAACCCGCAGGAATTTGCTGAGATTCAACGCGACTACCTGCAAATGATTCAGGAAGAAGCGTTTCGCTGCAAGGAGATCACGGAGAAGTTGCTGGACTTTTCTCGGATTGGAGAAAAGAAACGCGCCCCGGCCGAACTCCGCGAACTCGTGCAGGGCGTGATTGATATGGTAGGACACCTGGGCAAGTACCAGGACCGCCAGGTGCAGTTCGTGGAGGGTAATCCCGTTTATGCGTCGATCAATCAGCAGGAAATCAAGCAGGTTGTCCTAAACCTGCTCACCAATGCACTGGATAGTGTCGTTGCCGGGGGGCAAGTGGTCGTGGAGATTTCCAGCCACCAAGACGAAGTGGAACTGACAATTACGGACAATGGTTGCGGCATGACCGAGGAAGTGCTCGAACACCTTTTTGAGCCGTTCTTCACTCGCCGCCGCGACGGACAACAAGGAACAGGATTGGGCTTGTCCATCACCTACCGCATCATTGCGGAACACGATGGACGGATTGAAGCGGCCAGCGATGGACCAGGCCGTGGCGCTCAATTTCGCATTCGTTTGCCGGCACCCCCCGAAGATCGCCAGGAGAGTCGTCATCACAACCAAGCTGCCTAGCCGATTGAAGATTCTGTTCGCCGACGATGAGAAGTCGCTCCAGAATCTCATGAGCCGCGAAATCCCAACCATGGGACATGAGGTCACCGTCTGCCCCGACGGCATCACCGCCGTGGCAGCGCTCGAGCGCAATAACTACGATTGCATCCTCGTCGATCTCGACATGCCTGGCCTCAGTGGCATTGAAGTCATTGCCAAGGCTAAGGAGATATCGCCGGACACCGAAGCGGTGATGCTCACCGGCAAGAGCACCACCGAGTCCGCCATCGCAGCGTTGCGGTACGGAGCTTTCGACTATTTGACCAAACCCTGCAAGTTGATCGAGCTCGAATCGCTCTTGCTGCGAGTCGGCCAAAAGCGCGAACTCACCAACAAGTACCGGGCGATCAAACGCCAACTGGAACGCCTCGAAGGCAAGTCGCAATTGGTCGGCAGTTCGAGCAGCATGCACAAAGTGCGCGATCTCGTCGCCAAAGTGGCCCCGACCAATAGCACCGTGCTGATTCGGGGAGAAACCGGAACCGGAAAAGAACTGGTCGCACGGAGCGTGCACGATCAAAGTTTGCGAGCCGAAATGCCTTTCGTGGCGATCAATTGTGGGGCCTTGCCCGAAAGTTTGATCGAAAGCGAACTGTTCGGACATCGCAAAGGTGCCTTCACGGGCGCTGACGAACATCGCGTCGGCCTGTTCGAAGTCGCCAACGGTGGAACCCTGTTCTTGGACGAAATCGGAGAACTGCCGCGAGCCATGCAGGCAAAACTCCTGCGGGTGTTGGAGAGCGGTGAGATTCGCAGAGTCGGCGAGAACGAAGCGTTCAAAGTAGACGTCCGCGTGGTCTGCGCGACCCACCGCGATTTGGAGCAAATGGTTGTGGATGAAGAGTTCCGCGAGGACTTGCAATTCCGCATCAATACGTTCGAAGTTCAACTCCCCAGCCTTCGTGAGCGGCGCGAAGACATTGTGCCGTTGGCAGAACACTTGCTCAGGCGGTTCCGCCCCCATATTAAGCCGGGGGATCAGGCATTCACCGACGACGCCATCAAACTGCTCACAGAACATGTCTGGCCTGGCAACGTTCGCGAACTCGCCAATGTTGTCGAACATGCGGCGATTCTTGCCGACGATGGTCCGATTGGAGCGGCCGACTTGCCTTCCAACTTCGACCGGCGGCGACTCCGCAATACCAGCGGCCCCACGGCGCTGCGGGGTTTCAATAGTGGCATGACATTGCGCGAGCTAGAACTCGTGGCAATCAAAGAATCGCTCGAACGCCACGGTGGCAACAAGCCCAGTGCCGCTGAAGAGCTAGGGATCAGCTTGAAGACGCTCTACAACAAATTGAACCAAGCCGCCGCCTGAGAGTAGAACAGTTGTCCCAACTGTTCACGAATCAAGAAGAACTCTTCCGGTGCACCTTCACATGAACAGTTGAGACAACTGTTCGACACAACCACTTAAAACTTTCGCACCACTCCAACGACCACCCCGAGGACTTGAGCGTTCTCGACGTAGATCGGCTGCATGCTGCTGTTGGCTGGTTGCAGCCGAATGCGATTCGCCTCGGGAAACCAGCGTTTGAGCGTGGCTTCGTTCTCGTCGGTCATCGCCACCACAATCTCCCCACTGGAAGCGTGCTCCTGTTTACGAACAACCACGAAGTCGCCGTCCGCAATCTGGTCTTCGATCATCGAATCGCCGCGGACTTCGAGGACGAAGAGATCATCGCCATCGAACAGTTCGCCTAGGTCAATGCGATCGCACTGTTCAATCGCTTCGTGCAACATCCCGGCGGCAATCCTGCCAGCCATCGGCAAACCACGTCGGCTCGAACGATCCTCCTCGACCGCAAGCATCGGGCTGTCTTGTGCCAGCGTGATGGCGCGAGACATGTTGGGCTCGCGAGAGATCAGTCCCTTCTTCTCCAGCGCTTTGAGATGGCACATCACTCCGTTGGGAGAAGAGATCCCAAATTGGGTGCCAATCTCTCGTACGGTCGGGCCGTATCCACGTCCTTGGATCTTGTCTCGAATGAATTCGTAGACTTCCCGTTGCCGCTTGGTGAGATTCTCAAGTTCCGCCATGGCTTCGTTCCTTTTCCAGTCCTTGGCTTGTCTAGTCGACGTGATTGCACGATTGTCGAACAGTTGTCTCAACTGTTCACGAACTAAGACGGATGTTTCGGGTCCCTCTGCAGGTGAGCAGATGGGAAAGCTGTTCTGCAAAGCCGTCCTTGCTTGCGAAGGCATGCGGAACTGCTGGTTGATTGTCCACTTGCACTCCAGCATGCCCACGCAAACAAGAGCATGGCACCCATGCTGGAATGTGACTCAAATTGAACGACTTCTCTCCTGAAAGGTATCTAATGAGGCACGGACCTCGAACCAATTTGAACTGCGATTGTCATCACAAGGGAGGGTGATGACTAACTTTTTCGTTGCATCCATCCAATCACTGTAATATACGTCTGTACAGAATCAATAGCATCTGTACAGTATCTGGTGATTTTCTCGCAAATTTCTCGGATCTGTCAACGTAGGCGGGATAGTCTGGTACTGCGTGCAGCGGAACGACGGAAACCGGCCAAATTCAATAACCTGATTAGGTTTTGGTCGTTTCGCCCCCCCCTGTCGTGTAAAATCCATGCTGGGAATAGTTGTGCGATCGCTATTCCGGGGCCATCGCGGGCTGTCGCAGTTCATTTTTCTCCCACCTTTGAGCCAACCGGCGTCGAGGTGTCTCGTGGAACAATACACCCTAGAATTGATTGAGCGATATCGAGCTGGCGACGAAGCAGCGGCCGAGGCGATGTTTAGCAAGTACGTCACCCGCCTCGTGGCTTTGGCACAAAGTCGGCTTTCGAATCGACTCTCCAGGCGTATTGACGCCGAAGACATTGTTCAGTCTGCCTACCGAAGTTTCTTCCATCACGCCCGAAACGGACGTTTCGAGTTTGAGCAGGGAGGTGACTTATGGAGCTTGCTCGTCGTCATTACGCTCAACAAACTTCGCCAGAAGGTGGAGTACCATACAGCTGGCAAGCGACGGTATGACAAAGAACAAAGCGTGGAGAACGGGGGGGCCTATGGGGCACACCAGGACCCCACGCCGGCGGAAACGCTGGCCGTTGTCGAAGAGATTGAGCGCCTGACCGAAGGGCTGGATGACACCCAAAAGCAGATCGTCGAGATGCGACTGCAGGGATATCAGATGGACGAAATCGCCACCGAAGTGGGGCGATCTGAACGGACTGTCCGCCGGGTCATGGAGAAGATCCGGCTCAGGCTCGAGCGCCAGTTGGATGACTCGGCATAGTCCCCATCATGCTGCGGGGTTCAACTGGTATAACAGTCAGTGATGTGCGCGCAGGCGCAGATCCGACTCGTGCCGTAAATGTCCGTCTCAGCGGCGGGTGGCGGCATCACCAAAGAGTATCCTGGTTGTACAAGCGGTAGGTATTTCGTAGTGACAGGTTCTCAGAATTCCTGGTTCGACGCTTCGACGGAGCAACTATTCGACCGCTTCGAGCTGGCGTGGAAGTCAGGGGAACCACCCGACTTGGCTGATTTTCTCGCCGAGTCACATGCGCCGTCGGTTCAAGCGCAGACTGCTGTGCTCGAAGAGTTGGTCAAAATTGACATGGAGTATCGTTGGAAACTCCAGGCTCAAGGGAGTACGCCTGTACTCCGACTCGAAGACTATTGCCAACGTTTCGAACAGTTGCAGCCATCGCCGGAATTGATGGCCGAAGAGTATCGGGCACGCCACCGTTGGGGAGATTGCCCACAATTGGTGGAGTATCGGCAACGGTTTGGCCCCATTGCCGCGCAACTTCCCGAGTGCTTACCCCCAAGCATGACTGGCAGGCCAATCTCTGCGGTCCCTCAGGAAGACCTCTCCGTCGCCAGTCGAACGACTCCCGACTGCTTGGATGTTGCCAACCCTGCAACCCGACCTTCGGTTGATGTTCCCCCCCGATTTACGAAGCCCGCTCAGAAAGCGGATGCCCCGACTCCCTTTGAACCAGAACCTGCATCGCCGGACCCGCACGCTGAGTCCGATGTCAAACTGGCTGCGTCACAATCCGGGACGGAAAATGCTCCCAAAGTGATTGGCCGGTACGAGGTCCGCAGCCTGCTGGGAACCGGCACGTTTGGCGAAGTGTATCTCGCCCAAGATCCTTTGTTAGGGCGTGAAGTGGCGATCAAGGTGCCACGGCTGACTGGTGTGCGTGGAAACAACGTGGATGACTTTCTCCGCGAGGCACGCCTGGTCGCGAATATTCGCCACAGCGCTTTGGTCGAAGTCTTCGACGTGGGGCACGAGCAAGGTCGCTGTTTCATTGTGATGGAGTACATCAAAGGGCAGTCGCTCCGCGATGTGTTGGCCGCCAACCGGTTGGACATCAGTTCCGCATCGCAAATGCTGGCTCAAGTGGCAGAAGCGGTACACGCCGCTCATACGGTGGGGCTCATTCACCGAGATCTCAAGCCGGCCAATATCTTGATTGATCCCGCTGGTCGACCGCATGTCACCGACTTTGGCCTGGCGATGGGCGAAGATGAACAGCGCCGCAAGGCCTGGCAAGTGTCAGGAACTCCCGCCTACATGGCACCCGAGCAGGTTCGTGGTGAATCGCACCGGATGGACGGCAGGGCAGATATTTGGAGCTTGGGGGTCATTCTCTACGAGATCATCACCGGTCGCCGTCCGTTCGGAGGTTCAACGGTCGATGACCTGTTTGACGAAATCATCCATCGCGAGCCTCGCCCACCCCGGCAGATTGATGATCGTCTGCCTGCCGAACTCGAACGCATCTGCCTCAAATGCCTGGCCAAACGGGTACGAGACCGCTATACGACCTGCCGAGACCTGGCTCAGGATCTCCAGCACTTTAGTGACAGTCCGTTGGCCGGCAGCAAGATTGCCGGAGCGCTGCGACTCTCGAGCGTTGAGATCCCCGCGCCGGTCACCCCTTCGCGGATGGACTATGCACCGAGCGCTGTCCAAGATGCTTCGAGACTTCCCAAAGCCAGCAACCGGTTTGTGGGCAGGCAACCAGAGTTAGACGATTTGGTGGCCGCCTTTCAAGCGGACGGAGCAAGAATTGTAACGCTGTTGGGACCTGGCGGAATTGGTAAGACGCGGCTGGCAAGCGAGGCGGCACTCGCCTTGGCACCCAGCTTCTCCGGCGGCGCGTGGTGGGTAGACATCAGCGCAGCATCCACAAGCACCGCCGTGGCGGAAGCCGTGCTGAGAGCCTTCGGCGTACCGGTTCCCCAAGGGCAAACTCCTGAGTCGTGTGTCGCTCATCTGTTGGAATTTCGCCATCCGCTGTTGCTGGTGCTGGACAACTTTGAGCAAGCCGTGGATGTTGCCCATGACACCGTCGGCCACTGGCGTGCCCAAGCTCCGCACGTGAGGTTCCTGGTCACCAGTCGGGCATCGCTGGGACTCTCTGGCGAGCGGCACTACGAACTTGACCCACTTCCTGTGCCTAGGGACGCTGGTATCTCTGTTGAGGACAGCGAGAAATTTGCCAGCGTGCAGTTGTTCTGCGAGCGTGCGGCAGAGTCCTTTCGCCGTTTCGAGTTGAGCAGTGACAACGTGGCGGCAGTTGCCGAAATCTGCGCACGGTTGGACGGGATTCCACTCGCCGTTGAACTCGCGGCCGCCAGGGTCGGGATCCTCAAGCCCGAACAGATTGTTCGCAAGCTCGATCAAAAGTTTCAGCTCTTGCGCAGCTCGCGCCGCGATGTGGTCCAGCGTCAGCAAACGCTGCTAGGCACCATTGAGTGGAGCTACGATCTCCTCACGCCCAGCGAGCGGAGATTGTTCATGCTCGCCAGTTGGCTGCCAGGGGGATTCTTTCTCGAAGCGGCCGAGGCCATCATCGATCTCGGGGATGACCCCGACGCGCCGATGCTGATTGACGTGTTGCAAAGCCTGCGCGAAAAGAGCATGCTCCGAACGCACGAAGCCTTAGGGGAAATGCGGTTCAGCATGTATGCCTCGATCCGCGAGTATGGATTCCAGAAGTTGCAGCGTGAGCTTCCCCCTGCCGCCTGCGCGGAGGTGGCTCGCCGGGCCGCTCATCACTACATCCAGCTGGCCGAACATTGGAACGCCCGCATTCACACGGCTGATGGACATGAGGCGCTCGACCGAATCTCATTGGAAATTGAGAATCTGTTTGCCACGCAAGACTGGGCGTTGACCAACGACGCCGCGGAGTTGGCCGCCCAGGCAGCGCTTGCCATGAATGAAACCCTGGCCGTGCGAGGTCCGGCCGAACAGCGGCTTCCGCGGATCGATGCGGCATTGAGCCAGGCGGCTCCACCGCTGCAGATACCGCTGCTCACCGCTCGATCAGCCGCTTTGCGGTCGGCAGGACGTGTGCAGGAAGGGCTCAACGCGGCCGAGGAAGCAGTTCGATTGATCGGCGAAAACGACACCTCCGTGGCTGCGGCCAGGGCACTTTGGCAGCGCGGCGAAATGCTCCGAGTGCGTGGTGACGTGCCGGGGGCATCTCAATCGTTCACGGCCAGTCATCAATGCGCCGTTGCCAGCGGATCAACCCGCGACGTCGCCGCGGCCATGAATTCGCGCGGATTTGTCGTCTGGCAACAAGGGCAATTGGACGAAGCTGTGGACGCGTACGCCGAGGCGGAGCAATTGTTCCGCAGCCTGGGTGATGATTCCGGTACCTCGCTTGTGCTTCGCAACCGGGGCTACGTTCTCGCCCAACGAAGCCAGTATCCCGCCGCACTGCGCTGCTTTTCCGAGTCCGAATCACTGGCCAAACGTCAACAAGATCGTCGCACCATGCAGCTGGCAACTGCCGGACGGGGTATGGTCCTGGCAGATCAAGGGGATTTTGTCGGCGCGTTGGCCTGCTTTGATCGGGCAGAAAAACTGGCCAGGCAACTCGGTGAAAAACGTGGCATTGCGGTCAACCAAGGCAACAAGGGACTCGTGTTCGCCGACCAAGGGTCGTACCAAAAGGCCTTGGAATGTTACCGCATGGCCGAGTCCATCAATCGTGAGCTTGGGACCGTAGCCGGCATGGCCCTCAATATCGGCAATCGAGGAGTGGCCTTGGCGGGGCTAGGGCAGTACGCGCAAGCGCTCGAATGCCTCGGAGAAGCTGAACGCCTGCACCGACAACTGGGCAATCGGATGCAAGCGGCGCTCAATGTTGGCGAACGGGGAATTGTGATGCTCAAGATTTCCAGAACGCCCGAGGCCCGGGCAGCGCTCGAAGAAAGCCTGGCAGTGCTGCGCGAACTGAGCATCGACCACTCTCCAGAGTACTTCAATTTCTGCGTCGCCTTGGCGGCCGTGTGTTGCAAACTCGACTCTGCCACCGAGGCGGAACCCTACCTGCAAGCGGCCCGGCACCTGGCAGAAGAACTAAGCCTTTCCCCCACGCACGCCCGGATTCGAATTCGCGAAAACCTGGCGTTGCTGGAACAGCTCAGCGACGATTAAGAACGCACGAAAAATAGCTTCGCGAGCCGGAAAAACAAAGCTCACCGCTGAGATCGCCGAGTTTCGCAGAGAGAGCAGGATCTACTTTCGGCCTTGTCATTTGCTGATTCGGAAACAGCAAATAGATCGATGAACTGATTCCGCACCACCTCCGATTCGCAATGCGGAAGCTGTTCTTCGCCTGTTGCTAATGGGCGACCGCTCAACGGACCTTACTTGAGCGGAACGTGCCCTTGGCTCATAGCAAGCTGGCTCTCCACGCCCAGGCAGCGCAGGCATAACGGAACGATGTCAACGCTGCGTGGAAATTCCGGCAGAGCCAGTTGGTCAGGCAGTCCGGCGGCAATCAAGGGAGACTGCGAGTCTTCCAGATGTAAGGAGCCGTGCGAGCCCCCTCCGTTGTGAATCTCGCCGCCAGGGTCGGCAAACTCGTATCCAACTCGGGCGGTGACCCAGAGGTCTCCCGAGCGGTGAGGGTCGAACGCCTTGGCGATTCGCTCCAGTGCGTTGGGATACTGAGGACAGGTGACGTTGTTCGAATCATCCACGTGGGCGTCAATCGCCGCTGGGTCGCCTTGCAAGATCCACCGCTGCCCATAATGGTCCACCACGGAAGCATCTTGTCCGGTACGCCAAAACGAGCAACAACCCCGGTCCGATGTGGCAACGTGGAACTTGGAAGGTTCGTCACTCAAGTCTTGCTCGTACCAAAACACCTGATCCACGCGGGCGTCTGTGAGAATCCGCTCGACCAGTTGAACCTGGTCGGCATCTGACAATTCGCGAACGTAAAGCATGGCCGCTCTGAGATTGGGGCAGATCATAATCTGATCTTCTTCATCCCAAACGCTTCCGGTGCGGGCGATCCGGAAGCCATCAAGCACGGCACCCAGTTCAATCCCAGCCTGAGCGGGATCCGCCACCACGTTGGATTGCGAATGATCCCCGGTCACGAAGATGGCCAGTTCCTCCAGCATCTGGTCGAATCCGCCCCACTGCGCCGCCAACTCGCCGAGCCAACGATCCCACGTCTGCACGGTCTCGAGGGCTTCCAGCGGTCCCCGTTCGTGGCTGTCGAAATCGTTGTCTGGAAAGTAGGCGACGGTCAAATCAGGCATTCCTTGGGCGGCCAATTGCAGCACTAGGTCCATGGTGTTCTCGTCGCAGAATCCAAAACGCCGGGCAACGCCGCCTAAAGATTGCAGATCACGCGTGGGCGAAAGGTCCTTGCGCTGGCTGGCAAAGTCGCCAATGCACAAGACCGAAGGGCCTGCGAGCGATTGGATGTTCGGCATGCCGGGAAGCAGGCGGAGGAGCCACGGCGTACTGGCATCGTGCGTGTGGTCTCCGTGAAAGAGCAGGTAGTTGACCGACGCGGAAGTCCTGCCGGACCGTTCGGCAAGTTGAAACAGTGTTTCCGTGGCCAACTGATGGCGGTTCAGTTGCACCAGCACATCGTGAAAGAATTTCGTCAGCCCTTCGCGCAGGATGACAAAAATATCTGTCCCGTAGTAGTGCACGCGATCTTGTTCGCGATCGTAGTAGCAGACCCCAAGAATTCCGTGTTCGGTGGGGTATCTGCCCGTGCAGATGGAACTGGTAGCCGCCGGTGTGATGGAAGGAAAGATGGCCGTGCTGTTCCAGCGTACCGAGCCTGACCGAACCAGGCGGGCCATGTTGGGCAATCCGCCTCCTTCGAGCGCGGGGCGAATCACGGCCGAAGCCAACGCGTCAATGACAAGAAGTAGCGTCTTTTTCATGATGGACTTGCGGCCTGTTATCAGGCGACCAACTTCCTACTAAAAAATCGGGGATCACGACCGTGTGAATCCTAAGAGTTGCCCCGGCCCCGTACAATGATTGCTCGCCGGGCATTGTATCCCTGTATCCCTTTCCCCCTCAAGTGGCGCAGTGACGCAGCCTGACAAATTGCATTTTGCGCGTCTGGGAGGCAAAATGATGAACTCAAACTTTGCCTACATCTTCTCTTGGAATTTCTTTTCTTGCGGGGGCGATTGCTATGCATGTTCGATGCGCGACGTTGTGGCTGGTGCTCATTTGGGCAACAAGAATTGCCACTGCCGCTGATCCTTGGGAAGGCCCTGCGTTTTCTGGGGATGCTCAGGCAATTCTCAATGCGGTCAAAGATAGGCCACGGCCGGACGACGCTGATATCGAAGTCTTGTTGGACGAGGTCACGTTCGAAGTTGACGACGAAGCCCGCATTCAGTATCGGCAGCGGCGAGTGTATCGTTGTCTCACCCGAGCGGGCGCGCGGGATGGAGCGGTTATTAGCGTCTCCTGGTCTGAGTGGTATCAGCAGCGTCCGCAACTGGACGCTCGCGTAATCACCCGAGATGGGAATGAATTTCGCCTCGACCAAGAGAGCATCGGAGAGGTGACTCCGGACAATGGCGAGAGCAACGTGTTTAGCGATCGCAAACAACTCCGCGCTCCGCTGCCTGCCATGGGAGTCGGCTGCGTTGTTGAAGAGCTCAAGCAAGGGGGGCAGTCGAAGCCGTTCTTTGCCGCCGGCGAACTCAAACGCAAACTGATGTTGGCCTTGCATCCCACGGCGCGGATGCGCCTTACAATCAACTGGCCAGAGCAGTTGCCACTGCAATTCATGGTTCGTGGGACGGAGATCGAACCGACCGAGACCACGGCTGATGGTCGGCGAACCCGGGTGTACGAGACCGACGAGGTTGCCGAAATCACATCGCTTGAGTCGTTCCTGCCTGCCGACGAACCCCGGTTCCCCTACGTTGTTTTCTCGACAGGAACCTCCTGGAGCAAGTTGGCCGCAGAGTATCATCAGGTGGTCGAGCGATCGATCGACGTGGGTGCCGTTCAATCCATCGCCAAGGCGGCCGTGGCAGGTGTGAAGGATCGAGTGCAACAGGTTCACAAGCTCCGCGCAGAGCTACGGCGTTTTGTCCGCTACACAGGGATCGAATTTGGCGATTCTGCCATTGTGCCGACCGAGGCCAAGCTAACGCTGTCTCGCCGTTATGGGGATTGCAAAGATCAAGCAGTGCTGCTGGTGAGCATGCTACGGGCAGTGGGAATCGACGCTCACGTGGCGCTGCTCAATGCCGGTTCGAGCGAAGACTTGCGTCCTGAGTTGCCGGCGCTCAACGCGTTCAATCATGCCATCGTGTACATCCCTGGCGACAAACCGCTGTGGGTCGATCCGACCGCAGAGTTCCTGCCGGCCGGACAACTGCCAACGCAGGATCAAGGACGCCGGGCACTGGTAATCAAGGCCTCCGACGCCGCACTCGTCACCACACCGCGAACCCCGAGCAAGCAAAACGGCCGAACGGTCACGCGGACGGTGGTGCTGCGCGAATGGAGTCCCAGCACGCTCATCCACACCGCTGAAACCATTGGCACCATGGCGGGAAGTGACCGCCAGTTCTATGCGGAGATCTCCGAGGATGAGGCGCAGAGCCGCTGGCAAAAGTTTGGCGAACAGAACTACGAGACCGACATCGTCACTGCGTTCGAGTTGGCGGATCCTCACGAACTCAACGTTCCCATGCGCGCCTCGACGACGTTCAGCGGTGTGGATTTCGGCGATATTGACTTGCTACATGTCAGGGTACCGCTCTCTCTGGGTGGCATGTTTGACGAGCTTCCCTCTGAATTGACAA
>CALOEH010000230.1:0-12602 GCA_942492195.1 uncultured Planctomycetia bacterium | reverse complement strand
ACCCCTTCTGGCAGGTTCTCGCGCCGCAGCGTTGCCAAACTGCCCTGGGATTGTTTACAATCACCAGCTTCCACCTCGCGGGTAGATGTTTCGCTCCCCGCGCTTCCCGGCGGTGGTTGAAAGTTCGTTTCCCCTGAAGATTCACTTGGTTTGCGATGTTTGAATCGCTGCAAGACAGCTTAGGCTCTGCACTTCGGACGCTTACCCGGACGGGTACGCTGACCGAGGGGAATATGCGCAGCAGCTTGGAAATGGTCCGCCAAGCCTTGCTGGAAGCTGATGTGAATGTGGATGTGGTCAACACGTTCATGCGGGGGGTCACCGAAGAAGCACTCGGCGAACAGGTCCTCAAAAACCTGCGGCCGGCCGAGATGTTGCTCGGCATCATCCACCGCAAGCTGATCGAATTGATGGGTCCCGTGGACCCGTCGCTCCACCTTAAGCCGTTTACTGTCTTGATGTTGTGTGGACTTCAAGGGTCCGGAAAAACAACCACCTGCGGCAAACTGGCACATTTGGTCAAAAAGCGGGGACGCAAGCCATTTCTGGTCGGGGCTGACTTGCAGCGCCCAGCGGCCATGCGGCAGTTGCAAGTCCTCGGCGAGCAGCTAGACGTCCCTTCGTACGTGGATCTCGAGGCGGGAGATCCCATCAAAGTTTGCCAGAAGGCCATTGCCGAAGCCAAGCGGCAAGGGGCTGACGTGGTGATCTTGGACACCGCCGGACGGTTGCACATTGACGAAGAGTTGATGACGCAACTCAAGCTGATCGATCGCAAGTGCGAGCCCGATCAGGTGTACCTGGTCACGGACGCCATGACCGGTCAAGACGCCGTCAACAGTGCCAAGGCGTTCAATGACGCCCTGGAGCTCGATGGCCTGATCATGACCAAGCTGGACGGAGACGCGCGCGGCGGTGCGGTGCTCTCGGTCAAGAGTGTGGCCAACGTCCCGATCAAGTACATGGGCGTGGGTGAAAAGCTCGAGAACCTGGAAGAGTTCCACGCCGAACGGATGGCCGGGCGGATCCTGGGTCAGGGTGACATTGCCACCTTGATGGAGACGGCGACTGAGAAACTCGACAAAGAGGAACTCGCCAAGCAAGAAGAAGAACTTGCCAGAGGGCAGTTCACGCTCGAAAACTTCCTGGCCATGATGAAGCAGGCCCGTCGCATGGGGCCGATGCAAAAGATCCTCGGCATGATGCCTGGCATGGGTGCCATGAAGGATATGATGGGGGATGTCGATGCCGAGAAGGACATGGACCGCCTGCAAGGGATCATCAACTCGATGACCCCTGCCGAGCGGCAGGATCCTTCGAAAGTGATCGACCAAAGTCGGCGTCGCCGGATTGCGGACGGTGCCGGGGTTCAGCCGCATGAGGTCAACGAACTGGTCAAACAGTTTGAGCCCATGGCAGACATCATGAAGAAGATGGCTGGCATGGGAGTGCGAGACCGGATGAAAGCCGTGCGTGAATTGCAGAGTTCCGCGCTGGCGAGTCCCGGTGGACGCCTCGCCAAACAGAAACAGGGGACCGGCAAACGCCTCAGTCCCAAAGAGAAAGCCAAACAGAAGAAATTACGGGAAAAGGAAGAGCGGCGTCGCCGGCGCGAAGGGCGCTAGCAGTTCTTGCTTTCCTGGTGATCACACCGTTCGATTTGCGATGAAGGAGATTTGAGTGGCTGTTCGAATTCGGATGAAGAAGTTGGGCCGTAAACACCGGCCATTTTATCGTATCTGCGCCATGGAGTCCCGCTCGCCCCGCGATGGACGCGTGCTGGAAGAACTCGGCACCTACGACCCCATGGTTCCGGATACTGATGCCCGCGTGACGCTCAACGCCGAGCGCGTCGACCACTGGCTGAGCGTGGGTGCCCTGCCCACCGACAAGGTCAAGGTCCTCATTAAAAAGTACGGCACCGGTGGCACGAACGTCGAGCAACAGGCAGCCGCGCGTGAGAAACTTCTGGCTGGGAAGCAAAAGCCGATGGTCAACGAACCAAAGCCCCCACAGGCAGGATCGACCGAAGCCAAACCGTCCGAGCCTGACGCGACCGAACCCCAAGCTGCCGAGTAAGTAAGAACTTGGAACGAATGATGCCTTGCGATGCGATTCGATGTTCTGACCCTCTTTCCCGAGATGTTCCCCGGTTATCTGGGGCAAAGCCTGCTCAAGCTTGCCATTGAGCGGCAACTCGTTGAGGTTCAACTTCATAACATTCGCGATTGGGCACACAACAAACACAACACGGTTGACGACCGGCCCTTTGGTGGCGGCCCTGGCATGGTTCTCAAAGTGGAACCGGTGGTCGAATGTGTGGAGGAAGTACAACGTCAAGCTCCGAAGCCCGGCCGAGTGATCATGCTGACTCCCCAGGGAAGGCGGCTTGATCAACGGATGGTCGAGGAACTTGCCCAGCAACCCCGTTTGCTGCTCTTGTGCGGTCGGTATGAAGGGTTTGACGAACGAGTACGAACCATCTTGCAACCGGACGAGATCAGCATTGGCGACTACATTCTCAATGGAGGAGAAGTAGGAGCCATGGTGCTGATTGACAGCTGCATCCGCATGGTGCCAGGTGTCTTAGGAGACGAGCAAAGCAACCAAGAAGATTCATTCAGTAGCGGCAACCGGCATTTGGAATTCGCCCAATACACGCGCCCTCGTGAATACCGAGGGCACAGCGTTCCAGAGATCCTCCTGAGCGGCAATCATCCCCAGATTGCTGAATTTCGGCGTGAGGAGAGCCTGGCCCGGACTCGCCAGCGGCGGATGGACTTGTTAGAAACGCACAACGAATCAAAGACAGAAGACAATCCTTGACTCAATCCATTGGCTGACATTTCAAGACTTCAACAAACACAAATTTTAGCAAACACGGCTCAAACTTTTCCTCGGACACCCAGTCATGAACAAACAAGCCATCCTCAACTCGGTCGAAGCCAGCAGCATCAAGTCCAAGATTCCGTACTTTGAGATCGGCGATACCGTCGATGTCCACACCCGGATCTTGGAAGGAACCAAAGAGCGGATCCAGATCTTCAACGGCGTGGTGATTGCCAAAGCTGGTTCCGGCAGTCGTGAGACTTTTACCGTTCGCCGCATTGTGGCTGGCGAAGGGGTCGAACGAAAGTTCCCGCTGCACAGCCCTCGCATCACCGAAGTGATCTCGCGTCGGGCCGCTGTGGTGCATCGGGCCAAACTGTATTACCTGCGTGATCGCATCGGCAAGGCTGCCCGCCTGAAAGAGCGCCGCTCGGATCATGTCACCAAGTAGCTGAATTTTTAGCTTGGTTGGCGCTATTGAACCAACACTCGTAGGGTGCATGGTGACGCACGTCGTCCTTTCGCAGTTACTCACGAGCAAGGGTGCCATGCTCGCGCTTGCGTGAGCATGCTGGACGAAAGAGGATGATCGCCACGAGATCGGCGTCGCCCAAACAAACAACCCAAACTGCGGGAGCTCCTCGTCATGTCTGGTCCCTTGCCTGCGGAGCAGTTGGCCGACTTTCAACGTGATGGCTACTTGCTGATCCGCAATCTCTTTGATCAGGCGGAAATGGCCAAACTGCTGGCCTACGCCCGCGGTGACGATGTGATGCAGACCCAGGCCTACGGTCGGCGGGATGCCACCGGACAAGTCACCCGCTTGGCACTCTGGAACGAGCCAGGCAATGACCTCTACGGCATGTTCTCGCGCTCGCCACGAGTGGTCGAGCGGATGGAGCAGTTGCTCGGTGGCGAGGTCTACCACTGGCATGCCAAGATGATGCTCAAAGAGCCGCGCGTTGGTGGGGCCTGGGAATGGCACCAGGACTACGGCTACTGGTACGACAACTTCTGCCTTGCTCCGGATTTGGCCAGTTGCCTGATTGCCGTGGATCAGGCCACGCGCGAGAACGGGTGCCTGCAAGTACTCCGGGGCTCGCACCAACTGGGCCGGATTGATCATGGCAAGACTGGCGATCAAACAGGTGCCGATCTGGAGCGAGTTGCCGAAGCCGAACGACGCTTCGAGTTGGTTTATGTCGAAGCCGAACCAGGCGACGCACTCTTCTTCCATTCGAACCTGCTGCATCGCTCAGACCAGAATCGCTCTGAGAATTCTCGCTGGTCGCTGATTTGTTGCTACAACCGAGCCGACAACAGCCCTTGGAAACCAACGCGGCATCCGCAGTATTCGCCACTGGCGCGAGTTGCCGATTCTGCCATCACGGACTGGCAGCCCGAGTAGACTCGCGTGCTGCCGGCCGCCAGTCACTTGGCGATCAACTGGCACCGTAGTTCTTGGCCGAACTTCCGAATCGAACTTGGCGAACCCACCCCAACGCGCCACAATAACAAACAGAGGGCATTTGCAAATCCGCAGATGACCTCCATTTGCCAGACATGCTTGCTTCCCACCAAGAGGAGAAACTGTATGCAGCGCATCAATCGATCAGCTCACCACCTGGACGCTTTCCCTGTTGATCCTTGGCTTGTTGGGCTCGCCCACGGCCAGCGCTCAGGATCAGGACAAAGACTCGGCCTTGGCCCATGCCAAGAGCTTGTCCAGGGCGTTTCGAAATGCAGCCGAAGCAACGACCCCTACCGTGGTCAAGATCAAGACCCGGAGCATGCGTGCTGCCGGCCAGGCAGAAAATCCGCTCGAAGAGTTCTTCAGAGGACGCGGCAATAATGATCTGGCTCCCCGACAACCCGCGAGCGGTGTTGGATCGGGCGTGATTATCGAATCCAGCGGGATCATTCTCACCAACAACCATGTGGTGGACGGCGCTGATGAAGTCATCGTGCGACTCAACGACGGCCGCGAGTTCAAGGCCGTGGACGTCCGCACCGATTCCGAAACAGATCTAGCGGTGGTGCGTTTGGAGGGCGTTAAAGATCTGCCAGCTGCCAAGTTGGGAAACTCGGACGAGTTGGAAATCGGCGACTGGGTGATCGCGGTCGGCAATCCCTTCGAACTTGAAGCAACCGTCAGCGCGGGGATCATCAGTGCCAAGGGACGTTCGCTGGGGGCCGCTCGTCGGGCTCAGTTCCTGCAAACCGATGCTGCCATCAACCCCGGCAGTTCAGGCGGACCGCTGATCAATCTAGATGGCGAAGTGATCGGCATCAACACGGCCATCGCCACACGCAGCGGCGGCTACCAGGGCATTGGATTCACTATCCCCATCAATCTGGCCAAGTGGGTGATTCCCCAGCTGCTGGACAAAGGCAAAGTACAACGCGCGTACCTTGGCGTGGCGATCGAAGAAGTCACGGCAGAAATTGCCCAAAAGTTTGGCCTCGTAGGCCGCCGTGGCGTATTGGTCGCTCAGGTCTATCCCAACACACCGGCCGCTGACGCCGGGTTTAACGATGGCGACTTGATCCTCGATTTCGCGGGACAAGAAGTCAACTCCCCGCGTGACCTGCAAACTCAGGTGGAGCGCACCGTGCCAGACACTCGGAGCCTGGTGCGGGTGATCCGCGACGGAAAACCGCAGACGTTGGAAGTTGTCGTGCGTCCCCTGCCTGATCAGTTTGGAACAGCTCGCCAACCGCAACAACAACCAGGCGAAGATGAGCCCACCGGCACCAATGAGTTTGCCGACGAGAAGCTCGGGCTGTCCGTCATGGACATCACACCAGAGACTGCCCGATCCTTGGGCTACGAAGGACTCGAAGGCGCTTTGATCAAGAGTGTCGAAGTCTCCAGCACTGCCTACCGCAAGGGGCTTCGCTCCGGGATGCTAATCTTGCGGGCCGACAATCGTGCCGTGAAGAATGTAGAAGATTTCAAACAGGCACTGTCGAAACGCGATCCCAAGCAAAGCGTGCTGCTGCAGGTTCGGGCTCGGGGCGCAACGGTGTTTATCGTCATTGACTGATGCCACACTTTCGGCCACGAGAAAGCTGATACCGAGAAAGCCGATACCGATTGCTGGAATCGACTGGTTGTGAATTCAGGCGAAGTCTGCTGCTATTCGGCAGGCTTCGCTTCCAACCTTAGTCGAAACGCGTCTCCCAGCGGCAGGATCTCGTCAATCGTCAATCGCTCTGCCCGAAGATCCGGAGCGATGCCTTGCTCGGCCAGCACTTCGTCGACCACTTCTTTGGGTAGTTGTCGTTTGAAGGCACTTTGGAGAACGCTGCGCAAGTATTTTCGGCGATGGAAGAACAATGACCGCACAAACTGGTGGAAGAATTCCAGGTCCACAATCCGGCTACGCAACCCCGGGTCGAAGGTGATGTGCACAATGGCAGAGAAGACTTTGGGACGTGGCCAAAATGCCTGAGGGGGCATCACCCGAATCAGCTCGGCCTGACACTGCGACTGCACCCAAACACTGAGCGCTCCGTAGTCCTTATTGCCCGGCACGGCAACAATCCGATCTGCCACTTCCTTTTGAATGGTCACCGTCATGCTGGACGGGACCACATCGCAGGCCAGCAGGTTGCTGAGAATTGGCGTGGCAATGTTGTACGGCAAGTTAGACACCAACTTGAAACGTCGGTCAGGCACTGCCATCTCAGTGCGTACGGCCTCAAGCACGTCAGGGCTGAGCGTGTTCTTGTTCTTGAGCGCATCGGTATGCAGCATCTGAACATTGTCAGCGCCAAAAAGTTCCTCGCTGGCCAACTGGTAGAGCTCTGCATCCACCTCAACCGTTACCACAGCCGCGGCATCGCGGGCAATCATGCCGGTCAATGCCCCGGTGCCGGTGCCGATCTCGAGTACCACATCACCCGGTTCAACGGCAGCGGTATCGAACAACATCCGCAGCAGGTTCTGATCGATTAAGAAGTTCTGCCCATATCGCGTTCGGGGATGGATGCCAGCTTCTTCGAAGCGACGCATCAGGAACGATCGGGTTTGGTAGTCCGACACAGGCATCTCGCACACAAGTAATTTGGTCGAATGAAAGCACAAAAAAAATGAGCTGGCGGAATCAGGCTACTGGAAGTTCAATTGCCGCTCGATGTATTTGGCCAGGAGATCGGTCTCCAGATTCACCTGGTCACCAGGCGTCAACTTGCCGATGGTTGTGACCTCAAGCGTATGGGGAATCAAGGCGGTGCTGAACTGTTCCTGCTCCGCGTCAACCACCGTCAGGCTGACACCATCGACGGCAATCGAGCCTTTCGAGGCGACTTGTTTCATCACGGCGGCGGGTGCGGCGAACCAGAACGTGGACCACTGACCCTCATCATGTCGGGCTGCCAGGGTCCCAACGGCGTCAATGTGGCCGGTCACCAAATGCCCTCCCAAACGATCTCCCAGTTGCAACGAACGCTCGAGATTCACCAGATGTCCCGGCTGTAACTTACCCAGGTTGGTCCGGGCGAGTGTTTCTGGCCCACACTCCACGCTGAAACAGTCTGCGTCAATCGAGACCAGGGTAAGGCAACATCCATTGAATGCCACACTGTCTCCCAGTTCCGCATCGGCAGCAATCTGCGGCTGCCTCACCGTCATTTTCACGCCGGGCTCTTGCGACTCGATACGAAGCACAGTTCCTTGGCACTCGACCAGTCCGGTAAACATCATCTCCACCGGGCCGCAGCCATGAAATGCCTTGTAAGAAACGTTGCGTTCATATTGAGTCAGGTTTTCTAGAAACCGCGTCTTGCCGGTGAGCGAAAGCTTTCAGAGATCAACGGCAGTCTACCGAAGGCTGCAGCGCCTCAGTTTGTTTCGCGCCCATATTGAAAGCCCTTGGACCGATCCATGGCCTAACGTGTGAGTGCTTCTTGCGGTTCGCGGCGAATCACTTCGTTCCAAACATAGGCGGCTGGCCCACTGAGGACGAAGGCACTGCACAAAATGGGGACAGAAAAGCTTGGCATCAGCATGACCATCACCACCGCAAACAGCAGGCTCACCACATGGCTAAAACTCCGATTCCCGCGGAACAGCCGGTTGGCCACGTGAGGGTACGGAATCCGTGAGACCATCAACAACGCCACGACCAAGGCAAACAGCGGCAGCACAACCTGCATCACACTATCAATCTGGGCCGCATGGGCGGCCGTCGAGTCTTCTTGACGAAGCCCATAGAACAAAATGGCGAAACTTGCAATTGCCCCGCCTGCGGCTGGCGAGGGGAGCCCGTTGAACGTGCTGTGATCGTCGTCTTCGCCCGTCTCCACATTGAAGCGCGCCAATCGCAAGGCAGCACAAGCGGCAAAGCTGGCCGCAATGATCCAAACCGCCTCGCGGTGCAAGTACGTGAAGTCAGGGCAAAGCTTCACCAACAAGAAACCAGGAGCCACGCCAAACGTAACCAGATCGCAAAGGCTATCCAGTTGAGCGCCAAAGTCACTCGTGGCTTTGGAGAGCCTGGCCACCTGGCCATCCAGGGCGTCGAAGATCATGGCGATAAAAATCAACCAGGCGCTCAGCATGCAGTTGGTAACATCTCCAGGATCACCTCCAGACATATCCGGAGCACCGATCCGAGCGGCCACTACGATGGCAAAGAACCCGCACACTAAGTTTCCCAACGTGAACAACGTTGGCAACACGGCAACAGTACGAATCGGCTTCATGCAACAGCCCCTGTGGCGTCATATCTTGCGAGCACACTTCGTCCTGCTGCCACCCGCTGACCTAGTTGAACTTCCACTCGCAATCCATCGGTGTCCGGAATTATGAGTTCCGTCCGCGAGCCGAACTTAATCATCCCAAACTTCTCGCCTCGTGCAAGCACTTCTCCCGGCCGAACGTCACAAACAATCCGTCTGGCAATGGCTCCGGCAATTTGACGCACCACAAACCGCCGGTGCGGCGCTTCTTCTTCCTCGAAACCCAACAGCATGGCCTCATTCTCCCTGGCACTTTCAGGCAACAGAGCGTTCAAGAACTTACCAGGCGAATATTCCAGCCGGATGCAACGCGACGTTTCTGCCGAACGGTTGACGTGGACATTAAAGACCGAAAGAAAAATGCCGATCCGTACCGCCGGTCCGCCCACAAATTCGTCATGTTCGAGCCGCGTGATCTCGGCAATCTTGCCGTCGGCAGGTGAGATATACAGCCCTCGGTCGGTCGGCACGTGGCGAAACGGATCTCGAAAGAAATACAGCACAAAGGCCAACAGTGCCAAAGGGACCACCATCAGCACCGGCCATGGGGTCAAGGCGGCAGCCACCGTCAGCCCAACCAGCGAGTAGCCAAAGATCTGCAGTTCGGCCAACCCCCAACGTGCCATGGGAATTCGACTTCGCCAGCGAAACGGATCGTCCGACTCATCCCAGTGGCAATCGGACTGGTTCCGAAAGTACTTCAGGTCGCGCGGGTCCAAAACGTCGTGCGGACAGCCTCGCGGTTCGCCATGCCGCAGTTGACGCATCCTCTCTACATAGCCCCGGCGGAACGTCTTTAGATACCAGCGCCGCCATTTACCCCAAGCCAACTCGAGCCGATAGCAGACGCCTCCACCAGGTTGGGTGCTGCTAATGTTGGCGGGAAGCGGTTCCGGCTCTGCACGAAGCGGAGCAGGTGAGGGTGTCTGACTCATGAAACTCAGATCGGGAGGGGTACCACAATGAACTGCGAGAGAGTGGAAGAATCCTGGGAAGTTCTCTCTTCCAAGTTGTGACCAACCAGTTATCCTACCGCTTCGCCGCCAGGGTGGAAAGTTGTGGCAGCGGGGATCTACAAAAAAGCTCCCGTTTTTCGCCCCCCTGGCCTCGGGCGTGGCGTCCCATTCCATCAAACCCTTTTTCTTGGTAGAGCGATTGGCGATGCGAGTCATACCTGTTCTTGACATTCGGCAGAGTCAGGTGGTCCGGGGTGTGGCAGGACGCCGAGACGAATACAAGCCGCTGGTCAGTCCGCTCTGCCCTGGTAGCCAGGTGGCGGAGCTTGCCAAAGCGTTTCGACAGCAGTTTTCGTTCGAGCTGGCCTACCTGGCGGATCTCGATGCCTTGGCCGGGGGGGAGCCAAGTTGGAATGACTATGAGGCCGTGCTCGGGGCAGGGCTGGATCTCATGGTCGACGCTGGCATTACGAACTTGACTGATGCCCAACGCCTGGCCGATTTTGTCAGCGGAGAGCGAAAAATTCGCCACCTGGTGGTCGCTCTGGAGTCCTTGGCAGAAGGGGTGCAGCTGCGCGAACTGGTACAAACCGTTGGCTCTCGCCGGTTGGTGTTCAGTCTGGACCTGGTCGATGGTCGCCCTCTGACACGTCGGGCCGATTGGCAAACGCTTACTCCGTTACAACTGGCCCAAGTGGCACTGGCCGCCGGCGCGCGGCGTTTGATCGTTTTGGACCTTCGCCGCGTAGGTATCAATCGAGGGCCTGGCACCATCCCCTTGTGCCGGCAGTTGCGGCGGTTGGATCGAGACATCGAGATCATCGCCGGCGGTGGAGTTCGCGGAAACGCAGACTTGGATCTGCTGCATGAGGCCGGATGCGACGCCGCCCTGGTTGCCTCGGCTTTACATGACGGGCGTCTCACGGCTGAGACGCTCGCTCGACTGGTAGTCGGCTAATTCGCGACATCTGGGCCTGTCTCCACTCTTCAGCTTGACTCTGCTCTGGGGCAGAATGCCCCGGCGTGGACTTCTGCCCCAATCTCAGCGATTGCAACCACTTGCGTCACCTCGCTCCAAGAGACATTTTCAAAATTCGCAACTTGTTGCTGTCTGGACGGTTGCGCAGCGGTGCGGGCTCGAAATTGAGATTCCCCCCAAGTACGGCATTCGACTTGCCTTAGTAAAAAAACCATCTGAGCCATTAGGGCTTCGGAAACTTAGGCAAATCACCCGTTTGGCGAGTTCAGGAGGCCAACTCCTGCGTTTGCCGGCCGCCGATTTCGGAGGGAATCACGAACATGTCGAGTCACCCATCCTCTACCAGCCGTCATCCCAGTTTGCCTCGAACGGACGAGCAGTTGATGTTGGCGTATCGCAACGAAGCAGATCGTTCAGCATTTGACGAACTGGTGCGACGCTACGAGCGCGAGCTTTACAGCTACTTGCGACGGTACATGGGGGATGCCGAGATGGCAGAGGACGCCTTTCAAACGACCTTCTTGCAAGTGCATCTGAAATGTGAGCAGTTTGACGCCCGACGCAAGTTCCGGCCGTGGCTCTATCGCGTGGCGACCAATCAGGCCATTGATACCCAACGCCGCAACCGTCGGCATCAAAGCGCCAGCTTGGAACAGAACCGCGAGTATGGGCATTCGCTCAATGGCACACTCCGAGACATGCTCACCTCTGGCGAACAGGAACCCGACGCAGCAGCCTCGCTGGGTGAGAATCGCGAGTGGGTCCATGCCGAAGTGGACCGTCTCCCAGAAGCTTTGCGGGGAGTGGTGGCCTTGGTCTATTACCAAGGGCTCAAGTACCGCGAAGCGGCCGACGTGCTCGGCGTGCCGACCGGAACCGTCAAGAGTCGGTTGCATACGGCGTTGCAAAGATTGAGTGAAGCTTGGACTCAAGGACACCCGACCGAAGAGGAACTGTTTGCCGTCTGAGCGGACGCTGCCACTCGGCACGAGTCTGGCTCGCCTGAGGTTCGGGCTTCCGAAGTTCCCCGAAAAAGATTCAAGAAAATCCCAGCGTTGTCCGGTCCAACACGGTATCTTTGAGTTCAATCCTGCGGGGGGTGTCCTGGTTGCAATTCCTACCAATGGGCAACCTTGGGCAACTGTCACGCGACCGGCTGGATGTTGTTGTTGGGAAACTAGATCGGTCAATCATCGCAGATTCTTGTGGCCACCGGCGCGGAACTTGCATTTTGAATCCTCCCAAACCCAAACGCCGCACCAACGCTATCTGCACGAAAGAACTTGAATGAATTCTGCCGCAGCCACAGCCTTATTGACGATTGGCATCCTGGCCGGTTCGCTTTGTTTTCCAACGGGTGTCTGTTGGAGTGAGCCAACTTCCGGCAGTTCACCGCTGGCTGGCTTGCCGCATATTCCGTTGGCTGCCCCTGGCCTGTATGCCCAGGCTCCTGCGGCCCCCAGCCCTGAAAAACAGTTGCTCGTTTTGTTCAGCCCCCAGCATATGCGAATCGTTTCGCCGAACAATCGCCAGGCCGTCTTGGCGACCGATCCGGTTGAGCGTCCCAAATTCGCTGGCACCATGGCAGCGTTTTGTGATGATGTGAAGATCACCCCGCAAGAGAACCCTTCGGCAGATGAGAAAGCATCCCAGCAGATCCTGTTTGCTGGAAACTGCCGAGTCCGCGGTCATCGGTTTCAGGCAACCGCTGACAAGATCTCGTATTCCGATGGCTGGTTCTTGCTCGAAGGCAACGCCGAACTCACGACCATTTCTGCCACCACCGGCGAGCCACATCGGGCCACTGCCTGGAAGATCAAATTTCACCCTGACAATTTGAATCTCCAGCAACCGCCCCAAGCCCAAGGGGCTCGGCCAGACGGCAAGGCGAAGTCGTAAGCCCTAGGGAGATTCTTTCAGCTTGTCCTTGAAGACCTTCTTGAACTTCAAGACTTTCGGGCGAATGAAACGGCGGCAGTACTGCTTGTAAGGATTCTCTTTGTAGTAGTTTTGATGGGAATCCTCGGCCGGGTAAAAGACGCTGGCTTCGGTGATTTCTGTGACGACAGGACGACCGAACGTTCCTGACGCAT
>CALOEH010000229.1:0-21660 GCA_942492195.1 uncultured Planctomycetia bacterium | reverse complement strand
ACCGATACCGGGCTCAAGCAGGGAGACCGCTTCGGCTTCGAAACCCTGCACCGCCGCGTCCCTGGCGGAGCATCAGGGCACGAGACCGACAAGGTCAGCGAGCACTCACCCCCAGGCGTAGTTCCTTTGGCCGAAGGATTGAATCCGGACCAGGGTGGCGCACACATCGTGCATCACCAACTGGGAGACGGAGAGGTCTTTTCAGCCGGAAGTATCTGCTACCCCAGCGCGCTGTTAGTCGACGAACACATCTCGCAGATTACGCACAACGTGCTTCGGCGGTTCCTGGAATCTTGATGTTCGGGCAGAACCCTCAGCAGACTACTTCGCTTCTCTCGGCGCACGCACCACCGAGGGAGTCTCGTTCGGGTGCGGCATGGTGGCGGAAATTCCTTCCCAGAGCAAGGAGGGAACGAGTCCCAACCAGACGATCAGCACGCCGCACAGGGTCATCGCCAGCCAAGGCCCCAGACCTCCTTGACGAGGCACCGCCGCGCGGGGAGCACGGAAGTACAACATGGCGACGATTCGTATCAGGCAGCCGGCCGTGACCAACCAACTGAGCATGGCGGCAAAGGACAAAACCACGAACCAGTTGCGAGCGCCAGGCAGTTCATTCCCGGCATCTACCTGAATCGCCGAGAGCAGAAGAAACAGCTTTCCCCAAAAGCCGGCCAGCGGTGGCAAGCCGGCAAGACTCAACAAGCAGACACTCAGCATGGCGGCTGACCAAGGGTCGGTTCGGGCCAGGCCAGCCAACTGTTCAGCATTGAGAACCTGGCGCTCCGCAGCACCCACGTATGTCAATGCGGAGCAGACGCCTACAAGTGCCAGCAGCGTGCTGACCAGTTGGAGCCAGGCGGCATCCCACCCGGTGGCCGCGGAGACCACGTCATTGCCAGCGAGAGCAAACCCGGCAGCTACACCTACCAGCAGCAGCCCCGCCTGAGCCACCACCACAGCAGCCAGCAAACGCCGCAGATGATCTTGCCAAACGGCCATCACGGAGCCGAGCAACATGCTCAGCACGCCCATGATAAAGGCCAGCCGCCAACCGGTATCTTCGACTCCTGGCAAACTGATCCCAATCACACGCACCAGGGCCACCTGCGCTGTCCAACAGCTGGCCACCACCCAGACAGCCGCGCCCGTGATTGGTGGTGCCTTGGAAGATATCCAAAGCGTGAAAATGAAACGGAGCCGCGAACAGCCGAAAGCCCAGCCCGGCCATCATCAACAGCAGCGCCAAACCGGCCAGGTTTTGCCAGGCGGAGAACTCGAGACTTCCCGCAGCCAGCGTGGTCGAAATTTGCGGTAGACTTGTCGCGCCAGCCAGGCCGAATAGAAAACTCAAACCCAACAGCCACAGCACGGTGGCCAAAGCTCCCAGCATGAGATGCTTGAGCGCGGCTTCGTGTCGATGACTGCCAGGCAGTACGAACAGCAGGCCACCCAGCGGCACAAACACAAGTTCGATGGCCACGGCCAGCAAGGCCAAATCGACCACCACGCCAGTGAGCATCATGCCGGCCACGACCAGTAGCAACAGGCCGGCTGTTTGAAACGAACGCCCTGCGTCGGGATCGCGCGGCCAGGCAATCACCAGCAAGATTCCCCAGCACCAGGCTCCCCCAACAGCGAGTGTCGCCAAACCATCTCGGGCCAACGGTCCCGGTTCTCCCGGCGAGACGCCAAGTGCCATGAGCCCTCCGGCTAACAGCAGGGCCCCCAATGCAGACGGTTTCGCCCAAACGGCTGTTGATGAAGTCGCGCGCCGAGCAAACCGCGAGATCACCAGCAGCAGCGTGCCTACGGCGAATAGCACCATCTGTGGCAGGAGCAACATCGCATGGTTCGTGGTCAGCGTCAGGCTATCAGGGGGCATCTGGCACCTCGACCCCCGCAGTTTTGTTCGGCTGGATGGCGTGACGTTCGATCTCAGTACAAAGTGGCGCGAAGGTTGGCGTGATTCGCTGGACCCAATAGCCTGGCCACACTCCCAACCACAGCACCAGCAACATGACCGGCATCAAGGCCGCGCCTTCGATCCAGGTCAGATCGCCTGGCGGAGCATCCGGCCGTTGCTCCTCATCAGGAAGAGAACTCAAACTCGCCGGTTTGCCCAAGGGCGTACTGGTCCACAAATGCCGGATCAGCCGGGTGGCGTAAGCAATGCTCAACAGCAGGCCGATCAAGCTGGCCACCGCGCAGACCTGCAGCCATGTTTGAGATGGTGCGACGCCGACGAACGCCCGCTGCATGATGCCAGACTGCAACATCCAGAGTCCTGCAAAGCCGCTCAGGCCAGGCAGTCCGACACCAGCAAGTACGAACAGCGTCACGCAGGCAACCAACCTAGGGCTGCGCTGCCGGTGGCCCTCGCAGCGATCAAGCTGGCAAGAACCAGCGCGAAGTTCGAGCATTCCGAGCGTTGCTACCAGGCCTGCCATGGCGGCCGCCTGCCCCAACAGGTAGAGGACGGCACCGGTCATTCCGACCGAATTGAGCGAAGCGAGTCCCAGCCCAACGAGTCCCAGTTGGCTGATCGCCAGCGAGGTCACGAACCGGCGAAGGTCCGTCTCCGCCCAGGCTGCCAGCCCGCCATACACCAAACCCAGCGTTCCCAGTCCAAACAGCCAAGGCATCCACGTCCAAGCGGCCTCGGGGAGCAGCAGAAGTCCAAACCTGGCCAGGCCATACACCCCGGCAGGTACGAAGAGGCTAACCGCTGCAAGCCGCATCGGGAGTGGCGCGTCTACCTGAACTTCGTGGAGCCAGAATCCAAGCGGTATCCACAGACTACGCGTGCCGAATCCTACCGCAAGCATCAGCAAAATGGTGGCTCGTGCGGCGTGCGGCAAGGGGTGCTGAGCCAACTGCTGCTGGAGTTCTGAATACGAGGAACAGCCACTGTCCGGCGGGTGCGTACTGCTGGCCCAACAGACCAGCATACAGGCCCACCAGCGTCATCGGGCTGGATCCGAGCGTGATCATCAGAAAACGGACTGCCGTGCCGGGTCCTTGGTTCTCACTCCAAATGCCGATTGCCAGGAACAACGGTACCGAAGCAGCTTCCCAGCAGACGTAGAACAGCACCACGTCACGCGCGGCAAACATGCCCAACAACAGCCCTGCGAATGCCAGCAACAAAGCTTGAGAAATATCCGGCAGGTCGCTCAACCGCCGTGCGTCCTTTGAGCAGCACCAACGTGGGAAGCAGCATCGCCGTCCAGGCAAGCAGCACCAGACTCAGTCCGTCCAGTCCTACCGACAAGCGAATTGGCGAACTGAAACGGGCCGGAACATGCGGCCGCACCCGCACCCAGTCCCACTCACTCGCGGCGTACACCTGCGCTTCTGCGGTCTCCGCTGCAGGAGCAGCAGGGTAGCCCAGCACCAACCAACCAATCAGCGCAACCAGGACCAGGCTGACCGCCAGCGCCAAATGAGCGACGGCGCGCGCAGGGGCATCGGCCACTGCCCAAAACAGGGCCAGCGAGCCAAACGGCAAGATCAGGATCAGTACTAAGAGCGTGGACATACTTTCTCTTCGAGCGTTGCAGAGCGCCTCGGGGGGCAACGCCGGTTTAACCCCAACGCAGCAAAGTTACCAACAACACCAGAAGTCCCAACATCATGCCCAAGGCGTAAAACTGCAAGAGTCCGGCTTGCAGGGGACGGAGGATCCTGCCGACGGCACGCGGCATGCCGGCTAACTGTCGCAGGACGGTTGGCACCAAAACTCGTTCGACCGAGACCAGCCCCGCTGCCAAACCGTGGATTGGACCGGAAATGGCCAAGGCGAAGATTTGGTCGAGGTAAGAACCCGTCAATTACGCTTAACTTGCCCAACGGACTTATTGCTGGGCGAACTGCAACTTACCGCTCCCCCAACGCGAAGGCCGCCGAAACAACATGGCCGCCATCAGTAGACCGGCGGCGCTGGCGCTGGTGACCAGTGCCACGCTCGTCAGGCTTGGCCAAGCTATCCCGCTCACGTCGGACGCTGCACCGGCGGCCAACGTCTTAGTCAACCACTGGCCAGCAAATGGACCAACGACACCTAGCAGCAAGACAACGGCTGCGAGCATGTTGACGACGGTCGAATTCGGACTTGAAGCAATGTCTGCACGAGTCTCTTCTGGCTGCGGAGTTTGCAACTCATGGAGTCCCCTTCCGGCAGCGATCGCCATCACGCATGTAACCGACAGCATCAGTCCGAGCAACCAAGGGGACGCACTGGTTTGTTGGCTGGCCGTGAACATGTTGGCCAGACTCCAGAATCCACCGATCGGAGGAACCGCGGCGAGCGAGGCCATCCCAATCGACGCGGCCACGGAGATCCCCCGCCCGCTGGCATTCCTTGGATTCACCAGACAAAGCAGCAGGGTGATGGCGGCAAATTGGGTGATCCAGTACCACATGCCCGCTACCAATCCGGCGTCGCTTCCCGTCGAAATGCCGAATAGGGCCAGCCCCAGTTGGGCCATGGCCAGATAGACCAGCAGGGGGCGGATGTTCGTTTGTGCCAGCGCGGCCAGTGCCGCGAAACATGCCGAACCGATCCCCAGCCAGGCCAGGATTACGTGTACCTCGCCCGCCGCTTTCCATAATGGGGCGAATCGTATCAGCCAGTAGACCCCTGCCGTGCCGAGACAACCAACTTGCAAGGCCAGCGAGCGCGGGTTGTCCGCTGCCAACTTTGGCCAGTTCCACAGCGGCAACTGACTGCACTTGCCAGCGACGGCCAAGACCATCAGCAAACCGACACCCAACAGATAGGCTTGCGGCTGAGGGTAGCCATCGGTCACAAACTGCGGACTCAACACGCTTGTGGCGTCGCCTGTGTCAAAATTCAACGTGCGAAACATGCACCACAGCATCAGCACGGCCAGCCCCAAGGCAAGATCACCCAGGGACTGAATCTGCCAACTCCGCCCGACGGCAGGTTCTGCGTCGCCGTTCAGCCAGGCAGCGGCCCAAGTTAGCAGTTGCCAGCAGAGCAAAGCCGCCAGGAGATTCGACGTGACCAACACCATCACCGCGGCGAACACCATCAGCGTCCCACTTCGGCAGAACCTTGTCTGCTGCGCGACGTCCGAATCACCGGAATCAGGCGGAGCGAAAACGGCAGCCGAGATCAACAACAGGGCCGTCAGAAGCAGCCCTGTGAATGCATCAGCCTGGAGCGTCCAATCCACAGAAAACGCCAACGGGCCCAGGGCGTTGGGAACGACCAGCCAGGTTCCCCAATTCGCCGAGCAGCGGTGCGCCGTTGCCAACCCATCGGCCGGGTTGTTTTGCAAACTCAAGAGCATGGCCGCTGCGCAAGCTCCTGCGAATGTCCAAGCCAGCCGTACTCCCAGCAGTGTCGCGGCCGGATAGCGTGTACCAACCAGCCAGACCACGAGCAGCGCAATGGCTGGCAGAGCTACCGCGGCTTGCAAGAACAGATCACTGCTAGGCATTTGAAGGTTTCAATCATCGGTGGAATTCGGTTGGGTCAGAAGTTTGTCCATGGAGACAACCAACAGACCGAACGGCAGCCTGTTGAGCATCGTAATGAGAACACATAAAGTCAAACACAACACTCCACCAACTGGTTAGGAGCAAGTGGCGGGGACGCTGTTGGCAAAGGGCAAAGACAGGGCCGGTTGCCTTGTTTCAGGCACCCGGTAGAATCACTTCGCAGGTGTAATCTCGTTCCATCTTCTACTCTCTCGCAGCTCCAGACACACAAGCTCCAGACATAAGGATTGACGCGATGAGCGATTTGATCGTAATCGGTTTTGACTCCGAGCATCAGGCTGAGGAAGTTCGCCTTGAGTTGTACAAGATGCAGCGTGAGTACCTGGTGGATCTCGAAGACGCGGTGGTAGCGGTCAAGCGCGAAGATGGCACGGTGAAACTTCATCAGGTGTACAACCTGACCGCCGCTGGTGCCGTCCAAGGCGGGTTTTGGGGAACCCTGATTGGGTTGCTCTTCATGAGTCCGCTACTCGGGGCTGCCATGGGCGTTGCCGCCGGTGCTGCCACTGGGGCTTTGACCGATATCGGCGTGGATGACAACTTCATGAAGGAACTGGCCGGTACGCTCTCGCCTGGCAGTTCTGCCTTATTCGTGCTGGTCCGAAAAAGCACGCCTGACAAGGTCCTTGAGCACGTCAAAGGCTATGGCGGCACCGTGCTGCAGACGTCTCTCTCGCACGATGACGAAGAGAAGCTGCAAGCTGCCCTGTCAGCCGCTCGCGACGACATGCCGTCCTGACACCACCCAGGAACTTGGACCAGTTTCTAGTGCCGCGTCAACGCTTCGGCCAGTGGTGACGCAGCAGTAGCTTCCATTTGCTTGTTTGAGCCGAGCTGCCACGCGGTCAGCGTCACCAGCCCAGTGGTTGTCGGCGAATGTAGTCAGGAGTCCGGTTGTCGCTGGCAGTTGGGCCGCTGCGCAGATAACTGGACCCATGCAAAATGGGCGAACGGTAGCCGCGCGGGACATCGACACCTCGTTCGATTTGCCGCAGTTGGGCCTCAGGCATGGCCGTGGCCTCTTGCCGCTCGATTGCCTGAGGAACAATCCGCTCTCGGGTCAGGGGGCGCAGTTGGATCGGCGAAATCTCCAGCGGTTGGACCAACAGTCGCTCTGGCAGAATATTGGTCCGCGGAATCGGATTGATCTGCACATATTGCGGAATGATCGAAGCTCGTGGAATCGGATTGATCCGGACCGGTGGAATCGAGATCCGCTCCGGCAAAATTTGCTGGAAGCCTGGATCCTGGAGTTGGGCCTGCGCCACACTCCCAATTCCCATCAAAAAGAGCGTCAAAGTGGCAATTAGCCCGATTTGGGGGGCTTGCAGCGAGAGGTGAGACTCCGACCGAACCCGAATTTGTCCGTTCACCATCTGGACAGCGGGCGTAGATTCCGGCATCATAACCAATTCCTCTGCCTGAGCTTGTAGATCAAATCCGGTTTGACCGGTCGCTGGTCAAGGTTCCGGATTGAATCCTTCCAATAGTTTTGATGAACGAACGATGCCAACCACCAAAAGCTCCAAAAAACGATTACGCCAAAGCCTTGATCGCCGCCAAGTCAATCGTAGCGTAAAATCTACGATCAGGACGCAGCTGAAGAAGGTTCATTCAGCCATCGAGGCAGGCGAACTCGACAACGCATCCAGCCTGTTCCGTGACGCGTCGAAGAAACTCGATCGAGCGGCATCCCGGAATATCATTCACCGCAATCGGGCTGCACGCCTAAAATCTCGCTTGAGTGCCCGGATCAAGGCAGCCCAGCAACAGCCGGCCGCCGAAGGTTAACGATCGGTTAACGGTCATTTAAGCTGGGAATGCGCGCAGCGCGGCCTGAATTCCCCTGCTCAGATATCACCAAGTGACCCGCTGCGAACACTTGGCGTCAATCGCAAGTGTTTACTCTACATGACCTTGCGCATTTCCTGCGTGGCCTTGTGAGGGTCGAAGGCGAGTGGATCAAAAGGACCTCGCCACTGCAGGAACTCCTCGTGCCGTTCGTGGCCCGGGTCGGTGAGAGCTTCGAGGTAGGTGGCAAATCCCCAGGGGCCGCCAATGTCTTCGGGTGGGCAGGCCCTCTCTCCTTCGAGACAGAGCGGGTATTTGGCCTTGGCGTCTTTCGGCGGATACCCTTCGAACAAAACCTCGTGCCGCCAGTCATCTCCAAAATCGTATTCGTAGGTCCAGCGAGTCCGTTGGCCAGACTCTGGGAGGAGCTGACTGAGGAGCACTTTCGACTCGTCTTCGGTCTCGAGGAAGTTGTCGTATTCTTCCGCATCCGGCGGTCCGAACCGAGTCCCCTCGATCACAAATTGATGGAGATGGTAGTTCCACCATCCGAACGCCGCTTGGATTCCTTCGTGCAAATCTCCCAGCGTGCAGTCTTCCACTTGGATTCGCCGCCAGATCACAGGCTGAATCTCGTTCAGGGTGATCCGAAATTGAAACAGCAAGTCAGAATTGATCGGCAGTTTCTTTCGCCGTGGCGGCGCAGCGTCAGCTAGCACTTTCACGAGCTTCTTCTGAATCGCCACGAGACGCTTCTTGGTGATGCTGTTGGCATACATCACCGAATCGTCAACTTGCTCGTCGAGGTGCCTGAGTTCCGAATCTGAGAACTCGACGGACTGAGTTCCTTCGCCGCAGGCCAACAAGCGTTGCTTTATCTTGGGGCGCAGACCGGTTGCCTCGAGCAACGCATTGCGTTGATGCTGAGTCAGTCGAAGCGAGGATGTCTTATTTGCTTTGCGTGCCATACATCAATTCTACTGCGAAACTTCAAGGACGGGTAGAATGAAGCAGGAGACAAAAAATGGAAGCGAGCAGTACCTCTACCTACCTTCCCCAAGCGGAGCAATTTCACGAAGAGGAGGCAGGCGACGCGACGGTTTTCCCTTCCTGCAGGCCGTGTGCAATCAACTCATGTTGGGGCTTGGCATTGACCCCTTCGGCAATGAGCCGCAGCACAAGCCGAACGGCCGTCTCTCCAATGGAATACCAATCTGCCTGATGGCAGGTAAGCCCTGGGACAACTTCGCCTCCGCCGCCAAGCACACTCAGATCGCCAGGTACTTCGAGGCCATTGCGATTGAGTTCCTCGATGACCTGTCTGGCTTGCGAATTGTTGAAGCAGAGCAGTGCCGTGGGGCGTGGCGATAGCGCCAGCAGATCACGAACCACTTCTTCGGCCCCGCGCGGACTCAATTCAACCGGCAGTTCCCAACTACGGCGGCGCGGCAAGCCCAACTTCCGCAACGCCGTGCGATAGCCTTCCAGTCGCCAAGGGTTGAGGTCCACCTGATTCCAATATGCCAAGGCAATCCGGCGATGCCCTACGCTGGCCAGGTACTGCACGGCTTCGGCGGCTGCGGTGGCGGAGTCGTCACGCACGGTACTGATCTGCGGCACGCGAACGTCGTGATCAAGGACGACGGTTGGCACACCCAAACCAGTGACCTGCCGGAGCAGTTTTTCTTCTCCGACAGAAGCAAAGATCAGCCCACGCGGTTGGGTCGTTTGTTGTAGCCGGCGAAAGGCATTCCGCAGCTCGCCAGGGGTGGCTCTTTCGACCAACAGTTGAAAGCCCTCTCCGCTGGCAACTTCCAGGGCTCCCTGCAAAATCAGTCCGGAGATTCCCCGCGTGACCGAGTCAACTCCGGCAGTTCCGTATCCATAATCTGCCTGAAGGTAGCCAATGATGGCCGACGTATGATCTAGCCGCATGGGGTCAGGACGGCGAAGGAAGGTTCCCTTGCGGCGAAATTTGACGAGCAGCCCTTCGTCGGCGAGGCTCTCGGTGGCGCGACGAACCGTCTCTCGGCTCACCCCCAATTGCTCGGCAAGCTCGACCTCCGTCGGCAGTCGGTCCCCGGGGAACTGCCCAGCGGCAATGGCGTCTCGCAGCATTTGTTCCACTTGCGCCACCAAGGTCAACGGTCGCTGAATGCGATCCATTGCCGGATCATCAGAGGCGTCGGCAGACGAAGGACGTTTCTTGGCCATCGAATTACACGCTAAACGCTGGATGTGGGTTTGTGTCTTTGGATACTATACCACAAAATTCCACCTGCTGAGCGAACGGTTTGGACCGTTTCTTTCGTCCCTCGGTCCCGTGCAATTCTTTGATCCGGTTGGACACCGGCGATGGTGGCCTTTGGTGACTGGGGCGTTCCCTCGGGTGGCGGGATCTCGTAAACTGTGGCCTTGCAAAGTAGCCACCTTCGAGTCAAAGGGATCACCATCGTGCGATATCGCCTGCTGGGACGTACCGGCGTCCGTGTTTCTGAACTGTGCCTGGGAACCATGATGTTTGGAGGTCCGACCAATGAGAAGGACTCCATCGAGATCATCCACCGATCCCTGGATGATGGCATCAACTTTGTCGATACCGCAGATATCTACAACGCCGGCGAATCCGAAGTGGTGATCGGCAAGGCACTCAACGGCCGCCGTGATCACGTTGTCTTAGCCACCAAGGGGCGGCAAGTGATGGGCCCCGGCCCGAATCAGTCGGGCGGTAGTCGGCTGCACATGATGCAGGCGCTCGATGATAGTCTCCGCCGGCTGAATACGGACTACGTGGACATCTACTACGTGCACACGCCGGACTACGATGTCCCCGCCGAAGAGTTGCTGCGAACCATGGATGACATGGTCCGCTCTGGCCGAGTGCGATATATCGCCTGCAGCAATTACCGAGCCTGGCGACTGTGCGAAGCCTTGTGGACGAGTGACAAGCTCAACCTCAACCGATTCTGCTGCGTGCAACCGCTGTACAACATTGTGAATCGAGACGTTGAGTACGAACTGCTGCCGCTTTGCCGCGAACACAAGATTGGTGTGGTTTCTTACAGTCCTCTGGCGCGCGGTATTTTGACCGGCAAGTACAAACCGGGCGCTGAGGTGCCGTCGGACAGTCGGGCCGCCCGCAAGGACGCCCGTATGCAGCAGGCCGAATGGCGGGAATCCAGTTTGCACGTTGCTCAAGAGCTGGCAAAGCATTGCGAGCAGCGTGGGGTCGCTCCGAGCCAATTCGCGCTGGCGTGGTGCCTGGCCAACCCGATCATGACCTCGGTGATTGTCGGCCCCCGGACCATGTCGCAGTACCTTGATAACGCCCACGCCCTGGAAGTGGCTATTACGGACGAAGACGAGGCGGTTGTCGATTCGCTGGTTCCTCCTGGCGAACACAGCGGCCACGGTTTCCAAGACTCGGCCTACCCAATCACCGGGCGAGGAAGGTAGTCCTCACGTCCGTGGTGATGGCATCCACCTCGTGTCTCGCGCAATGTAGTAAGTACTTTGGAATCACAACCCGAAGCGTCAGCGAGGAAGCGTGGGTGAAGACCATGACCCTTCCGCAGCGACATCGTCGGAACATCACTTGTGCAGGCCGTGCGTATTATTGGTACTTCCCGCAGGGCCGGGATTGGGATCACCGATCCAATTACCATTTGATCGTGCAACCTGTCGAGGGTGACGGGCAGGTGTTGAAGGTGTTCCAGCCGTCCTGGCCAGACGTGACGCCATCGTTCGTGGCTGCCGTTATCTCAGAAGGCCTGGACGCAGGCTGGCGTCCGGATGAACAGGCAGCGCCGTTCACCCTCACTCGGTCGGCGGAAGCATAACCCCAACAGGTCATCGCTCATCCGCCGGCTGTAGCGGTTGTCGATTCGCTGATTCCTCGCGGCGTGGTGCAATCCGAAGCTGTTTGCCGCAGAATCGTAATTGCGAGGTGGCTATAGTGAATGTTGTTCTGTGGATCCATTTGCCAGGCCAGTACAAGGGCGAGCACGATGAAGGTCTCCCGGCGGATATTCACGTTAACGGCTCTCGCAAGTTTTTTGAGTACCTGTTTCGGTTCGATCCTGGGCGTCTTCTCTCAACGCTCCGTCAGGGCGCTGGATGCAGTCGATGCCGACATTGCCGGGCCGATGGTGGGCAGCACCACGCCCACCACGGCTGCAATTTGGATTTACACCCCTTCCGATGCGCGTGTCGAAGTACGGTTGATAGGCGAAGCCGCAAACAGCCAGAACGGGGAGATCGAGAAGATTTCGCGCGCAGGGCTGAACCTCCAAGGGCAGACGTGGCGAGCCCACTTTTCGGAACTTCGCCCGGATACACAATATGAGTTCGCAGTCGCCATCGACGGCCGCTCGGCACCTGAGCATTGCGGTTCGTTTCGCACAGCTCCCATGGCCGGCACTCCGGTCAAGTTCCGGCTTGGCTTGACCAGCTGCATGAAGATTGAGAAGCCGCAACAGTCATGGCCGCTGTTCTTGAAACAGAACCCGATGTTGCATCTCACGCTAGGTGACACGGTCTATGCAGATTCGACCGACCCCAGCGTTCAGTGGCGGCACCATCTGCGTTACCGGCAGTCCCCCGAATTCGCCAGTGTGATTCGGGCGATGCCGACGTACGCCATGTGGGATGATCACGATTTCGGACCGAACAATTCGGATGGAACTGCGAAGGGCAAAGAACATTCGCTCGACAGCTGGAAACGCGTCTGGGGCAATCCAGACTCTGGAACAGCAGATGTGCCGGGGGCCTTTTATCAGTTCGCCTGGGGAGATGTCGAGTTCTTTGTCGTCGATGGCCGGTACCATCGTTCACCTGATAAAGCCAATGACGATGCCCAAAAGACCATGCTCGGCGAGGCGCAGTTCCAGTGGCTGTTCGACGGCCTACGGTCGTCTCAGGCCAAGTTCAAATTGGTGGCATCCGGAAGTCCGCTGCACCATAGCCTCCACGATGGTTGGCGCGTCTACACCCATGCCCGGCATCAGTTCTTCGACGCGATTGGTAAGTATAAGATTCCAGGCGTGGTCTACCTCTCCGGCAGTCTGCACCAGTCGCTGGTTTGGGAACATCACGAATCAGATCGTGTCGGCTACCCCATGGTCGAAGTCATCTCTTCCGGCATTGCCAACAGCAAGCGACTGGGGTTCGCCACCTTAGATTTCGACACCACCCTGCGTGACCCAACCATGACGGTGCGAATTGTCCAGGGATCTGGCAAAGTCACGCAGCAATCAACCTGGGCACTCTCGCAACTGTCTCAACAAGAAACGTAGTCATCACGCTCCATCGTGACATTGTAGAACAGTTGTCTCAACTGTTCACGGCAGAAGAACCGAAACGTTTTTCTTAGTCCGTGAACAGTTGAGACAACTGTTCTACACTAAACTGGAGCATCTTCGAGCGGTATGACGGCATGATCCGTCGTCGCCTACCTCAGGTGAGAACCGCGTCCACTTGGTTGCCGGGACAGACAACCATGGGCCGCCCTTGGTTGTCCTTCAATTCCAGATCTGGTCGAACGCCCAAGCAGTGGTAGACCGTGGCGATCAGGTCCATGGGGGCTACCGGATCCAGCGCGGGATAGCCGGCATGTTTGTCCGAGGCACCATGCACCACGCCGCCTCGAATGCCACCCCCTGCCAACACGCTGGTGAAGCAGCCAGGCCAGTGGTCGCGGCCATCGCTGCCTGCTCCGGCATCGCTGTTGCGCTGTCCGACGCGCGGTGTGCGGCCGAACTCGCCGGTCCAGATCACCAGCGTTTCGTCCAAGATCCCGCGCGTTTGCAGATCGTCCAGCAGGGCAGAAAACGCCTGGTCTGGCCGGAGGCATCAATCGTTCGCGATGGTCAATAAAGTTTCGCCGGTGCGTGTCCCAATAGACGCTGACGTTCTTGATCCCCTCGTTCGGCCAGTAGACGGTGACCAACGGCACGCCATGTTCGACAAGACGCCTGGCTTGCAGGACCGACTGGCCGTGTGGGTTCAGCCCATAGCGTTCGCGAAGCTTGCCAAGTTCTTGCTCCAGATCGAAGGCGTCTCCGCCTGTTCCAGAGTGCAGCAACTGAAAAGCCTTGCGGTAACTGCGGGTGAGCGAATCCAAGTCGGCCGTTTGGGACAGCACAGCCCGTTGGCGTTCGATACTGCCAAGGAGTTGCCGACGTCGTTCTAACCTATCTACGGAAACTTCCGGCGGCAGGGTGAAGTCACCCACGCGGTAGTCAGCCTCATCAGGCCGAGCATCAATGGTGAACGGATCGAACGCACGCCCTAACCAACCGGCGAACTGCCCTCGACTTTGTTCCACGAAACGCGGGACATCCCCTGGCATTTTGGGTCGCATGGAAACATACGGGGCCAGCGCTCCCTCACTTCGGCCTAACTTGGCCAGCACGGCACCCAGGTGAGGCCAGTCGGTGTCACGTGTGCCGGCAGGCAGCGGAGGCTGTCCTGTCAGCAAGTAATGCGTGGCGGTCAGGTGATTGACGTCCGTATGCGTCATGGAGCGGATCAGCGCCAGCTTGTCACAACGCTGGGCAAGCAGCGGAAGATGCTCGCAGATATCCAGGCCAGGTACATTGGTCGAGATGGGACGGAACTCACCGCGAATCTCTGCCGGTGCGTCCGGTTTGAGGTCCCAGGTATCTTGATGAGCCGGCCCTCCCCACATGAACAGCAAGATGCAAGCTTTGGCTTTGCCGAAACTCGGCGCGTGTGCCACACCGGCCGAAGCTTCGCGCCCTGCCAACAACTCAGGCAGCGAGAGCCCCATCAAGCTGAGACTTCCGGCACGCAGCACCTCCCTGCGAGTGACCGCTGGGACGAACGCCGAAGTCTGAAGTGTGGGGGATTGCATGCTATGGAAACTTCCAGTCGGGCCGAATGCGATTCGAGGTTCCCCTCATTGTGGGACACCGCACAGCGTGTGTCATCTACCGATTCGCGATTTCTCAGACGGAATCGTCTACGAAGCCTGGTGCCGTTTCGACTCTTAGCGGCGCTTCCCTGGTCCTCGCTGCTCCAGGTACGCGACGACATCGAGTTTGCCCCAGTCCCGTGCCATGCTCAGCGCGGTGACTTCCTCATCGTCACCATAGGGAAAGACTCGTTCGAGATCGGCCCCAAACTCTTCAAGGAGTTGAATGAGCTCCAGCGAGTGCTCTTTAGAACCTACAACAGCTGTGATCAGCACATGCCCCTTGTTTGGATCGGCACCGCTTTCTAGCAGAACTCTGGCCATGGCTACATTGTCTCGGCCAACTGCACAAAAAAGCGGTGTATCCCGAGTGGAATTATCAACCTCGGCATCGACGTCCAATCCACATTTGATCAACTGCGCCGCAACCTGGATGCTCCCGTGTCGCGCCGCGGTATGCAGCCATGAGCCGGTTCCGTGGTCGTGGTAAAGCTTGTCGGGATGCGATTCGATTAGCCGTTGAACAGCTGCGGCATCGTCGTCACGAACTGCTTTCAAGATCAGCTTGGTTGTCTCGTCGAGGTTCATGGAATCATTTCGAGTAGCAATGATTTCACAGCGGATACGCCCCGTCCCCATTGTGGGACGCGGCCCAACGTGTGTCATCTACCGATTCGCAATTTCTCCGACGGGTTGATTTTGCCCCCTTGGGGCTGGATGATGCGGAAGCGCCAAGAAGTTGAACGTAACGGCCTTGAGAGGAGTCAACGATGGCAAAGTTTGCGGTAATCATGCCGGCTGCTGGCAAGAGTGAGCGATTTCAGCACCAGCACTATAAGAAGGTGTTCGCCCCGCTCGACAATCGGGCGGTGTGGTTGCACTCGGCGGAGAAGTTCCTCAACCGGGACGATGTGATTCAGCTGATCCTCCCCATCTCGGCTGAGGACCGGGAGTTCTTCGAGATGAAGTTCTCTTCCAATGTGGCCTTGATGGGAATTCAAGTGATCGAAGGGGGCGCGGCCCGTTGGGAAACGGTCCAAAAGGCATTGGATCTGGTCAAGCCTGAGGCGGACTTCGTCTGCGTGCACGATGCAGCCCGACCTTGCCTGGCCGAGGCTTGGATCAACAGCGTGTTTGCCGCAGCTGAGAAGCATGATGCCGCGATTTTGGCCAATCCGCTGCAAGGGACCATCAAGCGGGTGGGCAAGTCTCAGGCGATTCGAGAAACCGTCCCGCGCGAAGGACTTTGGGAAGCTCAAACGCCGCAGGTCTTTCGACGCGAACTGCTGCAAAAAGCCTACCAGCAACGGGGAGATCTGGACGCCACGGACGACGCCCAATTGGTCGAACACGCGGGGCATGCTGTCTACGTGGTGCAAGGCTCACCGCTGAATATGAAGATTGCCACGCAAGAAGATCTCCGCCTGGCCACGCAAATTCTCAAAGTCCTTCCTAAGCCCCGGCCCAACCTGCCGACGCACCCCTTTGCGGACGATGATCATTGGCGATAGCGGGCTACGCACGGCACCTGTTTGCGTTTTGTGCTGGCAACTCAGAACCTATCCATCCTTGTCATATCCGACGCCTCCCCGTATCATGGCGACCAATGGCCTGGAGTGTCGGTTGGCACCCTGCTTGGCTATCATTGCGCAATTTTGGTTCGAAGGAGAGTCTAGTGTCTCAGGTTGAAACGCGTTTGCCATACAAGGTGAAGGATCTAGGGCTGGCTGAGTGGGGTCGCAAGGAGATCCAACTCGCCGAGAACGAAATGCCCGGCCTCATGGCACTGCGGGAAAAATACGGTGCCGAGCAGCCGTTGGCAGGAGCCCGGATTGCCGGCTGCCTGCACATGACCATTCAAACCGCGGTATTGATCGAAACGCTGACAGCGTTGGGAGCCAAGGTCACTTGGAGTAGCTGCAATATCTACTCCACCCAGGACCACGCAGCCGCGGCCATTGCCGTGACTGGCGTTCCGGTCTACGCCTGGAAAGGGATGAATAACCAGGAGTTCGATTGGTGCATTGAGCAGACGCTCCACTTCGATGGCCAGCCGCTTAACATGATCTTGGATGATGGGGGAGACCTCACCGCCATGGCCTACGAGCGCGGTGGCGAACTCCTCGACGGCATCCACGGTATCTCCGAAGAAACCACCACCGGCGTGCATCGGCTTTATCGAATGCACGAACAGGGAATCCTCAAGACCCCCTGCATCAACGTCAATGACTCGGTCACGAAGAGCAAGTTTGACAACCTGTACGGCTGCCGCGAATCGCTGGCTGATGGGATCAAGCGTGCCACCGACGTCATGGTGGCTGGCAAAGTGGTCGTGGTAGGCGGATTTGGCGATGTCGGCAAAGGCTGTGCCCGCAGCATGCGTGGACTCGGCGCTCGCGTGATCATCACCGAAGTCGATCCCATCAACGCCTTGCAAGCTGCCATGGAAGGTTACGAAGTCACCACCATGGACGACGCCTGTAGCCGAGGGCAGATCTTTGTCACCGCTACCGGCAACCGCGACATCATTCTCGGACGCCACATGGAGAAGATGCCGGACGATGCCATCGTCTGCAACATCGGACATTTCGATCTGGAAATTGACGTCGCCTGGCTTGAGAATAACAAAGGCATTACCAAGGTCGAAATCAAGCCGCAGGTGGACCGTTACACCTTCCCCGATGGGCATTCGATCCTGATGCTGGCCGAAGGACGCCTGGTCAACTTGGGCTGTGCCACGGGGCACCCCTCGTTCGTGATGTCGAGCTCGTTCACCAATCAGGTTTTGGCTCAGATCGAACTCTTCCAACACCGTGACAAGTATCCCGTTGGCGTGCATGTGCTGCCGAAGCTGTTGGACGAAGAGGTCGCCCGGTTGCACCTGGCCAAGCTCGGCGTCAAGCTCGAGAAGCTTACCGCAGAGCAAGCTGAGTACATCAACGTGCCTGCCGAAGGTCCGTACAAACCGGAATACTATCGCTATTGATGCGTGCATTGTCTCGGCTGCTTTCGAGCGGTTGCGCAATCCGATTAAACGTCAAAATCCACCGGTCAACGCGACCGGTGGATTTTTTTTTGTGCCTGCGGCGTGAGGTAGGTTTTGTTACGTGTCACACTCAATCTCTACCCTCGCTAGGGCTACTCCTCATGTTCAAACGACTGCTGCAAGCCGTCCGCAAGTCGAAGAAGGTCAGCACAGAAGCACCGGTTGCCGAACCGCAAGTGAGTGATTCGACAGGAACCAAGGTCATGCTGGCCCCGCCGACCTCGGTTGAGCCGCAAGCTGTGACCACGGAACAGCAAGTGGCGGAGCCAACTCTCAGCGAACCGACCGATGTCGAAGACTTGGGCAAGTACGTACTCGAACTGGCCACCGAAGTTCGGGTGGCAGCCAGGCGAGAAGCCAACGAGACAGAACGCAATTTGGCACAAGCGGTCGAATCGCCGCGTCCTGCCGCTGCGGCAGACGACGAGGTTCCACTGATTCCCCGCCCCCGCCCTAAGCGGTTGCCGTACGACCGCAGTTCGGTGACGTTTGACTGAGCCGTTCGGCACGCGGCCCAACTTGTGGAACTCCGGACGTTCCTGGTAGTCTTGCTACTTCCATGAACGCCGAGTCTGAGACCATTGATCCGAATCCAGAGCCGAGCCTGCCTGACGAGGGCCAGGGGTTCATCACGGTGCGCGGTTGCCGCGTCCATAACCTTAAGAACATAGACCTCGAGATTCCCCGTGACGCTCTGGTGGTAATCACCGGCATCAGCGGGTCTGGCAAGAGCAGTCTGGCGTTCGACACCATCTACGCCGAGGGGCAACGGCAGTACATCGAGAGTCTTTCGGCGTACGCGCGTCAGTTCGTCCATCAGATGGAACGCCCGCAGGTGGATCTGATCGAAGGGTTGGAACCCACCATTGCCATCGACCAGCGCGGTGGGAGCCACAACCCACGCAGTACGGTAGCCACGGTCACCGAGATCTATGACTACCTGCGACTGCTGATGGCTCGTGTCGGTTCGCCCTATTGCTACGAGTGCGGGGCCTCGATCGAGCAGCGCACGGCGGAGCAAGTGGTGGATGATCTGCTCTCGTTGCCAGAAGGAACCAAGGCCATGTTGTTGGCCCCTTTGGTTCGAGGGCGCAAGGGGCAACATCAAGAAGTGTTCGAACAGATTCGCAAGGCGGGGTTTGTCCGAGTGCGCGTTGATGGCGAGGTGTGGGATATTGACCAGGTGCCAGAACTCGCGCCGCAGAAGCCACACCAAATTGAAGCCGTGGTCGACCGGATCATGGTCCGGCAAGGTGCCCGAGCCCGGGTGGCGGAGTCCGTGCAACTGGCCCTCAAACATGCCGAAGGGGTCATACTGGCCAGCTACTTGGACCAGCAGGGCAACTGGCAAGACCGCCTGTTCAGTACCTTCTACGCCTGCCCCAACTGCCGGATCAGTTACGAAGAACTTGAGCCCCGCACGTTCAGCTTCAACAGTCCCTACGGAGCGTGTCCCGAGTGCGAAGGGCTCGGGTATTTCGAACAGTTCGATCCAGAGCTTGTGCTCCCAGATGAGCAGCTCTCTTTGGACGCCGGAGCGGTGGTGCCGTGGCAACGTCTCCGAGCGGCCGCCCTGAAGAAACTACGCGCTCAAATTGACCAACTGCGCAGCGACCACGATCTCTGGACCACGCCTGTTTCCGACCTGCACTCCAAGACGCAGGCTAAGCTCATCCGCGGTGACGGCACGGTGCCAGGTGTCCTGGGACTGCTGGAAGAGGAATGGGAGAAGACCACCAGCGACGCTCGCCGTGACGTGCTGGCCGGATTCCGTGGACAGGTCGTTTGTGCAGCGTGCGGCGGTGCCCGACTCCGGCCCGAAGCCCTCGCCGTGCGGGTATGTGGCCGCGCGATTCACGAAATCACCAGGCTCAGTATCTTGGACGCGGCCGCGTTCTTCAAAAACCTTTCGTTTCCTCCGGCCCAAGAGCCGATTGCTGAGCCGCTCGTGCGCGAGATTCGCGCACGCTTGAACTTCTTAATCGAAGTCGGTGTGGACTATCTCTCGCTGGACCGACCCGCCCGAACTCTCAGTGGCGGCGAGTCGCAACGTGTCCGCTTGGCCAACGGCATTGGCTCTGGTCTGGTTGGCATTTGTTACGTACTGGACGAACCCACCATTGGGCTGCATCCGCGTGACAACAAGCGCCTGATTGCTGCGCTCCGCAAATTGCAGCAAGCTGGCAATACCGTGCTGGTGGTAGAACACGACGAAGACCTGATGCACGAGGCGGATTACATCTTTGATCTCGGGCCTGGAGCAGGTGTTCATGGGGGGCACATCATGGCACAAGGAACGCCAGAGCAAATCGCTCAGTCGCCGGACTCCCTGACCGGGCAGTACCTTGCCGGTGCGCTCACCATGCCGCAGCGGGCTGAGCGTCGCCCCATGCAAGCCACCAGAACCATCACGCTCGAAGGGGCTACAACCAACAACCTGAAGAACGTCAACATTGAGATCCCACTAGGGCTGTTTGTTTGCGTGACCGGCGTCAGTGGATCCGGCAAGAGCTCGCTCATCAATGAGACGCTGGCCCCGGCCGTTGCCAGACGGCTGACCCGCAGCGGTCCCAAGCCTGGCCCTCATACCAGCCTGCGGGGAGTGGGGCGGATTGACAAATTGATACCGGTCGACCAGTCGGCGATTGGCCGCACGCCGCGCAGCAATCCGGCAACCTACACCGGCGTGTTTGACGAAGTTCGTAAGGTGTTCACCTCCACCCGAGAATCCAAGCAGCGGGGATACAAATCAGGTCGTTTCAGTTTCAACGTCAAAGGAGGACGCTGCGAACAGTGCCAAGGTCAGGGAGTGGAACGCATTGAAATGAACTTCCTGCCGGATCTGTTTGTCGAATGCCCCAGTTGTCACGGGGCCCGCTTCAACCAGCAGACGTTGGAGGTCAAGTACCGAGGGCTTTCCATTGCCGATGTGTTGGCGCTCAATGTGGATGATGCCTTGGTGTTCTTTGAGAACTTCCCGGCGATTTCTCGATTGCTCGGTGGCATGGCTCGCGTCGGTTTGGGATATTTGACCCTAGGGCAACCATCCACCACACTCTCGGGAGGCGAGGCTCAACGGGTCAAGCTGGCCACCGAACTTGCCAGGGTGAGCACCGGGGACACGCTTTACATTTTGGACGAACCCACCACCGGTCTGCACTTCGAGGACATCCGCAAGCTGTTGATCGTGCTGGATGAGTTGGTTGAGAGCGGCAACACCGTGCTGGTGATCGAACACAGCACCGACGTCATGCGGCATGCCGATTGGTTGATTGATCTTGGGCCGGAGGGGGGAGAACGGGGAGGTCAGGTTGTCGCCGTCGGCATGCCAGAGCAGTTCGCCATGCTGGAGCAGAACCACACCGCCGCAGCATTAAGACGTTAGTTTGGTTGTTCGTGGCTCATGAGATTCGCGGCAGTACTATGCCGCATGATGAGAGAGCGTCGAGCCCTTTTTCATAAGCAACCAATACGAGCGCGTCCCGCCTCTTAACAAACAGCCAGGAGTTTTTTGGTCCATTACAAGCTTCCCAATCTCCAGTCCGATCGAGACTCCCTGCATTCGGCGAAGGCAAGCTAACCCTCGGTTGTCGCCTTCAGACAGAGCGATTATCGAAGGGGAACTTGGAGAATTGTCACGTTGGCTTGACCGTGCTGAAGGAATCTTGGGAGAGCTTGCTCGATGAGAGGTGAAAATTGAACAGCGATCTCCGGCAACGATCACTACGTCTGTTGCGTGCGCACGAGCATCAACCGCCTGGTGCCATTCACAATGCGATCATCGACATGCGGCGAAATGCTGAGCGTGGCGATGAAGAAGTTCTGCTCCAGTTCTTGGACCACTATGACCCGATGGTGGTGGCCGCAACGCTCTACACACTGTGCGAAGTTCACAATCAGCTCGCGACACTTAGATCACTTTTGGAGAGCCTCGTTCTGAACGGTGACACTAGAGAAAGCGAGGACTTGGATAAACCAATCCAGTGTATGGCAATCGAGTTGTTAGCGTCATTCGGAAAGTGTGATGATGTTGCCGTCGCAAAGATCATTCAGGTTGCTGAAAATCGCCTTGCTGCGGATACCGCTAGAGCATGTGCATGGGAAAGGCTTGCTCAGCTATTTGATGCAGAGTGGCCTAGAGATGCCACGGAAGAACTTATGCTGCAGCCCGAGAGCGATACTAGCGATCGGATAAGGAGTTGCATCCGCAATAAGCTGGCGGCTTTATGGGCGGCTAGTGCTAGTGATCTTCGATCGGTGGCCTAAGTTGCTCGCAATCATCCCTTTCAACATTAGCCATTCTTGTTGTTGTACAATGCGGTGATGGCAAGCTGAGTAGGGTACGCCGTGCGTACCTTAT
>CALOEH010000228.1:0-7942 GCA_942492195.1 uncultured Planctomycetia bacterium | reverse complement strand
CTATTGCATAAAACCCCTGCGGCAATCCGGGAACCGCCTCGCCTGCGAATTCCCAGGTTTCTGCCACCTTTGCGAATCTGCCAATGCCCAAGTCTAGCGCAAGTGAGAGTCAATGTACACCAGAATGAAGCCTGGTTGTACTTTGTTCCCGCAGCCCGCACTTGTCCAATGGCGGACGGTGCGGATAATCGAGGTGTCACGGAAGCACCGGTGGGCTGCCCCACCGAATCGAAGAACCCCGACAACGAGGACCTCATGCCTACCGTTTGTGTGTTTTGCGGTTCGAGTTCCGGAACGGATCCGGTCTTTGCCGAGTCTGCTCGCCAACTTGCCGAAGTGCTGGTCGAGAACCAGTGTGACCTGGTTTATGGAGGTGGACGCGTTGGCCTGATGGGCATCCTGGCTGATGCGGTTCTGGCCGGTGGGGGGCAAGTGACAGGCGTAATTCCCGAGGCTCTGGCCACCAAAGAACTGCTGCATCGCGGCACCACCGAACTCCACGTAGTCTCCAGCATGCACGCTCGCAAGGCCAAGATGAACGCCCTGGCAGATGGGTTCCTGGCCTTGCCAGGCGGATACGGCACGTTCGAAGAACTATTCGAAGTCATCACCTGGGCGCAGTTGGGCATGCACCGCAAGCCGATCGGGTTGCTCAATGTGCAAGGTTACTTCAACCCCCTAAATTCCTTGGTCGAAAGCGCCGTGCAGCTAGGGTTCATCAAAGTCGAACACCGAGAACTGTTCGTGATCCACGACACCCCGGCCGAACTTTACGAGCAACTCTGGCAACACAAGCAGCCGCGCGTGAAGAAGTGGATTGCCAACAGCGAAAGCTGAAACGCTGGTTAGCTCGCGCGGCTGGGCTGTAGCCAGAGACCCAGGCGAGCCATGGTGGCTTTGGCCTGGCTGTAGAGATCGGTCCGTCGCAAGTAGCCGTGGAGCATACCGTCGGTTCGCCAAAGTAAGCAGGGGGTGTTGGACTGGATCAGCCGCGCGGCGTAGGCTTCTCCTTCGTCGCAGAGCGGATCGCACTCGGCCGTGATCACCAACGCTGGCGGAAGTTCGGCAAGCGACTCGGCCTGGAGCGGTGCGGCGTAGGGATCCTGCCGCTGATCCGGAGTGGTGTATTGTTCCCAAAACCAGGCCATGCTGTCGCGGCTTAAGAAGTAGCCGTCGGCGAACGCCTGGTAAGATGCCGTTTCGAGATTGGCGTCGGTGACAGGGTAGATCAGCACCTGTCGGGCGATCGGTGGACCGTTGCGATCGCGGGCCATGAGACTCACCACAGCCGCTAGGTTTCCTCCGGCACTGTCTCCCATCACCACCAGACGCTGTGGATCACATTCCCACCGCGCGGCCTGTTCGTAAGCCCAAGCGGTGCCAGCATAGGCATCTTCGGCAGCTGCCGGAAACTTGTGCTCCGGTGCCAGTCGGTAGTCGATCGAGAGTACCTGACACCCAGATGCGGAAGCCACTTCCTGGCACATCCCATGATGGGACTCAAGCGAGCCGACCACCCAACCTCCACCGTGAAAGAACACTACCAATCCTGGGCGGTGGCCCCCTTCAATGGCCTCCGGCACATAGCGTCGGGCGGCCATCGTGCCTGCGGGGCCAGGCAGCGTCAGGTCTTCGATCGCGGCAAGCCTGGGGTACACATTGGGAGGGCACACCATGCCAGCCCGGGCTTCTGCCACAGGCAACTCATGAGCAGGACGCAAACCTGCGGCTTCCATGGCGGCTAAAAACTCTGTGGCGCGTGGATCAAGCGGCATGGGAATTCTTGGAAAGGAGTTGAAGTCGAATCGTTCAAGTTAGCTAGTGTCTGCCGGTAGAGGCCATGGCACCCAACCCGAAATTTGAGCGTTGACGCAGCATTACGATGGCATTTTGTCACACCCCTGGCCCTATGTAAACCAATGCCTATGCAAACTGCAAACTAGTGGTGGTACTGGCTGCCGGTCTGGCTTATGCTTTTCTACCAAGCTGAGAACCATCCATTTCGGGAGGAACCCCAATGCCACGCTCGACTCGCCGTGACTTTCTCAAGTCGGCTGCTGCCGCGACCACCATCATCACGCTTCAGGGGAACACGCGTGCCGCCCGCGCGGTGAGTGCCAATGACAAACTCCGCACCGCGCATATTGGCGTGGGTGGGATGGGCCGCTCTGATTTGGGATCGGTGTCCGGTCATAAGCAGGTAGAAGTGGTGGCGCTGTGCGACATAGATTCGCGCCGGCTCGGCGATGCGGCTTCGCGCTTTTCCAAAGCCCAAACGTTTGCCGACTTCCGTCAGATGTTTGACAAGCTGGCCGGTCAAATTGACGCGGTGGTAGTCTCCACGCCCGATCACACACACGCCCCGGCGGCCATGACCGCGCTGAATCACGGCAAGCACGTCTATTGTCAGAAGCCGCTGACGCACGAAGTGTTCGAAGCGCGTCGACTTCGCGAAGTCGCTGAGAAGAACCAATTGGTGACTCAGATGGGGATCCAAGTCCACGGCAGCGCGGCTTATCGCGGGGCCACCGCAATCATTCAAGATGGTGCCATTGGCAAGGTGAGCCAGGTGCATGCCTGGTCCAGCAAGAACTGGGGATACGATGGCGGTCCCATCACCACCGAGCAACCGGTGCCTGACTTCCTCAGTTGGGACCTATGGTTGGGGACCGCGGCCGAGCGGACGTTCCCTGGCAACACCTACCACCCAGGCAACTGGCGGCGCTACATTGACTTCGGTACTGGGACGCTGGGAGATATGGGAGTCCATATCTTTGATACTCCCTACCGCGCGTTAAAACTCACCGCGCCCAACTGGGCCAAGACCACCTGCCGCCCGGTAACCGGCGTGGGGCACCCGACCAAGAACATTGTCGAGTACGAGTTTCCTGCCACGCAGTTCACGACGGAAACATTGCGATGGGTCTGGTATGACGGAGCCTTCGCTCCCCCCAAAGATCAAGAGTTCCCATTGCCAAAGGATTTCAAACTCCCAGGGCAAGGTTCGTTGTTCATTGGAGAGAAAGGGGTCATGCTGCTGCCGCACGTCGGTGCACCTGTCCTGTTTCCCCAGAAGCAGTTCGCTGACTACAAGCCGCCCCAAGTTGGTAGCGTCAACCACTACGGCCAATGGGTAGATGCCTGTCTTGGCAACGGAACGGCGGACGCCAACTTCAGCTACGCTGGACCGTTGACCGAGTCTTTGCTGTTAGGGGTGGTGGCCAACCGATTCCCAGAAACGAAACTGATGTGGGACGCGGACAAGATGCAGGTGACCAACGTGGCGGATGCCAATGCCTTGATCAAACGTGAGTACCGCAAAGGTTTTCAAGTCGAAAACTTGTAGGGTTCTGGTCGGGGGCTACCACCGGCACCGGGAGATGCTTGATTGAGCGATGGCTGCTACGCCAAAACCAGGAATTGCCGGAGCTTTGTTTCTCCGGCTCAAGCCTGAAGTTATTTTTCTCGTGCGTTATTTACACCTTCGCATCGCCAGCACTTCGTGAAGAAACCTCGCGGGGTGTTGCCGAGTCAACCTTCTTCGTTCTCGGGCGGCCTGGGTTCTCTTTCACCACGCTTTCGATGGCGTTTTCGAGCCGATCCTCTTGTTCTTCGGCGACCGTTTCTTCAGCTTCGCTGGCTGCGGCTTCTCGCTGCGTTTCGTCCAGTGGCTCGACCAGGCTAATCAGCGTTTGGCCTGCCGTCGGCATGTTGGTGGACTCGGAGGTTCTGGCAATGAGTTCGCAGTCATCAATCACAAACAGCACCAACGCCTCGTGGCCGTAGAGTGCGCGGAAGTCTTCGTACTCAAACTCTTCAGTCAGCCGTGTCTTTTTGATGACCGCCCCAAGCACCATCCGCTGCGTCAAGTTGGAGTAAGTGGCTGTTTCGTCGAAGAGGATTCTGGCGCCGAAACTTGCCTTTGGCCGGGTCTTGCCTTCCTTTGCCTGCTGTATTCGGGGCAACCTGAAAGACTCCGGCACGGCCAAACACGTGGGCAAACTCCATCACGGCCAACGCGTTGACTTCGTCGTTGGGGGTCATGGTAGCCAGCCGTCCGATTCCCCCTAGATCCACCTCTTCGTTGACGTACTCAGACAGAATGCTGGCCTGAACCGTCGGCAGGCCCTGCATCCTGGCAGACATAATGTGCTGATGATTGGTGTCGACCACCACCACCTGAAATCCTTCGTCCTGCAGCGCCTTGGCAATGGTTCGCACCACCAAGGATCCGCCAGCGAACAAGATGCCCTGGGGCGTTGGTTCTGCGAGTCCTAGCCAGCGCGCCAGGGGCGAGAGCGTCAGGCCATAGATGGCCACGGTGCCTACGATGGTCAGGAAAACGATGGGTTCGAGCTTGGCGGCATCAGCGGCGATTTGCGGATGGATGCCTTCCATGCGTGCGAGATTCAGGGCGAACAACGAACCCACGGCTGCGGCCACAATGCCGCGCGGAGCGAGCCAGGCAAGAAACAGCCGTTCGCGCAGGTTCAGACTCCCGCCCCAAGTAGAAAGGAAAACAGCCGCGGGACGCACAATCAGCAGCAGCACCGTCAAGAACAACACCCCGGACCAGCCCAAGCCAAGCAGGTCTTGAATCTTGAGTTTGGAGCCTAACAGGATGAAGAGGACCGAAAGCAACAGCACCTGCAAGTTCTCTTTGAACAGCAACACATGGTGCATGGTGACCGATTTCTGGTTCGCCAAGATCACGCCTAGGACGGTGACCGCGACCAGTCCGGACTCGTGAATCTGCACGTTCGAAATGGTGAACGAGACCAGGACGACGGTCAGGATCACAATGTTTTCTAGGTAGTCGGGAATCAGGAACCGCTTGAGGAGTTGCATCAGCAGCAAGGCCGCGGCAAGCCCTACGGCACCGCCGAATGCCGCGGTCATGAACAGCCCAGCCAGCGTATGCGAGATGGCCCCTTGGAGACCGTTACCGGTCACCGCTTCGAACACCAGCGCCGCCAGCACAGCCCCGATGGGGTCAATCACAATGCCTTCCCATTTGGCAACCGCACCGAGTTGCTTGGTCGGACGGACGTGCCGCAGCAAGGGGACAATCACCGTTGGGCCGGTCACGGTCAGGATGGCACCCACCAGCAGCGAGATTTCGATGGTCAGCCCTAGCAGATATCGGGCGGCCAAGGTGGTCAGAATCCAGGTGATGAGCGCCCCGAGCGTCACCAGCCGCACGACCATGCTGAGCTTGGTCCTCAGCTCAGAGATCTTAAGGCTCAACCCTCCTTCGAACAGAATCACCGCGACCGAGAGCGAGACGATGGCGTAGAACAGGTTTTCGCCAACCAACTTCACCGGATCCGTGAAGTCCGGAGATTGCCCCGCTGCAAAGCCGAATAGCAACATCAGCAAGATCGAAGGAACGCGAAACCGCCAGGCCAACCATTGGGCCGTAACCCCCAAGGCCAAGACACCAGATAGGTAGAGCAGATTGGCTTCCACGCGGAGAACATTCCTCGAACAGGGGGACACGTGCCTTGGGTATCGCACACAGAATGAGTCTACCGGTCCCCCAGATTTTGCAAAGGGCAGCCCCGCCTGCAAGGGAAGAATCGCAGCGGGTCCCTTGTTTTTTTCTAGGGGGTTCTCTTCTCGGTTGCGATTCGTTGGTTCGTGGAACTTGGCGCAGGATTCTTTGCTGTTTCCGAACAAGTCACTGCGCTAGTCCTTCTCCCTCGGAACTCTCTGGTGAACATGGTTGTTGCAGTTCGAACACATCAAACACGAAGTAGTTTTTGCGTTTCTGTAGGTCCTCAGGGGGTTCACCTGAGCCTCTTTCCGTCAACCAACCGGGGGGTAAATCACGCGAATACAAGGATTCAAATGTACAGAAAACTCGCGATTGTTAATATGTTCCGAAATCCTAGAATAGGCAGTTGACACGGAATAGGATGCGGATATGTTCGATATTAACTACTCTGCAGAGTAGGGGGGGTAAAGGGGTAATCGAACAAGTACCTCGCCCGAAGCCTGCTTCGCTTCTCCTTGGCCAGTCAAGCCGGAGCAGGTGTGTCTTCGAACTCATGTGAGGAAATTGCAATGAAGAAATTGATGATTGTCGCGATCTGTGCAGCCGTTGTTGGTGGCTATTCTCTGAACGCCGATGCTGGCGAACCATCCAAGAGCCTGCTGGGCAAGATGGGCTTCAAGAGCAACGTCCAGAAGATGACTGACGCCCAAGGTAACCAGGTCCGCGGTAAGGCTGGGTTCGCCTTCGCCGGTGGAAGCGGTACCGCCGTGTTGTTCCCCAACTCCCAGAACACCTTCTACTTTGGTGTCGGTGCGGGAGCCAATGGAGCCTACGCTAGCGGCACGAACACCAGCTACGTTTCCCGCTTCAGCTTCTTCAATCCTGGCGTTTCAATCGCGACAGGATCCTCGTCAGCTGTCGCTGGCGGATTCTAAGTCGGCCTTGCCGTCTTAGCACTAAGAATGCAAAAACTCCATCCCGCCACATTGACGGGATGGAGTTTATTTTTTGCGCTAATCCGAAGGTTCGGTTTAGACAGATTTCGTTTAGTAAGTGAGACCTGCTCCCAACACGAAACCAACGAAGTTGGTGTCCGCGCCACCCGAGTTGGCCGCGGCGGTTGCCACCAGCCCATTGACTGCCGCGAGCGATGCTGCACGGGCGTTGGATGCCCGATCCGAGTCCCAGGTCTGCCACTCGAAACCACCGCGAACAAACGCCGAACCGCAGATGCACTTTAGTTCGTGGTCCCATTGCAGACCGGCTTGAATCTCACCGATGAACATTTCGGCATTGTCGCCCGAGGCGTAGGCTGCGTTCACGTTGTCAGCAAACCCAATTGGGGTGAGGACGGTTGCTCGCGTCAGCACGCCAGCGCTCGAGTCTCCCCACAGGGCCGAACCACGTAGTCCAAAGTAGACATGCAGGCCGGATCCTTCGAAGATCTGACGCTTGCCGAACAGCGAGAAGGTAATACCGTTGCCTTCGAATTCTTGCGAGCTAAAGGCCGCAGAAGTGGCCGACACCGCGGGAGCGAAGAACGTTGCGGAAGTGAGTTGATTGCCGGAATCTAGCTGAGCGTGGCGAAAGCCAAAGCTGCCGAGCAGGTCCCAGCAACCGAGTTCGAAACGACGGGTGACTTCGGCATCCAGGGTGTAGGCTTCCAGCCGCTCGCCGGTCGAAACCCCAGCGCCCGTCGTGAGCAGTTGCAGCGGATTGAATCCATTGTCGCTGGTGTTCAGCTGCCAGAAGCGAACGACACCACCCCACTTCGGACCTTGGACACCCAGCCAGACGCGCGGGGCGGCTACCAGGTTGTCATTAGTGTTGCCAAAGCTGTTTGAGGACTGTACGCCGTTGACCGTCAGAGTACCGAGTCCGTTGCGTACGTGAGGAACCAGGAAGGTCGCTTCGGCCCCACCAATCACCACCCAGGCATCCTCGCACCCATCGCAGCAATTGTTGAAGTATCCGGTGTCACAGCAGCTATTGCACTCCGGTTCGCAGCAGGCGTTGGTTCCGCAGCACGAACCGCAATCGTCAGTCTTGCAGCAGCCATGGTCCTGACCATGGGCAACGCCTGCAACACACAGCACCAAACTGGCGAAACAAGCCCACAGTTTTATAATCCGATAGACATCATTGTCCCTCCTTGAGTTTTTTTGGGAAGCGACTCTTCATGAATCGCAACGTTTTTTTTCGTTTTGGAGTGCCACAGCGGCCCACAATCGTTGACGTTCAATACGCATCTAGCATCAGTAGTTTCACATCAGAAGATCTGCTCTTTCAATTTCCTCTCGACAACCAGCCTTGCTGCGCCCACGACGAAGCAACTCGGCAGGCATGATCATCGCGACGGGATTGGTACTCGCGTTGTCGGCCTTGCCGATTCAACGACGCGCCTCCGATGATGTCTCATCAAGTCTGTTGCATTTACCTCATCGG
>CALOEH010000227.1:0-5427 GCA_942492195.1 uncultured Planctomycetia bacterium | reverse complement strand
GGTTGAAGAACAGCTGACGGGAAGCACAAATCGCAGTCCCCGAAGCATTGCGGGCTGAACTCACCCGGCGGCAAAAGGCGTCCCCTCCCAAGTACGATACGGCGCACATACTAACGGACTCTGGCAGCGCGAACATGCGAGTTGCCCTGCGCGGGGATCTGCGAAAGCAGGGAGACGTGGTCCCGCGGCGGTTCTTGCAGATCTTGGCCGGGCCGGACGCGCCGGCCTTCGCTCAAGGGAGCGGTCGCCGTGAGTTGGCGCAAGCCGTCATAGCAAGAGACAACCCACTCACCGCGCGAGTCATGGTGAATCGGGTTTGGCAATGGCATTTCGGCCATGGATTGGTCCGCACCCCCAGTAACTTTGGCACGCTGGGCGAATCTCCAACGCATCCCGCCTTGCTCGATTGGCTGGCGGCCGATTTTGTTGCAGAAGGTTGGTCTCTCAAGGCCCTACATCGCAAGATTCTGCTATCCGCCACCTGGCAGATGAGCAGCCAATTTGAACAGAGCAAGTTCGAACAAGACGGCGACAACCGCTTGTTGTGGCGGATGAATCCTCGCAAGTTGGAAGTTGAAGCCTGGCGAGACAGCTTGCTGGCGGTCACTGGCGAATTGGATCGCACGCTCGGCGGTTCCCCCACCGCGGATATCTTGCAGAGTCCGCGCCGGACCCTCTACACCACCATCAGTCGTATCGAGATCGCTTTATCCGACGAATTTCTGGATGTCGATTTTCTGGCCCCGGCAAGGCGTTCGACGTGAAGGTCCAGCATCGTCCTGTATAACATCGTTCATGCTGAACAGCCTGCTCATGACCCAGCGTGCGAATGCCTTAGCCAAAGCATTGCAGAACCTGCCCTCGAACGAACAACGAATTCGCAACGCGTATCTCAGGCTTTATGCACGACCGGTGACGGAGCAAGAACTCCAGCTAGCGCTGGCATTCTTGGAAGATGCGTCACGCAGTGACCAGGTTTGGGCCCAGTATGCACAAGTCCTGCTCAGTGCCCATGAGTTTCTCCAAATACGATAACCGAACAATGCGTCGGCACTTTGCTGAGGAGTCCCTACCATGCAGTACCCCCACCATGAGTTGCAACATCGCCGCGGAGCGTACCAGGGAGTCACGCGCCGCGAGGCACTTGGCCGACTCGGTGCCGGGATGGGAACCCTAGGGCTGGCCCACATGCTCGAGGGTGCAGCCAGCGCTGACGATGCCCAACGTCGACCGCTGGCCCCGAAGCAGCCGCATTTTGCGGCCCGCGCCAAACGCGTGATTCAGCTGTTTATGCCAGGTGGGCCTTCGCAGGTAGACACGTTCGACTACAAGCCCATGCTCGCCAAACATGCCGGCGAGCGCCCCTCCTTGGTAGATCGGAAGTCGCTGCGGAATACCAAATTGGGCTTGATGCCGTCGCCATTCTCGTTCCAACCATACGGCGAATGCGGCAAGTGGGTAAGCGATATCTTTCCACAGACCGCCGAGTGCGTGGACGACATTTGCTTCATCCATTCCATGCACACCGACATTCCCGAACATGCCGGCGCGATCCTGATGACCAACGTCGGAGCGTTGCAACCCAATCGCCCCAGCCTGGGATCTTGGCTCACCTATGGGCTGGGTGCCGAGACGGACAACCTCCCTGGCTTCGTGGCCATGTCTCCCATCGCGCAACCGCGTTGCAAACTGGCGAACTGGGGAAGTGCGTTCCTGCCTGGTGCGTACGCCGGGTCTTACGTCAACATCAAGAGCATGAAGCCCAACGCTGCCATTCGAGATCTTACCAACTCGCAACTTTCGCGCGAGCAGCAACATCAACAGGTGGATTTGCTCGCCAGGCTCAATGGCCTGCGGCTCGAGCAACTGCAAGAGGACCAGCAACTCGAGGCAGGTATTCAAGCCATGGAGATGGCCTTCCGGATGCAAATGTCCGTGCCGGAAGTGTTCGACGTTTCCAAGGAAAGCCAACGGACGCTGGCTCTTTACGGAGACTCGGAGTTTGCTAAGGGTTGCCTGATTGCCCGGCGACTGGTGGAACAAGGGGTCCGCATGGTGCAGTTGTCCCACTCCATCAGCGGCTACGACATTGCTTGGGACACCGGTCATGGGGATATCAAAGGGGGGCATGCCGCCTTGGCCAGAGCATGCGATCAAGGAATTGCCGGCTTGCTCAAAGACCTGAAACACCGTGGCCTGCTCGAAGAGACGCTCGTGATCTGGGGTGGCGAATTCGGCCGAGCCCCCACATCCGAAGGTGCCAAGGGGCGCGACCACGACCACTACGGCTACACCGTGTGGATGGCCGGCGGCGGGGTAAAACCTGGGTTCAGCTACGGAGCCACCGACGAGTTTGGCCTTTCCGCCGTCCAAGACCGGGTCCATGTTCACGATCTGCACGCCACCATACTCCACCTGATGGGCTTGGACCACGAGAAGCTGACCTATCGATACAGTGGCCGCGACTATCGCTTGACCGATGTGCATGGAAAGGTGGTCAACGGCATCATCGCATGACCGTCGCCAAGGACCAAGTCTCCAGCGAGGCCGGCGTTCGGCCAGTGCCGAGGGACATCCTGGCGTTCCCGATCGACCGAGCGTAACCAGTTGATTTACCATGGCGAAACGTGGTAAACCGTGCTTAGGCAACTTCTCCCGATTCATTTCTCTGCGACACCCATGGCTGAACAAACACTCGACGTCTACCGTGACTGGCTGGGAATCAAAGACGCGACCAGACCGCTCAATCACTATCAACTCATCCGACTCAAGACGTTTGAGGACGATGTCGAGAAGATCCGCGCGAACTACCGCAAGCTCAACTCGCACGTGCGCAAGTACGCAACCGGCAAGTACGGATCTGAGAGCCAGCAGTTGCTCAATGAGTTGGCCAAGGCCATGCTCTGCCTGACCGATGACCGCCGCAAACGCGAGTACGATGCCTCGCTGGGTCGCAAGAGCGAGAAGCAGCAAGGGCAGCAGACGCTCGAAGAGATCTTGCTTACTCGCAAGCAAGTGGACCCTGCGCAGCTGGAGAAAGCCCGTAAGTTTTCGGACGTGACAGGTCTCGAAGTCCGCGAAGCGTTGGTGCAGCAGAAGGTGGCCTCACCGGACGTGGTGACCCAAGCTTACGCGGACTCCATCGGGCTTCCGTTCCTCAAGATCTCTGAACTTCAGATCCAAGCGGATGTCATCGCTCAAGTGCCGGCGGTGCTGGCCCGGCAACAGGCCTGCGTCCCGATTCTGATTGACGATGGCCATCTGTTGGTGGCCAGTCCGAATGTGATTGCTCCCGACGTTGAAGAAGAACTCCGACTCCGCACGAGCCTGGTGATTCGAACCGTGCTATGCACGCCCACCGAGGCCAACGCCGCACTGGACCAGTTCTACTCACGCGAATCCGCCGAGGCAGAATTGAAGTCCAAAGTCACGTCGGGCGAAGCAGAACCTGGGACCACGGTGCATCGGACCCCCGAGCAAGAAGCCGAGCTGAAGAAGGAACTGCGCAACGTGGCTTTGCTCTCGTTCAATTTCTCGTTCATGGCCGTGGCTCTCGTGCAGTTTTTCAGAGAACAGCCTCTGCCGCAGACCTTGGTGCCCGCCATCGCGGTAGGAGGCGTGGTCGCCGCCACGGCCTACGTCTTGACCTCCAACCGACGCGGCTGAATCGGTAGGCCAGCGGTGTTGGACTCGCACTCGCCGCCTGTTTCAGTTGCAACTTGAAAAGGGACGGTTGCTGTGCCTCGCATGTCTCATGTCTCGCTAGCATCTTGGCTTTTGCCGTCAAGTGCGATACAATACCAACAGCGTTAGGAAGTGAATGCCCAAGTTCCTTCATAAACCTTGGGTTTTGATCGCTAGCGTATGAAGGCGCAGCGACCAAATCCCCTTGGCGTTTGAGACTGCAGTTTGTGATGTCTCGAAGGAACAATCTCCTAACAGCGTCAAGGACGATACCGGCGACGACGGATGGAAGAGTCTGGAGTTCACCGGGACGGACTCCCCGCGGTAGGAATTGTTCGGGTGCGCGGCGCAATCTCTATCGAGGCCAACTCCAAGGACGCAATGTTTGCGTTCGGCGTGCCTTGTGCGTTCTTCCTGGATTGCCAAGGGCTTCCTGGAGTTGACGAGGGGCCAGGCGATGCTGAAGGATTGGCCGCCACAGATCGCAGCGTTCCGTGAATGGTTGCGCTGAATCGCAGAGCAACTCATCGGTGTTTCACGGGTCGCGTAGTAACTCGAGGACAGACGTCAACCAAACGTTTACGACAAATCTCCTAGGAACTGGCATCGCAACGGTTGGGCGATTGCCGACTCCTCAAATCTCCTAATGAGCGACAAACATGCCCAAACAACAAAACACGGTTGCCAAACCAAAGCGTGTCGCTGACAAGAAGCGTAAAGTGACGTCGACTAAAAAAACAGCCACACGGACCAAGAAGCAACCTGTGAGCGAGAACGTCTCCGAGTCTTCCTCTTCACTGTCCCCTGAAGAAGATTCCGTCTTGGGCGTGTTTCGCAAATACCTGATGACTCCGCGCAAAATGCTCTGTTTCAGCAAAGCCGATATCGAAGTCTACAAGAAGCCATTGGCCAAGCTGACGACCAAAGGTCTGCTGATTGCCGAGAAGTACCAAGGTGGGTACTCGCTGACCGAAGATGGCTTCGCTGCCATGCGCCATGCGGAAGCCCGCGCTTGATTCAGCTAGATGGTGCCAACAACACGTGGCGCTTTAGCCAATCCGCGCAGTCCTGCGCACCTGCGGCAAATGAAATGCGAGGCTTGTAGCCAAGCAAGCGCGCAGATTTACTCATCTGAGCGCAAGTCATCGGCATATCCACTGCCCGACTGGGGAGATGCACCAGACGTGCCTGGATACTACCGGCTGAAGCCGGTAGGTTGGGGAGAATCGTGAGCTACGGACTGAAGTCCTTCGCTCACGATTTGGTGATTCTGAAGTTGTCGCCGCCATCACCGGGCTCGGTGCCTTCTTGTTCACGGATATATGCTTTATCGCCTCGTCGGTCACGTTGCCACTCGATGCCACGAAGTAGCCGCGTGCCCACAAATGCCGACCCCAGTACTGTTTCTGCAGGTGCTTGAACTCCATCAGCAGCTTACGGGAACTCTTACCTTTGATGTACTGCATGATCTTGCTTGGCGACAGATTCGGCGGACAGGACAGCAACACATGCACATGATCGCGATGATACTGCCCCCTTCCAGAATCTCAATCTCATGCGTCCGGCAAACCTCACGAACAAGGTCACGCAGCCTGACACCCACCGCTCCAGTCAAAACCTTTCCGGTACTTCGTCACCCAGACGAAATGGTACTTAAGATCATAACGGCTGTGCGAACTTGTACGGTAGTTTTCCATGCACAATAGTCTAGTCCAAAATGAAGAACCTAAAGGTTTCGCCTGA
>CALOEH010000226.1:0-32859 GCA_942492195.1 uncultured Planctomycetia bacterium | reverse complement strand
CTACCTGTTCATGGTGGCTTGCCCGAGCTTCAGCTATTCGATCGATCTGAGAGGTCCGACTCCAGCCGCCCCACGTGGCTGTCGCCCGCGTCCGCGAAGGCTCGGGCGAAACCGCAGCCGCCATGGCCTCCGCCAGCTTCGCGGCGGCGTCGACCCGCTCCATGCCCATGCGGTTTCGCCCGAGCTTCAGCTTGATTCGATCGATCTGGGAGAGGCTGCCTCGCCGGACTCCAGCCGCTCCTCCACGACCCGCTGGGCGTCGACGAGGTGGACGACCGCCTCGCCGACGCCCAGCGGGTCGTGGAGGAGCGGCTGGAGTCCGGCGAGGGCAACCTCTCCCAGATCGATCGAATCAAGCTGAAGCTCGGGCGAAACCGCATGGGCATGGAGCGGGTCGACGCCGCCGCGAAGCTGGCGGAGGCCATGGCGGCCATGCGCTTCACCGTCGGGCTCGAACCGCGACCCTCTCCAGATCGCCGAAGCGAAGCTGACGGGGCGGCCCCGGGACCCCGGGCCCCTGGTGGCGTGGACGAACCTGGCGGCGGAGGACCGGCCGGAGCTGCGGGTGGCCGACGCCGGGATGTCGGCGCTGTCAGGCAGCAGCAGATCGGAGCAGGGGAAGTACTTCCCCCAGCTCTTCGTCGCGGGCTTCCTGAACCTCGCCGGGGCCACCAACCGCGACTCCCCCGACAGCCCCTTCATCGGCGATCCGCTGAACTTCTTCGCCTTCGGGGCGGCGCTGGGCTTCGAGCAGCAGCTCAACTTCCACAACGTGTACGCGGACGTAGAGAAGGCGAGGCGGGAGCTGGCCCAGGTGGGGGAGCGCCGGGGGCTGCTGAAGCGCGCCATCCCCCTCGACGTGGAGCGGCGGCACGTCCAGCTCCAGGAGGCCTCCCAGCGCTGGAAGCTCGCCCGCAAGGCGGTGCGCTCGGCGCGCAGCTGGATGATGAGCGGTCAGCGCAGCTTCCAGCTGGGAGTCACCGATCCCAGCGACTTGTTGGAAGGATTCGAGAAGTGGGCCGAGGCGAAGGCCACGGCCCTCGAGGCGGCCCATGACTATTTCGTGGCCCACGCCCGTCTCAGGGTTGCGGCGGGCAGCTCCCCACCGCGGACCTGACGCTGGCCGAGGACGGCCAGACCCTGCTCCCGACCCCGCCGGATGGCGAGTCGTATGACCCCGGAGAGAAATGATGCGCTCCCAAATTATCGGAATTGCTGGGTTTTTTTGTTGCGTTGCCGCGGCGCCGCTTCAGGCCGTCGCCGCACCCCCGGCCCCGTGGACGTGCTCAAGGCCCACGACAAGAAGATCAAGAAGGTCTTGAAGGGCGTGGGCGATGAGGTCCCCGAGAGCCGAAAGGCCCAGGTCAAGGACGTCATCAACGAGCTGGTGGACTTCCAGAGCCTCGCCGAGCGCAGCCTGCGGGATCACTGGGGCACCCTGACGGAGCCCCAGCGCACCGAGTTCCAGGGCCTGCTCGAGACCATCATCAAGAACGCCAGCGTCGAGAAGCTGGACGTCTACAAGTCCAGCCCCGAGTGGGAGGACGCGGTGGTAAAGGGCGAGAACGCCTCCGTGACCACCCTGGTCGTGACCGACGACGGCGAGGAGATCGAGGTGGCTCCACAAGATGTACGTCAAGGGCGACACCTGGAGGGTCTACGACCTGATCATCGACGACATCAGCACCGTCGAGGACTACCGCGCCACCCTCAACAAGGAGATCCAGGAAGGGGGCTTCGCCTCCTTGATGCAGAAGATGCGGGACCGCCGGGACGGCAAGACCACCGGCCCGGACATGGAGGGCAACATCGAGCCCGCCCGCAAGAAGAAGGGCGGGAAGTAGTCCCGGTCCCCCAGTCTAGTCCGCCGCCGCCCGCGGCGGGGTGGTGGCGGAGGCGCGGGGGCGCCCGCTCTCAGCGCGCGATGGCGACCGCGGAGCCGGCGCCGGCGTGGCGCAGGGCCTCGGGGTTCCATGCCGCCGGGTCGATGTCGGCGAACAAGGCTGCGCCACTCGTAGTCTTCGATGATCGCCAGGTTGAGCTGGTCGTTCATGACCTGCTGATACAGCGCGTCGAAGCGCTCGAGGTGATCACGGGTGCGCTTCTCGGCGTACTGCACCGTGGTGCCCATGGTCATCATGAAGGCCCAGTCGCTGGACTGGGCGAGCAGCAGCTCCGGCCCGCCTGCTGGATGGCCCGCTTCATGTGGTGGATGGCGGCGGGGAATCGCGCGCCATCTCCACCATGCGCTCCTCGGCGCGGTGCAGGTGCGGGTAGATCCAGTCGTTGCGGCCGTTCAGCCAGACCTTGAAGTAGCCCCCCTCCCCCCACGAAGACATCGACGGCACCACCATCTGGTGCACCGGCTCTCGGTCCAGGTACCCGCGGGGGGTGATGAGCTGCACCTCGTCCTGGTGCAGCGCCGCGAAGCGCATGAGGGACTCGATGAAGCGCGGGCCCTCGAACCACCAGTGGCCGAAGAGCTCGGCGTCGTAGGGGGCCGTGAGGTGGGGCAGGAAGCCCATCTGGTCCTTCAGCCCGCTCAACGCCCGGGCGCGCTGCTGGAGGAAGTGGGCGGCGTGCACGTCGGCCCGCTCGAGGGCCGCGTGGGGATCGTAGGCCGCCTTCTTGATCGAGGGCACCTCGCCGGTGATGCGGTGGTACTTCAGCCCGATGTGGCGGCGGTTGCCGGTTCCGTCCAGGAAGGGGGCCACGTCCGCGTCGGGGAGATCGTAGCCCAGGTCCCGGTAGAACTCCCGGTAGACGGGATCGCCCGGGTAGCCTTCCTGGCCGCTCCAGACCTGGTTCGACGAGGCGACGTCCCGCCCGAAGACGGCCACGCCCGAGGGGGTGAAGACCGGGCGGAGCGTCCCGAAGCGCGGCGGCGGCGTGGCGTCCTGCAGGGCGTGGGTCTCGCCGAAGAAGTAGCGCAGGCCGTGGCGCGCGAGCACCTGATCGAGCCCGGGCATGTAGGCGCACTCGGGCAGCCAGATGCCCGCGGGGCGGCGCCCGAAGTGGCGCTCGTAGGTGTCGCAGGCCACGGCGATCTGGGCGTTGCGGCCCTCGTCGGTGCCCGTCAGCGGGAGGATGCCGTGGGTCGCGGCGCAGGTGACGATCTCGAGGTAGCCCCGCTCCTGGAAGAGGCGGAACGCGGAGAGCAGGCGACGGCCCCAGACGCCCTCGTAGAAGCGCCGGGCCTCGTCCAGCTCGGTGGCATAGAACGCGGCGACCCCTTCGAACTCGGTGCCCTTGCGGCGCCCGGCCTCTTTCTGGGCGAGCTCCGTGAGGGACTTCAGCCGCGCCGCGTAGCGCTCGTTCAGCCCCTCGTTCGCGAGCATCTCGCAGAGCGTGGGCGTCAGCGTCATCGTGATGCGGAAGGGGATCCCGTCCTCGTGGAGACGCTGCATGGCGCGCAGCAGCGGGACGTAGGTCTCGGTGATCGCCTCGAAGAGCCAGCGCTCTTCCAGCGATGACTGCAGCTCGGGATGCCGCACGTAGGGCAGGTGGGCGTGCAGGACGAGGGAGAGGTACCCCTGGGCGGCCATGGCGCTACCGATTCTCGCCCGACGTGGGGCGGAGCTGCGAAGGGACGGAGTAGGGCGAGGGCGGCCGCGCGTGAGGCGGGACCGGGGCGCGGGTCTCGCGCAGGGTCGGCTGGGACGCTCCCGTTGTCGGCGGTGCGGGCGCCAGAGGGGGGTGACGCGCAGCCAGTGCTCCGGCAGGTCCTGGCCGCTGGCGCCGCGGGGAGTGGTGAAGGAGACCGACGCCAGCGGCGCCGCCGGGGTGCCGTCGTGGAGCGGGCGCAGGACGAGGCGGCCGGGATGGCCCGGGTTGACGCGGAGGTAGCCGCGGTTGCCGTCACCGGGCGTGCGGAACGCGTGGGTCGTCTGCTGATGCTGCAGATCGATGGCCGAGGCCTCGTAGCCCTCGACCTGCCGCTGGCCGGCGTTCCAGTAGACGAAGACGCAGCCCGGCTCCTGGATCATGGCGCCGAAGCGCTCCCCGGGGGCCGGCGCCGACATGCCCCTTGGGCGCGGGGAGGGCGGGCGCTGAGGTGTCGGGGACGGGCGGCGTCTCGCGGGGCTCGACGTGGGAGCGGGGTATGGGGGCTCGCTGGGCGGCGGCCGCCTTCTTGGAGGTGGGGCGCTTCTTCGCCGCCGCCTTCGAGGGGGCGGGGTCTTCTCGGGGGGGCGGCCTTGCGGACGGTCGCGGCCTTCTTTGCGGCCGGCGCCTTCTTGGCGGGTGCGGCCTTCTTTGCGGGTGCGGCCTTCTTTGCGGGTGCGGCCTTCTTTGCGGGTGCGGCCTTCTTTGCGGGTGCGGCCTTCTTGGACGCCGTGGCTCTCGCCGTGCTGCGCTCCGGCGCGGCTGCGGAGGGAGCGCGGGCGGTCGAAGACTTCCCGGGCGAAGCCGCCTTGCGGGCCGGTGTAGCCTTCTTTTCCGGCTGCGGCCGGACGAGGTCGCCGCCGGCTTCTTCGCCGGCGCGGTCCCGCCGCTGGCCCCCTTCTTGGGAGTGGCCGTGGCCTTCCGGGAGGCGGACGCGCTGACCTTCGCCCGACGCGCCTTGGCGTCGGCGGCGGCGATGGCCCGGGCCAGCTCTTCCTTCTTCAACTTCGAACGCCCGGCGATCCCCAGCGCCGCGGCCTTCTCACGAAGGGCGTCAGTGGTTTCCCGGAGAAGCTCGACAGCTTCATGGACGGTCTCCCGGATGGTGGTTGGTCGAACCTGGAGGCGGCATAGCCTAGCCGATCGGCGGGTGTCAACGAAACCACCGCTTGGAGTAGAGTCGAGGACGGAGCCCACGATGATGAGCCAGTCCCCCCGCGCACCACTGCCCGCCCTCTTCCTCGTCACGCTGTTCGCGGCAGGTTGCCCCGACGCAGTGGATGATACGCCGACCCCGACGTCGTCGCCGACCGCAAGCGCGACGCCAACGGAATCGGCGACGCCGACCGCAAGCGCGACGCCGACGGAATCGGCCACCCCCACGGGATCGGCGACGCCGACGGCCTCCGTGACGCCGACCGAATCGCCCACGCCCACGCCCTCGGCCTCGGCGACGCCGACCGCAAGCGCGACGCCGACGGAATCGGCCAGCCCCACGGGATCCGCGACGCCGACGGCCTCCGTGACGCCGACCGCCACGCCCACGCCCACGCCCACGGTGACCGTGGTTCCGACCTTGACGCCCACAGCGACGCCAACGCCCACGGCCACGCCAACGCCAACGGCCACGACGACGCCCACGCCCACGACGTCGCCCACGCCCACGACGTCGCCAACGCCCACCACGTCGCCCACGCCCACCACGTCGCCCACGCCCACGACGTCGCCCACGCCCACGACGTCGCCCACCCCCACGACGTCGCCCACGCCCACGACGTCGCCCACGCCGACGCCCACGCCGTCCTCGACCCCCGACCCCTGCGACGGCGTCACGCCCATCAACGGGATGCCCGCCGGCCTCCGCGCGCGGGTCGTCGAGACCGGTCTGAGCCGCCCGGTGGGCTTCGAGGTCCTCCCGGGCTCCCCCGGCGTCACCCTCATCATCGAGCAGCGCGGCATCATCAAGCGCTTCGAGGACGAGGCGGTGTCGGGCACCTTCGTGAACCTCACCGACCGGGTCTCCCGGGTCAGCGGCTACAGCGAGCGCGGCCTCTTCGACATCGCCTTCCACCCCGACTACCCCGACGATCCCCGCGCGGTGGTCCACTACACCGATCGCAGCAGGCGAACACCGTGGTCTCCGAGATCCACACTCGCCGAGGACACCACCACCCTGAACCTCACCACCGAGCGGGTGCTGCTGCACGCCACCCAGCCCTACTCCAACCACAACGGCGGCCCCGCCCTCTACGGCCCCGACGGCCTGCTCTACATCGGGTTGGGCGACGGCGGCTCCGGCGGAGACCCCAAGGGCAACGGTCAGAACATCACCACCCTGCTGGGCGCGATGCTCCGCATCGATCCCGATGGACGCGAGGTGGACGGCCGCTACGGCATCCCTGCGACCAACCCGTTCGTCGGCACCGCCGGCGCGCGCGCCGGAGATCTGGGCTACGGCCTGCGCAACCCCTGGCGCTTCAGCTTCGACCGCGCCACCGGCGACCTCTACATCGGCGACGTGGGCCAGAACGCCTCGGAGGAGATCGACGTCGCCCCCGCCGGCGCCAAGGGCCTGAACTTCGGCTGGAACACGGTGGAGGGTCGGGTGTGCTACGTCGCGGGCTGCGATACGTCCCAGTTCACGGGCCCCGCCGCCGTCTACCCCCACCGCGGCGGCGACTGCTCCGTGACCGGCGGCATCGTCTATCGTGGTTGCCAGATGCCGGCGCTGCGCGGGACCTACTTCTACGGCGACTGGTGCACGGGGCGAATGCGCTCCCTGGTGTGGGCCGCTGGCGCGGTGTCCCGAGGAGAATGAGGCCTCGGACCTCATCTCCGGCGAGCCAACCAGCTCGCCGCCATCGGTGAGGGGCACCAGGGCGAGCTGTATGTCGTGGACGGCGCCGGGCGCCTCCTGAAGCTCGAGCCGCGCTGAAGATGTGACGGGAAATGGCTCCCGTCGCCTGCGGCGCGATGAGCTGCGCGATCCGCCGCCGAGCCGCCTCGGCGCACCACCAGCGCGCCAGCGGCGTCTCGACGACGCCTCGGAAGCTCCTCACCCCGCAGCTCCGGTCCGGTACTCCCGGCCACATCTCGAGCGGCCTTCCCATCCGCGCGCGGCGGTCCTATCAATCCGGGCCGCGCTCGGCGCGCCATCGTACAGAAACCGAATCACGGAGCCCCCTAAATGAAGCGTACCCACCACTGTGCCGAGCTGAAGGCCGGCAACATCGGCGAGACCGTCACCGTCTGCGGCTGGGTGAATCGCCGCCGCGACCACGGCGGCGTGATCTTCGTCGATCTGCGCGACCGCGAGGGTCTGCTGCAGGTGGTCATCGACCCGGACACGCCGGAGGCCTTCGCCCAGGCCGAGCAGGTTCGCAACGAGTTCGTGCTGCGGATCACCGGCCGGGTGCGTGAGCGGCCCGAGGGGACCATCAACGAGACCCTGTCCAGCGGGCGTATCGAGGTGCTGGCCAAGGAGTTCGAGGTCCTCAATGCGTCCGAGACGCCGCCCTTCCAGCTCGACGGACGAGGACGTAGGCGAGAAGACCCGCGGCTGACCTACCGCTACGTGGACCTGCGCCGCCCGGAGATGTACCAGCGCCTGGCCACCCGTGCCCGGCTCACCCGCGCCATCCGCAGCTTCCTCGATGGCGAGGGCTTTCTCGACATCGAGACGCCCATGCTCACCAAGGCCACCCCCGAGGGCGCCCGCGACTACCTGGTGCCGAGCCGCACCCATCCCGGGCAGTTCTTCGCGCTCCCCCAGTCGCCGCAGATCTTCAAGCAGCTGCTGATGATGTCGGGCTTCGAGCGCTACTTCCAGATCGTGCGCTGCTTCCGTGACGAGGACCTGCGCGCCGATCGCCAGCCGGAGTTCACCCAGATCGACGTGGAGATGAGCTTCGTCGACCAGGACGACGTCTTCGCCATGATCGAGGGGCTGGTGGCCGCATCTGGAAGGGCATCCTGACGTTGACGTGGCGCCGCCCTTCCAGCGGCTCACCTACCCCGAGGCGATGGACCGATTCGGCACCGACAAGCCCGACCTGCGCTTCGGCATGGAGCTGAAGGATGTGACCGGTGTCGTCGCCGAGCACAAGGGCGGCGGCGTGAAGTTCTGGGAGTCGGCGGTGGCCGAAGGCGGCATCGTGAAGGTGTTGCCGGTGGATCAATCTGCCCCGGTCCTGCACGGAGATGGACAAGCTCGAGGCCCTGGCGAAGGAGGACGGCGCCGGCGGGCTCGCCCGCGCCCGCATCGGGGCCGAGGGCGCGTGGACCCAGTCGCCCCTGGCGAAGATGGTGAGCGACGAGCTGCGCCTGGCCATCAACGCGGCGGCGGGCGTGAAGGAGGGGGACGTCCTGTTCTTCCAGTGGGGTAACGCGAAGCTCGCCAACGCGGTGCTCAGCGCGCTGCGGATGCACCTCGGCGAGCGGCTCGAACGCATCCCCCAGGGCGAGTTCAACTTCCTGTGGGTCACCGACTTCCCGGCCTTCGAGTACGACGAAGAAGACGGTCGCTACTACGCGCTGCACCACCCCTTCACCTCCCTGAGGGCCCAACGGCACCTTCTGCTATGATTCGACCGCCAAAAAGTTTGTAATGTTCACCAACACCAAGCGGCAGCGCGATGGGCAAACCGGTTCGCGCATGTGGTTGTTTGATCTAAAAGCAAAGGCCTGGGAAGATCCCAAGCCCGTCGGCGGTTGCCCTCAATTGGCTGGCGTTGCGGGTTACTACGATGCCGCCCGGAATGTGACCGTTGTCTACAGCAATCGAGAAACCTGGGTTTACCGAGGCAAGAAACATTGAGTCCGTGCTGCTTTGCTGAGAGGCACCCCAAGCGTTGCGTTGCCCCGTTCATCCTCCAGGCAGATTGCCTCAGCACGCGGCTGCGCCGTCATGCTACGCGTACCAGGGGACCAGCGTGAGCAGCAGCCCAATGGTACGGAAGATAGTTGACGCTCAACGCATCGGCAGGCAGCATCCCCGGCAGGCGGGTTGGCTTTTTCGCGACGTGACCGTATCCATTGCCGCTGGGCAGCGTCTGGCGCTCGTCGGTCCCACTGGTTCGGGCAAGACATTGTTGCTACGAGCCTTGGCGTTTCTGGATCCTCTCGATCAGGGAGAGATCCATTGGCGCGAACAACTCGTTCGAGGGGGACGAGTGGCAAGATATCGGGCGGATGTGATGTATCTGCACCAGTCTCCAGTCCTGTTCGAAGGGACGGTCGAAGACAATCTTCGATTGCCGCTGACGTTGAAACAACACGCCGGCAAGCAGTTTGACCGCACGGCCGTCATGCAGCAGTTGGAAGCCATGCAGCGGAGTAACCTGCTCACGCTCTCTGCCCAATCACTTTCAGGCGGCGAGCGGCAAATTGTCGCCCTGCTGCGGGCGATGCAGCTTGACCCAACCGTGCTGCTGCTGGATGAACCCACCGCGTCACTCGATGCGGCAACGGCCAGGCTCATCGAGCGTTTGATTCAAGAATGGCAGGCAGACAAGGGGGAACATCGAGCCTACGTCTGGGTGAGTCATTCGGCCGAGCAGGTTTCGAGAATCGCGACCGAGGTCTTACAGGTGGAGAACGGGACATTGACGCGAGGGGCCGCAGATGCCTGATGGTTACCTGGACCTCACCTACTGGCAGGTGGCGCTGGCCGGGCTGTTGATTGTGATCAACGGCGCAATTTCCGTGGCCCTGCAATTGCAACTGGCCTGGCGGTTAATCTATGCGTCGCTACGGATGACGGTTCAGTTGCTGCTCGTCGGGCTTGTGCTGCATTGGGTGTTCGCTCGAGACCGTTGGCAAGCGGTCGTCGCCGTAGGGTTATTGATGACGTTGATTGCCGGAGTGTCGGCGGTTCGCCGAACCAAGTTTCGCTTGCCGGGTGTTTGGACCAGCAGCATTGTCTCGGTTTGGTCGAGTTCCTGGTTCGTTACCGGTGTGGCCTTGGTGGGCATCGTGCAGGTAGAACCGTGGTATCGTCCGCAATACGCCATTCCGTTGCTCGGCATGATCTTGGGCAATACGCTCAACGGAATCTCACTAGGATTGGATCGATTCGGGAAAGAGTTGAATTCCAACCGAATGCAGATCGAAGCGCTGTTGGCCATGGGAGCCAGCTGCTGGGAAGCGGCCCAAGCGGCCGTTCGAGAGGCCGTGCGAACCGGGTTGATTCCCACCCTCAACGCCATGCTGATCGCTGGCATCGTCAGCCTGCCTGGCATGATGACCGGCCAACTCCTCGCAGGCGTCGAACCCATTCAAGCGGTCCGGTATCAAGTGGTGATCATGTTCCTGATCGCCTCAGGCACTTCGCTCGGCACACTCGGCGTGGTACTGCTCAGCTTCCGCAAGGCCTTTAATTCGAACCATCAATTGACCGTACCCACAGAAACGCCCAAATCACGGTGAACCCACTCGGGTTGGTCGCTAGCAACGGCTTCTAAGTGACCAGAGTTCTCGACCAGGCTTTTGACAGGATTCCCACGCTTCGATCGTTCGGGGGAAATCAGAAATGCCATGATTTGGATTCCGAACGACAAAGAAATGTTGCGAAGGAATCCTTGGCTGGCAAAGGCACCCGTCAAGCTGGTTCCTACGCTATACGGTGCCCTATGGTCGCCGTTTGTCGTAAGATTGTTGTAAACGTAGACCCTTCCACGAAAAAAGGACCCACGTCCAATTGACGTAAGTCCTTTGATAGTAAGAGTGCGGGAAAGAGGACTCGAACCTCCACGGGGTTAACCCCCACCAGGCCCTCAACCTGGCGCGTCTGCCAATTCCGCCATTCCCGCGGCAAGTGTGAGTGTATTGTGATCCCCCGGCAGGTCAAGGGCCCGGTTTGCGGTTTGGGGCACGAATTGGTAGCCGGATTGGATACCTCAATACGAGAGAACTTGTACGATTCAATTTGAGTCAAGTCTCCGGCGACCAAAGAGGAGTACGGATGAGTTCGAGTCCCTGCTTCGTCGTAATCCCAGCCCGAAGCGTGAGCGAGGAAACGCAGGTGGAGAGATGTCCCCTGTGACGTCGCCTCGCTGACGCTTCGAGTTGGGATCGAAAGAGCGGTAGCTCAAAGTGGTTGGAGGCTCTTACCTCGTTAGTCTTGAACTTGAAACCGCAGGGAGAGCGTCCCTGCTGCGCCGTCCGGCTTGTCGAGATCGCGGTCGAAGACCCGTCCAGGAGTATTGCCAGCCAGATCCTCCAGTTCGTCATCAATGGTCAGCTGATACTCTCCCCGCGTCCAAGGCTGCCGGGGGACAAAACTCCAGGAGAGTTCCCCAGGCCCTACTTTGCCATGGCCGGCAATCTGGGTGCCGGATGCATCTAAAACCAGCAACGCGCGTCCCAATAGGCCGTGATCCAGCGGTTCTACGAATTGAATCTGAAGGGGGGCTCGGGTGCCGGTGCCCGGTGCCGTCACGGTCCAGTCTTGAGGAAGTGGACGCTCGGCATCTTCGGCGATTGTGCGAAACGTCTTGCGGTACTCTTTGCCGAGCGGGCGGCCGAAGGCGTCCAGCACGTCAGGGCTGAGGACCAGTGTGTATTCGGAATCTGGTTGGAGTACCGGGCCAAACTCCACTCGCAGGTTCACCCCTTTCTTGATTCGTCCCGGATGAATCCACAAGGTGAACCGCCTGGCGTCCGGCGTCCACAATTCCGTATGCCGCCAAGGATCGGGGATGGTGGTGCCCTGTTTGTCCACGATCCGGATCTGGTCAAAGATCGCCTTTCCTTCACGCATTGGCTGCGAAAAGTGAAAGTAAAACTTGAGTACATTGGCCGGCAACAGGTCACTGCTGGGGTAGATGGCTTGGAGCGTGGTGGGCTGGCTCGGAGGACGCGGGGGCACCCGATACTCGGCAACTAACCGAGGTCCCTTGGCCTGGTGGCATACCGCCTGATAGCGAAGCCCAAACACCAGTGGAAACTGCGGGGTGAAGACAAGTTGCCCGTCACGGCGTGCATATCGACCGAACATGGCTGGCCCAGGCTTACCAGACTCCGGATCGATCAGGTGCAGGCTGAGGTGGGGTGCGGCTGCATTCTCTTCCACGCCCCCGTCTGCCACTTTGGCCAGCATTGGTGGAAGCGGTGCCGAGACGCGGACGTGTCGCGCAGACTCCAGCACTTCAATCAGCGGGGCTTTGCTTTCCGCAGCAAGCAGCAGTGAGATGGCAACCCAGAGCAGCACGGCCGGTTCCTCGCGAACAGCGGGCGGAGTGAAAAACGGGGGCGTTCAATGAGATTGAACGCCCCCCAGAAATATCCAAAACCATCAAGTCCGCTGACCTACGGTAGCGGCAGGATTTCGAGATCCGTTTGATCTTTGTCCGTGAGACGCAAGACCACGGCTGTGGCGTCGTCCAGTTTGTCCATCTGAGTGACGCCATGAAAACTTTCGACCATCTGAATGCGCTCGGTGGCCGGATCGTAGCCCTTGAGGCGGTTGATGGCCTTCTCATTGATGGCTTCGTCTTCTTCGAGCAATCCTTGTTCGAACTTCACCGTCCAATAGGGACTGGGGCCGAAGGGACGCCGTGCGTGATGGAATCGGAACGTATTGGCCAGCACGAACGGTTGACCATTCTTCTCGTACACGAACATGTCGATCGGTCGGTTGCCGGAGCCAAGCTCAATCACGCTCTCCCCTTTGACCACAGCGCCAGGCTGAAGCGAATCGAGCGGGTACTTGACGACTGGGGTACAACTGAACGCCCCCACGACGTAGGTGCGATCGTTATCGCGGAGCGGCAGTACAACGCTCATGGGAGCCTTGGTTTCCCATTTGCGGTGCGAAACATGGTAGGTTTCCGCACTAAAGCTGGTGCTGGCCGACTCGTGCTTGAGGGGAGCCCCGATCACAAAGATCTTGGAGGAAAAGGCGTCATTGGCTCTGCCTGCGGCGACGATCCGGTCGTCTGCCCAGGCCACGTCCGTCACGGCGCTGACTTTCGAATCCCCAGCGCTTGCCAAATCGAGACGGGCGTACTTGGCTTGCGAAAGATCCAGAGCAGAGAGCTTGCCTGCTGAGTCAATCACGATCACGGCGTACTGTTTGTCGTCTTGTTTGCGGACGGCGACGTAAATCTTGTGCGAAGCGGGATTGACGGCCAGGTCAATGATTTCGACGCCGGCGGATGTTGTGCCTAGCCGCTGAGCGATGGCTTGCGGCAAGTTATCGATCCGCTGGTTCAAACTGGGTGCCAGCTTGGTATCTCCGGTATCGACCGCAAGTAGTTGGGCTCCCTGACCATCTCCGATCAAAAGCACTCCCTGGGGTGCGAACGCAATGACTTGAATTGACTTGAGCGGTACGGCACCTTCGGTGGTGGTTCCCAAGACATTGTCCGCCGCGATCGCCTGAGTGGCCAAGCTGGCCGCCACGCAACATGCCATAGTGAAAGCAAGAATTCGCATACGTTGCACTCCTAAATGCAAGACCGTGCCGCATTTCAACGGCATCTCATCCAACCGGCAAATTTTCCCTATCCGCAACGCTAGCGGGTGAGCGAACCCATGTCTAGCTATTGATGCAAAGAACAGAAGATGCGGTTTCCTCGGGTTCGCGCGAAACGGTTTGCAAACAGAACCGCTATTCGGTGATCTCGCGGATCACCCGGCAGGGGTTTCCGGCGGCGAACACATTGCCCGGGATGTCTTTGGTAACGACGCTTCCCGCCCCGATGACCGACTTGGCACCGATCTTCACGCCAGGGCAGAGGATCGCTCCGCCGCCCACCCACACATCCGAGCCAATCTCAATCGGTTTGGCTGACTCTTGTTCTCTCCGCAATGCGGCGTTCATGGGATGGGTTGCCGTGTAGATCTGAACCGCGGGGCCAAACAGCGAGTAGTCGCCAATCTTGACTTCGCAGACATCCAGGACGATGCAATTGAAATTGAAGAAGACCCGTTCCCCCAGCAGGATGTTCGATCCGTAGTCGCAGAAGAACGGAGGCTGGATCCAGGCCGATTCGCCACCTTGACCGAAGAGCTGTTGCAAAAGGGAGCGACGGACCTCTGCTTCGCGCTCGCGCGTGGCGTTCAAGTCCTGGCACAAGTCTCTGGCACGGTCCCTGGCAGCGACCAATTCAGGATCGAGAGGATCGTACAACTCGCCAGCGAGCATCTTGTCTCGTTCGGAACGCATGGGGCCACCTCCTCTGAGGTAAGAGCTCGAAACAGATTGAGCTTTCGCTCACAGGCAAGACCCGCTGGGTTGGTCGCTGGAAACGACTCAAGATGGTTCTCTAAGGCGAGAACAAGACGGTGTGCTCGGGTGCTCGGTCATTGAGTTCGTCTCGGTACGATTCGGTACTCGGATCGACTCGTCGGGTGGGATAGAACAGTTCGAACGCGGTGTGGAACACTCGATACTCTGCGGCGGGGTACTGCTCGCTGAGGCGTTCGAGATAGAACTGCCCTTGGGGCCAGCGAACTTGCAAGATCCGGCTGGCGTCATTCAAAAGTTGGTAGACGCGTGCCCGAGTGACCCCGAGCCTTCCGGCACTTTGTCGGACGCTGGCTTCAACGTCATCAGGAATCTGTAGCCGTTCAGACACCAGGTCAATCACCACTTCGCCGGCATCGTTGCGGATTTGCTTCAGCAGCGGTTCCACAAAATGTTGGCGTAGTTCGTTTGTGTCCGGCCGAGCCTCATTGGCCAGGACGCGAATGGTCCAGGCGTTGAGTTCGTGCATTCTTCGAGGCAGAATCTGCACGGCCAGATGGCAATCGGAGCCGCCGGTGCTGAGCAGTGCCTGGATCGTTCCGAAGATTTCAATAATGGCATGAACCCGCTTATCTCCGTGTGCCTTGCGCGCGCGAATCTCGGTCAGCGTGGCATCCACGTAGGCGGACAGTGGTGTCATCCAGAGTACGTTGGGCAGATCGAGCAAGGTTGTGGTGAACCGGCCCAACGGCTCGTTCAGCAATCCGTTGCGGCGAACCGTTTCGCACCATTGCCCCCAGGTGGACTCACTCACCCCATCGCTATCGAACCCTTCTTGACCAGGCAGCAGCGGTTCGCCAGCGGGTATTGGACACACTCCTGACTGGGGCGCGTCCTGGCCTCCGACGGCTCTTTCCAACAAATTCAGGAGCGAATCGAGCTTCTTCTCACCGACGCCGGGGGTCGTGCAAAGTTGCTCGAACGGCGTTTGCAGCAAATCGCGCAGCTGGCGTCCCAAGAAAACCAGCGGTAACCGGCGATCATTGGAGAGTGCCCAATAGGCCAAAGGGCGGTCAAGTCGGGGATCTCGATCGTCCGCCAGCAAGCGCTCGCGGAGTCGGTCGAACCGAGACACCAACTTGTACTGCAAGACTGTTTGCGTCTTCTTCAATTCTGGGCCCTTCACGTCTGTTCCCGCAGCCTCGCCAAGCCCGCGTGCATGCGTCGCTGTTGAAATCGTACTGCGAACCGGGGTGTCGGAGGACACCTTCAGAGCACAGCTCCGATGTACGCGCGTTTGTCCTTGTTGCGAAAGCGCGTTCCAGACGCCTTCGCCGACTTTAGGCAGGTTGCTCTCTGTTCCGGTGTGTCGTCCCTGGTTCAACCGATTTGCACCCGATTATGGGAGCGATTCGGCTTTAGGGTGGGGTGGTTTAGGTAGGACCCCGCTCCTCGTCACCTTTATTAGAGTCCAGGCATCAGGGGGCGTCAAGCATATCTGCTCAGCGGAGAGTCGGTTGACACCGGCAGGCTCGCTCATGCGGGGGGGGCAGGAACTGCTGGTCAGCGACCAACTTGGGGATTTGTGAACTTCTTGCCTGAGTGCAGGACCACCACGCGACAATCAACGTTGAGGACCTGAGTTCCGCTATCCAGTTGTACCAGGGGAATTCGCCAATGAGCGTGCCCTCGCACGACAAGCAACGGGCCATGGCGTTCGAGTGCCTGCCGGATCGGTGCCGACCCGCGGAGGCGATCCGCAGGCGAGTTAGGCCCGTCATGCAGAATCAGAATCTCAGGCTGCCGCTCAAGCAATGACTCCAGACAAAACATATACTCTTCGTCGGTACGTCGGTGCGGACGCTTGGGGTTGCCGATGATTCCGCCTAAGCCTGCCAATCGGCGACCATCCAGTATCACGCAGGAGTCATCGAGATAGTGGCAGCAACTTCCCAAACTTGTCTGAGGATGAATGTCGTTGCCAAATAGATCGTGATTGCCTGCCACCCCGACGGTCCATTTAAACGTTTCCCCGAAGGCTCTCCAGACCTCGATGACGTCGCCGGAGCCTCCACGTTTGTCCAAACCAGGGAGGGTGTAGAAGTCACCGGCGAGCAGGATACCGGTCCGTTGGGGCGAAAGTCCAAGGTCCGGCAGAATCTCATCACGAAGCCTCGACGGAAGGACCTCGCCCAGCAGGCGGCGCGGTCCGCGATGGTTGCGATCACAGCGTTCTCGTCCCTGGAGGTCCGCCGTAGCGACAATGGCATCCAGGCCCTCAGGCAGCCCTTCGACAGTTGCCATGTGGACCGGCAACTGGTCCACGTAGAAACCACCAGCCCCTTTGCCTGCGTTGAGAAACGGAATCTCAAGTATCGGATTCTCGGAAATGGATGTAATACGCATCTTGTTCAAGACAAGCGGACCAGAGTCGAGGTTCACTCCGGCGCGCGGGATTCTCGAAGCACCGCAGAGATCGCGAAGAGCGCAGAGGCAAGAGTCCTGTGATTCGGCAATCTGTGTCGGAGTGGGTTTTGAATCGGCGAATCGACAAGACAGAATGTGGAGCCTTCGTCGTCTGCGAATCTCGGCGATCTCTGCGGTGAGCTTTGTTTCTCCGGCTCAAGCCCGAAGTTGTTTTTCGTGCGTTAGTTACTTGAGAAGAAGGTCACCTTGGAAGCGGGATACCTCGCCATCGGGGCCCACTTGCATCCGCGGCTTGATGGGCAGGCTGGTGAGTTCAACCGGCTCATGACCGGGAAACTTCAAACGCAGGTCAACCGTGTTGGCCTGGCCGAGACCAATGAGTATGGGCAGGCCGGCGGTGGGAGCCAACGTATCAACGAGCAAAACCGGGCTGTCGGTATTCATGGTGCCCGCGACATAGGCCTGAATCTGCGTTCCGACCGCGTACCGGTTGGGAAGCGGCATCCGTGGATACAGCCAGCAGGCATTGCCGACATCGGGTGTGCGGTTGAGAAAAATGCCAATGTTTTCCTTCTCACCCGCCCCGCCGATCACGGCATCCAGGCGGCCGTCGTTGTCGATGTCTGCCAGGACGAACGGATCGGCATCCCAGCCTCGCTGCTTGAGGACGACTTGGAAGTTTCCTTCGCCCTGGTTCTCGAATATTCTCTCCGCTCCATAACGCCGATTGGAAATGGCCAGGTCCAGATCACCGTCGTGGTCAAGATCTGCCAACTCCACATGATGCAGGTAAGGGCATCTGCGGACAAGAAACTCCGAGAGTGCCCCATCGCGGCGGGTGAAACGCCCTTGTCCATCGTTCAAATAGAGCCCTGCATCGTCAGCAGAAGTGGTCAGGATGTCGATATCTCCGTCAGCATCCAAGTCACGCGTCAAGAATGGCGTTCCAGCATGTGGCAGACCAAACTGGCGTCCTCGGTCAAAGTAGGAACCCTCGGGGCCGCCTGCCAGATACCAACCAAGCCGAGCTCCACCGTACGAACCAAATACGCTCACCAACAGATCAGGGCGTCCATCTCCGTCGAGGTCGCCTGGTTCGAGAACACTGTCTTTCACGAACCGGTTCTTGGGATCGAGCTTCAACTCGGCCAACTCCTGAAGAACATCGTCCGGTAGAACTTGGGGGCGGGTGTACGACTCTTTCGAAATCGAAAACTTCTTTTCTTTTGGATCGAACAAGGCCAGCACCTGTTCGCCACGGCGGACCTGGCTGATGTCCACAAACCCATCTGCGTTGAGGTCGCGGATCTGTGTGGGGTAGTTGATGGGATGAAGCGAGAACTCGGCCAACTCGAACCCCTGCCCTCGCTGGTTGATCAAGCACGAGGTCGGGGAGTCGTCGAACAGGCCAGCGATGTCTACCAACCCATCGCCGTTGAGGTCCCAAAGCAGTGGATAATTGTCGGTCGAAGGGATCTGGCCATCGACGCCTAGCTCCTTCGTGACGTCGACAAAGGTCAACTTGCCGGACTCGACGAGCAAGTTTTTGAGAATCATGCCGTGCCGGGGGCCATGGACACAGACCACCAGATCGAGATCGCCGTCCAGGTCGTAATCAAAAGCGCCAAGTCCCCACAACCACCACGCATGCCCTTTGAGCGGGCCACCGGTCCGAGCCTCGAGCGTGGCACGCCGGGCGTGGAGAGCTTCGGCCAGGTTCGTACCTTCGGCAGTTTCGAACACCAACTTCGTCGGCGTTTGCGCAGGCGGTTCGGCCAACAGATCCGTGGCGAAACCGAGTACGACAAGCAAAGCCGGCGCTAGAGTGCATGCCCGGTGCACAAGTGCGAACATCGTGGAATCCTAGATCGAAGGGAAGGTGGAAGGTGCGCTTGTTCGTCATCCAACAGGAGCAACTTTACCACCTCGCTGACGGCCATGCCACATTGGGCTAGCCAGCCAGCGCTTCGACTGGTTCCTCGGCGGTTTTGGCGGGAGTGTACGGCTGCGATTCGCCCGCGGAGTCCACATAGATCCGGTTCCGTCCGTTGTGCTTCGCCTCGTACAACGCCTGATCGGCCCGATGCAGCAATTCGGCAGGCTTTTCATTGGCCTTGGACTCGGCCACACCACCGCTGATGGTAATCCCCAGCTTCTTGGCCACTTGGGCCCGTGCACGATCGGCAAACTTGCTGGCACCTTCGAGGCCGGTGGCTGGCATCACCACCACAAACTCTTCGCCACCGTAGCGTGCCACCACATCCGTTTCGCGTGCCAATTCGTCCAGCATTTGCGCTGTCCGCTGGAGAATCTGATCGCCTCGGACATGGCCATGAGTGTCATTGATGCGTTTGAAGTGATCGATGTCGAAAATGGCAATCGTGAACGTGTGGTTATATCGCTGCTGCATGGCATGCAGCGACAGCAACGATTCGTCCAACGCCCGGCGGTTGCTGGCCCCGGTCAAGGCATCCGTGCGAACTTCGCTGAAGGTCATCAAGTGATTCCCTTGCTGACGAATGTCGTCGTACGCCCTCGCAATCTGACTGGCCAAGGCCAACGTGGGACGAAGGATCTCTTCAGCTTCTCGGCAGAGTTGTTTGCAGGTGGCTTCTGACCGGTCAGCGCCCAGTGTTTCGACCCGCTCGCGAAACCTGGCGACCGAACCGTGGTGTTCGCTTAAGTTTTTGCGAATGTCACCAGCAATGCGTTCCAGCTCGCGAGCAATGGCATGAGCGCGGCGAACTTCGAGCCTGGCCCGTTCTGCGGCCGTGGCCGGACCACGGCGCTTTCTCCCCAGCACGTACCCACTACAGGCGGCAACCGCCAGCAAGAACGTCATCACCGGCAAGGTATGCAGGATCCATTCCTCATAGGTGGCAAGCACGAACCAGTTCACGGTCAACCTCAACAGCTATAGAAGTGTCAGGCGAACTGCCAGCCGCAGGTCGCTGTAATTTCAAAGTGTTTGGCGGGGGCACCGCCAGCTACGTGCCCGGCGGTTAATAGTTCTTTCTCGACCCAAATCCACGCATCATGAACATGCCAACACCCAGCACGACCAGGCCCACCATGGCCCATTCGGGAGCTTGCCATTGGCTGACAATACGCGTGAGATCGCGGATCATGGTGTCCAACATCGATTCGTCTCCAAACGTGACAGACCTGGTCTGCCTGGATTGCCCCGCAGTTTTCGAAGGTGCAGTATGTCCTTCACAATTAGGGGACACTTGAACTGTACGTTACGCCGTGCGCCTGGGCGCAGGCATGCGTTGGGGAAGAATTCTTGACGAGTCGAAACCAAACATCGCCGTTGATCCGGGTGATAACGGTTGAAACGATCGTGTCGAAACGTCGGCCTACCAACGCCATTTCTCCGCCCTGACGGGGGGCTTTGCGGGCACTGAACGAAGGGCCCGATGGGATCGATAACGCTCCGGCGGGGCAAGTCATGCGCGAGAACGGCAGCAACGCCGGACAACCCCTAGAACCCGATCGAAATCTGCGATGCGAGAGAATCTGGCCTGTCACAGTCTCCGAGACTCGTAGATTCCCGCCAACCCCTTTGATAGAATCGAAGGTGAAAGTTTGTATGAACGTTCCAATCGATACAGAGGCGGGAGGTGAGAACCGTGGGTTTACCTAACTGGGTGCCAGCGGGCTTGAGGGTTACCTTAGCGGCGTGCTTGTGTGTGGCCGGATTGGCCGGCAGGCAATCCGCCGCGCAAGATGCCCCAGGCTCCATTCAAGATCTCCCCCCCGTGGCCAACGACGGCTTGCCCCCGGTGCCAGACGAGCTTCCGGCTCCGTTCGTTCCGGCTCATCCCCGCAGCGCAGAAGAGCAAGCCCGGGTTTCGGCCTTGGCGTTGTTTGCCGCCGCGCGGACCATGCAGAATCAAGAGAATGACGCGGAAGCCCTGCGATTGTACCAGCGGGCGCTTCGCTTTGATCCGGTGGCCGTGCCTGTCCTCGAGCAGATCATCCCTTTGGCACTCAAGCTAAAGCGATCTGGTGAGGCCGTTCGGTATGCCCTGCGTGCGGCAGAGTTGCAGCCATCCAACCCGTTGCTTCTCAAGCAGTTAGGCTTGCACCTGACCGAGCAGGATGACCACGAGGGCGCGATTCGGCTGTACGAAAAAGCCTTAGAGATCGAAGGGCCCAAGGCGAAGAAGAGCCCCAGCAGCGTGCTCCTGCAGTTAGAAATGGGGCGGCTCTACTTCGTCACCAAACAGTACGAAAAGTCCGCCGAATCATTCGGTCTGGTTGATGAGGCATTGAACGCTCCCGAACAGTACGGCCTTTCGGACAATACCGTCACCACAATGCTCGGCGACGGCGGCGAAACCTATCGGATGTTCGGCGAAGCGTACTACCAGGCCAAGAAGTTTGCTCAGGCAATGGACGCCTACAAGAAGGCCGCGTCGCACGATAAAGATGCCCCGTCACTGGCCTACCAGATTGCCCGAATCCGACTGGCCGAAGGAAAGCTGGACGAGGCTGAGCAACAACTCGCCAAGTACTTCGATGCCCAGTCCACCGCACAGGGAGATGCCCCGTACGAGCTGTTCAGCGAGCTGTTGGCCCAGCACAAGAAGCAAAAGACCGAAACCGCCAGGCTTGAAAAACTCGCCCAAGCTGACCCCAAAAACGTGCACTTGCAGCGCTATTTAGCCGGTCATTTCAAATCCCAGCAGGCCTGGGACCGGGCAGCCAACCAATACAACCTGGTGCTGACCCAGACGGCCAAGAATCCCAAGCTCAGCGACCTTCGACGATTGGCGGTCGAAGAACTGGCCGAAGTTCGCCTGGCCCAACAAGATGCCGCAGGCTTTCTGGAAGTGCTGGCGAACTATGGCGATGAGTCGGGGGACCTGGATCCTCTGGACGAGCAACTCGCCGCCGCTGCCGAGAAGCCAGAGTTCGCCAAAGCGGTGCTTGAGCTTGCTGCCGCGCGGCTCAAGAAGAAAGAACTCACCTTCGGCGGTAACCTGGCTGCAGCCCAACTGGCATTGGGAGCCAGCGAGTGGGACCATGCCCAAACTTTTTACAATGCGGCCATTGCCGCCAAGCCGGACGCCAGCGCCGAGTTGATCCTGGTCTGGGGACTCGGCCTGACGCTGAAGGAACAGTACGATCGGGCCGTTGTCGTCTTCCAGCAGGGAATTGATGCTCGTGCGTTGCCTCCCGAGAATCCGGCCTTCTACTTCTACATGGCGGGTGCGTTAGAACTCGCAGGACGCACGGACGACGCCGTCAATGCCGCCCGAGAAGCCGTGCGTCGGGCGGAGAACAACCCTCGCTTGCAGAGCCGACTGGCCTGGATCCTGTACCATGCCAATCGGTATGAAGAGGCGACCATTGAATACAAGAAGCTGATTGAGCGGTTCGACGATATCCGCGGATCGGACGAAATTCGTGATTCCCTCCGCGAAGCCCGCTTGGTGCTTTCCAACATCGCGGTCATTCAAGGCAATATCCGCCTGGCCGAAGAGTGGCTCGAACAGGTACTCGACGAATACCCCGACAATATCTCCGCCCTCAATGACTTGGGCTATCTTTGGGCGGACCAGAACAAGAATCTTGAGCGGGCTTTGGAAATGGTCACCAAGGCGGTCGAAGCCGATCCTGACAGCATGGCCTACCGAGACAGCCTGGGCTGGGCGCTCTATCGACTGGGGCGATATCAGGACGCCCTGGTGCAAATGGAAAAGGCTGCCGATGTCGACGAGCCAGACGGGGTGATTCTCGATCACCTGGCGCACGTCCTTTTCAAACTCGAACAAAAAGAAAAAGCAATCGGCGCTTGGCGGCAGGCACTCGAGAGCCTGGACCCGGTGCGCGAATCGGCCCGAATTACCGAGATCCGCAAGCAGCTTAAAGCAATCGGTGCCAAAGTGCCCAAGGGAAAAAAACTACCCAAGAAGAAGTAACTCACGGACGAGTCAACAGTCGTTACGGTTCTGACAGGAGCGAGGCGGATATGGCAGGCCATTCCCACTGGGCTGGCATCAAACATAAAAAAGCCGTGATTGATGCCAAGCGCGGCAAGTTTTGGAGCAAACTCTCCAACGCCATCATTGTGGCCGCGCGCAGCGGCGGGGGAGACCCCGTCATGAATCTGCGATTGCGCTACGCGATTGACGACGCCCGCGCGGCCAGCATGCCCAAAGACAATATCTCCAAGGCCATCAAGAAAGGGACCGGCGAGCTTGACGGCGGCAATCTCGAAGAGGTTCTCTACGAAGGGTACGGCCCTGGTGGTGTCGCGATTCTTTGCGAAATCCTTACGGATAATCGCAATCGCACGGCACCAGAAGTTCGCAAGATGTTCGAGATGAACGGAGGCAATCTCGGTGCCACCGGTTGTGTGAATTACCTCTTCGATCGCAAAGGCCTGTTCCTCGTGCCTGCCGATAGCATTCAAGAAGAAAAGCTGATGGAGATCTGTCTCGAAGCGGGAGCGGACGACGTCCGTCGCGCGGACGAGAACTACGAAGTCACCTCTGACCCCAGCGATTTCCAACAAGTGGCCACCGCGCTCGAAGACGCGGCGATCAACGTTGAAGCCAAGCAGATTGCACGAATTCCCAACTCCACGGTTGAGCTGGATACCGACACCGCCCGGCGGGTTCTCAAGCTGATGGAGCTGCTGGACGATCACGACGACGTGCAAAGTGTTTCGGCCAATTACGATATTCCCGACGAGGCGATGGCCGAAATCGCCGGCGACTCTGCCTAGCTGAGCTGTGCCGGTAGAAATTTCACGTAAGCCATGTCGGGACTTTCCTTTGACCAGGAGCGGCAGACATGCAGACTCAATCCGTTCAGCAACTCAGTGAGAAGAAGTGCAAGCCGTGCGAAGGAGGCGTTGAGCCCTCGACGCGCGAAGAAGCTGTCGCGCAATTGGAGCAGTTGCCCGGTTGGACGCTCACGGCCGACGGCAAACGGATTCGCAAAGAGTGGACCGTCAAGCACTTCATGGCCGGTTTGGACTTCTTTAATCAGGTGGCTCAGGTCGCCGAAGCAGATGGCCATCACCCGGATCTTCACCTGGTAGGCTATCGCAATGTGGCCATCGAACTTTGGACGCATGCCATCGATGGGCTCTCCGAGAACGATTTCATCCTCGCTGCCAAGATTGATCAGTTGCCCGTCAAGACGAAATAGCTTGCGCATCGCTTGGAAGACACCGCCGGGTTTTGCCGTGTCGGTCCCTGGCCAAGTGAGTTTTGGTGGGTTGATCGTGGGGTCACAATCGGGCACCAACCTATGCTCCACCCGCGGTTTACGTGGATTCCGTCAGAATCCTAATCCCCCAAAGGAATTAGATTAAAAAGTGCTGTCATTGCTAGCACTCCCTTGATGGCAGGGCAACCGCGTGCAAGAATTGCCGAGATGATCCATTCGCTACTCATTGACTGAAGCGATTGTGCTGTCGTCGGAGGAGACTCCTATGAAGGTTGTGCCAATTGGCGATAACGTGGTGATCCAGCCCCTGCCTGCCGAAGAAACCACCGCTGGTGGAATCGTGCTTCCCGAGGCTGCTCAAGAGAAGCCTCATCAAGGGCGCGTGCTCTCCGTGGGAGATGGCGTGCTGTTGGCGAACGGGGGTCGTGCTGCGCACCACGTGAACGAAGGTGACCGGGTACTCTACCGTAGCTACTCGGGGACCGGAGTATCCGTTGATGGCGAGAAGCTCCTGATCATGGGAGAGCAAGAGATCCTGGCCATCTTTAAGTAGGAACTCCAGGGTTCAGGCGTTCGACTGCGTGCGCCTTTCCACAGTTTGCAATTGTGGAAATATCCAGCCGATCCTTTTCCCCACGTCACCGGCTCCCTACAATTTTAGGAAGAGGAGTCATCCCAGAAGTTGTCTCTTCGGCTTCCCGTGGAGGGGAACCACGAGTCGGCAGTCAATTTCGACCTCGATTGCCGACGGGATGCGGTGGTTATTTCGCCGCTCTTGACGGTTTTTTCGCCATGCCGTACGCCAAGCTTTTCTGAGCGTGATTGCTAACCTGCTACGCTCGTGCTAGTAGTATCAATTATGCGTTTTGGCGCGGCAGTTGCTTCTAGCGGTGGCTCCTTGTGTCACAACTTTGTACCGGCAACACCTACCCCGGCAAAACGGTGATATATTTGCAGCAACCACGGCACAGCCAAAGCACATCCACACCCGGTTGGCGGAAAGCTGCGGGCGACGCTCGATTGTCCCCGCTGCAAGGCACCTGTCACATCAAAGGGAGTTCTAGGTCCTGAATTCCGCCGTCAGTTCGTACTCGACCGATGGCGTCTCCCGAACAATGATTGCGAACGTTTCTCAACTGACACGTCCCCTTGAGGAACACCGTTTTTTCTAGGAAGAGGATTCACCCATGAAGTTGTCGTTGATTGTCGCCGCCACGCTGGTTGCCAGTTGGACGGTCTTGCCGATATCTGCTGCCGAGCCCACCGATGCCGAGTTGTACGAGCAGGTGGTTGCCCGCGGCACGCAGTATTTGACGAACCAGGCCCAAGCGGCAGACGGTTCTTATAGCAGCCAGGTGGGACCCGCCGTGACGGCTTTGGTCACCACGGCGTTGTTGCGAAACGGGCGGACCGTCAATGATCCGGATGTTGCCAAAGCTTTGAAGTACATCGAACAGTTCAAGCACGACAGCGGAGCGATTCATCAAGAAGGCTCGAGTCATCGGAACTACGAGACCTGCCTGGCCATCCTATGTTTCACTGAAGCCAATCAAGATGGCCGTTACACCAAGACTTTGGAAAAAGCGGAGAAGTTCGTCCGTGGGCTGCAATGGGGCGCTGATGGCTCGGTGGACAAGTCCGACTTCAATTTCGGTGGGGCTGGCTACGGTCGCCACAAACGGCCTGACCTGTCGAACACCCAGTTCTTGATCGAAGCCTTGAAGGCAGGCGGTGCGGACGAGAACGACGAAGCCCTACAGCGCGCACTGATCTTTGTCTCCCGCTGTCAGAACCTTGAGACCGAAGCCAACACCACTCCGTTTGCCGCCAAGAACCCCGACGGCGGGTTTTACTACACCATTGGTGCCGGCGGATCCAGCCAGGCCGGCGAAACCGCCGACGGCGGGCTCCGCAGTTATGGGTCGATGACCTACGCAGGTCTCAAGAGCATGATCTTTGCCGGCGTCGGACCCGACGATCCTCGCGTCAAGGCGGCGTTGGAGTGGATCGGCAAACATTACGACCTGGACGCCAACCCTGGAATGGGCACTGCCGGGTTGTACTACTACTACCACACCTTTGCCAAAGCCCTGGACGCGACCGGGATCGATGAGTTCGAAGATGCTGACGGCAAGAAGCACAACTGGCGGAGTGAATTGATCCGCGAACTGGCATCTCGCCAGCAGAAGAACGGTAGTTGGATCAACTCCGAGAACGAGCGCTGGCTCGAAGGGGATTCGAACCTGGTCACCGGCTACGCCTTGCTGGCGTTGAGCTATGCCAAGCCAAGTGAAAAGTCCAAGTAACATGGGACGTTGATGGTTTTGTTCTCTCGGCGCGGCCTGACCGCGCCGAGAGATTAACGTGCGCTGGACTCCTCTTCGTGTGGCGAAGGTACGGACGAAATCGCCGCCGGGTCCATGTACCGTGGACGCGGAAGCTGCGCCGCCTGGCGACCATCTTTGAAGACACAGCGTAGCTCCAGGCGTTGCCGACCGGTTTCGGTGACCCCTTCGGTATCGGTCAACGGAAACTCGCCGGTTTGGAGATCCAGCACCGTGATGTCTGCCCTGGCTCCTGGGGCTAGCGTGCCGAGTTCGCCAGCGAAGTTCAGGAATCTGGCAGGGATGCTGGTGGCCCTGGCAATGACATCTTCCAGCGGCATGCCCAAGTGCAAGAATTTATCGAGCGTGGTCAACAGGTCGAACACCGGGCCATGCACGTTGTAATAGTGCAGGTCACTGCTGATGAAGTGAGGCAGCACGCCGACTTCAAGCATCGCTCTGGCCACTTCGAACGACAAGCTTCCCCAGCCATGTCCGACATCCAGCAGGAGTCCGGCATCCAAGGCATCGCGAACGGCTGGCAGTAGTTTCGGCGGTCCCGAGGCGGGATACGTGACGATACCGCACTTCCGGCCATGGAAGCAGTGCGTCAGCACGTCGCCGCTGCGCATCCGAGAAACAATGTGTTCCATGCTCAAACTGGAACTGGGAGTATGGGCCACCAGCGGCAAGCCGGTCGCGTCGGCCGCCTCGCGGGCAAGTTCCAAACCTGGCCCTTCGTTTTCACCGTCGTTGGCCAGGTAATCGCTCAAGCGAATCTTGATGCCTGAGATCACATCACGATGGCGAGTTACCGCATCACAAAGTCCCTGCACATCGAGATAGCGGAGGTCGGCCAGTTCGCCCAGCGACGGCTTGGTTTCGCGGCCGCTGAGCATGCCTAATCCACAGATATGAATCAACGCCTGGACCCGCGTCTGGGCCGGATCGATCACAAACCGGCGAAACCCATTGAAGGTCAAACTGCCGGCGGTGCCAAAGTCCAGCACGGTGGTGACGCCCCGCGCCAGGCAAGTGGTATCCGGATCCACGCCATAGTGGCTAACGCCTGGGAAGACATGCACGTGCATGTCAATCAACCCTGGCACCACGTAGGCCCCCGAGACATCGACGTTGCGGGTTTGAGGGGTCAGGTCAGCGGGAGGGCCGCCATTGGGGTCCCAAACGGCGGCGATTCGTCCATGCCGGATGCCCACGTCGCGTCGAGCGTTGATGCCCTGGGCCGGATCAACCACCGTCCCGCCGGTGAGTACAAGTTCCAGGGGAGAATGATTGGGAGACATGGCAAATACCGCGCAGGTAATAAGGGAAAGTCGAAGTTGTTGGGCCTGAATCGCTCAGTTGAATTTGTTTCTGATCGCTGGTTCTGGTAACGTATCAATTGTCGCTACTGCGTCAATGTGTGGCCTCGTTCCCCTTTTGTCCTCATCCTTTTGAAGGTAACGCGAATGTTGCGCATCTTGGGATCGCAGCGTACCTTGTGCGGAGGTGTCTCGCGCCGAGACATGCTGCGCATGACCGGCCTTGGCATGGCTAGCTTGGGTATGGGGAACTCGGCTGCGTCGCTGGCAGCCGCTTCCGACCGACCACGTTCGTTCGGAAAAGCCAAAAGCGTGATTTTGCTGCACCTGTATGGTTCACCCAGCCAACTGGAGTTTGTGGACCCCAAACCAGATGCCCCGGTCGAAATCCGCGGGACGCTGGGGACCATTGATTCCAGCTTGCCAGGTTGCGGTGCCTGCGAATTGTTGCCGAATCTGGCCAAGGTGCTGGACCGCACCACGGTGCTCCGCTCGATGACGCACCCCTATCCGCTGCATGGCGTGGCTTACGCACTGACCGGGGTTCCAGCCATCGACGTGCCGATGGAACTCAACCCCACCGATCCACGGCACTGGCCGTTCATTGGTTCGGTGGTGGACTACATGGACACGCTCGACGCCCGCGCGGCTGCGGCATCGCAAGCGGTTCCGCAGAATCTGGCGCTGCCGTTCCCATTCAGCACGCAACGAACCGGCGAGACCCACCGAGCAGGACCGTATGCGGCATTCCTGGGAGCCCAGCACAATCCGGTGTGGACGGAGTGGCGCGGTAAGGCCACCCGCGGCATTACCAAGAAACTAGGGGCGAAGGTCTTTGACGGCAACGACCCCTATATTGGTTGCGATGACAACACGCACTTTGTGATTCCTGCCGCCACGGACCTGTTGCCAGAACTTACGCTTGACCGCCTCAACGGCCGACGGAGCCTGTTGCAACAGTTTGAGGCCGTGCGGCGGAACCTGGATGCCTCGGCTGCTGGAGTGGCCCTCAATCGCCAACGTGCCATGGCGTACGATTTACTGCAAAGCGACGGCCTGCGACAGGCGCTGGATATTCGCCGCGAGAAAGCGAATGTTCGTGCTCTTTATGGCGATACGTTGTTCGGTCAATCTTGCCTTGCCGCGCGGCGTTTGGTCGAGGCGGGTGGGCGCGTGATTACCGTTTTCTGGGATGAGTTCGGCCTGGCCGGAAGTGCCTGGGATACGCACAAGAACCATTACGAGCGGATGGAGAAGGAGCTTTGCCCCGGGCTGGATCAGGCCTGGTTTGGTTTACTCACCGATCTCGAACAGCGCGGCTTGCTGGATGATACGCTGGTTGTTTGCACCAGCGAGCATGGGCGAACTCCCAAGCTCAACAAAGACCTAGGTGGCGGGCGCGATCATTGGTCGCGCGTGTACACGTCGCTTGTGGCCGGCGGTGGCACCACCCGCGGCAATGTGATTGGTGCCTCGGATCGCCATGGCAGCGATGTGGCAGACCGCCCCATCAGCCCCAAGGACCTACTGGCCACCATCTATCACTTGCTGGGCATCGACCACCATCGCACCTTGACGGACAACCTCGGCCGTCCGCTGCCACTGGTCGAAGGCGAAGTCATCCGCGAAGCACTGGCCTAACTCGGCGCGCTGCCGACAAACGGATAACGCCAACGAGCCCTCGGTTTCCCCAGGGCTTGTTGCTTCTTTGAAGTTATCCGTGCCGCCGAAACCGGCGGTGACTAAGATCCGTCAATCGTCGAAGCTTCGGGGAGTCTGGGAGCCGGAATGGTCTCGTAGCTCTTGCGGTAGATGGAGTCGATGTAATCCGCAGGCCAGCCAGCTGGTGAGGTTTCGGTTTCCATCACGTCGGCAGGTCGTGTTGGCGACATCTGTGCCGAGACCGTACGGACGTTGTTCATCCGCAGATGCGTCACTTCCGGATCGCCAGTACCTTGGACGAAGATCATCCGGTGCTGTTCGGGCGCACGGGTTGCAATCCACTCGACGCGGAGACGTCCGGCATCGTTGAGTTGACCCGTGCGCGGATCGAAGTGTTCAGGGCCGAGCGTATTCTGCCGACGCCAACCGTTCTGAATCATCACGGCGAAGGGTGCCCTAGCGGCATCTTCGTCTTTGAAGACAAACGGTTCTGGCCAGGCATTGTTGCGATGGAAATCGCGAGGAACGCTCGTGAAGATGCGCGTGAACCAGTTTTCGGCCTGCGCTTCGGCCACAAGCAGGCCGCAGAGCATCACCGCAGTTAGCCAGCCAGTTAGACGCATCCTTGCTCTCCCTAATCGTAGCGAAGTGTCTTGAAGCGTCCTCCGCCGGCCCAAAGGTGCCGTTTGCCAGAGTTCGCAACTCGTGCCCAACTCTTATCTGTTCCAACGAGTGAGGCTATGGACTCATCAGCAAGTATCGGCACTGCGGCGAACCTCACTCCGGTCGTTCTGCCGTTGAGTGCAGGGTTTTCGCCCCTTGATCGAGCTTGTCGTTTGTGCGGATTGCGAGAGTCTGCGGTTCGTACCACCGGGGAGGGTGACTGCTAGCACTCGTTCGCGCTTAACCGCCTTGCGCGGGGCATCAAGATGCCAGTGGCTTATGGGCCGTGTTGATTCAATTCGCTAACAGAACTAACCAGCCTGCTTGCCAACTGGGAAACCATCCACGGCGAGGACCTGGCAACTGACACGTCCAAGCCGCGCATCGAAGCCATTCGCTCGCACTTCGTCGCGCTGCACGTGCGTGACAACCCTGGTGCCACTTCCTGGGGCTACGACAAGGCTGTTCTAGCGAAGGACGTATACGTCGCTGCCTGGATGGGACAGTTTGGCGGCTTTCTCAACATTCTTGATACGGCCACTTTAGGGAAGATCGACGGAATACACAACGCTCGCAACTACCTCTTCGATTCGACCGGCGTCACCGGGACCTGGGCAGAGTCCGGCAGCAACTTCGGTGCCCACGTTGCGGTCACGGCCGCCACTTCGGCGGGAGGACTCGGGATACTTGGCTACCTGGGCATCTCGGCCGCAGGCAGCACGGTGGTGACCACCAGAATGGTTGCCGGATTCGTCGCGGTCTCCGGCCTTGAGACCGCTTCCGAATACGTCGGCATTCGCATATTCGGCACGGAGAAGGACATTGAAGACTTCAACGCGTTCCAGGTGTTTACCAAGCACTTTGTCGGAAACGTGGCCTCCGGCGGGTTCTTCAGGGGGGGCGGGACTGGTAGCATGTTGGGTATCGTCGGGCGATTCCTGGTACGCAACACCCATGAAACGGTTACCGATACAGCATATGATGTGGCGATCCTGGACAAGAGCTTGGGCACGTCGCTGGTGGTCAATGCCGTCTCCAACGTCTTTGGGGAGCTCGCAGGGACCGTCATCGGCAAAGGCCTCTCCCGGGCCGCCAACACAAATTTCGGAGCGAAGACAGGAGAGATCGTCGTCGGCTGGTGGGATGCGGTCAGTCGTAGTGGGAACGGTGGAAAGATTGTAGACTACCTCAGCGGGCTGACGAGAGCGCAAAAAGTTGGCACTCGCCAGCAGGTCATAGATGTACTCGAATCTGGAACGGATTATTCCCGTGAGCTAGCAGCGCAGCTGCGTGCAAAGACTCTTCATCTTGAATACGCAAATCTTCCTTCCAATGTCGCTGGGCGGTATATCGAAGGAAGCAATAAAATCCTTGTAAATTCAAAGCTGGTTGCCAATGGAAAGATCGATGAGCTAGCGAGTACGATCGTTCATGAGTCACGGCAAGTTATAGATGACCTTGCCGAAAAGCTCTCCCGCTTCACGCTTCGCCGTGGTGAGTTTCGAGCTTTTGCACAACAATTGGAGTTCGAGTTTGCAATCGGGCGTGGACGACTCTTCAACGCGTATCGAGAAGGTGGATTTACTGAGGTTGGCAGACTAATCGAGTATCTGTATCCGGGAGTGCGGTAATGGAAATTGAGAAATTGGCTTCAAGAGCCGTCGGCAGCAGTGTAGTATTTGTATCTTTCATGAAAATGGGAAATTCGGAATTACACACTTTTAAGACAGTCGGTGTTTGGCCTGAGGACCGAATTTCAATCGCGAATTTCGCAGTTGGTTCCGTGGTGTGTGCCAGTGAAGGCGATGTTGCAGAATGTGTTTCACACATAACGCCTAAATCGGATAAGGAAGCATTGCTCGCCTTCATACGTCAGGCAATGCCAAGTTCGTGCTTTGTGATAGATGACACACTTCCCCAGTCTCTCGCAGCAGGCATTGAAGCGGAATGGAATGTTCCGTTTTGTGAAGGTGATTCACTTGTTCTCTTCGTGAATGATGGCGAGTCGGAATCCGTATTCAGGTGGTCAGTTGAAGGCGAGAACTTCAACAGGAAGTGCGTTGGGCCTGGAATAGAAGTCATGCGGGCGTAGTGAGTTCAACTGACACCCACGGCCAAGCTGAGTAGGGTACGCTGTGCGTACCTGTTTGCGGGAGCACTGTGGCACCCGATTGGAACTTTGTCCCAGAATCATGCAACGCCAATTAGATCAGCAGAGTAGGGTACGCTGTGCGTACCGTTCACTCGGCGGGATGGCACTGCCGAAACATTGTATTTTTGGGTGGCACTGGCTCTGCCAGTGTCGTTTGGACGTGAGCGTACGGTGAACCGCATCTTCCCTGGTGGGTTAGGTTGGAGGATTTCGTTTCCTCAACCCAGGGAGTGTGATGATGGCAAGATCGAAGCGGTCGGCAAGCAAGGAAGAGTTGTGGCGGTTGTTGGTGGAGCAGCAGCGGCGAAGCGGATTGGGCGTTCGAGCGTTCTGTCGGCAGAAAGCGATCTCGGAGCCCTCGTTCTACGCTTGGCGCAAAGAGTTGCAAAAGCGTGGTGCTGGGAGCATGGCGGGATGCCGGGAAAGCAACGGACGGCTGATTCCTGTTGAGGTCATTGGCCTCGAAGTGCGTGGAAGTCCCGCCGATCAACGACGAGGTGAAGGTGCCGCTGGAGATTTGCACGCCGGGCGGCTACACGTTGCGGTTCGACCAGCATACGATGCCGGAGGCCATTGCGCGCTTGCTCGAGGTCATCGTCCGCTGCCCTGCCGCGAAGGAGCGGCCGTCATGTTGAGCATTGCCACAGGCACTCGGATCTTCGTCGCCGCGGGTGCCACGGACATGCGAAGGCTTTGACGGCTTGCAAGGCATCGTGTCGGGAGTGCTTGAGCAAGATCCGCTCTGCGGACATTTGTTTCTGTTCGTCAATCGCCGCCGCGACAAGTTGAAGATTCTCTACTGGGACGGCGACGGTCTGGCGATTTGGTATCGGCGGTTGGAGCAAGGCACGTTTCAAATGCCATGTATTGCGGACGATCAGCAGTCCGCCGAAATCCGCAGCGAGGAACTGACCATGTTGCTACGCGGCATCGACTACAGCAACGTGCAACGGCGCAGCGATACGCTCGCCAGTTGAAGAATAGAGATATTCGCGGTATAAGCGCGCCGGTGATCGTTTATGATGGTTGCCGGCGTGCTTCTTTTTTTGTAGATATATATGATCGTTGAATGGAACTCTGATCTATCATCAAGCGTCTAAGCCGTATGAAGAACGCAACGGAATTGCAACGCGAGAACCAGCGGCTCAAAGAACAGTTAGCCGCAGCGCAAGCCGGACTCGCGCAAGCTCAAGCCCAGCATGCGGCGGTGGCCCAGCAGTTCGTGCAAACGCTGGCAGAGAAAGACCGCAGCATCTCCACCCTGGAGCATCAGATCAAGCTTCTGCTCGAGCGGATCCGTGGTTCTCGGCAAGAGCGGATCGATCCCGA
>CALOEH010000225.1:0-6484 GCA_942492195.1 uncultured Planctomycetia bacterium | reverse complement strand
CGACTGGTTCCCGAGACGTTTCTCAAGGGTCGGCCGCTGAATGTGACCGACTTGGATTTCGGCCCCGACGGTGCCATGTACCTGGCCACCGGGGGTCGCAAACCCATTCGGCCTTGTACCGCGTGACAGCTAAGAAGCCTGCTGAAGTTAGCAAACTTCCAGCTGAAGCAGCCGTGCAGCGAACGCGGCGGACTGCCTATGCCGCTCAGGTCAGCGGTCAGCGACACGCGCTCCAAAGCCTACAACAGGCGGAGCATGGAAAGCGTACGGCACGCATCATTGAGAAAGCCTGGCCGCAGCTGGCTTCTGCAGATCCGGCGATACGGTATGGGGCAAGGATTGCAATCGAACATCAACCGCTTGTCGCGTGGCAAGCGAAAGCGCTGGATGAGTCGAATGACCCGATTCAATGCGTGGCGTTGATGGCGCTGGCCCAATCTGCCGATGCCGCGTTGGCTGCCAAAATCTTGGCGCGGCTCGAAGCACTCGAGTTTGCCGAACTGACGCCTGGCACCTTGGCTCAGGCGCTGCATGCCCTACAGGTTTGCAGCGACCGGTCGGGTGAGAATCAGCAGGACGCGTTCGCTGCCATCTTGCCACAGCTCGAACCGTTGTACCCTCATTTGGTGGAGTCCGTGAATCGGCAGTTGGCCGCGTTGCTACTGGAGCTTGACTCGCCGCAGTTGGTGCCGAGGTCGATGCAGCAATTGAGGGTGGTGAGTTCGCAAGCGGAGCGAATGCAGTATCTCTTCGTGCTTCGCAACGCCACGGAAGGATGGACTCCGGCATTACGTGAAGAGTATCTCACGCTGCTCGGTGAGATGGATGGCTACGTGGGAGGAGATGGGATGCCAGGCTTCGCCGACCAGATTCGGCAAGACGCCCTGAAACAACTCGCCGTTGATGAGCGTCCGCGGTGGGTACAAGCTTGGAATCGCCCGACGGCTGACGTCGAGCTCGACGTGCGTCGCCCTTTCGTGCAGAAGTGGACGCTGGCAGACATGAGCGAGCGACTACATGAAGTGGCGAAAGGACGGGATTTTGCCCAAGGAAAAGAGATGTTTGCCGCGGCACAGTGTGCACGTTGCCACCGCTTAGGCGGAAAAGGGGCAGTGCTGGGGCCGGACCTTACGAGTGCCCGCTCTCGTTACACGCCGCGGAACTTGTTGGAATCTGTGCTGAGTCCTTCGTTGGTGGTTGCCGAAAAGTACCGCACGGATTTGCTGGTCACCGAAGATGGTCGGGTGCTGACCGGCCGGATTGTGCCATCCAGGGATTTTCGCTCCAGTCAGATTCGCCTGGCTGCCAATCCGCTCAAACCAAGCGAAGTGGTCGAGGTTGCCAAGGAGGAGATTGCCGAACATCACAAAAGTACGGTTTCGATTATGCCACAGGGTTTGCTCGACACCCTCACTGCCGAACAGATGCTTGATCTGCTGGCCTACATCCTGGCCGCAGGAGACGCTGAGCATCCAAGTTTTCGTGAGCATTGATTCTCCCGGCCAACTTGAGCGGGCGAGTACACTGCTTGTCCTAATGCAGTTTCCGAATACTATGTGATGTCTGGTCCACCAGGGCACTCATGACTGCACTTGCCAAACGAGGCGTTCTCCGTTGCGTTTTCCACAAATCACGCCCGCTCGAATTAGAAGCATTTGGGACTCGTTTCGGACAAGCTTATGGTTTGTGCCTTCGTTGATGACGATGGTGGGCTTGCTCTTGGCATTGCTGACTCCTTGGTTGGATCAGCGATTGGCAGACTGGACAGATGCCGAGCGGCAGTGGTTTCACGCCTCGGCGGAGTCCGCCCAGGCGACCTTGAGTTGGATCTCCACCACCCTGATCACAGTGGCCTGCGTGGTGCTGAGCATGACGGTGGTCGCGTTGACGCAGACCACATCGCAGTTCGGTTCGCGCTTGCTGCGGAATTTTATGACCACCAACGCCACGCAGATGGCATTGGGCACCATCTTTGCCAGCGTGGTCTATTGCCTGCTCGTGCAGAAGTCGGTTGACATTGAGAATGGCTTCGTTCCCCATGTCTCCGTCATCATCGGCATGGCTGCGGCGATTGCCAGCCTGGGGATGGTGTTCTTTTTCATCCATAGCGTGGCCGAGAGTATTCAGGCCCAAAACGTGGTGGAGCATGTGGGTGCCGAACTGGACGAAGCCATCGAAGCCATTTATCCGCAGTCGATTGGCGAACGGCCAGAGGCTGGAGATTTCGACGGGACGCTTCCTGACGATGTCAAGGCCGCCGTGGCGAATCTCGGCGAAGACTTCGCCGTGATCAAATCTCGTCACGAAGGTTACTTGTTGGCCGTCGATGCCGATGCTCTGATGCACGCGGTTAAGGCGTCTGATACCGTGGTCCGGGTATTGGTCCGCCCGGGAGATTTCGTGATTCGCCGGCAACCGCTGGCCCAACTTTGGCGTGCCACCGACCAGGATCAAATCGACAAGCTGGACGTTGCCATCAATGCGGCCTGTGTGGCGGGGCAGCTTCGCACTCCACGGCAAGATATCGAATGCGCGGTCAACGAACTGGTGGAGGTAGCCGTCCGGGCACTCTCGCCGGGGATCAACGATCCGTTCACGGCGATCACCTGCATCGATCGGTTCTCCGCATCATTGAGCCGGCTAGCAGGGCGCGAGATTCCACACGCCATTCGCTGTGACGAAGATCAAAAGATCCGCGTGATTGCCGAGGCACGCTCGTTTGCAGCGGTGGCAGACGCGGCTTTCAATCAGATTCGGCAAGCCGCCCAAGGATTGCCAGCGGTAGGCCTGAGGCTGCTCGAATGCCTGGTGGTGATTGCCGGATCGGTCCGCAGGCTTGAGGACCACAAGGCAATCCGGCGGCACGCCGAGATGGTGCAACGCAGTTGCCTGTCGCACTTTGACGAAGTGCTGGATCGCCAAGATGCCCAGCAAAGGTACGACCGTGTCCTTGCCGCCCTGAACCAACAGCCTGTGCTGGAGCCAGCCAGCCGAGATCGGGACTAAGCCAGAACGAGCCCTCAGCGGGAAGTTTTCTCGTATGCCAAGAGTGTGTACTTGAGCAGTCCCGCCCGACTGGCAAACTCCAGGGCCGAAGTCGCCGCGTCAAACTGCCTCGCTTGCTCAGGGTCTTGCCAGGCTTGCATGTGCCGGCGGAGATAAGGATAGGTAGGCATGGTATGCGGCGTGATGTCGCGCTCGGCGATCCGGCAGAATCCAGCCTCCATGGCCCAGGCGTCATACTGTTCCAGCGGGGCGAGTACGTTAATTCGCCCATAGGTTTGCACGGTAGCCTCGTCATCGGCGGGGTTGAAATGTTCCAGCAGGTGCAGGCGTTCGAGAGGAGGAAGGAAGTCGGAAAGCACCAGGCGAGCTCCCGGTTTCAGCACTCTTCCCAGTTCGGCAAGACAGGTTTTTCGGTCGATGTGGAACAGGCACTCCACGGCAAATGCCGCATCGCAACTGGCAGATTCGAGCGGTAGTCGGCAAGCGTCTGCTTGGAGAAACGCCAGCGAACCTGGCACCCCTGCTGGCGAAAAACACTCTTTGCCTCGGCGAAGCTGACGGTGATCAATGTTCACGCCGACACGGTGCAGACCTGGTACGTGTTGGGCAAGGCTGTCGAGTGTTCCGCCAAAACCGCAGCCAACGTCCACCACCCGCTGCCCTGCCGCGAGTTGGGCATGTTCGAACATCTCACGGCAGAGGTTTTCGGCCGCCTGTCCGAAATCGTTGGCGGTGCCGTCGGCGGCTGCGGGATCTTCCCAGTATCCCCAGTGGATGTGGCGTCCGAATGCCGCTTCGGTTTCGGCATCCCGTGCCCCGAGCAAGGAGAACAGGACATCAAAATACGGCGGGGCCGCGCCAACGTCAGGAGGCGTCATCCAACACTGCTCGCTTGAGAGAAAGAAACCGCAGGTGTCCGCTGTTTGTACGAAGTTCTACGAAATGCACCAACGAAATTCTGCCGCCGTAGGCCGTCAATCGCTAATTCGCAGGTTATCAATCAACCGGGTCTGCCCTACTTGGGCAGCGGTCAAGGCGATGGCCGGCTGATCCAATGTCTCCACAGGCAGGAGCGTCTCAGGGTTGACCAGTGTGAAGTATTCTAGCTCCACGTCCGGAGTGTTGGCGAATCGGGATTCGGCCGTGGCGATCAGTTGCGCCGCGCTGCGTTCTCCGGCGGACACCATTGCCTGACAATGCTGCAAGCTCTGCGAAAGTACCAACGCCAACTGGCGCTGCACTTCCGTCAAATACACGTTGCGGCTGCTCATCGCCAAGCCGTCGGGCTCACGAACAATAGGGCAAATGCAAACCTCCACCGGCAGATTGAGGTCTGCCACCATCCGCCGCACTACCAACGTTTGCTGATAGTCCTTCTGCCCAAAGTAAGCGACATCCGGCCGTGTCAGATTCAACAGCTTGAGAACCACGGTCGCCACGCCATCAAAGTGCCCTGGCCGCCGAGCCCCTTCCAACAGTTCGGTGACTCCTCCCACTTGCACGTTCGTTTCAAAACCGGCGGGATACATCTCGGCCGCGGTGGGGGCGAACACCAAATCCACAGGGTAGGGAGAAAGTGCCTGAAGGTCAGCGTCCAGCGTGCGGGGATACTTCTCAAAATCCTCGTGAGGGCCGAACTGGGTTGGGTTGACGAACAGCGTCACCAGCGTGGCATCGCAGGCTGCGCACGAAGCAGCAACCAGGCTCAAATGTCCGGCGTGCAAAGCCCCCATGGTCGGCACCACCCCGACCCGTTTCCCAGCCTGAGCCAGATCGCGCCGGGCGTCGTGAAGTTCTTGCAGCGAATGAATAACTCTTGGAATGTGAGACATCGGCAATCATCGCGGGTGAAGTCGGCGACCAAACGGCACATCTTACCGTGTACTCGTCGTTCGGAGGACACTTGCAAATCGGACCCCCTCACCGAACAATCAAGTTTCAACCCGATCGCGTTCGATCTCGCCTCGTTGGGCAATGGTCAATGAGGACTTTCGATAGATTAGCAGTGTGAAGGCATGGCGTTCCGGCAACCTGTTTTCCAGTTCTCAATTCGTTATGGCATGTACGCCAACCCGTCCGGCCGAATGGAAGCAATTGCCCAGGCGCTGCGTGAGTTGGTCAGTCAGGAGGGTCTCGAAAGTTATTTCGGCAGTCTTGGAGGGGGCGTCCATACGTACGGCACAATTTGGCGTGAAGCGGCACCGCTTGGAATCCATGATCGGAACAAGCTCGAGCATTGGCTGAGAGAGCAGCCGATGATGGCGACCGTCCGCTTGGGCCAACTGGAAGAACTTGACGAATCTGGCATCCTGAATGCCCCTTACGACTGCGAATTCACCGTCGACAATCTTACCGATGCTGACCGCAAGATTGCTGGCGATAAAGAACGCGAGATGAAGCAGCGGATCGAGATATTCCAGCAGCACCGGAGGCCAACCAAGAACAGTGACGAGGGTCCGCCGACTTGAGCAAGGCCTTTGATTTGTTGCTACGGTTCACGCCCGCAACCCTGCGGGCTTGCAGCAGCTTGGCCGTTTCGCGATAGGCTTCGGTCACCCACTCTTCGATTCGGTCGGGTTCAGGCGAGTATTCCAGTTCGACCGAGATGGCCCCTGGGATCTCAAGCTGACGGATCTCTTCAAGATAGGGGGCAAAATCCACCACGCCCCGTCCCGGCGGCAAGTCGCCATGGCGGACGCCGTCGCAGTCAGAAATATGCACATGTGCCACACGCCCTGCCAGACGCCGAATCTCGCTGGCCGGTACTTGGGAGAGGACCAGGTGCGAGATATCCAGGTTGGCCAACACGCTAGGATGTCCCACATCATCCAGGAAGCGGACCATGGTCTCGACATCTCGGATCAGCGAAAGCTTGAACGGTTCGAGTTCCAAGGCAATCTGCAGCCCAGGCTTTCGGCGTACGCTCCTAGTTGCTTGAAGTGCCGTAACACCATCCGCCCATTGTTGCTCAGGGGGATCACTTCCTGATTCCAAATGTATTCCCCGATCACCAGCAGCAGGTTCTGGGCCTGATATTCGTAGGCCAGGTCAAGATACGCCTTCACGCGGTCGAGATGGAACCGGCGAACACTCGGGTTGAAGTCGATCAACCCGACCGCCACGCAAGCGATGGAAATGATGGGGAGTTCTAGCCGGTCGCACTCGTCCTTGATGGTTCGCCGCTCGCGGACGTCGATGTCCAGCGGGTCGGCAAAGATGTCCACGCTGTCAAACCCAATGGCCTTGGTCTTCTGCAGGCCGTAGCAAACATCTTGCCCTGCCTGAACCCAAGCGGAATTGATCAAACCGAGTTTCATGGTCAAGATTCCCAACAATGGAGGCGCAGTACCGGCATGACACCGTTTTCGCAGGGTTGGGAGGTACTGGCAAGCCTACACGCTGTGCGTGCTACAATTCCAACAAGGTCAGGCGTTTGGCCGTTGGCGACCTTTCCGAAGGAACCATTTCCTCCCAACAA
>CALOEH010000224.1:0-5166 GCA_942492195.1 uncultured Planctomycetia bacterium | reverse complement strand
TCACGGATTCAGCCGCCGCTGCAGGGGGGGCTTCTGGCTCAGGCGTGGATTCAGGCTCGGGCGCAGGTGTTTCTACCGCCGGTTCTGGTTCCGCAGGGGTGGCTGCTGGGGTTGGCGCATTGGCCTCAGCTTTGTTGGCCCGCGCGGCTGCCAAGATGTCTGCCGTGCTGAGCTTCGGCTTCTCGCCGCTCGGTGCGGCAGGGGAAGCTGCTTCTGCGGCCGGAGTCGGTTCTGCTGCAGGTGCGGGGGGAGTTTGGGCTGGGGGCGAAGCAGGGTCTGACTCTGACTTTTTAGCTCGCGCGGCCGCCAGGATGTCAGCGGTACTCATCTTCGCTCGAGGCTTCTCGGCCGGCGCGGCTGGGGAAGTGCCACTATCGGCCGGTGCCTTCCCTCGGGCGGCCGCCAAAATGTCCGCCGTGCTCGGCTTCTTGGCCTTTTCGGCAGCGGGGGCTGACTCCCCTGTTTTGCTTCGCGCGGCCGCCAGAATGTCTGCCGTGGAGGGCTTGGCCTTGGCCGCGCCGGCGTCGGTCTTCTTGGCCGCACCCTGCATGCGGGCCATTTCCAACGGTGACAGCTTCTTCTTGGCAGCGGGAGCCGCTGGCGTCGCCGCAGCCTTGGCGGGAGCTTTGGCTGGCTTCTTGGCGGTTTCTTCAGCTTTCGGAGCTGGTTTGTCCACCACTTTGAGGAAATCCAGCTCGATATCGTACCAGCCAATGTTGTTCCAGGCGTCGAACTCCACCAGCGCTCGACCGCTCATATTGACGGTCTTAACCTGCCCTACATGCCCTTTGAAACGCGTCAATTCAGGTCGCTGCTCATCCACCACCACGTATTGGTCGGTGTACTCCTGCTTGAGTTGCTCGATTCGCTCAAACACCATGACGGCGGTCGCCCTTGATGGAAATTGGATTCAGGAAGGTCCGATGCCACAAACCAGGCATCCTGGAAACATCGTCAAACCGATCATTGTGGAATAATGAACCGGTTTAATCAAGGAGCTGAAACGGGGCAAAACCACGGCATCTTGCCGAAACGGGACATGTTGCTTCGCTGGTCTGTTGTTCAACCAAGGCCCCGCGCCCAGGTGCCAGATGGCTCTCGCCTGGCGGCTATTTGTCGCGGAATTGAAACGCATAGACTTTGGCGTTCTTCAATTCGATCCGAAGTCGGACAGGCTTACCGGCCAGGCTGGCCAGTTTGGCAGCAGACTTCCAGCTGACCAAACCATCAATGGCGTCACCCGCGAGCGGTTCGCAGGAAGTCGACTCGAAGCCTTCGATGGCCTGACCCTGCGCGTCTTCCAGCTGCACGCGGACCCAGCCTTGCGGTTCGGTCTGATAATTGAGTGCCAGCGATTTGCCAGCAAACTTGATGGTCGGGGTGACCAGTCCCCCTGCGCCATCCTCAGCGGTCAATGCGACGAAGCCGTCAGGGCGATAGGTGAACCGGCGCAAACGGCTCTCGCTGCCAGTGTAGTAGGCTTCGGTGCCATAAACCGAGAGCTGGTCATCGCCGGGCAGTTGCACCATCCCCCAGGCCATGTAGTTGGAACGATTGCCATCTCGGTCTGCTGGAGCCGTGATCGGAATCACCGGGTCCAACCAACGTTTGAACGTGAGGCCGTCTCGGCTGGCCATCAACGTAGGCTCCACCTGACTGTTGCGCTTGGGCTGGTATCGCGTGGGAAAGCCCAACAGGATATGCGGGGCCCGTTGGTAGTTGCGAATGGCGTTGGTGTACAAATGCTCGGGTTCGATGCCGGGGTACTTCAAATAGACCGGTTGGGTCCAAGTGAGAAAGTCCTCTGAGGTGCCGGTCTTGATATCACGGACCGTGTTGTAGTCTCGGTGGAACTCACGATACTTGCCCAAGACCGGATCCCAGAACGCCAGATTTTGCGAGTCAAACTTGCCTTCGGTGATGACAGGCGTGTCTTGCATCAGTTTCCAATGAATGGCGTCCGGCGACGCAAAGGCGTACAGCCCGCGCGCTACGTTGCCCCGGTTGCGCCCCAGGGCTTTGTAGCGCTGATCAGCAGGGCAGTTGGGATTCTCGTCCTTGAACGGCGTGAAGTTATGTGTCCCGATGCCGTCCCAGACAATGTTGTTGTCGCGTGAGCCATTCCAATCGAACAGCCCTAGCTTGGGCTTCTTCCAGTGGATGCCATCGGTGCTTTCGGCATAACAGGCGACTTCGGAATGGGCTGTCTTGCCAGTCTTCTCGTCGAAGTGTGCCCCGCGGTAATACATGCGGAACAGGTCACCGTCTTGAAAGATGGTGTAGTAGGCACAGATGTTGCCTTCCCAAGGTTTGTCCGTTTTCAAGACCACTTCGCCCGGCTTCGGCAGCTCGAGTTGCAGTTGGGCATCGCCTGTGAGCTTGCCTACGAGAAGATCATCCACAAACAATTCTCGTCGCGAACCAATCTCCAGCGCGTCAGCGGCCAAGGTGGAAGAGGCCAATCCAGTGCTCAGGGCGATCGCCAATAGTGCCATCAACGGGAAACGTGTCATCGGGAAGAGTTCCTTCATGGGACAAGTGAACGAACGCAGGAAGCCAGGTGGTTGGCCTTAGGGATTTCGGCCATTCTAACTTCGCTGAAGATCCATTTGGGGAATTTTGAGATTTTCTCCGTTGCAGGTGAAACGGCTGATTCAGGGCGTACGCGCCGCTCCCTCACGCTCCTGCTATCCCGAGAGCTTTCGTCGCCGTACAATGCCCACTGGCGACTTCAGTCTGTGTAGCAAACGGGAGAGTTTAGGTTGAACGAATTGATCTATCGTCCAGGACTCGAAGGCATCATTGCCGGCGAAACAGCCATCAGTACCATTGCCGGAGGCCTGCAGTATCGGGGATACTCCATCGAGGCGTTGGGCGAACATGCTACTTTCGAAGAAGTGGCTTACCTGATCCTTTACGGCGAACTTCCCACCGCCGAACAACTTTCTGGCCTGCAAAATCGTCTGGCCGCGGCCGCCTGTTTGGCACCTGAGATTGTGGACCTGCTCGGCAAGCTTCCGGCGGATGCTTCGATGATGGACGTCATGCGGTCAGGTGCCAGTCTGCTGGCTCATTGGGATCCGGACGTTGCGGACAACAGCCACGAAGCCAACCTGCGCAAAAGTGAGCATCTGCTGGCCCAGCTTCCCATGGTGTTGGGGGCCAGGCACCGCCTGCGGCAAGGACAGCAACCACTGGCTCCTGACCCGGAGCTTTCTTTCGCTGGCAACGTACTTTGGCTGCTCAACGGCCAGCGTCCCTCGGCAGATGCCACCAAAGCCATGGACATCACCCTGATTATGTACGCCGAGCACGAGTTCAACGCCTCGGCGTTTACGGCTCGGGTGACCTGTTCGACCCTTTCTGATTTACACTCGTCGGTGACCGCAGCCATCGGCGCGCTCAAAGGCCCTCTGCATGGCGGCGCGAACGAACGCGTGATGGATATCTTGAATGAAGTCACCGATCCGGCCGATGCCGAACGCTGGATCCGTGAAGCGTTGGCCAACAAGGTGCGGATCATGGGCTTTGGCCATCGCGTCTACAAGGAAGGGGATCCGCGTGCCGCTTTCCTCAAACCGCTCTGCCAACGCCTGGCCCAAGAGTCCGGCAACGAGTCCATGGAGCAGGTTGCTGACATCATCGAAGGGGTGGTTCGCAGCGAGAAGAAACTTCCCCCTAATCTCGATTGGCCCAGCGCCAGGGTCTATCACTACCTCGGCCTGCCGGTCGACTTGTACACACCGCTGTTTGTGGTCAGCCGTGTGGTCGGCTGGAGCGCTCACGTGATCGAGCAACTCGACAACAACCGCCTCATTCGCCCTCGCGCCCAGTACACCGGCCCCGACGCACGCCCCTGGCTAGGGATGGACGCCCGATAGCCGCGCGATTAGCAGGCGGGGATGTTGAGCAACTCAATGACGATGCTGCGAGCGGGAGACTCGCGGCACATGAGTGATCCGTTCTCGGTTTGCCTACGTTTGGGATTTTCAACGGCCCAATCAACCGATCGTTGCTGGCCAAGACGCTGCTCAAGTACGACGTGAACTCGCTACTGCAATCTCGCGACAAACGCCCCTGGTCCGAAATCATGGACTCGCCGGCTTGTCCGCCTTGGTACGCTACGTCCGGCAGCGGCTAAACGCTTGCCGCAGCTAACCAGCGACGACTAAAATCAGCGATGCACACAAGTCGCACGGGCGACAAAGTTCAACGCACGATCTATCCGTCTCCTCCTGAGCCGGATAGATCGCAATTCGTTATCTGGTAAGAGTATGACCGAAGATCAGTTCTGGCAGATCATCGAACGAGCGTGCCAGTCGGATTCGCGTTTGTCCGACGAATGGCACCATCGACTTGTTGTCGAGCTTTCGCAGCTGGCAGAGGACGACATCGTCGAGTGGAATCATACCTTTGACCGCTATGTTGCGAATGCGAGTACAATCGATTTGATGGCCGGACAACGGACGAGTTTCCGGCTCGGCAACACATCCGCAAACCCGTTATGCAGCAAAGGACGCGAACGAATGTCAGACTCGCAGCTAATCCGCGACTTCTGGCAATGGTTCGCGTCCAACGTAGATCCAATCACGAACGCGTACGACAGTTCCGATGCAAACTGGCTTCGCACGAACGTCGGTCCGCGCATCAAGACCCTCGGCAGCCCTATCAACTGGGAGATTGGTCCGTACCATGATCCAGACTACACATTCGTGTTCTCGCCAACCATTCGCGAGAACCTCCCGCTAACTCGATCCATCGTTGACGCCGCCCCCGAAATTGATCGCTGGCACTTTCTACACGCCAAACCACCGAAAGAATTGCTGAGCCTTCACTTTGATTCGGGCGGGCACTCTATCTCCGCGGACAACTGGCTCTACACACTCACGGCATACAACGCTGGTGAATTCGTCGACATCGACCTTTACCTTGACGCACCAATTCCATCCGGCAAAATGTTCAGCGAATTAGTTGTGGAGTCATTGCTCGGTGAAGAGGTGCGTCTTGATCGTGTCGGCTATATTACGCCACATGTTGCTGATGCCGTTCCCGATAACGTCACTCCCATACAGCATCTAAAAGACCACCTTGATGACATACTCGCACCGTAAATTGGCCACATAACCAATAAGGCTTTGACTTCGCGAGCTTGCGAGCCGGAGTTTA